>JAQVFR010000011.1:44462-66819 GCA_028697145.1 Actinomycetota bacterium | reverse complement strand
GCGGGCCGGGCTGCGGGCCGGTGGAGGTCATGAAGTCAAGGTCCACGGTGACCGTGTCCTCGCCCGGATTCTGCACCAGCACCCAGGTCTCGAAGCCCCCGGCGGTCGCGCCCTCGGCTAAAAACCATTGGGAGGCTGCCCGGGTGGTACCCACGGAGCAGTGGGCCCAGGTGCGGCCGTTTCCGTACATGGCCCGCTCGCACACCACTCCCCCGGTGGAGGTCACCCGGGTGGAGACGTTGTAGTCGGTGACGTACTGGCCCGCGTCGAAGGAGACGCGGGAGTAGGGGGGGATGTGGACGCCCTGCGGGCCGGGCTGCGGGCCGGTGGAGGTCATGAAGTCAAGGTCCACGGTGACCGTGTCCTCGCCCGGATTCTGCACCAGCACCCAGGTCTCGAAGCCCCCGGCGGTCGCGCCCTCGGCTAAAAACCAGGTATCTGCGGGCATGGCGGGGCGCAAGGCAAGACTGTGGAACCCTCCCCCGGCCACGGCGGTGAAGTCGGAATCGAGGGAAGGGACGTCGCACTGGCCGTATTCGTTATCCCCCCAGGCCTCTATAGAGCCGTCGGAGCGCAAGGCAAGACTGTGGTACCCTCCCGCGGCCACGGCGGTGAAGCCGGAGTTGGGGGCTGGGACGTCGCACTGGCCGAGCCAGTTCCCACCCCAGACCTCTATGGAGCCGTCGGAGCGCAGGGCCAGGCTGTGGGATCTTCCCCCGGCCACGGCAACGAAGCCGGAGTTGGGGGCTGGGACGTCGCACTGGCCGAAGCCGTTATGCCCCCAGGCTGCTATGGAGCCGTCGGAGCGCAGGGCCAGGCTGTGGGACCATCCCGCGGCCACGGCGGTGAAGCCGGAGTTAGGGGCGGGGACGTCGCACTGGCCGTTGTAGTTATCGCCCCAGGCGGCTATGGAGCCGTCGGAGCGCAGGGCCATGCTGTGGGACCATCCCCCGGCCACGGCGGTGAAGCCGGAGTTAGGGGCGGGAACGTCGCATTGGCCGGAGTCATTATACCCCCAGGCGTCTATGGAGGCATCGCAGCGCAGTGCAAGGTTGTGGTGCGCTCCCGCTGCCATGGCGGTGAAGCCGGAGTTGGGGGCGGGAATGTTGAGCTGGCCGTAAGAGTTCACGCCCCAGGCGGCTATGGAGCCGTCAGACCGCAGGGCAAGGTTATGGAACGCTCCCGCTGCCACGGCGGTGAAGCCGTAGTTGGAAAAGGGGACGTTGCACTGGCCTTGGTGGTTCCTGCCCCAGGCGACGGCCGCGCTTCCCGCGTCGCCCTCCGCAGCTCCCCCCGTGTAGCCTCCTCCTCGCTCCTCCGCCGTGGCGGGCAGAGCGGGGAGGAGGGCGAGGAGGAGCGAAATGGCAAAGCAACTGAAGCAGATGGCCCGCCCCCTGCGCCCTGCGCCCGGGAAAACTTCTCTAAAGGGGAAATAACCGCTGTGCCCCCGCTTATCCATATCCTACCTCCTTTTCTGGAAAGCCCCCGCACCGCAAGGCGAAGAGGGAAGGTCGCCGCGATGGTAGATCTGGTGGAGGGGGCGGGATTCGAACCCGCGAGCCGCCTCCTGCCAATGGTTTTCAAGCATAATCCGTCATGCCCTTATCATATCCACTTCAGCATCAGCTTTGCCAACATCTTCATGCAGGTGTCGTTGAGTGTGCGGCTCAGACGATGCAACCAGTCTCCGACGTAGGTTTCTGGGCAGACGGGCACCAAGCCCTTGTTCCTCTCCACAGCCTTCACCACCGCTGCCCTGCGCGATCATGCGCGGGTAGAAGTAGTGGCAGCCGTGGATGACCCCCCGGTACCCGCTCCTGTTACGTTGTAACGGCTGGTCCCGGAAAACATACTGTTGGCCCCGAAAACTTGTCGAAACAAGAAGACCAGCTCCTTAGGGGGAAAGGGGTATCGGCGTAGCTATGCAGGCTTGCCCAGTTCCATGTCACGCAGCTCGCGCCGGAGGACCTTTCCTACCGGGGATTTGGGCAGTTCTTCAACGAATTCCACGAGTCTGGGCACCTTGTATGGGGCCAATTTTTCCAACAGACCATGGCCTACCTCATGACCCTGGAGACGGCTGAGAGGTGGACCGACGAGCTGGCGGCGCGGCGCCTGCGCCACTTGCGAGACCGCGTTGGTGGTATCGCGCTCGATCTCTATGCGCCGCTCGTGACCGACATCATCAAACAGGGCGTCGATGAGGGGTTGATGCACGTCCTCCACCCCGAGGCGACTGCTGCTTTTTTACTGGCGGCAACCTGGGGTTACCTTGATGTCCTCAAGGGAAATGACATACTGTCCAGTGAGGAGTGGTGGGAAGCATGCCTCGATTTCATCGTCAGGTTAGTCGGCATCGAGGAGAAGACCGACCTGGGCATCGGTGTTCCGGAGGCGTCGACGAGCTCTGATGACGATTGAGCGGAATATTCCAAGGCATAGCCTATTCTATATGCTCGCAATAAGTACATCTTCAAGCACACATCGCGTTCAAAGATATTGTTGTAACGGTTAAAGTGGCGGAGGGGGCGGGATTCGAACCCGCGGGCCGTTGCCAGCCAATGGTTTTTAGAGAGTATTGCCATGTACCCCTGTCACTACTTTCTAGTAGTATTTACCTACCAATATTATTATGGTATATATTTATATTATATGAGTATATACTGGCAGCAGGCATAAAAGGAGGGCTCCGTTGAACACCTCGACTATTTCAGCAAAGGGATTGGTGGTGATTCCCAAAGAACTCAGAGAGCGTTTCGGCTTAAAGAAGGGCGACAAGGTTCATTTCGTAGAATACGGAGGGACTATCGCCGTGGTGCCTTCGGCAAAGAATGCGGTCAAAGAATCCGCCGGTATGTTGAAGGGCGACACCTCTCTCCTGGCGGCACTTCAGAAGTCAAGGCAAGAGGATGCCGCAAGGGGGAGGTAGGCCTTGGCAAGGCTCGAGCATAAACGATACGTTCTCGACAGCTTCGCCCTCATTGCCTACTTCGAGGGCGAGAGTGGAGGGGACCTTGTCAAGGGTTTACTGGAACGAGCAACGGAAGGCGGGTGCGAACTCTTCCTTTGCGTCGTTAACCTGGGGGAGATCGCATATATAGTGGAAAGGGGGAGAGGCCTTTCGAAGGCACAAGAGACACTGGCGCGTATCGACGAGCTTCCCATATCCATAGGCGATGTAGACAGGCGCCTGGCTCTCGCCGCCGCTCACCTCAAGGCGCAATATCCTATCGCATACGCTGATTGTTTCGCGGCAGCACTCGCTCAAATCAAGGATGCCGCTCTCGTCACCGGCGACCCCGAGTTCAGAAGTGCGGGGGTGGGCACCGAAGTCGCATTGATATGGTTGGAATGAATAAACGCTGCGGCCTTGTCAACTGTGTTAGATTGTAATACAATCGATTCAGAGGTGATCCGCATGAGGGAGTCCGTTACCATAAGCCTTCCGGCCAGCTTGAAGAAGAAGCTCGACCAGGCAACGAAACGCGGGCATGTCAACCGGAGCGATATAGTCCGGGAGGCCCTTCGCCAGTACTTCTCCCTGCAGGACTTCAAGAGCATACGCGCAAAGGCGCTGGCAGAGGCTGAAGCGAGAGGTATCTTTACCGACGAGGACGTGTTCAAGGAAGTGTCTTGAAGGTCTTCTTCGACACCAACGTCCTCATCTCCGCATTTATCGCCCACGGCGCATCAAGCGAGGTATTTGAATACTGCCTCTCGTCCTGTCGGGTCTTTACCGCGCAATTCGTTCTGGTTGAGGCCGGGAAAGTTCTCTCGTCCAGGTTCCGCTTCTCCCCGGATCTGGTTGATGAGATATGCGGATTCCTTTCGAGCAACCTCGAGCTGACCGAAGCCGAACCACTGGACGAGCTGATCTGCAGGGATCCTGACGATGATTTCATCCTCTCGGGAGCCTTGGCAGCTCGTGTCGATTGCCTTATTACGAGCGACGAAGACCTGCTTGTACTGGAGGAATACAAGGATATACGCATCCTCCGACCGAGCGATTTCTGGCGCTTCGAGAAGGCTTTCTGCTCTCCCCGCAAACGGGATCGTTGAAACGACAGGCGATCTTTCATTTGGCTATAGGTGGCGGAGGGGGCGGGATTCGAACCCGCGAGCCGTTGCCGGCCAATGGTTTTCAAGACCATCGCAATCGTCCGCTCTGCCACCCCTCCGGGTCTAATTCTAATCGGGGGTTGCGGTGTAGTAAATCGGGCTCTACATCAGGCCCTTGCGCCCCATCCAGAAACCCAGGGAGTTTATCCAGTCCCTGCGGGCGAGAAAAGTGTACTGCCGGGGCCGCAGCCTCGGCCACTTAGGGGTGCGAGACCCCCCAACGGGAACGCCTGTACGGGCAGGTCAGGATACGGTGATGGCCTCCATGCCCCGCATGTAGGGGCGCAGGGCCTCGGGGACCTCCACGCTGCCGTCCTCGCGCTGGTAGTTCTCGAGGATGGCGGCCACCGTCCTGCCGATGGCCACACCGGAGCCGTTCAGGGTGTGCACCAGGCGAGATTTGCCGCCCCCGCTGGGTTTGAAGCGGATCTCCGCGCGGCGGGCCTGGAAGTCGGTGAAGTTGGAGCAGGAGGAGATCTCCTTGTACTCGGCGCCGGAGGGCAGCCACACCTCCAGGTCGTAGCACTTGGAGGCGGCGAAGGAGAGGTCGCCGGTGGAGAGGATGACCACGCGGTAGGGAAGGCCCAGGCGGCGCAGCACCTCCTCGGCGTTGCCGGTAAGTTTTTCCAGCTCGTCGAAGGAGGAGCCGGGGTGCACGAATTTCACCATCTCCACCTTGTTGAACTGGTGCTGGCGGATGAGGCCGCGCACGTCGCGCCCGTATGAGCCGGCCTCGCGGCGGAAGCACGGGGTGTAGGCGCAGTAGTATATGGGGAGGTCTTCCTCGGCCAGGGTCTCGCCGCGGTAGATGTTGGTAACCGGCACCTCGGCGGTTGGGATGAGGTAGAGGACGTCGTCGCGGCAGCGGTACATCTCCCCCTCCAGCTTGGGCAGCTGGCCGGTGGAGAACATGCTGTCCTCGTTGACCAGGATGGGCGGGAAGACCTCGGTGTAACCGTGCTCGCTTGTGTGCAGGTCGAGCATGAAGTTGACGAGCGCCCGCTCAAGCAGGGCACCCTTGCCCTTGAGCAGGGTGAAGCGCGACTCGGCGATCTTCACCCCGCGCTGGAAGTCCAGGATGTCCAGGCCCTCGCCCACCTCCCAGTGCGGGCGCGGCTCGAAATCGAAGCCGCGGGGCTCACCCCAGCGGCGCACCTCCTGGTTGAAGCTCTCGTCCATCCCCACCGGCACGCTTTCGTGCGGCACGTTGGGGATGCGGATGAGGATGTCGCGCATGCGGGCGTCCAGTTCGGAGACGTCTCCCTCCAGCGACTTGATCTCCTCGCTGAGGGCGCCCATCTCCTCCCGCAGGGCGGCGGCGTCCTCGCCGGCGCGCACGCGCTGCCCTATCTCCTTGTTGCCACGCTTGTGGCGGGCGCGCTTCTCCTCGAGGTCAGTGAGGAGGGAGCGCCGCCTGCCGTCCAGCTCCAGGAGGTCGTCCAGGGGCACTTCCAGCCCGCGGTCCTGCGCGGCCTTGCGCACCACCTCGACGTTGTCGCGCACGAACCTCAGTTCAAGCATCGCGTGCCTCCTCGCGATAGGCGGGATATGACCCCAGGTGTTTCACGCGGGGCAGCTTGCAGTCCAGGCATTTCAGCGCCGAGGCAACCACCTCGTGCTCCTCGTGACCCTCGCAGTCGATGAAGAAGCAGTACTCGCCCAGCACCTCCTTGGTGGGGCGGGACTCTATCTTGCTCAGGTTGATGTAGCGGAAGGCGAACTCCTGCAGGATCTGCAGCAACATCCCCGGCCGGTCCTGGTAGATGAAGCAGACCATGGAGGTCTTGTCGTCCCCCGAGGGCGGCATCTTCTCCTTTCCCAGCAGGACGAAGCGGGTGCGGTTCTCGGAGTGGTCCTCCATGCCCTCGCGCAGCACCGCGAGCCCGTACAGCTCCGCCGCCAGGCCGCTGCCGATGGCCGCTAGGGGCTGCTCCGATGCGGCCACCCTCTGCGCCGCCTCCGAGGTGCTGTTGGCGGCCTCCACCTCGACCCCCGGGAGCAGCTCCACCAGGTGCCTGCGGCACTGCGCCGCGGCTTGGGGGTGGGAGACCACGCGCCTTATCTCCTCCATGCCTACCCCCTCGCGGGCCAGGAGAAAATGACGCACTCCGTACACCTTCTCCCCCTGGATGAACACCCCCGCCTCGAAGGCCAGGGCGTCCAGGGTGGCGTTGACGGAGCCCTCGATGGAGTTCTCGATGGGGACCACCGCCTTTTCGGTCGCGCCGTCCTCCACCGCGAGGATGGCCTCCTCAACGGTAGGGAAAGGGATGGCGTGCTCGTAGGCCAGCCCGTGCCAGCCCATGAGCGCCTCCTCGGTGAAGGTGCCCGGGGGGCCGAGATAGGACACGCTGCGACAGCTCAATGGGGAGGTCAGATCACCCAAGAACCGTCCTCCTCCCTGGTGGAGATGCCTCCCTCTTCCGGCGCCTCCTGTACGTCGAAGGGCTTGGGGGTCCGTCCCTTCCTGGCTCGGATGAGAGGGGGCTTCGCGTTCAAAGCCCTTTGCAGCGACTCGTTCTCCTCCTGCGAGAGCACGTGGGAGGCTGTCCCGGCGCGCACCGCCTTGGCATAGGTACGGTTCTCGTTGCGACCGTAGATGGACGTGAAGATGACGCCGTCTCCGTTCTCGTCCAGCATGGTTGCGGAATAGCTCAGCTTACCGCCCATGTCGTCGAAGGCGTCGTAGCGCACCACCGCGACGCGCTGGATGGTGCCCGCGAGGACATCGGTGAGATAGTCCTTCTGCCTGGCTTGCTCGTCCAGAAGGCGGTACAACTCCTCTACCTGCAGGGCTTGGGACGCTACCTTGTCCACCAGGCTCGTACCCTCCACCCCTCGCTTGAGGATCATGACGCTGCGGCGCATGAGGGAGAGTTGGCGGAAGAGGACGAAGATCCCGGCGACGAGCAATATATCCGCCAGGAACAGGAGGATGATGAGTATGCCCGCGTTGTCCTTGATGACGTTCATCTCTTCAGTGGACTCTCCTTTCCATCAAAGAATATCATACTCAACGGAGATGGGGTCATCCCCCATCGTTAGTCATTCCGTACGCGAGCAAGCATGTTACAGGCCGCGTCCGCGCCGGGAATCGGAGCATGCAGTGGAGTCATTCCCTGAACGCGCACATCGATATTATCATGGCGGATGATGGGGGCTGTCCTCATGATATACTCGTAGCTGATCGAGGTATGGGAATGGATGAATCCGTGACGGGCAAACTGCAGCGGCTCAGGGAAATCCTCGCGTCCTTGCCGTCAGCCCTGGTGGCGTATTCGGGCGGAGTAGATTCCACCCTGCTTGCCTTCGTCGCCCGCGAGGTGCTCGAGGAACGCATGAAGGCGGTGATCGTGGACTCCCCCCTGCTGCCGCCGCGGGAACTGGAGCGGGCCCGCCGCATCGCCTCTTCCCTGGGGCTGCCCCTCGAGGTGGTGCAGGCGGACGAGCTGGCCCTGCCGGGCTTCGACCGCAACCCCCCGGACCGCTGTTATGCCTGCAAGGGTTTCCGCCTGGGCCTCTTGCGGGACATGGCGGACAGGGAGGGGCTGGTGGTCTTGCTCGAGGGCGCCAACCTGGACGACGCGAAGGCGCACAGACCCGGGCGACGCGCCGCGGCGGAGGCGGGCGCCTTGAGCCCCCTCGAGGAGGCCGGGATGACCAAGGCCGACGTACGTGCGGCGGCCAGGGGGCTGGGCATCCCCAACTGGGACGCCCCCTCCCGCCCCTGCCTCGCCACCCGCTTCCCCTACGGCATGTCCCTGCAGCGCGAGCTCATCGCCGCGGTGGATGCGGCCGAGGCGGAGCTGGAGGCCGCCGGCATGCGCGAGTTCAGGGTGAGGCTCGATGCCCCGGGCGAGGCCCGCATCGAGGTTGGGACGGAGGAGATGGCGCTGCTTGACGACGAGGGTGGCCGTTATGCGCTGGTAAAAAAGTTGGGCGAACTCGGCTTGCGGCGTGTAAAGTTGGACCTGGAGGGATTCCGCAGCGGCAGCATGGACGAGGACCGAGAGAACAGGCGCTGCCGCATCCTGCTCGAAGGGGGGGGGCCGCGCTGACGATGCTGACGGTTAGGGAATCGTTACGGATGGAACGGAGTGCCGGGAAAAGATGAATACCCTGTACCTTGACGCCTTCGCGGGCATCAGCGGCGACATGGTGCTCGGCGCGCTCCTCGACCTTGGGGTACCCCTCGAGACCTACCGATCGGTCGCTTCCAGGCTCGGCCTGGGCGAGGTGGAGATAACCGCGAGCAGGACCGAGCGCAAGAGCATCGGCGCCGCCAAGGTGCAGGTGAGGGCGGCGGAGCGCGGGGTGGTGAGGACCTACGCCCACATCAAGAGCCTCATCGAGGAAAGCCCGCTCTCCCATGCCGTGAAGGAGAAGAGCCAGCGCATCTTCGCCCTCATCGCCAAGGCCGAGAGCCGCATCCATTCGCGCAGCATAGACCAGGTCCACTTCCACGAGCTGGGCAGTGCCGACACCCTGGTGGACGTAGTGGGCACGGCGGCGGGACTGGAACACCTGGGGGTCGAGGAGCTTCTCTGCTCGCCCCTCCCCATGGGCACGGGTATGATAAAGACCCACCACGGCATCCTTCCCATACCCGCGCCAGCGGTGGTGGAGATCCTCAAGGACGTCCCGGTTTATTCCAGCGGCATCCCCACCGAACTCGTGACGCCCACCGGGGCGGCCATCGCGGCGGCCCTCGCCGCCGACTTCTGCCTGCTGCCGCCCATGCGCATACAGGCGGTGGGATACGGCGCGGGCGACCGCGAACTGGAGATACCCAACCTGCTGCGCGCTTTCCTGGGCGAGCGCGAGGGCGCTGTGCGCGGCCGCGCCCGGGAGAGGCGGCTGGTGTTCGCGGCCAACATCGACGACATGAACCCGGAGCTTTATCCCTACGTGACGGAGAAGCTGTTCGAGGCGGGGGCGGAAGACGTATGGCTCTATCCCATCCAGATGAAGAAGAACCGTCCCGCCGTCACCCTCAACGTGCTGGTCCCGCCGGCGCGGGAGGAGGACATAAAGGAAGTGCTCTTCGCCGAGACCAAGACACTTGGCATGCGTATCTCCGAGGTGGACAAGGAATACCTGGACCGCGAGATCATCGAGGTGGAAACACCCTTTGGGCGCCTGCGCGTCAAGCTGGCCCGGCAACAGGGCAAACCGGTGAACATCGCCCCGGAGTACGAGGACTGCCGTAAGGCCGCCGCCGCTTCCGGCGTACCCCTCAAGGAGGTCTACGCCGCGGCGGAGGAGGCGGCGCGGTCCTTCCTGGCGGCGGAGGAAAAAGGAGAGCAGCAATAGGTTACAGGAGGTAATCGCCGCATGTACATCGGAGTCATAGGTGGCCAGATCTGCAGCGAGGAAGAGGAACGCATGGCCTACGAGCTTGGCGGACTGCTGGCGAAGAAGGGCGCTGTCATCGTCTGCGGCGGGCTCGGCGGGGTGATGGAGGCGGCATGCCGCGGTGCCAGGGAGGAGGGCGGCGTGACCATCGGTGTCCTGCCCGGCCCCTTCCGCGGAGACGCCAATCCCTACGTCGACTACGTCATCGCCACGGACATGGGGCAGGCACGCAACGCCATCATCGTGCGCACCGCGGACGCCGTGGTGGCGGTGGGCGGGGAATACGGCACCCTGTCCGAGATCGCCATGGCCCTCAAGATGGGCAAGAAGGTAGTGGCCCTCTCCAGTTGGGAGATCTCGAGCAAGGGGACGTCCGACGACAAGATAATCCGCGCCGAAAGCCCCGCGGCGGCGGTGGAGACCGTGATGGGGACGGGGCGCTAGCCGGTACTCCTCCTCAGCACGCGCAATAGGGAATGGTCTGCGAGGCGTGGGGCATGAGCAGCACCTTCCCCCCGGGGATGGTATCCACGGCTTCACGCAGCGCTTCCTCGATGCTCGCATGGGGGATGATGCCGATGCGGCTCACCACCTCCGGGTCAAGCCGGGAGACAAGCATCACCTTTTTCGCCTGCCGGTGGAGCAGGGCGGCGCGGAACACCACGAAGCCGGCGACGGTGAAATCGCGCCGCAGCTCGGCCTCGATCTCCTCCGCTCCCCCCACTTCGAACCAGCGGTTGAACTCGTAGGGGCCAAGCCCGTCCGAGCATTCACCGACCATGATGAGGACGCCCTCGCCATCTTCGCGCATAGCGGCGCGGGCGTTGGCGTTGGACTGGAAGGCCTGGTAGAAGGTATGGTCCATGGGATACCCCCCGCGCGAAGCCACCACCACGTCGCCCCTGGCGGGTATCTCCACGCGAAAGGCTTCGGATACGAATTCGCATCCCCTCGCGTGGGCCTCGGCCAGGTCCCCCGCGAAGACTCCCAGGAAAGAGCCGTCCTCACCGAGGGCGAAGTTGACGATGAAGCGCGGGCCGAGCATGCGCGCCGCATCCAGCATGTCCTCGTGCACCGGGTTGCCCGCGAGCACGCCCGGTCGGGCCATGGGGTGCGTGCCCCCTCCGGGCGTCTCGCTCAGGACCCGCTCGTGGTTGGCCAGGATGGTCGCCAGCCCGGACATGCCGGGGAGTACCGCCTTGCGCCCTCCGCCGAAACCGGCGAAGGCGTGGGGCACCACCGCCCCGGTGAGGATGACGTGGTCAGCCTCTACGGCGTGTCGGTTCACCCATACCGGGGTGCCGGAGGGGGTCTTCCCCAGGTAACGCAGCATTGAGGGGTCGCGCGCGTCGTGGCTGACCACGCGGACGCGCGGTGGCAAGCTCTCGCCCGTTATCGCAAGCATCTGTTCATAAGAAGGCGTGCCGTGGGTGCCGTTGGCGACGATGACGGTGAGGTCGCGGTCGGGGATACCCGCACGGTTGAGGGCGCGCAGCAGCATGGGCAGCCAGCGGCGCGACTGCACCCACAAGCGGTGGGCGTCCGGGCAGGCTAAGGCCACCTTGTCGCCGGGCCGCACCAGTTCCGCCAGGGGCGGTGACGCTATGGGGTCGGCGAGCGCCTTCTCCAGGGCCTCCTCCAGGTCGGGCAGGGGCTCGACCGCTACCCCCTCCACCGTGCCCAGGTAGAGGCCGTCGGGCACCTCGAAGCGCTGCTCTCCTCTGCCGAATCCCCACGTGAACTCCATGGCTACTACTCTAACAGATGTCGCCGCCGCGCAGACGGGCGAGTGACCCCGGGGGTGCCGTAAGTAATGCCACGGGCCGGGGTCGATCCCGGGGTGGACGCTAGTCCCCCAGGTTCGCCAGGATGAACTCTATGGTGGGGCGGATGACCTCGTTCTCCCGCCGCGAGGGACGGTCGGCCGCGGCCACGCAGACGTCCAGGTGGTTGTAGCCCGCGAGCACCGCGGTTGCGTCCTCCGGGACGAACGGACCATCCTCAGCCACGAAGGTGACGCTCGGCAGGGATGCAGCCGCTTCCCCGTGCAGGTAGGGCAGGCCGCACTCGGGCCCGAAGGGGGCGGCCGCGACCTCCATGTCCAGGTTGACGCGCAGGGCGAAATACCACTCCAGGGCGTTAGTAGGCCCGTAGTAAATGAAGCGGGCTACGTCCTGTATGTCCGAGACCTCGTCCTCCGCCGTGGTGTAGGTGAGCGTGCCTTCCACATCCTGGTAGTCGGGGTCGTCGGCGTCTGCGGGGTCGCCGCCGCTCCCCGCGGGCCGGAAGCGCAGGAAGTTGATGTAGTCGCACTCCCCCTTCATACCGGCATACGGGACTGCGTAAAGTTTACTGTCAACTCCATGGGTATTACCAGTGGGTAATATAGCGCCGGCCGAATCCTTCAGGCCTTGGGGAAGTCCTCCTCCAGCAGGGCGAAGAGCCTTATGGCGGCCTGCTTGTTCAGGGGCTCGTTGCCGTTGCCGCACTTGGGGGAGTGGATGCAGGAAGGGCACCCCTCCAGGCAGGGGCAGCTCCGCACCATCTCGCGCGCCGCCGCCAGGTGCTGCGCGGCGGCCTCGTAGCCGCGGGCGGCGATGCCCACCCCGCCCGGATAGGCGTCGTAGATGAAGACGGCGGCGCTTCCGGTGTCCGGGTGGAAGGCGGTTGACATGCCCCCGATGTCCCAGCGGTCGCACATGGCGAAGAGGGGGAGTATGGCGATGGCTGCGTGCTCCAGGGCGTGCAGCCCGCCCGCCAAGGTGTACTCGTCCATGCCCAGGGACGCCAGCCGGCCCGCGGGCAGCGTGTACCACAGGGCGCGCGTGGCGAGCACCTGGGTGGGCAGGTCGAGGCCCAACGTCTCCAGGATCTCGTGGGTGAGCAGGCGCCTCCTCTGGTAAGCATAGACCTTGGTGGAGACCTCCACCTCACCGTAATGCAGCGAGCAGGCTTCCTCCGGCGCGCCGCGCCGCATCTCCTCCGCGAGCACGCTGACGTCGGTGTTGTCCATGGGGTTGGTGTAGAAGTCGAGGTCCTCGTCCCGCACCAGGGCTACCATGCGCTCCAGGTCCAGCTCCTCCACCAGGTACGATTCCCCCTGGTGGAGGTACACGGCGCCGGGGTGGACGTGGAAGAAGCACGTGGCCTCCTCCACCGTCCCCAGCAGGCTGCCGCTGTCTGACTCCACGATGCTGATGAGCGAGCCCGAGGCAGAACGCAGGTTCAGCTCCTGGGCGGGCGAGTCCATCCTGGCGTAGTACCATATCTTGCCCTTTTTCCCCAGCGCGCCCTCCTCCTTCAGCTCCTCCACGACGCGCCACATGCCGGTCCCGAAGTATTCCTCGTCCCCGTCCCGCAGGGGCAGCTCGCGGGCCGCGCAGGCCAGGTGCGCCCCGAGGATGCGGCGGTTCTCCAGGTCGATCACCGCCTCCTCGCACGGGGCCCCGAACAGGGAGTCGGGGTGGCGCATGAGGTACTGGTCAAGGGGGTCGTCCGCTCCCACCAGCAGCGCCAGCGACTCCCCTTGCCTGCGCCCCGCCCTTCCCGCCTGCTGCCAGGTGCTGGCGATTGTGCCGGGGTAGCCATTCATGATGCAGGCCTTCAGCTCGCCGATGTCCACCCCCAGTTCCAGGGCGTTGGTGGTGGACACCGCCAGCAGTTCCCCGCCCATGAGGCGCCTCTCAATCTCCCTGCGCTGGCTCGGGAGGTACCCCCCGCGGTAGGATGCCAGCCGCCCCGCCAGTTCCCTCTCGTCCGCGCCCAGGATGCGCAGCACGTAACCGTAGGTGAGCTCCGCCGCCTTGCGGGAGCGTGCGAAGGCGATAGTGCGCACCCCCAGGCGCATGAGGCGCGCCAGCAGCTCGGCCGTCTCCAGGTTGGAGGAACGGTGTATCTCGCCCCCCTCCATGCTCAGGATGTCCGGCGGGTTCCACAGGGCGAACACCTTCCTGCCCCGCGGCGAGTAGTCGTCCTCCACCGCGTCCACCTCCAGGCCCGCCAGCCTCCCGGCGTGTTCGGCGGGATTGGCGATGGTGGCGCTGGTGAAGAAGAAGCGGGGGTGCGAGCCGTACAGCGCCGCGATACGCCGCAGCCGCCTCAGCACCTGGGCCACGTGTGAGCCGAAGATCCCGCGCGCGACGTGGGCCTCGTCCACCACCACGTAACGCAGGTGGCTGAAGAACCCGCTCCACAGGCGGTGGTTGGGAAGGATGCCGAAGTGCAGCATGTCCGGGTTGGAGAGCACGATCTGGGCCTCGCGCCTTATCCAGCCCCGGAGGTCCGAGGGGGTATCCCCGTCGTAGGTGGCGGACCGCACCTCGCCCCCCTGCAGCTCCTTGAGGCTGCGCAGCTGGTCCTGCGCCAGCGCCTTGGTGGGAAAGAGGTATAGGGCGCGCGAGGAGGGCCTCTCTAAGATCTCCTCGTAGACCGGCAGGTGATAGCACAGGCTCTTCCCGCTGGCGGTGCCGGTGGCTATGATCACGTTGCGCCCCTTTTCAACCAGCTCCAGCGCCCTCGCCTGATGTGGGTAGAGCCTGCTCGCCCCCAGCCGCTGCAGCGCCTCGCGCAGGCGGGGGTGCAGGCGCTGCGGCAGGTCCACGTAGTGCGCCTCACGGGCCGGGATGACCTCCAGGTGGGTCATGCGCCCGCCCTCGCCCCAGCCGGCCGATATCTCCTCCAGTATCTCCTCGAACCTCTGCTCCGGCATGCCGTCCTCTCCCGTCTCCGCCGGCCGTTACCGCGGCGCCCCCGCAAGGCGGCGGTCTCATTCGATTCTAGCTTTTCGCGAAGACATAGCGGCGCGGACAGCGGTGGGGATGGCGCTCTCCGCGGGGTCACGGAAGCGGGCTGCCCGGCGGCGGCACGCGTCATGCCTTGCGGCCGTTTATCCGTGGGTTATGGCGGGGGGTGCGCGTGGCCTTTTTCCTCCGCGAGGGAACGCCTTGACCGGAATCCGACGGGGGCCGCATACGCGCGGACGCGGCGCGGGGCCTTTACTCTACCTTCTGGCCTTCCTTCACCTTGCCGGCGCCCTCGACGACGATGCGCTCACCCTCGTCGAGGCCCGAAACCACCTGGGCCCACTCCTCCGTCCTGTCTCCCGTCTCAATCTCCCGGCGGTACGCCTTTCCCTCCTCGACCACGAATATATATTCCGCCCCTTCCTCCTCGAGGACGGCGGTGATGGGGACGGCGATCACGTCCTTTCTGCTCAGCACCTGGATGTCCACGGTGGCGTTGTAGCCCAGCCGCAGGGGGATGTCCGTGCGGTCCATCTGCACCACCACCGGGAAGACCGTGGTCCCCGCCGAACCTGCCTGAGACTTCACCCCCACCTGCGCCACCTTGCCGGTGAAGGTGATGTCCGGATAGGCATCGAGGAATATCTCCACGTGCTGCCCCTCCTGCACGACGGGTACGTCCGTCTCCTCCACCTGGGCCATCACCCGCATGTCCTGGAGGTCGACTATCTGGAAGGCCGTCTGGCCGGCTTTGAGCCTGGACCCCACCTCGAGCTCCTCCGCGGCGCCGCCGCCCCCGCCCAGCAGGCCGCTCAGGTCGGCTCCCAACAGCCCGCTCAGGGCCGACATGCTCGAGGTGAGCGAGCCGAGACCCCCCAGCATCTCCGAGATGAGGTCCGTAGTCATGATGCCCGACGGCTCAGCGAAGATAACGTAACCCGATACGGGCGCCGTTATGTCGGGGTTTCCGGCCCCCTCCAGCACGCGCTGGTAATCGTAGCTGGCGGCCTCCATGCGGGCGGCGTCCGCGGCGGCCGCGCTCGACGGGTACCCGGAGTAGGGTATGCTCGGTAGACCGGGTCGCGACGCCGCCGCATGTATATACTCCGCCCTCTCCTCCGCCAGGAGGGACTTGAGGTACTCCTGTTTCTCGGGGGGGAAGAGGGGCATGAGGACCGGCATCAGGTCGAAGAAGTCGAGGACCAGTTGATCGATCTGTCCCTGCATCTCCACGAACAGCTGGGAGGCGTATTCCATCCCCTTGTAGAGCGAGGTTGTGTTCGCCCACTGGCCTTCGAGGAGATCGCCTATGGAGGCGTTGGTGAGATAATCGGCCTCGGCCTGCGCCGCCTGGGCCTGGAGCTCCTTTTCGTCGAGGGTGGCGAGGACGTCGCCGGCGTTGACGTAGTCCCCCTCCTTCACCGGGAGCGCGGCGATGGTGCCTCCCACGAGCGGTTTGACGTCCGTCGGTTGCGCGGCCTCCAGGGTGCCTACCGCCGACACCTTGGCGCTCACGTCTCCCCTGGCGACCTCGGCCACGCGCACTCCCTCCACCGAGCCGCCGAAACATCCAGCGCAGAGGGCGGCCATGATGACCATGGAGAGAAAAGCCGTCACCCTTCCGGTTCCGCTCATCGCGCTCACATCCATGTTTTCTAGGGTTTTTACGCTGCCCGACATCCGAGCCGTGCAACTAAATATATATCCGCCACCATAGAGCGTCAATGCGGCCGTCGGGCGCCCGCGAGGCAGGGTGGACGCGCGGCCATGGTGCCCCGCGCCCCCTTCCGCGCGCGCGATGGGAAGCGGTGGGCCGCCTGGAGGCCCTTCCTCCACCGGGAAGACCGGCGCCGCTCAGAGCAGGGGGGGGAGCAGCAACGCGATGGTCCCGGCGGTGAGCCGGCCGGCTCCCGGCGATACTGCGGCGGCCTCGCTGATGAAGAGGTTCCAGTTGAAGCTCGCCGCGCAGAAGAACGAGATCCCCAGGACGGCGGCTAAGAACAGCGCGAAGGTGAGCAGCCTGCCCCACCCCCGCGGGGGGGCGATGAAGCCCGCCAACACGAGCAAGGCTCCCGCCGCGGTCGTCAGCCAGAAGGAGAGGCCCATCCCCGCGTTCGTCTCGTTGCCGAAGAACATGCCTCCCAGCCCCACCGCGGGGTCCACTTCTATCCCCATCTGCCGCAGCGGAAGAACTGCCTGAAAGAATATGTAAGCTGCCGGCAGCAGGAGCGCGCAGCCGGAAAGCATGAACATGGGGCCTCTCCCCGTCCTCACGGCAAGGAAGACCAGGGCGAGCCCCAGGGCAACGGCCACGACCAGCCCGACGGTGAAAAACTCCACTCCCTCGTAGGGAAGGATGCCGGGGCCCCCGAGAAGATCGGTCCTGCCCGCGGTGTAAGCTCCCTGGTGGGAGAACATCGATATATCAAGGCCTTTTTTCCAGGTGAACGAGTCAATCACGAATGAAAAGGCGACGGCTACAGCTCCCGCGCCGAGCGCCAGCAGGGCAAGGATATCGGCGGCGCCGAAGGCCTTGTCTCCCCGCGCCGCTCTCGCGAGGGTCATCTCGCTTGAATAGGCCGGGCGCGCGGCCGTGCCCGCCTGGTCAGCCGGCGGCATGACCGTTGTCTTCTGGGGCGCCGCCTGTGCCGGCGCGGGGCGCGCGGCCGCTGCCGGACGTCCGCTAGTGACGGGAAGGGCGTTGCCGCATTCCTGGCAGTAGCTGTTGCCCTCCGGATTGGGCGCGTAACACTCCGGACAGACCGCCCTTCTCTCCCGGCCCGCCACCCTCCCCGCCGCGGCTATGGGCGCTATGGTCTGGGTGCTGTCCAGGCTCCTGGGCGCGGCCGGTACCGGTTCTTCGGCGGCGGACACCTTCTCCTCGGGAACGGGCCTCGCGCCAGACGCTGCCTCGACGTAATCGGCCTCGGGAGGGACATAGTACGCGGGCTTCGCAGCCTCCTGCCGCGGTGCCGCGGGGGCGGGCGGCGTCTGCGCAGGCATGGTCGCGGGCTCGGGGGCCGGGACCTGCGGCGGCGGGGCGGCTTGAGTACCGGGCGCCGCCAGGATCTCCTCCACCACGGACCTCGTCTCCGCAGGTGGTGCGGGGGCGGGCGGCGTCTCCTGCCGCGGTGCCGCGGGGGCGGGCGGCGTCTGCGCAGGCATGGTCGCGGGCTCGGGGGCCGGGACCTGCGGCGGCGGGGCGGCGGGAGGTGCCGCCGTCGCATCGGGCGGACGCCTGGGGTGCTCCTCCTTTTTCAACTGCGAGAAGGGAGCGCCGGGAAGAGGCGTGCCGCACGACATGCAGAAGACGGCGTCCTGCTTGTTCTCGATTCCGCAATTAGGGCAATCCATCGCCGTTAAAACCTCCCGCTTTGGTCGATCCGTCCACCCGTCTATGATATACGCGACCGCTGGGGTTGTTAACGGTGCGCGCGGGCTGCACGGCCGTCTTCAACAACCACTCCTATTAACAATGGTTTCCCAAAAACATCAGAATATCCTTTTCGCGCGTTCCCCGGGGGCGCGGACATTCACGAGCTCCAGATGGCGACCAGGGGGAGGAAGAAGGCGACGAAGTTGTTGAGGGCGTGCGCGGTTATGGGGGACCAGAGGTTGTCGTTGTATTCGTAGAGAAGGCAGAAGATGACCCCGGCCAGGGTCCTGCCGATGAGCCCGAAGACGCTGAAGTGGACGACGGAGAAGAGAAAGCCGTTGAGGAAGACCGCCCCCCACAGCCCGAGACGCCCGCGCATGGCGGGGTAGAGATAGCCGCGGAAGAACAGCTCCTCGCAGATGGGCGCGGCTACGATGATGATGATGCCGGCTATGAACATGTCCACGCCGGTCACGTCCTTCACGTTGACGTCGAAGAAGCCCTGCAGCCATTTCTCCACCTCGGCCAGCCCGCCGAACATGCCCCTTGATATCAGGCCGCTTGCCACGGCCAGCCAGAAGGCGAGGGAGCCCCCGATAAACCCGAGGCCGAGGCTGGAGGGAAGGTTGCCGGCGTGTACCCCCAGCTCCGCGAGGGCGTTTCCGTAGCGCGAAACGGCGATGAAGGCGAAGGCGAGGGTGGAGGAATATAGCAGGAGCGAGACCAGGAGCTGGGCCGCTCCCACCGATATCTCGTCGCCCTGGCGCATCATGTACGTCATCAAGCCGTTGAGGATGAAGGGCAGGGGCAGAAAGGCCAGCGCGGGCCACAGCTTCCAGGGCACGGCCGCCCGCGCGGGTACCTCGCGCGACCAGGAAGCGGGGTCCCCTCGCCCCTGGTCACCGCGTCCCGGCACGTACGACGCGTTGAAACACGCCTCGCACAGGCGCTTCTTCCCCACCGTCCTCTGGCACCCGGAACAGACGAGGGCGCCGCAGGCGCTGCACCTGGTAACCGCCCTCACGCCGGGGTGGTATGCGCATGTGGCCACCACGTGCGCCCCCACCGGTCCCCCCCGCGGGGGCGCCTGGGTGGGCGGGGGCGGTCCCTGCGTCGGGCCAGGCGCCGCGGCGGGAGCAGGGGGGGCCGCCTCCCTCTCCGCCGCCTCGCGCCGGCGGCGTTCCCGCTCGGCCCGGGCGCAACCGGCGCAGCCGGCGCGGCCGGCGATCTCCACCACGCACTCAGGGCACAGGTATCTGCCGCATACAGAGCATCGGGCTATCGCCGGGATCTGCGGATGCGTCTCGCAATAAGGCCGCTGCATTCCTTCCCGTCTCTCTACATCGGCGATCACAAGATCATTATCGGCACGGTCACCATCCCGCGAACAGGCTTATCATGGTCACCGCCAGGTTATACAGGGCATGGGCGATAATGGGAGCGCCCAGGGAATCCGTCTTCTCATACAGGTAGGCCAGAACGACGCCCACCAGGATCAGGGAGATTATGAACAGGGGCTGGAAGTGTATGATGCCGAAGATCACGCCGTTGAGGACGACGGCGGAGGCCGGGGCGAGGCGACGGCGGAGAGCGGGATAGAAAAGGCCGCGGAAGAACAGCTCCTCGAAGAGGGGGGCCAGCACCACGACCACGACGATGACCAGGGCCAGGTAGCCGCCGCTCAGGTCCTGGAGCTGCTCCGACTCCGCGGATACCGGGCCGCGCCCGGCGATAAGGTAGAAGATGAGGTAGATGATGAAGAAGGCGCCGTAGCTCACGCACAGGCCGGCCACGGCGCCCAGCGCCCCGAAGCCCATGGTCCTCGGCATGCTGCCCCAGCGCAGCCCCAGCTCCTTGCGCCCGCGGCCGTGGCGGCGCGCGATGAACCAGACGCAGACGGCGATGAGCGGGCAGAAGACGAGGGCGTAGGCGAGATAATTGTAGAACAGGGAGTCTTCCGTGAAGACATAGAGGATGACCCCCACCACGTTATAGAGGCCGAAGATCACCAGCCAGGCGACGAAGACCTCCAGCAGGCTCCAGTCCGCCCTCCACCATCTCCTCTCCCGTTCGCCCGCCGGCTCCGGCGGTGGAACGGGCGGGGGCGGGGGGGGCGGGTACGGATACGCGGCGGGCAGGCGTGCCGCGCACTCTGGGCAGTAATGGCGGTAGCCTGTGAAGCGGTCACATTCAACACACACCGGGCTGGCGCACGAGACGCACATGGCCGTGGCCTTGCGGGTTTTGTGCCAGCGGCAGCATGGGAGCCCCCCTCCTCCCACGGCGCCGTCCCCATCCGCCGGCATTTAGATCCCCGTTATGAGTTCCGCGATCTGCACGGCGTTGAGCGCGGCTCCTTTGCGCAGGTTGTCCCCGACGATCCACATGTTCAGCGCGCGGGGGCAGGAGAGGTCCTCGCGTATCCTTCCCACGTAACACGGGTCCTTGCCGGAGGCGTCAAGAGCCAGCGGGTAGAGGTTGTTCTCTGGGTCGTCCACCACCTCCACTCCGGGGGCGGCGGAGAGGATTCGCCTCGCCTCGTCCGGCGTGATGGCCTTCTCGAACTCGACGTTCACGGACTCGGAATGGCCCACGAAGACCGGCACGCGCACGCAGGTGGCGGATAAGGGCAGGTCGGGCAGGCCCATGATCTTCCTGGTCTCGTCCACCATCTTCAACTCCTCCCTGGTGTACCCGCCGGGCAGGAACACGTCTATGTGCGGCAGGCAGTTGAAGGCGATGGGGTGGGGGTAGACGGAAGGAGCGGGCTCCCCGCCCCGCATGACCTCCCCGGTCTGCACCTCGAGCTCCTCCACCGCGTTCTTGCCGGTGCCGGAAACGGACTGGTAGGTGGAGACCACCACCCGGCGCATGGCGGAACGCTCGTGCAGCGGCTTGAGCACGACGACCATCTGGATGGTGGAGCAGTTGGGATTGGCGATGATGCCGTCGTGATCGAAGGCGTTCCGCGGGTTCACCTCTGGCACCACCAGGGGCACGCCGTCGTCCATGCGGAAAGCGCTGCTGTTGTCGACCACCACTGCGCCCGCCGCGGCCGCGACGGGAGAGAATCGCTTCGATACGGTCGCTCCCGCCGAGAAGAGGGCGAGGTCTATGCCGAGGAAGGAGTCCTTGTCCAGGACCTGGACCTCCACCTCCTCTCCCCGGAAAGGAAGCATTTTCCCGCGCGAGCGTTCCGAGGCGAGCAGCCTGAGTTCGGCCACGGGGAAATCCCTCTCCTCCAGGATCTCGCGCATGGCGTTGCCGACCATCCCGGTAGCCCCGACGACCGCCACTCTGTACTCTCTGGACATCCCCGCCTCGCTTCCTCCGCTACGATCTCATCACGACGCCCTTATCCAGGCCGAACTTCTTGTGGATGGCCCTTACCGCCTTCTGCACGTCCTCGGCCGGGATGACGCAGCTTATCTTGATGGTCGACGTGCTGATCATCTCGATGTTGATGTCGTTTTCCGCCAGAGCGCTGAACATGTCCGCCGCCACCCCGGGGTGGGTGCGCATGCCCGCCCCGACCAGGCTTACCTTGGCGATGCTCTCGTCCACGGCCACCCCGCCGGCCCCGAGCTTCCGCGCTACATCCTCGCTTATCCTCGCGGCCTTGCCCAGGTCGTGCTGGCCGACGGTGAACGATATGTCCGTTCTCTGGTGCTCGCTGACGTTTTGGATGATCATATCCACGTTAATGTTCTCCTCGGCCAGTGCCTGGAACAGCCTGGCGGCTACCCCCGGCCGGTCCGGCACCTCGAAAACCGTTACCTTGGCCTCCTCCGTCTCGTGGGTGACGCCGCTTATGATCGCCTTCTCCATGCGCTCGTCGCCCTCGGAGATCCACGTCCCCTCCTCCTGTGAAAAACTGGACCTCACGTGTATCACCACCCCGTAATTCCTCGCGAATTCCACGCTGCGCAACTGCAGCACCCTGGCTCCCGTCGCCGCCATCTCCAGCATCTCCTCGTAGGAGACGTGCGCCAGTTTGCGCGCCTCCGCCACGAGCCGCGGATCGGCGGTAAAGACGCCTTCCACGTCGGTATATATCTCGCATGCGTCCGCCCCCAGGGCTGCCGCCAGGGCCACCGCCGTGGTGTCCGACCCTCCCCTGCCCAGGGTAGTTATCTGGTCGTCCAGGGATATGCCCTGGAAGCCGGCGACGATGACCACGCTCCCTTTTTCCAGCTCCTCAAGGATGCGGCCCACCTTGACATCGAGGATCTTGGCCTTGGTGTGGGCGCTGTCCGTGACGATGCCCACCTGGGCGCCGGTAAAGGAGATGGCCTCGTATCCGAGTTCGTGCATGGCCATGGAGAGGAGCGCTACCGATATCTGCTCCCCGGTGGACAGCAGCATGTCCATCTCCCGCTCCCTCGGCGCGTCGCTTATCTCCCTGGCCAGTTTCACCAGGCGATCGGTCGTGTCGCCCAGCGCGGAGATGACCACTACCACGTGGTCGCCCTTCTTCCTGGTCTCGGAGACCCTGCGCGCGACGTTCTTGATCCTCTCCGTATCGGCCACGGAAGTCCCGCCGAACTTCTGCACGATTATCTGCAATTCCCGCCGCCTCTCATTCTCGCCTTATAAAGCTTGCTTGCAGCATCGATGCTGTTGTTATACTTCTTTTACGCTCGTGCCCATACCGTGTCAAGCCGCGCATGGACGCACGCGCCCGGCGGATCGTATCGCGAAAGCGACCGTGCCGCCCGGAGGGCGACGCGACGGTGTCCGGTGCCTGGACAAGCTCAAAACTTGC
>JAQVFR010000011.1:0-44362 GCA_028697145.1 Actinomycetota bacterium | reverse complement strand
GGGTACGTTTTGTAGAGAGGTAACAAGCGCAAGGGGCTTGCTGAGCGCTACAGGTCCAGCCGTCCTTTCAAGGCTCGGCCCAGGGTAACCTCGTCTGCGTACTCGAGGTCGCCTCCCACGGGGAGGCCGCTGGCGATGCGCGTGGCTCTGACTCCGAGCGGCTTGAGGAGGTCGGCGAGGTAGATGGCGGTGGCCTCGCCCTCCACGCGCGGGTTGGTGGCCACGATGATCTCCCTGACCCCGTCCTTGCGCACGCGTTCCAGCAGTTCCCTGATCTTGAGCTCCTCGGGGCCGATACCGTCGATGGGCGATATGGCGCCGCCGAGCACGTGGTAGAGCCCGCGGAACTCCCCGGTGCGCTCCACTGCCACGATATCCTGTGGTCTCTCCACCACGCACACCAGGGTGGGGTCACGCCGGGAGTCCATGCAGTAATCGCACAGCTCTCCCTGGGCGAAGTTGAAACAGCGGGAGCAGAAGGTCACCCTTTCCCTGGCCTCTATGATGGCATCCGCCAGGGAACGCGCCTCCTCCCCGGGGATCTTGAGCAGGTGGAAGGCGAGGCGCTGCGCGGTCTTCTGCCCGACACCGGGCAGCTTCGACAGCTCCTCCACCAGGCGCGCAATGGGCGGCGTGTAAAGCAACGGGGCCTCCCGTCCTAGAGCCCGGGGATCTTCATGCCCTTGGTGAAAGCCCCCAGGCGCTCTTCGGCCAGGTCCCGCGATTTTCTCAGCGCCTCCGTTATGGCGGCGAGGACCAGGTCCTCGAGCATCTCCACGTCCTCGGGGTCCACCGCCTCGGGATCGATCTTTATCTCCACGACGTTCTGCTGGCCATCTGCAACCACCCTGACCATGCCCCCGCCGGAGGTCCCCTCCACGCGCTCATCCGCCAGGGCTTCCTGCGCCTCCATCATCTGGCGCTGAAGCTTCTGGGCCTGCTTCATCATCTTCTGGATGTTCCCGTTCATGTCCACCTCCGCAACTCGAGAGTATGAGCCTGGACGACGCCGCTCACTCGCCCAGCTTGATCTCCTCGATTATCTCCGCCCCGAAGATATCCTTTACCAGCTTGATCTTGCCGGCGTCGTGCTTCTCCGCCATCTCCTTTTCGGCCTCTCTCCCCCGCCGTTCCCGCGACGTCTCGTCCTGCGGCCCCGGTTCCTGCACGGCTTCTTTTCCCGGCGCCTCGTCTTCCGGCGCCACAGCCTCCTCAGCCGCCGGCACGGGACCGGCCTCCTCCGCGTTGGAGGGCTTGGCCCGCCGCTCCCTTCTCGCGCCTGCGTCCGCGCGGGGGCCGTCTTTCTCGTCCTCCTCAAGGCCCGTCCTTACCGCGACCGCCACCCCCAGGACTTCCTCCAGGGCCGCCTCCAGTACCTCGCGGTGGTCCTTTTTGTCCAGCTCGCCCTGGTGGAAAGAGCGGTCGGCGGGAAAGACGATGAGCAGCTCCCCGCGGTCGAACTCGAGCGGCTTTCCCTCCAGCAAAAACGCGTGGGTGGTTACCTTCCTCTCCTTGACCTTCTCCTTGACGTGCGGCCACGCCCTCCTTATCGCGGCGAGGTCCAGCTGCGCCGCTCCCGCCGCCGGCGCGGGGGCCCGCTGGGCCTCCGCTTCCGGGCCGGGTGCAGTCCCGCCCGCCACCTCCACCCGCGCTTCGGCGCGGGAGCCCGCCGCGGCGGATTTCTCCTCCCTGGCATGCGCTGCCTCCCGCGGGCGCGCCGGCTCGGAAGGCGCCTCGCCCGCCATCTTCCTGGCCGCCCTCTCCAGCTCCCCCTCCAGCTTTCCCAGGCGAGCCGACAGGGCCTCGGTGGACGTATCCAGCTCGCTGCGGGCCATAGCGATAAGCGCCCCCTCCAGCACCAGGCGGGACGAGGTGCTCGTCTGCATCTCCCTTATCGCTTCGCGCAGCGAGGTGATGAAGTGAAAGGTGCGCTCCGGGAGCAGCTCTCCTGCCTGCCGCTTGATGGCCTCGAAAGCAGCCTCGTCGACCTCCAGGTCCTCCGGGGAGAGGTCGGCATGCTGCAGCAGGAAGACGCGGCGAAAATGCTCCTGCGCTTCCCTCGCGAACTGGGCAAGGTCCCTTCCCTCCTCGTAGGCCTTCTCCACCAGGGCGATGACCCCGGCGGCGTCCCCGCTCACGAGGTGGTCCCCCAGCTCGGCAAGGATCTCGTCTTCCGACAGGCCCAGGAAGCCGGCGACACCCGACTCGTCCACCACCCCGTCCCCATAGCTGATGACCTGCTCCAATATGACCAGGGCGTCGCGGGCCGAGCCGCGCGCCCTCCTGGCGATCAGGCGCAGGGACCCTTCGCTTGCGTCGACCCCCTCCGCCTCCGCCACCCCGGCCAGGTGCGCCGTCAGAAGCGGCACCGGCACGCTGCGGAAATCATAACGCTGGCAGCGGGAGAGGATGGTCGGGGGCATCCTGTGGGGCTCGGTGGTCGCCAGGACGAAGACCACGTGCGGCGGCGGCTCCTCCAGCGTCTTCAGGAAAGCGTTGAAGGCCTCCTTGGTCAGCATGTGCGCTTCGTCCAGGACGTATACTTTTATGCGGGCCGCGGCAGGCGAGAAGATCACCCTGTCCCTCAGTTCGCGTATGCTGTCGATGCCGCGCGTGGAGGCGGCGTCTATCTCGATGACGTCGACCGAGGTCCCCTCGGTTATCTCCCGGCAAGACCTGCACTGGTTGCAGGGGTTCGGCGTGGGACCCTGCTCGCAGTTCAGCGCCTTGGCCAGGATGCGCGCCGTGCTGGTCTTGCCCGTTCCCCTCGGCCCGGAGAAGAGGTAGGCGTGGGCGAAGCTGCCGTTGCGCAGCGAGTTGGACAGGGTGCGGGTGACGTACTCCTGCCCGATGACCTCCTCGAAGGTCTGGGGTCGCCATTTCCTGTAAAGAGACACGTAGGCCAAGGCCACCACTTCCCTACGGCCGGGGAATGCCCCGCTCATGCATGGAAATTAGTGTGATCGTGCACCCTTCCTCGACTTCCGGTCCCAAGCGCTACACGGGTAGTTAGCTCCGGGCAGGTTAGTCTGCGGCACACGAGAAGGTTTGCTTACCGCTGCTTCCTTCCGGACCTGACGGGATTCACAATTTCCCGTTGCGCAGGACCCGACCTTCAACACCACTTTCCTGCGCGCAATACTCAAGGCCGGAGAGCCTCAGTTGGGGATTCGGCCCCGCTGTAGCGGATTGCGGGTTCAGGGCACCGCTAGCTCCCCGCTTAGCACGATCACAAAAATCAGTATAACACGCGCGGCCGACCGACAAGGATGAACCGTCCCGCACCTCGCGGCAAGGGGTGCGAGGGCTATGTGTATAATAATAAAGACAGCGGTGGCTGCGATGCCGGGCTGTGGGGCCGCGGCGAGCGGGAGGTGACATGAGCGACAGCGAACTCGTGGAAAGGACGCCCACGGGCAACAAGCATCTCGACGAGATGATGGAGGGCGGTCCGCTCAATGGATCCGTCACCCTGGTCGTAGGCGCACCCGGTACCGGCAAGACCTGCCTCGGGCTGGAATTCATATCCCGCGGTGTGGAGATGGGGGAGCCCGGGCTGATCGTCACCTTCGAGCATTTCCCCAAGAAGCTGCTGCGGGATGCGGCGTCCCTTGGCTTCGACCTCCAGGAGATGGAGCGCGAAGGCAAGCTGCGTATCCTTTTCACCTCCCCGGAGATATTCTTCGAGCAGGCTCAGACCCCCGGCGGGCTGCTTGACACCATGGTGCAGGAGCTCGGGGCCAGGCGCATCTTCATCGACTCCATATCACACCTGGAGCGCCTGGCGCGCGACCCGGTCAGGCTGCGCGAGGTGGCCTTCACCTTCATCAACGCCCTTCTGAGGCATGGACTGACCGCCCTCGTGACCCAGGAGGACCCAGACATCACCGGCGATATGACCGCCGCGCAATACGGCATATCCTACCTCGTGGACGCGGTGATCATCCTGCGCTACGTGGAGTTGGACTCCTCCGTCAGCCGGGCGATCCTGGTCCTCAAGCAGCGCGCCAGCTCGCACGACAAGTCCATCCGCGAGTTCCGGGTGACGGAGCGGGGGATCGTGATCGGAGAGCCTTTCGCGGACCGCGAGGGGGTCCTGTCCGGCCTGCCGCGCCGCAAGGAGATAGATGCCTTCATGGAGGTGTTCGGAAAGAAAGCGAGGTCCGCCGGGAAAGGGGAGGTGGATTGATTGGCCGAGAAGATCCTGGTAGTTGACGACGACCGCGAGATGGTCGAGCTCATACAGCTCTTTCTGAGCAACGCCGGCTTCGTCACCATTTCCGCCTTCTCCGGCGAGGAGGCGCTGGAGAAGACCTTCAAGGAGAAGCCCGACCTCATCCTCCTTGATATCATGATGCCGAAGATCGACGGCTGGGAGGTCCTGCGCCGCATCAAGAACGATCCGGAAGTCCAGAACACGCCGGTGGCTTTTATCACCGCCCGCACCCAGAACATAGACAAGATGATCGGCCTTTCGGTGATGAAGGCGGCGGGGTATATCACCAAGCCCTTCAGCAAGCAGGAGCTGCTCACCGAGGTCAGGCGCATCTTGGACGAGCGCAGACGAGGTTCGGGTGGGCAGTGAGCGCGTGGGTCCGGCGAGCCTATGGTTAAGGGGGGCACTTGACAGCCAACGACTGGTGGAAGACTTTTTCCCTGTTCCTGTGGATATATAACACCTCCGCCACGGCCATGCTCCTGGTTTATTTCTACGGCATATGCCGGCTGGCCGAGCGCAGGTTCCAGGGCCGCACCTATGCTTTTCTGCTGCCGCTCTTCTTTCTCCTCATGGTTGCCAGTACCCTCATCTACTCCCTGGCCGATTCCATCGTGGCCTTCTACATGTGGTACGCCGTGTGGCCGGCGATCGCGGGCGTGCTCCTTCTCGTCGTCGTGTACAGGTCCTATCGCTTGATGTTGGGGAAATGAACTATCTCGCCTCGGCCCTCTTTGTGATCGGCCCCCTTTCGGTGGGGGTCCTGCTCGTGCTACTCGCGTCCCTGGGCAAGCGCCTGGGCGAAGCCCTGGAGTTGCCGCCGTATTACCGCCTCTATCACGTGTCGCTCCTTTTCTTTGTCCTCCCCCTTCCCGTTGGCTGGATACTGCTGCTCACCAGAGCCTGGGGCATTCCCGAACCCGCCCTGAAGACCGGGCTGCTGCTCAAAGTGGTCGTAGCCACCGTGCCGCTCACCATCGGTATCACCCTGGCCGTCTTCGCAACGGCCAAATACTGGAGCTGGATCTGGGAGGAGCTGGGGCGCTCCCGCGACAGGGGAAGGAGGCGGGATGAGGCCTGAGCGGCACTTGCGCCGTCTCTCCATCGCGCTGGTGGTGCTCCTGGTCCTCTCGGGCATCGCCCTCGTGGCCAGCGCCTTCGGCTGGCGCATCCCCGCCATCGTCTTCGCCGCCCTGGCCGCGGCGTCCGCGGCCTTCGCCCTTGCGGCGGCCTTGGCACGGCCGCGCGCTCCCCGCGCCGCCGCGCAGCCGCGCCTGCGGATCGACACCGTACTGGAGTCTTTCCCCTCGCCAGCGCTGCTGGTGAGCGAGGATGGCGCGATCCTGGAGATAAACCTTCTCGCGTGCAAGCTCGTGCCAGGCATGGAGCGCGAGCCCTCGGACTTCCTGGGTAAGCCGCTGGACGAGGCTTTCCTGCCCCCTTACTTCGGGAACTGGAGCCCCCTGCTCAAAGAGGTCCGGGGCGGAAGGGGGCCGCTGGACCGCCGCGGCGAGCAGTATTTCCTCAAGGGAAAAACGGGTTTCTGCGAGGTCTGGACCTCCCTGCTCGAGGGGGGACCGGGCGAGCATAACCGCTTTCTCGTCATGATCAAGGACATCACGCTCGAGGCGACTGAGCACGTGGCCCTGCTCGAGGCATCGGAGCGGGAGGCGGGGGTATTCGAGGGAGTGCCCGTGAAGATCGCCGTCCTGGACCGGAATTTCCGCCTGGCGCGCTGTAACCGGCTGATGATGCAGTGGGTCCACGACACCTGCAACCTCGAGGAAGGGGCGCTCATCGGGACGCCCGCCCTGGACATAATGCCCAAGGAATTCCGCGCGGACTGGAAACGAATACTCCGGCGCGTGCTGGTGGAGGGCCGTTCCTTTGAACAGCCGCGCGTTCACCAGACGGTGGCGGGGATCGACTATTTCCACCGCGTGCGCATCCATCCGCTTACGGACGAGTCCGGCAACGTGAGGGAGGCTCTGCTCCTCTACGAGGACGTCACCGAATACGTGAGGCTGGAGCGACGCCTGGCCGAGACCACCGATTACCTGAACCTGCTCATCGAGAGCCTCAACGACGGCTTCTACGCCATGGACGCCGAGGGCGGGTTCACCTTCTGCAACCAGGCGTTCCTGGACATGCTGGGCATCAGCGACTCGGCCGAACTCTTCCGCAGAAACGCCATTGATATCGTGATGCCCGAGGAGCGCCGGAAAATAGAGCGCATGCTGGAGCGGCACGAGCGGGGCGAGAAGGTCTTCTTCGAGACCTTGCTCAGGTGCCGCGGCGACATCCCCCTGCCGGTGCAGATGAGCTCGGCCCCCCTCTTCCGCGCCGGCAAATTCTCGGGCATCGTGGGCATCGCCCACAACCTCAGCGAGCGCCGCAGGCTCGAGGAGATGGTGGAGCGGAGCCACCAGGACCTGGAGAAGGCCTACGAGGAACTCTCGGTCCTGGATAGGATGAAGTCCGACTTCATCGCCATCGCCTCGCACGAACTGCGCACGCCCCTGTCCATCATCAAGGGTTATGCCGACGCCTTCCAGTTCGGGGAACTCGGTGAGCTTTCCGAGTTCCAGATGGACAAGGTGAAGATAATGAACGCGCGCGCCGACCAGATGACCAAGATCATCAACGATCTGCTGGACGTGACGCGCCTGGAGGAAGGACGCCTGGTGGGCGAGAGGTGGCCTGCGCCCGTGGACGGCCTGGTCACCAATGCCGTCTCCGAGTACAAGGGCCGTGCCGCGCAGTGCGGGCAGGAACTGTTGTTCTCCGTGGAGAATAACCTGCCTCCGGTGAGCGTCGACGTCTGGAGGGTGCACCAGGTCATGGAAAACCTCATCGGCAACGCCATAAAGTTCACCCCGGAAGGGGGTACGATAGAGGTGGTAGCGAGGAGTTCGGGGGACCCGGACATGGTGGAGATAGAGGTGCGCGACACCGGTCCCGGGATCCCCCTGCAGGAGCAGGGGAAGTTGTTCACCATGTTCTACCAGGCCGAGACCGATTCCGCCCGTTCCGTTGGCGGCCTCGGTCTCGGCCTGGTGATCTCCAAGGGTATCATCGAGGGCCACGGGGGGCGCATCTGGGTGGAGAGCGAGGCCGGACGCGGCTCGTCGTTCAAGTTCACCATTCCCATAAGCAGGGGGGAGTGAGCGATGCAGACCATCCGCCCGGGTGACAGCGGCCTCGCCGTGAGCGACGTGCAGAAAAAGCTGTTCGATCTGGGCTACACCCCCCCGGGCTTCGATGCCGAGATGAAGGAGGCCCGTTTCGGGGAGAGCACCGCCCGGGCCGTGCGCGCCTTCCAGGAGGAGAGAGGCCTCCGCGCCGAGGGCGAGGTCGACGAGACCACCTGGCAGGAGCTGGTTGAAGCCTCCTTCCGTCTAGGGGACAGGTTTCTCTATCTGCGCGTGCCCCCTTTCCGCGGCGACGACGTGCGCGAAGTGCAACGATACCTGAACCGCCTGGGGTTCAACGCGGGCCGGGAGGACGGCATTTTCGGGCGGGATACCGATCTTGCGCTCCGTGCCTTTCAGCACAACATGGCCCTGCCCGTGGACGGCATCGCCGGCTCTTCGACCATCTCGTGCCTGCAGAGACTGAAGCACGCCATGAAGGACACCAGCGTGGCCGAGGTGCATGAGGCGCTGCAGGACCTGGCGACCCCCAGGGGTCTGGAGGGCAAGAGCGTGGTCCTCGACGCGGCCGAGGGGGACGCCGGCGCGGAGGAGATGCTGCGCCTGGTGTCGGTAGAACTGCTTTCCCTCGGGCTTTCCGCGTCGATAACGGGTGGGGTCAGCGGCTCCCTGTCCGAAAGCAGGCGGGCGCGCCTGGCCAACGACCTGGGCGCCGACCTGGTCCTGGGCCTGAGGGAAACGGCCGAGCCGGGGCTGCGCGTGTTCTTCTTCGGAAGCAGGGGATACTCCTCGCCCCGGGGCAGGCGCCTTGCGGAACTCATACACCGCGAGACAGAGTCGCGGGCGGGAAGGGAGCTGCCCTCCCCCGAGGCGAGGAGCCATCCCCTGCTGCGGGAGACCCGCATGCCCTGCGTGATAGTGGAAACTCCCCCCGAGATGGACGCCCTCGGCGTCCTGGTCCCCGCCCTTGCGAAGTCGGTCGTTACCTACTTCAACCCAACCGAATAATCCTGAATAATCCTGGGGTCAGGTCTTGTTTTTTGCATACCGCGGTATGTTGCCTGTTGGCAACTGGGGTTTTATCGCGTACATGCAAGACGTGACCCCCATGGCTTGTGTCCGAGCGGCTCTTGTTCTCCCGGCGTTGCCCCGGGAGGGAAGGTGGTCTCAAACGATGGGGGTAGCTATGTATCGATACCCTTGTCTGAGGTAATGGCGACTGTTGTCAGGTCTTGTCATTTCACGCCTCCGGCTCCGCCTGCGGCGCAAAACGCAAGACCAGACCCCACCCTACGGGGAAAAGAACGAGCCGGGGCGGGCAGACGCAAAGATGGGGTTATGCAGGAGGTTCGATGTCCTCGATGACTATCTCGATGTCCTCGACCTTCAGCTCGGTGAGGCCCTCGACGTATTCCTTCACCTTCGCCCTTACCTCCTCGGCGAGGGCGGGTATGTTCGTCCCGTAATCGACCTTGAGGTAGACGCCGAGGCGGCAGGTATCCTCTTCGCGGCTGACCTTGATCCCCTTGTGCATGAACTCCCTTTTTACGCGCGAGGTAATGCTGCTCGATGGCCGTGCGACATAGACCGTCGCGCCCTCCACCTCATTCGCCGCTTGCGCGGCAAGCGTCGCGATGGCCTCGCTGGAGACCTCTATCCCCTCGCTCCTCACGTCCTCTTTCACAGCTCCCTCACCCCGTGTTTGATCGAGTTTATGGTCACGCTGCCGCTCGAGACGTCGAAGCGCATCGTCCTTCCGTGGTTTCCGCCCGTGTCCTCGTCTACCAGCTGAATGCCCATTTCCTTAAGCACGGCCTTGGCCGCTTCGACGTTGCGCTCACCTATCTGCATCCCGAGGCATGGACCGGGGACGTTGCGCGGATTGACCGCTCCCGGGATGGTGAACATGCACGCCCCGCCCGCGATCCTGGCTCTGATGTCCGTCCGCTTCGAGCCCAGCCGCTCCATCTCGCTGACCATGGCCTCGATGGCGGTATCGGCGAACTTTCCCGGGTTGCCCTTCCTGCTCATGGAGCTCGAATCGGGCAACATTATATGCGCGAGGCCGCCGATCTTGCGCTTTTGGTCATAAAGGGCAACCCCCACGCAGCTCCCCAGCCCGAAGCTGGCCAATACGTGCGGGTCGTGGGTGACGAAATACTCCGCCACTCCTACGTTCACGACCTCCTCGAACACCGATAGCTCACCCCGTGTTTTCTCGCGTCCGTTACCGGGAGCTTCGGCTCCGTTGAGCATCATAGACGACCCCCGTTCGTTCTGCATATGATCTGCTCCCCGCACAAACCGGACGCCGGCTTAGCCTGATGTCAGTCGCTCACTCCCAATCTCCCGAGTATGAGGTCCAGCGACCCCAGATCCGGGAAGAGGATGAGATGCCCTCTGATCACGTGCTCCAGTATATCGAACTCGGTCTCTATCACAAGAACGTAATCGTCCGACTGGCTTATCTCCACCAGGATGAAGTCCACTATCGCCCCGGCCATGTCCATGGCGAAGCCGGGCACCGAGGGGCGCAGGAGTATCCCGGTCATCTGCGACAGCGCGTTGAGGTATGACCCCGCCAGGATGCTCCCCGTCTCCTGCAGGGCGGACTGCTCCACCGTGGTCAGGTCCCCCGCATCGCTCCCCGCCACCATGAGGTGGGCCAGCTCGGTGGCGCTGGTTTCCGCCAGCAGAAGGAGCATGCTTCCTGATGCGTCACCGCTGATATGCAGGTAGATCCCGACCACGGGTGTCTCCGCCCCGCCAACGAGGTCCGAGACTTTAACGAGCGGCACCAGGGAAGCCCGGGGCACGCTCAGGAGGACCTTCTTGTCCACCATGGTGGAAAGGGCTACGGCGGCGTTTCCAGAACCGATGTTGCCCACCTCTCTGAGGGCATCGAGCTGCAGCGGACTGAGCCCTTTCCTCTCTGCCATCGCTCCTCCTTTCGAGGGTCAGACCGATTCGGATCCCTATCAGGATAACAGAGTAGGGATATCCAGTATAAGCGCCACTTCTCCCGTTCCCAGGATGGTGGCCCCTCCAAAGCCGCGGATCCTTTTCAGATAACGATCCAGGCTGGTAATGACTATCTCCTGCTGCCCCATCAGCTCATCCACGGCGATGGCCACGTTCTTCATGGCGACCTCCACCACGACAACGGGGAAGCTCCCCTGCCCGTTCTCCTCCTGCAGGCCGAGATACCTGCCCAGGCGCATCAGGGGCAGCGTCTCGTCCCTGAGAAAGATGACCTCCTGGTTGGAGACGTATTTGACCTCGTGGGTGGATATGACCGCCGTCTCCGCCACCACGCCCAGGGGGATGGCGTATATCTCGCCCGACACCTTGACCAGCAGCGCCTGGATTATGGCCAGGGTCAAGGGCAATTTCAATGCGAAACTGGTGCCTTCGCCGCTGACGCTCTGCATGACAAGCATGCCGCCGAGTGATTCCACCTTGTTCTTCACCACGTCGAGCCCCACGCCCCTCCCCGACACGCCGCTTACCTCCTCGGCGGTGGAAAAGCCGGGCGTGGCCAGGAGGCGGAGGGCGTCCTCGTCGCCAAAAGCCTTCTTCTCCTCCGGTGACATGAGCCCTTTTTCCGCGGCGAGGTCGAATACCTTCCTGGTGTCAATGCCCTGCCCGTCGTCGGAGACCTCTACGGAGACATAGTTGCGGTCGCGCCTGGCCACGAGCCTTATGCTTCCCCGCCGGGGCTTGCCCCTTGCCTCCCGCGCATCGGGATCGTCGATGCCGTGGTCCACCGCGTTGCGCAGCAGGTGCATGAGGGGATCGCTTATCTCGTCAAGGATGGTGCGGTCCAGCTCTATATCCTTTCCCTCCATCACGAAATCCACTTCCTTGCCCCTGCTCTTGGCCAGGTCCCTGACCATGCGTGGAAAGCGGTTGAAGATGTTCTCGACCGGCACCATGCGCGTCTTCATCACCTCGTCCTGGAGGTCCGCGGTAAGCCGGGCGGTCTGGGCCAGTGCTTCCTTGAGCTCGGGGCTGCTCTGGGAGGACGCGATCTCCTGCAGCCTGGTGCGGTTGATGACCAGCTCCCCAATGAGGTTCATCAGGTTGTCCAGGCGTGATATATTCACGCGCACGCTCTGGGTGCGCACCGGGGCCGTCGACGAACCGAGATCGTCGGCCAGCCTGACCTCCGCCGCCTCGGGCCTCTCGGTCTCTTCATAGATGAGGTCGCCGGCCGTTTCCTCCTCCACCACGATATCCGCGGCAGCCTCGGCCGTAAGCAGTTCCACCCCTTGTACCTCGGCGATGGTCATGAGCGCACCGCGTACCGCCTCCGTCGTCTGCGCCGTGGCGAAGAGCACCTCGAAGGCGCGGTCGAACTTCTCGTCCTCCAGATCCTCGATGGAGGGGCGCGAGCTCACCACGCGGCCGATCTGGGCGAGTTTCTTGAAGATCATGAAAACCCGCACGGACTTCAGGACACAGTCCTTGTCCAGGATTATCCTCAGGCGGATGGCGCGCTCTCCCGCGACCTCCTCCGCCTCGTGATCCACCGCGGCTGCGCCCTCGCCGCCCTCCGCCCCGGTCTCCTCCTCGGATCCTCGTTTTTCCTCTTCTCCCGCTTCTTCCCGAGACGGCGGCTCCGCTGCATGCCTCTCCCGGGCGGCAGGCGCCTTCTTTGATTTCTTCTTCACCCTTTCTTTCCTGGCGGGCCTGGTCTGCGCCTCGCTTCCCGCCGCGACGCTCTTCTCGCCCACGTAAACCGCCCTCAACGCCTCCGTCAAGGTCCTGGTGTCGAGTATCTTCCCGCTTCCCTCGGCGATGTCCGCGACCATCGCGCCCAGCATATCGAAACAGCCGAAGAGAAGGTCGACGATATCCGTGGTTACCTCGATATCCCCGCTGCGCAGGCCGTCCAGGACGTTCTCCATCTCGTGGGACAGCTCCGTCAGCTGGTCGAAGCCCATGGTGGCCGACATGCCCTTGAGCGTATGGGCGGAACGGAAGATCTCAGTCAGCACGTCGGGGTTGCCGGGATCCTTCTCCAGGTCCACCATGGACTGGTTGAGCGCCTCCAGGTGCTCCTGCGCTTCGTTTATGAAGAGCTCCTTGTATTGGGATATGTCCATGTCCATATCGCAGCATCCCTTTCACGCAGCTCCGCCCGAGGTCTTTATAGCAGCTCCATTATCTTTTCCGGTATCAAGTCCAGGGAAACGACCCAATCCACGCAACCCCTCTTTATGGCCACCTTCGGCATGCCGAAGACCAGGCAGCTTTCCTCGTCCTGGGCTACCGTGTGTCCCTTGCTCTTCTTGATCCTCTCCATGCCGGCCGCGCCGTCCGATCCCATCCCGGTCATGATCACGCCGATGGCCTTGTCCCCGTATACCTCCGCGGCGGTGACCATGGCCGTATCTATATGAGGAGAGGCACCCACCCGGTGCTGCGAGTCCATCAGCTCGATCCGGCCCGCCCCGCCTCCGTCCGAGACCACCACGAGGTCCTTGTCCCCGGGCGCGATCAGGACGGAGCCTTTCTGCAGCTTTTCGTTCTCTTCCGCCTCCTTCACCGCAAGCGCGCTCACGCTGTTCAGCCTCCCCGCGAACGACCGGGTGAAGACGCCGGGCATATGCTGAACGATGATGATGGCGGCCGGCGTGTCCACCGGAAAGCGGGGCATTATCTCCGCCAGGGCCTTCGGCCCGCCGGCCGAGGAGCCGATCACCACGAGCTTCTCGCCCGCCGACATCGTCCCCGGGACGGCTATCTTCTTTCCTGGCCTGCCGCGCGCGTGTTTCCTCGTGATATGGGAACGGGCCTGGGACGCTGTCCTTATCTTCAGCAGCACCTCCTCACGCAATTCCTTTACGGCGGAGGGGTAGTGGGAGGGCTTGGTTATGAAGTCCACGGCTCCCAATTCGAGCGCCTTGAGGGTGGCCGCGGCCCCCTTCTGCGCCAACGCGCTGAGCATCACCACCGGCAGGGGGTGCTTGCGCATGATGTACTCCAGGGCGGTTATGCCGTCCATCTCCGGCATGTTTATATCCATGGTCACCACGTCCGGCTCGAGTTCGGCCACGGCGCGGATGGCTTCCACGCCGTTGGAAGCGGTGCCGATGACCTCCATATGGGGATCCCCGGTGATGACGTCCCTCAGCAGCTTGCGTACCAGGGCGGAATCGTCAACGATAAGTACCCGGATTCTTTGTGGCAAAAGGCTCACCTCCTCCCCGCACAGGGGAGAGCAGATCATTCCTTGAGGGCTTTCTCCACGGCCTCGATTACTTTCGACGGCTGAAAGGGCTTGATGATGAAGTCCTTCGCGCCGGCCTCCAGAGCCTCTACCACAAGGGGTTGCTGCCCCATCGCGCTGCACATCAGGATCTTGGCATCGGGGTCTATTTTCATGATCTGCTTGACCGCCTCGATGCCGTCCATTTCCGGCATGACGATGTCCATGGTCACCAGGTCCGGCCTCATCTCCTTGAAACGCTCCACCGCTTCAACGCCGTTCTCGGCCTCGCCAACCACTTCAAAGCCGTCCTTGGACAGGATGTCCCTGATCATCATGCGCATGAAGAGGGCGTCGTCGACGATCAGCACGGTCGGCGCCATCCTTTCCTCCTTTCCTTGTCCCTTACGTTATATCACGGCTCTCGTTCTTGTCAGAACTCGAGCCCCGCCATCTCCTGCAGGGAGAGCACCTTGGTCAGGTCGAGCAGGATGATAAGCCTGTTGTCCTGCTTCACCACCCCCCGCAGGTAGGCGGCCGCCACGTCGGTGGCAAGTGTCGGGCTCGGCTCTACCGCGTCCGCGCTCACGCGCAGCACCTCGGACACCGAGTCCACGATCATGCCTACCTTGATATCCTCCGCCTCCACCACGATGATGCGGGTGTCGCCGCTTCTCTCGCCCGCCTCGAGGTTCAGGCGCTTCGCGAGCTCCACCACGGCGATTATCTGGCCGCGCAGGTTGATGATGCCCTCTACGAAATCGGGGCTCTTCGGCATGCGCGTGATCTCTTCCATGCGCATTATCTCGCGTACCTGGGTCACCTCCACCGCGAATTCCTCGCGGCCCAGGCTGAACACTACCAGCTGGATCTCATCCGCGCTCCTGGTGTCGTCCGCCATGATCCTCCCCTTCCGCGTGAGGCCGTCATCCCAAGCTCAATATATCCCAACTCCTACCCGCCCACAACGAAGCGGGTGTCGGGATCATATCCTGTATAAGCGCTGTATCTCGCGCAGACGATTAGCAATTTCATCCAGTTCCTGCGCCGCCGCCGTCACTTCCTGCATGGCCGCGGTCTGTTCCTGTATGGAGGCCGAGACCTCCTGCGTGGACGCAGCAGACTCCTGGGATATGCCGGCGATGGAGCTCATGACATCCACCACCCGGCCGCTCTTTTCCGAGGCCTGCTGGGTCGCCTCGTAGATGGCCGAGACCCTCTCCGCGATGCTGCGGGAAGCTTCGTCGATCTCCCTCAACATCGCCTGGGCTTCGGCCACGACGAGGTTCCCCTCCTCCGCCTCCTGCGTGCCTCCCTCCATGCCTTCTATGGTGTGCTCGATGCCGCGCTGTATCTCTCTCACCAGGTTGGCGATCTGCGAGGCCGCCTTGGCGGAGCCCTCCGCCAGGGTCCGCACCTCTCCGGCGACGACCGCGAATCCCCGCCCCTGCTCTCCCGCGCGCGCCGCCTCGATGGCGGCGTTGAGCGCCAGCAGGTTGGTCTGGTCGGCTATGGAGGTTATCACGTCGACGATAAGCCCGATCTGGGCGGAATGTTCGCCCAGCTCCCTGACGGCCTTGGCGGAGTTGTCGACGGTCTCCTTTATCTGCTGCATCTTGCTGGTCGCCTTGCGGGCAGCCATGACTCCCTTCTCCACCGTCTCCCTGGTCTGGGCGCTGAACTTCTCGGCTTCCTGGCTTCTCTCGGAAGCCCTCCTTATGTCATCCACGATCTCGTTGACCGTTCCCTGCGCCTGGACTATGGCGTGCACCTGCTCCTCGGAACCGCGGGCAAGCTGCGAAACGGTGTTCGCCGTGTCCTGTGCCGTCATGGTGGTCTCCCGCGACACGCTGGACATCATCTCGCTGGCGGAAGCGAGCTGGTCCGCGGTGGAGGCCTGTTCCCTGAGCATGCTGCGCATGGACTCCGACAGCTCGTTCATCCCGTCGAAGAGGTCCTTGAACATCCCCTCCTTGAACGGCTCATCCAGGCTGACCGTGAAGTCCCTGTCGTTCATCCTTCTCAGGGCGCTTTCCAGGTCGCGGAGGGGCAGGAGGTAGATGCGGGTAATATAGTAGACCGCGACGAAGATGATCGACGCTACCATGATGGTGCCGAACAGCAATCCCGTCAGGACGGGTGACCAGTTCAGCCCCGCCGCCGCATAGGCGATGCCGATACACCCGCCCACGCCGAGCGGGAGCGCTATGGCCGCCGCGATCGCCAGTATCTTCAGGACTTCCCGCCTGTATTGTGAATCTCCTGTCTGCATTCGCTCTCCCGTCTAAACCCTGAACCCTCTTACCAGCTGGTTGAGCTTCTCCGCCATCGCCGCCAGCTCCGCCGCCGCCGCCGCCATCTCCTGCATGGACGCCGTCTGCTCCTGCACCGTCGCCGATGCTTCCTCGGAGGAGGCCGCCGTCTCGTCCGCGATGCTGGCGATCTCGGTTATCGCCTTCAGGGCTTCCTCGTTGCCGAGGACCTGCTCGCGGGTTGTATCGGCGATCTCGCTGGCGTAGCGCGAGGTGCTCTCGATGGAGATGGCTATCTCCTGCAGGGCCCTTCCGGCCTTCTCAACCACCTCCGTACCTCCTTTGACCTGGTCGATGGCCGAGTCTATGCTCCCCCTCATCTTGTTCACGCCCGTCTGTATCTCGCGGATGAGGTTGGATATCTGCTCCGCTGATTTGCGCGAGTTCTCCGCCAGGCTGCGGACTTCCTCCGCCACCACCGCGAAGCCACGTCCCTGCTCTCCCGCGCGCGCCGCCTCGATTGCGGCGTTGAGCGCAAGCAGGTTGGTCTGGTCGGCCACGCTGGTGATGACGTCGACGATGATGCCGATCTGCATGAAGCGTTCCTCGAGCCCGGTGCTCGCCTCCACCACCGCCTCGGCCGCGCCGCGGATGACGTCCATGGCGCTGGCCGTATCCACCGCGGCCTCCGCTCCTCTCTGGGCGGTCTCTATCGCTTCCATGGCCGCCTGATTGGAAAGGTCCGCCTTTTCCGCCATCTCCTGCATGGAGGTGCTCATCATCTCCATGGTATGCGAGGTGTCCAGTACGCGGTGCGCCTGCTCCTCTCCCCCCTTCGCTATATGGGATATGGTGCTGGATATGTCCTGGCTGGAGGCGTTCATCTGCTGGATCACCGCCGACATCTGTTCCGCGCTATTGTTCAGTTCTCCGGCTATCTTTCCGATCTCCGCCACCGAGCCGCGCAGGGCACTGATCATCACGTTGATGGAGTCCGCCAGGCCTCCGAAGGTCTGCTTGTCCCTTACCACGATCTGGCGCGTGAGGTCCCCGTCTCCCGCAGCGACCTGCTGCACCTGCCAGGTCATCTCCTGCATGGACCCGTAAAGCCAGCGGAAGAAGAGGAATGTAGCCATCCCCGCCAGGATGATCACCAACACGAAGATGACGATGGCGGTGACCAGGGCGCCGCTGATGAGTCCGTCGGCGGAATCGATGAGGTCCTGTCGCTCCCCCGGTTCAGTCGTCACGGCGGCATCGCCGGTCCTGGAGGACGCCGTGGCCAGCAGCACCACGGTGACTATGCCGAACACCAGAACGAGAGCGAGGAACAGGGCGCCGGCCGTATAAGCAAGCGTGCGTATGTTGAGCCTGCTCTCGGGGTCCAGTTCGACCGCGTCAACGCTTTTTTTCATGGATTATCCCTCCACTATCTCCAAGCCGCCGCGGCAGCTCTCTTCGGCTCCGGGCAGAGCCCGGCCGAAAACGCCTCCTCCTTGCTTTCCGGCGTCATCGCACACATTAATCGCACGTATTAGTTTTATCCTCGGCGAACCGTTCTCCCTTCCCCGGGGCTTTCGTGCCGCCTCCGCCCGTTCGCCGCGCTCTAAATATATTTCGACGCTCACGCCTTTCTGCTGAATGGCATGCAGACATCGGGACCTTAGCACACGCGACGCGGCATGCCGTCATCTTGCCCCCTGCCGCCTGGAGCCGTTGTCCATGAGCTGGTATCCCTCCTTGCGATACACCCTTTCTCTCCGGCTGAAAGGGACCAGGCCTCCCTCGCTCGGTCCCAATATCGCCTCGCTCTTTCCCAGCACGAGAAAGCCGCCAGGCCTCAGGCACTGACGGAATATATCCAGGATGCGTTGCTGCTTTTCCCGCTCGAAGTAGATGAGCACGTTGCGGCAGAGAATGAGGTCCAGGTGGCGCAGGGGTGGTTGTCTCACGATGTCCATGAGCAGGAACCTTACCGGCCGCTTGACCCTTTCTTTGACCACATATTCGTCTCCCTCCCTGTCGAAGTAGTCTTCGATCGCCAGCCCGGTCGGTACCTTCGCCGATTCGTAACGGCCTTCCCTGGCTTTTTCGAGGGCTTTGTCGTCGAGGTCCGTGGCGGTGATGCGGAGCGTCCATGACCGCGGATCCGGCTCAGACTCCAGTGCGTGCTGAAAGAGGATCGCCAGCGAGTAGGGCTCCTCCCCGGTGGCGCACCCCGCGCTCCAGGCACGAAGGCTGCTTGTCCGGCTCTCTCTCTTATATTGCATGATCGCCGGGATCACCTGTTTCCTTATCGCCTCGTAGACGTCCGGGTCGCGAAAGAACTCGGTGACGTTTATGGTCAGGTCGTTTATCAGGCGCTTGCCTTCCTCGCGGTGCTCCTTCACGAACCGGCGGTACTGAAGGTAGTCGCTGCATCCGGTGGCCCGCATGCGGACCCCTATGCGCCGCTTGAGGTAGTTCGGCTTGTACTGCTTCAGGTTTAGGCCGATGTCTTCGTGCAGCTGGCGCAGCAACATGTCCAGGCCGGCGTCGCCGGCGCCTGCCGCCTCTCGCTTGTCTTTGAGGTCAGAGCCGTTCATCGCTTCTCCGCGGTCGTTCCGGGATGCGGGAAAGCGCGGTCGTCCACCCCCCGGCCCTGCGGCCCGCGGGTCGTCTTCCGCCTGTTGTTCCCGCTCCCGGCAAGTCCGTTCCCTCTCGGGCGCTTCCCCGCCTCCTGCACTGCAGTTATCGACGCAGCCAGAACCTTTCTTAACCTGCGCCGGGGGGCTGAGCTTTCCCGCTGTAAAGCCCCAGTGTAATGCTTTATACTACATCTCATATACTGGGACGGCGCCGGCGGGAAGCAAGCCGCGGCAAAGAGGTGTTTGGGCATGTCCCCGAGATTCACCCTCGATCCATTCATAGACCGGTACGCGCAACGCACGCAGAGCATGCTCTCTTCTGAGATCAGGGACCTGCTCGCGGTCACGGCGCGGCCGGATATCATCTCCCTGGCCGGCGGCCTGCCCTTCACGCAGGCACTGGACCCCGAGACCATCATGAGGTCGGTGCGCAGGGTGCTCGCGGAGGACCATGCGGCAGCCCTGCAGTATGGGCCCACCGACGGTTTCGCTCCCCTGAAGCACTGCATCATCGAGGTGATGCGCGAGGAGGGCACCCCGTGCTATCCCGAGGACCTCATCATCACCAACGGCGCACAGCAGGGCCTGGAGATGATCTCCAAGATATTCATCAACCCCGGAGACCACATCATCACCGAGGCACCGACCTACGTGGGCGCCCTCAACAGCTTTCTGAGCTATCAGCCCAGGGTGCATACGATCCCCATGGACGAGAACGGCATGATCCTGGACGGGCTGCGCGAGGTGCTGTCCGGGCTTAGCGCGGAAGGAGCGATGGCGAAGTTCATCTATACCATCCCGAATTTCCAGAATCCGGCAGGAATAACCCTGAGCAGCGAGCGGCGCTTCGGGCTGCTGGAGCTTGCCAACGACTACGACTGCCTGATCGTCGAGGACAACCCCTACGGCATGCTGCGCTTCGGGGGGACGGCCGCACCGACACTGCGCAGCCTGGACGAGAGCCGGGTGATATACCTGGGTACGATGTCGAAGATATTCTCCGCGGGCATGCGCATCGGCTGGGTGGCCGCGCCCCATGCCATACTGGACAAGGTGGTGCTGGCCAAGCAATCGGCCGACCTCGCCACCTCAACCTTCACCCAGATGGTGGCGCACAGCTATTTCACCTCTGAGGACTGGAGGGGGCAGGTGGGACAGCTCGTGGAGATATATCGCAGCAGGCGCGACGCTATGCTCTCCGCCCTGGAGGAGCACCTCTCGGGGATAGCGGAGTGGACACACCCGGAGGGCGGCCTGTTCGTATGGGTGATCCTTCCCGATTTCATCAAGGCGTCTGAGATGCTCGCGGCGGCCCTGGACGCGAAGGTCGCTTACGTACCGGGAGACGGGTTCTACCCGCACCGGGGCGGCGAAAACTGCATGCGCCTTAATTTCAGCTATTCGGACATCGAGACGATCCACGAGGGCATCAAGCGGTTGGCAAAAGTTGTCAAACGGGAGATCTCGCTGGCGGGGTCCCTGGGGTTCAAGGTGCCGCGCCCCGGGGAAGCGCCGCCGCATGATGAACAATAGGGGGTTGAACGGCATGCGTATAGGGGTTCTTATGGGCGGGAGATCGCTCGAACGCGACATCTCCCTTCGTTCGGGGCGCAGGGTGTCCCGCGCGCTCGACATGCTCGGGCACGAGGTCCTCGATCTCGACGTCAACGAGAACCTCGTTCCCGTTCTGCGCAGGGAGCACCTTGACCTGGTGTACATAGCGCTGCACGGCAAGTTCGGGGAAGACGGCACCGTGCAGGAGCTCCTCGAGATACTGGACATCCCTTACACGGGGCCCGGCGTTTTCTCCAGCACCATCGGCTTCAACAAGGCCGTGTCCAAGGAGATATTCCTGCGCGAGGGAATCCCCACCCCGCCCTTTTTCGTCTTGAGCGAGGCGACTTTCCACGAGATGGGGGCGCTGCACGCGCTCGAGGCGGCGGGAGAGAAGCTCGGATTCCCCCTGGTGGTCAAGCCCGCGGCCCAGGGATCTGCCCTGGGGATAAGGATCGCCGCCTCAAACGAGGAAGTGCCGGAGGCGGTCCGCACGGCCCTGCATTACGATGACCGGGTGTTGCTGGAAAAATATGTTAATGGCACCGAGGTGGCCGTCAGCATTCTCGGCAACGACGAACTCAAGGCTCTTCCCCTCGTGGAGACCGTTCCCCAAAGTGGTTTCTTCGACTTCGATTCCCGCTACACCCCCGGCCTTACCGAGTATTACTGCCCGGCCCGGCTCGACGAGGGAGTTTCCCGCCTCGTCGTCGAGATGGCGCTGCGCGCGCACCGGGCTCTCGGCTGCCTCAACGTCTCGCGCGTGGACATAATAATAGACGCCGAGGGCGTACCCCAGGTCCTGGAGTTGAACATCAGCCCTGGTATGACCGAGACCAGCCTTCTCCCCATGGCGGCGGAAGCGGCCGGCATGGAGTTCAAGGAGCTGGTCCGTGTGCTGGTCAGGCTAGCCATGGAAAAATATGCCTGATGGGGAGCGTGGCGCCGCTCACTCCGCCCCCCCGGCGCCCACGCCTAGCTCGGCCATCAGGCGGCGCAGGTCCTTCTCGCCCTTGAACTCGATGATGATCTTCCCTTTGCGCTTTCCCTGCATGACCTTCACCTTCGTGCCGAGGCTCGCGGATATGAGCTCCGCGTATTCTCCCAGGGACTGCGGCTTTTCCCTCTGCGTGGCGTCGCCGCTGCCGACGAGTCGCGCCCTCGCGACCTCCTCCGTCTGCCGTACGGACAGGTCTTCCTCGATGATTCGCTGCAGCAGCGCCGCCTGATAGGGGTCGCCCTGCAGGGCCAGGAGGGCGCGGGCATGTCCCGGCGTGATCTCCTCTGCGACTATCGTTGCCTGAACCTCTACTGGAAGTTGAAGAAGCCTCAGGGAATTGGCCACGGCCGAGCGGCTCTTGCCCACTTTTTGCGCAACTTCATCCTGGGAGAGACCGAAGTCCTCGATAAGCTGCCTGAACGCCGTTGCCTCCTCTATGCCGTTGAGGTCGTCGCGATGGAGGTTCTCCACGAGCGCGATCTGCAGGCATTCAGAGGCTTCTGCGTCCCTTATCACGGCCGGTATGGACTTCGCTCCCGCCAACTGGGCGGCCCTCCACCTGCGTTCGCCCACGAGGATCTCGTAGCCGGTCCCTTTTGGCCTGACGATTATGGGCTGCACCAGCCCGTGCTCCTTCAGCGAGGCCGCCAGTTCCTCGAGGCTCTCCTCGTTGAACCTTCTCCTCGGCTGCATGGGGTTCGGGGATATGCTGTCGATGGGTATCATCTCGTGTCTGGGCTGTTCCGCTGCGGTGCTCGTGGTTATCAGCGCGCCGAGTCCTTTGCCCAAGCCTTTCTTAGCCATGGGATATCACTTCCTTTGCCAGATCCTGGTATGCCTGCGCGCCCCTCGATTGCGGATCATACTGGGATATGGGCTGTCCGTAACTCGGGGCCTCGCTGAGGCGTACGTTACGCGGTATGACCGTGACGAATGTCTCGTTTGGATACTGCTTCCTCACTTCCTCCATGACCTGCTTGGATATATTCGTCCGCGCATCATGCATGGTAAGCAGTATGCCGCCTATGCGCAGGTCGGGGTTGAGATACACTCTTATTTTCTCAATGGTGCGCAGCAGCAGGACCAGGCCCTCCAGGGCGTAATACTCGCACTGTATGGGGATCATCACCTCGTCCGCTGCCGCAAGTGCGTTGACGGTCAGCAGGCCGAGCGACGGCGGGCAGTCCACCAGGATTATGTCATAACGGTCCCTGACTGGCTCCAGGCTCTTCTTCAAACGTCCTTCCCGCGAATATAACGACACCAGCTCCACCTCCGCGCCCGCCAGGCGCAGAGACGACGGAGCCAGGTCTAAACCCTCCGTCGAGGTTCGGACTATTATCTCTTCAAGGGAGACCTCGTTAACCAGAACATCGTATATCTGCAGGTCTCCCACCCCCGGGCCTATCCCCAGCCCGCTTGTTGCGTTGCTTTGGGGGTCGAGGTCCACCACGAGTACCCTTTTGCCTTCCATGGCTAGATACGCACCCAGGTTTATCGCCGTGGTGCTCTTGCCGACTCCGCCCTTCTGGTTGGCTATCGCCACGATCCTCGCGTAGTCAGGCGCAGGCACCGCTGGTGCCACCGTCTCCCGTCTTGTTTCGCTCGACTCCCCGCCGATCCCGGCCGCTCCCTGCCCCACGGCTTCGTTTCCCTCCGTTTCCATGTCCCATGCCGTCTCTCCCCTTCCGGCCTCTTCCATTGTCTCTTCCGTTTCCATGGTCCTCACCTCGCGACTGACATCTCCTGAATCGCTTCCGCCCTCAGGTTGTGCGCCACTTGTTCAGCGGCCCGCCTTTCTCAGAACCGCCAGGTAATTCTCTTTGCCGGCGATTCGCTGCGTTGATCTCAAGACTTCCAGCTCAAATCCCTTTTCCGCCAATCCAAGCGCCGCTTTTCTTATGTTTTCGGCATCTTTCTTGCCAAGAAAGAGCACTAGTCTTCCTTTTTCGCACAGAAGCGGCCGCGCCAGCCTCACAAGCCGCATCGGGTCCATAACCGCTCGCGCCATGCCCACTTCATATGCATTGAGGTGGTCTTCCGTCCTGGCCATTTCCTCAAGCCTTCCGCCGTAGACCCTTGCCTCCTCCAGCTCCAGCTTGCGGCATATGTGCTTTAGAAATGTGATCCTTTTTCTCTGGGACTCAACTAGCGTGAGCGGAAAGGGCCCCGCAACAAGGTAAAGAGGTATTCCGGGCATTCCCGCGCCACTCCCTATATCAAGCACCTCCTTCCCCTCCGCGAACAGGCCCTTTATGATAAGGGGCGACAGGGCATCCCTCAACAGGCTCTCCAGCCCTTCCTCACCCACCTTTCTCCCCACCAGGTTATAAGCATTGTTCCATTTTCGCAGCTCTTCGACGTAAACCGTCATTTTCGTCAGATTATCTTCGCTCGCTTCGATGCCCGCTTTCGCGGCCGCCCTTTCTGCGGCGCGCCTCAATCGTTCCGCGAATTCCCCTTTTTCCGCTGCCATGCCGTCCTTACGCATTGATATTCCTGTTTTATAGATCGTTCTCCCCTGCATAAAGTTTCTTTGCATAATCCCACTGTCCTTTAACCATTTCCTTGAATAATTCCCATTAAGGCCTCCGGTGCCCAGGGTTTGGGATGTTTCACGTGAAACATCCTCGCCGATCACTGCCGGTCGGCTCATATAATCACGCCTTTACTCTCTCCTCGTTTTCGACTGCATGGGGTTTCGCTGTTTTCCTGCCCCCGCCAAAATACCCACAAACGAAATTGTGTTTTATTGTTTCACGTGAAACAAGCCTGTTTCCTCCGTTTTCTCCTTTTTCCCCTCCATTCTCGCCCAGCATGTACACGTACTGGATCAAAAACATCGCGATTATGCCGTTCCCGCACTTTTTATTCCAGCCTCTTGCCCTTTTCCTACCAGCATTTCCCTCCCTCTTGCTTTCTCCCGTTTTCACCATGCCGGTTCCGATGTTTACACGATAATTCCGTAAATTTGCCTATGCCGCCTGTTCTCCATGCTCTAGATGCAACCTGATACCCTTTTGCCAATTGCTTCATTGTATGATTCCGCCGGATTCACCCGGATAGAACCATATGGCAAGCATAAACCTAAAGTAGCCGTTTAGAATATTGCCCCGCTGGCGCTGTTTCTGCTGGATATTGGGGTTCGCCTCCCTGTGGCCGGGTCACGGCCAAGGCGTTTTTTGCCCGATATACGCTTAGATCCCTTCGGAAAGATCGTCTTTGGCACTGACCGGCGTTAATAATTTCCCTTAAACGAGGGGTGTTTCGACGCAAAGGAGCGTTTTTGTGGCGTTTTAGGGATTTTCTCTGGACACGAGCTAAAACCTGGGTTCATGCACCTTGCAGGACACTGTCGCTGGTGAAGTTCTCTCCGGCTCTTCCACGCAGCATGCCCGCAAGGTATGCGCTCTCCCGGTTTCAGGGTAGGCCTGGCTGCGCGCTTATCGGCAGCGAGAGGGTGTCCCGGCCCTTATTGCCGGCACACCGCTATGCCGGTTCCCTGCTCATCCGCCACCGCATGAATGCGCTCGCAGGCGCGGCTGTGCTACGTTAACCCCTCTTCTTCATGAAAAGTTTGCGTTTCACGTGAAACGGCATGGCCTGATTGGCGTTCGTGCCTCGCCCCGCGCAGGCCTCTTGCAGGCAACCGTGCGGGCGCGATGGAGTGTGGCGAGCTGTGCCGGGCGGAGTGCGCGTTTTGCGTGTTTTAACCTGCTATCCGATGAATGTTATGTAAACCCGTTCTCCCTTTATGCAGGTGAGATCACTATTCTTCTCTGCGGGTCCTCGCCCTCGCTCTTGCTTTCAACGCCCGCGTAGTCCTTCAGCGCATCGTGCACGATCTTTCTCTCCCGCGGCGTCATGGGCTCCAGCCTGATCGCCTTCCTTGTGCTCAGGGCTTTGTCTGCCATCCTCTCCGCATATTCCCGCAGCTTCTGCCTGCGCCTCTCCTTGTACCTCTCTACGTCGACGACGATCCTTCTCGTTTCCGGGCACGTCCTGCGTACGATGGTGGTCACCAGATCCTGCAAGGCCTGCAGGGTTGAGCCTCCTCTTCCGATCAGTATTCCCAGGTCGTCGCCCCATACGTCGACGTGGATCTCCTCCTCGTCTTCCCAGCTGGTAATCCGCGTCCTGAGGTCCATGAGGTTTACGATGTCCACGACGACGCTCTTCGGCGTCACGTCCCTCTCCACCGGTTCCATTGCAGCATCTCCTTCTTCTATCGCTTGCGCGTACCGCCCTTGCCGCCGGCTCCCTTCTGGGGCTTCTTCTGCTGCGGCGGCGGCCCCTTTGGCCTTCTCACCTGGGAGGAAGGCTTCTTTCCTCCCTTCTGGGCGGCTGCCTTGCTTTTCTGTGGTGGCGCGCCTTTCCGCGCCGCGGCTTTCTGCTTCTCGCCGGCGGGCTTGGCTTGGCCTTTTGCCGCCGCGCTCCTTCTGGTCTGCGCGCCGGCCTGCGCCTTCGCGGGAGGCCCCTTCGAGCCCCTGGCCGCCGGCTCCTTTTCCGAGGCTGTTTTCCTGTCGTCTCCCGGCTTCGGCGCCTCCTTGGGGTGCCTCTTCTCGTACCACTCCATCGCGAACTGCTGGATTATCTGCAGAAAGTTGGTCGTCAGCCAGTAAAGGGACACGCCCGCCGGCAGGCTCCAACCGATGAATGCCGTGACAAGGGGCATTATTATCAGCATGTTCTTCTGCCTGGGGTCGGTCATCACCTGCTTCTGCGAGAACCACGTGGTCGCGGCCAGCAGGATGATGAAAATAAAGGTCGGGTCCGCGATGCGGGTTGAGTCGGCGAGGTTGCTTATCCACAGGAAGCCCGCCCGCTTCGTAAAGGGGATGTTGTAGAGGGCATTGCCCAGCACCGGTGCGCCCTCCGCGTACATGGGAAGCTTCTGGATCACCGCGAAGGTATTGCCGATGATGTTCATCGGAGGGGTCAAGAGGTACTTCCTGAGCACCGTGAACAGGGCGAAGAATATCGGCATCTGCAGGAGGAGCGGCAGGCATCCCCCGAGGGGATTCACCTTGTTCTCCTTGTAGAACTTCATCATCTCCTGTGAAAGCCGCTCCTTGTCGTCCTTGTACTTGTCCTGCAGCTTCTTTATCTCCGGCTGGATCTTCTGCATGGCGACCATCGATCGCGTCTGCTTGATGGTGAGGGGCAGGAGAACCAGCTTGACGAGGACGGTGAGCAGGATGATGGAGACGCCGTAGTTGCCGGTGAAGTCGTTGAATGCCTGCAGCAGGAAATTAAGCCCCGCTACTATCCCGTTCCATATATCACCGAAGATGTTCATAATCCCTTATCCCTCCGGCAGGGGGTCATATCCTCCGGGGTTCCAGGGGTGGCACCTCGCCAGCCTCCTGATTCCCATCCATGTCCCCCTGAGGGGTCCGAACCTCTCGACCGCCTGTATCATATACTGCGAGCAGCTGGGGTAGAAGCGGCAGGTCGGCGGCATCCAGCTCGATAAAAATATCTGATAGCCCCTGACGGCTGTCTTTATGGCCTTCCGCAGGATCCCGTCAATCGCCTTTTTCACCTGGATTTCCCCCACAAGACCTGATGATATCTTTCTCTATCTGCCCGAAGGCCGCCGTCTCTATGCCGCGCCTCGCTACGATCACGATGTCCTCGCCGGCAGGCACGAGCGCCGCGTTCCTTCTTATCGCTTCTCTTATCCTTCTCTTGATACGATTGCGCCTAACGCTGCCGCCAGCCGTTTTTCTGGCAACAGAGATACCGATGCGGGTTTTACCTTCCTGATTGGGGAGCCTGTAGGTGATGATGGTTTCCAGATATTTCCTGTGACCGCCTTCTACCACCCTCCTGAAATCGCGGCTGTTCTTCAGGGTTTCCATCGGGCTTTCAGGCACTCAGCCTCTTTCTGCCCTTTTGCCTCCTCCTTTTAAGAATAGCCCTTCCGGACCTCGTGCTCATCCTCTTGCGGAAGCCGTGGTTTTTCTTCCTTTTTCTGGTATTCGGTTGATACGTTCTTTTCATGGCTTTACCTCCAAAAAAGCATCAAAATTATATCCGTGCCCCCCGGGGGTGTCAAGGAAAGCTCCAGCTAGTTCCATATCCATGGTGCTCGCCGTGCTCCCGGCGGCATCTCCCTCCGGCCGGCCGTCTTCCCGCCTCGGGTGTGCCGGGTTCCTGGCCCGGCCTTGCCCGTCCCCGTGCTCGGTCTACTTTCCACCGGGACAGCTTGCCCGTTCCCCCTTAACCGGCCGTCCACATGCTACTATAATAGCGAGTTGTGCTTATGGCATCTGACGCAGGCTCTGCGGAGGGGGTTTTCAACAGCTGTGGATATTGCTGTGTACAATGCATCGTTTTCGCACTTCGGTGGCCGTTTTTTTGCCTCGGCGCGCGCGCCTTTCCGCCCTTGTTTTCCGCTTCATGCGGTGGCGTTTACCGGCGCGCGCCTGTGTATAAATTTCCTGCTTTCCCGCTTTCCGGCGCCTTTCCGTTTTTCTTTCCTGGTCTTTTCCTCCGAGACATGAAGGGCGGTGAAACACATTGGCCGCTAAAGACCGCTTGACCCGTCCCGCTGAAGGCTTGTTCCCCCCGCACGCGCGAGTCGCGCTCCCCCTGGAGGGCGGCCTGTTCGACGTGCTCGACGTTGGGGGGGAGGATTTCCCCGAATTCGCGGACAACCTCGTCAGCCTCGTCGCGCAGGCCCTTGACGAAAGGGGGCTGGACGTCCCGGTCGTTGCGCTGCGGGAAGTCGTGGACAATATAGTCCACGCGCTTCCCTGTTCCGTATCCGTCGTCGTCGAGCCGGGGTTGGGCAACATCTTCGTGTCTGATACGGGGGGCGGCATTCCCCGGCTCGACCTCGCCTTCGAGTTGGGTTATTCCACGGCGAGCGACGTGCACCGCGCCTATATCCGGGGGGTGGGGGTGGGGCTCTATCTCGCCCGCGAGGACCTGCGTTCCCGCGGCGGGGAACTCCTGATAGCGTCCGACCCCGGATCTGGGACTTACGTCCAGCTGATCCTCTCGCGGTCGGCTCCCTCCCTTGCCCCTGGGGGCGGCGGCCCCCAGATCCGCCTCACCCAGCGCCAGAACAACATCCTTTTCCTGCTCTCGGAGGGAGAGCATCTCGGTCCGTCCCAGGTATCGGCGGAGCTCAACATCGGGGTGAGCACCGCCCACAGGGACCTTATAAAACTCCAGGATTTTGGCCTGATTTACGTGAACCAATCTGGAAAAAGATTCCTATCAGAGCTGGGAAGGTCGTACTTGCAGAGTCTTCTCTCGCTGTAATAGAATAGCGCTGAGATTTACCCGCGACCCTCCCCGGGGGATGATTCAATGTCGGCAAAGACGAACCTTTTATGGGAAAAATGCAAAAAAATCATGCAGGAGAGAGGCACCGACACCTCCTCCATGTGGTTCAGAAACCTGCACGTGGACAGGGTGGAGGGATCGACGCTGGTCCTTTACACCAACAACAACTTCACCAAGGAGTGGGTGGAAAAGAGGTACCTTAACCTTATACAAGAGGTTTCATCAGAGGTGTTTTCGGGGATTGACCTGGTGAAGGTGGTGTTGAAAGACCGCCGCAGAAGGGGGTCGCGGGACACCGTGTACCTGGACGAGAACATGCTCACAGAGGAGGGGGTCGACTCTGGTTCCGGCGATCTCAACCCCCGACTCACCTTTGACACCTTCGTCATCGGGGCGAGCAACCGCTTCGCTCATGCGGCCGCTCTTTCCGTCTCCGAGAACCCCACCTCTTATAATCCCCTTTATATCTATGGTGGCGTCGGCTTGGGAAAGACGCATCTTCTCCACTCTATTGGCCACTACACCAAGCGCCTCTATCCGAACATGAAGATACTCTACCGTTCTTCAGAACAGTTCCTCAACGACTTCATCAACTCTCTCACCTCCAACAGCATCCCGGTGTTTCAAAAACGCTACCGATCCATAGACATGCTGCTCATCGACGACATACAGTTCCTTGCCAACAAAGAGAGGACCGTAGAGGAGTTCTTTCATACCTTTAACGATCTGCACAACAACAACAAACAGATAGTCCTCTCGAGCGACTGCCCCCCCAAGGAGATAACCGGCCTGCAGGACAGGTTGATATCACGCTTCGAGTGGGGCCTCATAACCGACATACAACCTCCAGAGCTGGAAACCCGCATCGCTATCCTCCGCAAGAAATCCGCTCTCGACAACAAGGATGTCCCCGACGAGGTCATAAACTACATCGCCTCCCGCTTCGATTCGAACATCCGCGAATTGGAGGGAGCCCTTATCCGCGTCGTCGCTTATTCCAGCCTGGCCAAGGAACCGATCACCCCGGAGCTGGCCAAGGACGTTTTGCGCGACATCCTTCCCGAGGAAGAGAGCGGGGATATAAGCATCGACCACATCATGAAGGTGACCGCCGATCACTTCAATCTCTCCATAAAACAACTCACCAGCCCCAACCGCTCCCGCAATCTCGTCACCGCCAGACAGATATGTATGTACTTATGCAGGGAGTTGACCAATGAATCGCTTCCTACCATAAGTAATGCCTTCGGCGGCAGACACCATTCGACTACGATTCACTCCGTCGATAAAATAAAACAGTTGATGGAGGAGAAACGGGATATATACGACGCCGTTCAAAAACTCACCAACAAGATAAAGCACGGGTGATGATATCATGTTCAAAAGCTGTGTTTTTAAATGTTTAAAAAGCCGGTATCTTTGCCGCGCCGGGGACCGCTGTTTAAAAACACGGCTTTTTCCTTCCGTCCCCTCATTTTATCAACACCTTTTTCTACAACTCTTTATGGGGTCGGACCTCGCCGGAACGCCTTTTTCAACAACATCAACAGTCTCTACTACGAATACTGATAGATTAATATTTTATAAGAATAGTAATCACAGGAGGTAAGAGTGGTATGAAAATCAACGCTCTCAGGGAAGATCTGTTGAATGCCATGCAGACGGTGCAGTATTCGGCGAACGCCAAGGGGATGATGCCCATATTGTCCGGGGTGAGGATGGAGGCCAAAGACGAAAAGCTTATTCTGCATTCCACGGATCTCGAGGCTTACACCATAACCAGTTGTCAGGGCAGCGTGGAGAAAGAGGGGGAGTGCGTAGTAAGTCACAAGGTATTGATGGATATATTGAGGGATTCGCGGGACGAGAAGGTGTCGGTGGAAGTGGTCGGCAACGAGCTGGAGCTGCGCGGGCACAAGAGCGAGATAAAGCTGTTTACGATGCCGGCGGAGGATTTTCCTAACGCGCCGGTGGTGGAGATACCCGTGTTGGGGGAACTCAAAAAAGAGATATTTATACCGGCGGTGCAGAAAGTGTCGCGTGCTGCATCAAGGGATGAAAAGAGGCCTTCCCTTCTGGGTATCCTGGTTGAGATAGGGGAGGACGGCTTGAATATGGTGAGCACGGACAGTTACAGGCTCGCCATCCACAGGATGAAAGAAGGGTACGAAAAGAGGGAGGAAGGGCAGTTTATTATCCCCGCGTCGGCAATGGTTAACCTGGCGAGGATAGCGGGCAAGTCCGGGAAGATGGACATGTACAGGGACGATAACCGGGGCCAGGTAAGGTTCGACCTGGGGGATTCCGACTACATCATTAGGCTTATTGAGGGAAAATTTCCCAAGTACTCACAGTTCATACCGGAGAGTTTGGAGAAGAGAGCCGAGGTGGGCAAGGAGGAAGTGCTGGGGGCCCTGAAGAGAGCGTCCCTTATAAGCAGCACGGTGAGGATGAAAGTGGGGCAGCAGGCAATAACCATGGCCAGCGAGTCCAAAGAGGTGGGTGAGGGAAAGGAAGACATAACCGCGGAGTATGCAGGGGAGGAAGTGGAGATAGCCTTCAACAGCAGGTTTTTAGAGGACGGCATTCAGTGCATCGACGGCGAAAAGGTGGTGTTAGGCATAACCGAGCCGCTCAAACCGGGAGTGGTAAAGGAGAAAGAGGGAGAAGAATTCATGTATATAATCATGCCGATAAGAATATAAGGAGAAAAAAGCCACGCCGTGACGGGAATTCTTAAACTGCATGATTTCAGGAATCATCACCGTTTCGCGATGGAGATGAGACCGGGGATAAATGTGGTGATCGGGGACAACGGCCGAGGGAAGACCAACCTTCTCGAGGCCGTTTATCTGTTGCTGCAGGGGAGACCCAACAGAACCGCGGATTTCGAGGAATTGATAATGCACGGACAGAATGAGGCGGTGGTAGAGGGGAGCTTCGATGCGGGAAGGGAGATTAAGAAAAGGATGGTGATCACGAGGGAGGGAAGCCACCGCGCGAAAAGGGAGACGAGGGAGATACAAGCGGTGCTTTTTCAACCGGACGACATATGGATGGTGAAAGGCCCGCCCGAGACGAGAAGGAAGTGCCTCGACGAAGCGTCGACGGACGTAAAGAGGGGTTACAGGGAGGTGGCGAGGGAATACCAGCGGGTACTGAGACAGAGGAACGAGGCCATAAGGTCGGTGAGAAGGGGGGAAAGGGACAGGGGATATATCAAGGGCTGGAACAAACTTTTATATAGGCACGGGAGCGAAGTGATCGGCGAGAGGTTGGAGACGGTAAAAGAAATGAACCGGGAGATGTCGGACATCGCGGAGAGATGGGGGCAGGGGAGGCTGGAGTTGAAATATTACACCACCATGGGAGAAGACGTGGGAGATGAGAAAAAAACCATGGAAAAGATAGCGGGAATGGAGGAAGCGGAGATAAGGAGGGGAGTGAGCCTTATAGGGCCGCACCGCGACGAACTGGTGATACGCCTGGCGGGGAGAAACGCGAGAAGGGAGTGTTCGCAGGGAGAACAAAAACTGGTGGCGATAATGTGGAGGCTGGCACAGGCAAAGACGATAGCCGGGAACACGGGAAGGAAGACACTGCTCCTCATGGACGACTGCCTGTCGGAGCTGGACGAGGAAAACCGGGCCCGGGTAATGGCGGAGCTGCGGAGATGGAAACAGGTGGTCGTTACCTCCACTGACGACCTGCCGGAATTCGACCACCTGTACAAGGTCTTTCTCGGGCAGGGGGAAGGGCGTTGAAGGATAAAGACGAGGTCAGGGACATAAGGGACGCCATGCGGGAGTTCCTGCGGGGAGAGGGCCTGCGCGATCTGGACGACCTGCTGCACATAAAGGAGCGGTGGAAGGATATAGCCGGCGAGGAGACGGCGTCGTTCAGCAGGCCGTATCGTCTGGAGGCGGGGAGGCTCTACGTGGGGGTCGAGTCGCACGCACGGGTCCAGGACGCGCTCTTTCGCAAGGAGGAGATCCGGAGGGGGATAAGGGAGGTCCTGGGCATGGAGATAGCCGAGGTGGTTGTAAAAAAAGTAAATCTAAAGTAAAGGGTTATTATAAGGGAGAGAGCAGGTCTTTTCTGCGCTCCCCGCTCCATCAAGACCACGCTCGTTAGCGATAAAAAAGCCACATCAAACCGCCCAAACAGGCGAATTTTGTGTGCCCGGGATGATATAATTTGATTGTTGAAACAAAAGGCACAGCCGCTACAGAAAACAAGGCGAGATGGAGGATAAATGGCGAGAACAAAGGAAAAGGCGGATATCTACGACGAGAGTTCCATATCGGTTCTGGAGGGACTGGAGGCGGTAAAGAAAAGACCAAGCATGTACATAGGGACCACGGGCCCCAGGGGGTTGCACCACCTGGTCTACGAGGTCGTGGACAACAGCATCGATGAGTGCCTGGCTGGATACTGCGGGAACATCTGGATAACAATCCACGCGGACAACTCGATAACCGTGGTCGACGACGGGAGAGGAATACCCGTCGGCATAATGAAAAAACAGAACAGGTCCGCGGCGGAAGTGGTGCTGACCACCCTGCACGCCGGCGGAAAGTTCGGCAGCAAGGTGTACAGGGTCTCCGGGGGGCTCCACGGTGTCGGCGTCTCCGTGGTGAACGCGCTGTCCGAGTGGCTCATCCTCGAGGTGGGCAGGGACGGCAAGGTATACCAGCAGAGGTATGAGAGGGGCGTCCCGGTGACCGAACTCGAGGTCGTCGGGGAAGCAAACCGGACCGGAACGATCATCAGTTTCTCCCCGGACCCGGAGATTTTCGAGAGCACGGAGGTCGACTTCGACACCATCGCGCAGAGGATGCGGGAGATGGCGTTCCTTAACCGCGGCCTCAGGATAGAGATAAAGGACGAGAGAAAAGACCCGCCGGAAGAGGTCGCGTTCCGCTACGACGGCGGGATCATCGACTTCATCAAGCACATCAACACCACCAAGGACCCGCTGCACAACAAGATCATCTTCATGGAAGCGGAACAGGAAAAAGCCCAGGTGGAGATCTCCATGCAGTACAACAAGGGCTACGTCGAGAACATCTACACCTTCGCCAACAACATCAATACCCACGAGGGAGGGACACACCTCGCCGGGCTGAAGGCCGCACTCACCAGGGTGATGAACGACTACGCGCGCAAGAAGGGTTTTCTCAAGGAGAAGGAGGACAACCTGATAGGGGAGGACGTGCGCGAAGGCCTGGCGGCCATCGTCAGCGTGAAGTTGAAGGAGCCCCAGTTCGAGGGCCAGACCAAGACGAAACTCGGCAACACCGAGATAAGGGGCTTCGTGGAATCCACCGTCAACACCAAGCTCTCGGAATGGCTGGAGGAAAACCCGAGCGAGGCGAAGGCCATCGTGGGCAAGGTCCTGGGGGCCTCGAAGGCGAGGATGGCCGCCCGCAACGCCCGCGAGCTGACGCGGCGCAAAGGCCTCCTGGAGAGCACGTCCCTTCCCGGAAAGCTCGCCGACTGCACCATGAAGGACCCTTCCATGTGCGAGATCTACCTGGTGGAGGGAGACTCGGCGGGGGGCTCGGCGAAGCAGGCGCGAGACCGCCGCTTCCAGGCCATCCTCCCCCTCAAAGGAAAGATCCTGAACGTGGAGAAGGCGAGGCTTCACAAGATACTCAACAACACCGAGATACAGGCCATAATCTCCGCCTTCGGTATGGGCATAGGAGAGGAGTTCGATATCACAAAGGCGCGCTACCACAAGGCGATCATCATGACCGACGCCGACGTGGACGGCGCGCACATCCGGACCCTCATCCTCACCCTCTTCTTCCGCTACATGCAGGAAATGATCGAGGCAGGGTATGTGTACATCGCGCAGCCGCCGCTCTACCGCGTTACCTGCGAGAAGAAGGAATACTACGCCTACAACGACGCCGAGATGGAAGAGCTTTCCAAGAGGTTCAACGGCAAGAGATACGACATACAACGCTATAAGGGCCTGGGAGAGATGAACGCCGAGCAGTTGTGGGAAACCACCATGAACCCCGAAAGGCGCATTCTCATGCAGGTCACCCTGGAAGACGCCATAATTGCCGACGAGATCTTCAACACCCTCATGGGCGATGACGTCGAAGCCAGGAGGCAGTTCATCCAGAAACACGCCAGGAACGTCCGCTTCCTCGACATCTGATCGAGCCGGGCCCGGCAGCCACAGGAGGAAGAACATGGTACAAGCCCTTGTCGGGAAAGTGAAGCCAATCGAGATAGAAGAGGAGATGAGGCGCTCATACATGGATTACGCCATGAGCGTCATCGTCGGCCGCGCCCTGCCCGACGTGAGGGACGGGCTCAAGCCGGTGCACCGCAAGATCCTCTACGGCATGTACGAACAGAACCTCGCGCCCAACCGTCCGCACCGCAAGTCGGCCCGCGTGGTCGGGGACGTAATGGGAAAATATCACCCCCATGGCGACGCCGCCATCTATGAAACCATGGTGAGGATGGCCCAGGACTTCTCGTATCGCTACGAGCTGATCGACGGACACGGCAACTTCGGCTCCATAGACGGGGACAGCGCCGCGGCGATGCGTTACACCGAGGCGCGCCTCTCGCACATAAGCATGGAGCTGCTCAGGGATATCGACAAGGAGACGGTGGACTTCGTGCCCAATTACGACGAGTCACTGCAGGAGCCGTCTGTCCTGCCCGCGCGTTTCCCCAACCTCCTCGCGAACGGCTCGTCGGGAATAGCCGTGGGCATGTCCACGAACATCCCCCCGCACAACCTGGGCGAGGTGATAGACGCAGCCGTGGCGGTGATCAAGGACCCGGAGATAGAGACCAGGGAGCTTATGAAGCTGGTCAAGGGGCCGGACTTTCCCACCGGGGGGATGGTCATGGGCCTCGAGGGGCTGAGAGACGCATACGAGACCGGCCGCGGCGTGATCAGGGTCAGGGGCAGGGCCCACATCGAGCAGAACAAGGCCGGTCGCTCCAGCATCGTCATCACCGAGATACCCTATCAGGTGAACAAGTCGCGCCTTACGGAGCGCATCGCCGAACTGGTGAGGGAGAAAAAGATCACCGGCATATCGGACCTGCGCGACGAGAGCGACCGGACCGGAATGCGCCTCGTGGTGGAGATGCGCAAGGACGGCGTGCCGCAGGTGATCCTGAACCAGCTCTACAAGCACACCCAGCTCCAGGACTCCTTCGGGATTATCATGATCGCCCTGGTGGGCGGCGTGCCGCGCACCCTCAACATCAAGGAGGCGCTGGCCGGATACGTCGAGCACCAGGTGGGGGTGGTGACCAGGCGCACCGCCTTCGAGCTGGACAAGGCGGAGAAGAGGGCGCACATCCTGGAGGGGCTGCTCATAGCCCTCAAGCACCTGGACGAGGTCATCGCGCTGATCAAGAAGTCGCGCACGGTCGACGATGCCAGAAAAGGCCTGATGAAACAGTTCAAGCTGAGCCAGGAGCAGGCACAGGCCATCCTGGACATGAGGCTGCAGAGGCTGACCGGGCTGGAGAGGGAGAAAGTAAAGGAAGAGCACAAGGAGCTGCAGAAAGAGATCGCGCGGCTGAAGGAGATCCTGGCCGACGAGGCGAAGCTGAGGGCCATCATCATAGAGGAACTGCTGGCGATAAAGAAACGCTTCGCGGACCCCCGCAGGACGGAGATAGTACCCGACTACGAGGACCTGGAGATAGAGGACCTCATCGCCGAGGAGGAAGTGGTGGTCACCATCACCCACTCCGGGTACGTGAAAAGGCTGCCGATCACCACCTACCGCACCCAGAGGCGGGGAGGCCGCGGGGTAATGGGGATGAACCTCAAGGAGGGTGACTTCGTGGAGCATCTCTTCGTCGCCTCCACACACCACTACATCCACTTCTTCTCCAACCGGGGCAAGGCCTACCGCCTCAAGGTCTACGAACTGCCGGAGGGCTCGCGCGCGGCTCGCGGCCAGGCCCTGGTAAACCTGCTGCCCCTGGCCTCGGGGGAGAAGATCTGCTCGGTCATCGCCACCAGGGACTATCCCGAGGACGCCTACCTGGTCATGGCCACCCGCCAGGGCAAGATAAAGAAGACCGCCTTCAAGGACTACGACTCACCGCGCTCAGGCGGCCTCATCGCCATCAGCCTGGTGGAGGGCGACGAGGTGATAGACACCCGCCTCACCAGCGGCGACAACGACCTGGTGCTGGTAACGCGCGGCGGGCAGGCCATCCGCTTCTCCGAGTCGGACTGCCGCCCCATGGGCCGCGATACCCGGGGCGTCAAGGGCATGACCTTGAGCAAAGGCGACGAGGTCATTGCCATGGGGATAGCCCCCGAGGACGCCGACCTGTTCGTCATAACCGAACATGGATACGGGAAGAGGACCGCGATCTCGAAGTATCCCAAGCACCGCCGCGGAGGCAGGGGAGTGCGGACCATCACCTTCGTTGATGGCAAGGGGCTGCTGGTGGGCGCCAGGGTGGTGCGGGAAAACCAGGAGCTCATGGCGGTCTCCGTGGAGGGAGTGGTCATCCGCATGTCCATAGACGACATCTCGCGCATGGGGCGCGCCACCCAGGGGGTAAGGGTGATGAAGCTGGGCGCGGAGGACAGGGTGGCGTCCATCGCCCAGCTGGCATCGCAGGAAGGGCTCGTCGCCGAGGAGGCCGAAGCGGATCAGGGGGGAGAGACAGAGACCCGGGGGGAAGAGGCCTGAAGCGTTTTGAGGTCGTTGAGCACACCTCTGACGTCGGCATCCGCGCTTACGGCGACAGCATGGCGGAAGCCTTCGAGAACTGCGCCGTGGGCATGATGTCCCTCATGCTCGATCCCGGCAGGGTGGAGACGCGGCGGCGCGTCGAGCTGTCCGCGCGGGGCATGGACGCCAAGTCCCTCCTGGTCGCGTGGCTCTCGGAGATACTCTACAGGGTGGAGGCGGAAGGCTGTGCCTTTGCCTCCTTCGAGGTAGGCGAGATCGACGAGGTCGCGGTCGCTGGCTGGGGAGAGGGAGAGCCCCTGGACGCGGTGAAGCACGCCGCGGCGCTTGAGATCAAGGCACCCACATACCACATGCTGGAACTGGGGGAGAGGGAAGGGGTGTGGACGGCGCAAGTGATCTTCGACGTGTGAGCGCCCGGGCCGCGCCCGCGGGGAGATGGTGGTGATGGGAATCCTGGAAACCGTCAAGGAGATAGGCGACTTCACGTGGGAGATACCGCCGTGGGCGCAGGAGGGAATGCTCGTGCCGGGCATAGTCTTCGCGGACCGCGAACTCCTGGAGAAGGCCGCCCGGGATAACGCCCTGCAGCAGGTCGCCAACGTCGCCTGCCTGCCCGGAATAGTCAAAGCATCCATGGCCATGCCCGACATACACTGGGGCTACGGCTTTCCCATCGGGGGCGTGGCCGCCACTGACCACGAGCTGGGGGTGATCTCCCCGGGAGGCGTGGGATACGACATATCCTGCGGCGTGCGCCTGATCAAGACCTCGATCACCCGCGCCGAGATGGGGGACAGGCTGCGCGAGGCCATCGACCTGCTTGACGCCAGGGTGCCCAAGGGGCTGGGCACAAAGGGCAGGCTGCGGCTCGACCGCGGCGAGATGGAGCGCATGATGAGGAAGGGCGCGCGCGAGCTGGTGGACAGGGGCATAGGGTGGGAAGAGGACCTCGAGGCCATGGAGGAGAACGGGCGTTACCCCGGCGCCGACCCCGCCAAGGTCAGCGAGCGAGCGTTCTCGCGCGGGCGGGACCAGGTGGGAACCCTCGGCTCGGGAAACCATTTCTTGGAAATACAGGCGGTGGAGGACGTGAGCCCCACGGCGGAGGGGCTGGGGCTGTTCGAAGGCCAGGTCGTGGTCATGGCGCACTCAGGGTCGCGCGGCCTTGGGCACCAGGTGTGCACGGACTACGTCGAGGTGATGGGCGCCACCCTGGGGCGATACGGCTACAGGCTCCCCGACAGGCAGTTGGTGTGCGCGCCGGTACGGTCCCGGGAGGGGAGCGATTACCTGGCGGCCATGGCCTGCGCTGCCAATTTCGCCATGTGCAACCGCGAGGCCATAACCCACTGGATAAGGGAATGCTTCGAGAAGGTCTTTCGGGCGGGGGCGAGGGAACTGGGAATGGAGCTGCTCTACGACGTCTCCCACAACCTCGCGAAGGTGGAGGAGCACACCGTTGACGGCAGGAAGAGGAAGCTCGTCGTGCACCGCAAGGGAGCGACGCGCGCCTTTCCGGGCAGCCGTCCGGAGGTGGGGGAGAAGTTCACGCGGAGCGGTCAGCCGGTCATAATCCCCGGCGACATGGGGACCTTTTCGTACGTGCTCGTGGGCACCGAGGAGGCGATGGAGAGAAGCCTCGGCTCGACCTGCCACGGCGCCGGCCGGGCCATGAGCCGCAAGGCGGCGAAGAAGCGGGTGCGCGGCGGCGAGCTCAAGGAGAGGCTGGAAAGGGAGGGGATACTGGTGCGCACCGACCACCTCGCGGGCCTGGCAGAGGAAGCCCCCGAGGCCTACAAGGACGTTCGCGATGTGGTGCGGATATGCGAGGGGGCGGGGCTGTCGCGCGTGGTGGCCCGCATGCGCCCCCTGGCGGTGATAAAGGGATGAGCGCCGCAGGCCGGGCCCGCGGCCGGAAGGGGGTGGAGCGGCGGATGTCCTCGAGAGGACGCAGCGCCGCGAGGCATGAAGGCGGCATGAAGCGGGCAGGCCTGGGGGCGGCCCTGGCTATCGTGGCCGCCATCGTGCTGGCGCCGGCCCTTACCTGCGGATGCGGGGCAGGGGATGGCGGGGAAGGCTCCCCCCGCGAGCAGGCCATGCGCATCACGGCCGAGGGCAGCTACCAGGTCAAGGGCATCGAGGACGGAAAGGCCAGGGGGGTGGGGATCTACTCCGACGGCTCCTTCCGCATCGTGCTGGAGGGGTCCGCGCGCATGGTCATCTTCAACCGCGAGACGGGCGAGGGGTGGCTGGTGAGTCTCACGAGAAAGACCTACGAGCCCATCAGCGAGGACGAAGCCCTGCTCAAGGCGGACTTCATGCCCCACCTGCTGATCCAGCCCTATTTCGCGTTGGAGCAGTACTGGGACGGCGAGGAGTTCCGCATGGACACCCTTGACGGCAGGTCCATACTGATCTCCCTGGGGGGCCCGGAATTCCTGCCCAGCGCCTGGGTGGCCGAGGCGCAGGGGGTCCCCTTCAAGGAGATCAGGTGGGAGTACCGACGCGTCGGCACGGTGTCAGCCGCGAACTTCCAGCTCCCGGAGGGGCTCTCTCCCCTGGAGTGAGCCGCGCCGCCCCCTGCTGGCGGTGCTGGCAGTGTAAACACAATATATGGGTGTTATCGAGGGAATTATGCACAACATGTTGTTGATATTGTGGACAACCCCCGCGCCCCGTGCGGAGGCGGGATTGTCTCGTGCGTCGGCGTGAAAGGCGCTTTCCGCTGCGCGTACCCCCCGGGGCCGGTGCGATGGGGCGGAGAGAATCGGCTCGAAGCGCGTCGAGCGCCCCGTGTTGTTAAGGCGCGGTGATGCGGCTATAATTTTTTGTTGCGAGGGCCTATAGCTCAGTTGGTTAGAGCGCACGCCTGATAAGCGTGAGGTCACTGGTTCAAATCCAGTTAGGCCCACCACCACTGCGGCCCGGGGAGCAGCCAAGCCCCCCGGGCCTTGGCGTTGAGCGGCGAGGAAGCGAGACGATGTCCCCGCGGCGGGGCAGGTCGAGATCGCGGGGCCCGGGGAGCCGTGTCAGCGGCGGAGGATATCATTAACGGAGAAGGGTGAGAGCGATAACCCCGCGGCCCCCGGCTGGCGCGACGGGAGAAGCTCTTTCCGCGATAAAGAACCGCCTTCCCCGCAGCGGGCATGCTCCGGCGAGGTCCTCGCATCGCGGCGGGCCTCCGCCACGAACGCGGAGGCCCGCCGGAGGAAAAGCGGGGGCGGGAAAGAAGATATAAAAGGGTGCGACATAACGAGGGAGGACGAGTTGGCCAAGCAGTTGATCGGGGACCTCGAGCCGGGCGCGGAGGTGAAGAGCGCCTTTATCGTATCGAGGAAAGAGTTGCGCAAGACGAAGGCGGGCGCGCCGTACCTCGCCCTGGAACTGGCGGACAAGAGCGGCAAGGTCGACGCCCGCGTCTGGGACGGGGTGGGCCGCTACAAGGACGCTTTCGCGGAGAAGGACTACGTGGCGGTAAGCGGCAGGGCGGAGAGATACCGCGATCAGCTCCAGGTAGTCGTGAACTCCCTGCGCCGCTGCGGCGACGACGAGGTGGACGCCGCGGATTTTCTGCGCGTGGTGAGCACGGACCGGGCGGAACTGGAGGGGGAGCTGCGCCAGGCCCTGGAGGAGGTGCGCAGCACCCACCTGCGCGGTCTGCTACTGGCCTTCTTCGACGACCAGGAGTTTATGCGCAGGTTCACCACCGCCCCGGCTGCCAAGAATTACCATCATCCTTATCTCGGGGGGCTGCTGGAGCATACGGCGACGACGGTGCGCATATGCCGCATGATCTGCGACCTCTATCCCGACATAGACCGCGACCTCCTCATCACCGCGGCCGCCCTGCACGATATCGGCAAGATACAGGAACTCGACTACGACCGCAGCATAGACTTCAGCGACGCCGGGAGGTTCCTCGGCCATCTCCTGTTGTCCGACGAGATGATCCGCGAGCGCATCGCCTGCATGCCTGAGTTTCCGCGGGACCTCGCCATGCGGCTGCGCCACGCCGTGTTGAGCCATCACGGGGAACTGGAATGGGGGTCGCCGAAGCGCCCCAAGACACTGGAGGCCATAGTCCTGCATCACGTGGACAACCTCGACGCCAAGGTGAACAGTTTCCGCGAGATAGTCGGAAGGGCGGGAGGTGAATCGTCCTGGACCGACATGCGCAACCTCTTCAAGCGCCCGCTCTATGCCCCCAGGTCCATGAGCCAGGAGATGGAGCTGGACCTGGGGGAGGACGTTCCCCGCTAGTCGCCCTCCCCGCCGCCCGGCATGTGCCTGCGCCCGCGCTCCTTTGCGCATGACCGCACGTGCTCGAGTGCCGCGTCCAGGCCCCGCCTCAGGCGCAGCGCGTCGTTCTCGGGCAGGGGCCGCGGCCCGTAGCGCGCCCGCTCGAAGAGCAGGAGTTCGCCCGAGAGGTTAAGCCCGGGAACGGCGGAGGAGAGAGACCCCATGAATTCTCCCGCCGTCTGGCTCGGGGCTCGCTCGAAGCCGAGCGAGGCAAGGCCCCGGAGGAAATCACGCATGGCGATAACGGGTCCGTCCAGCTCGCGCGGCGGGGGCTTGGCGCGCCCCAGGCGGCGTACCGCCCACGCGAGGGGCAGAAGGAGCACGATAAAAGCCAGCGGCAGCAGGAGCCAGGGCGCCTCGCGCACGGAATAGAGGAAGCCGGAGGCGAGGCTGGAGGCCGCCGAGGCAACGGCCGCGAGGCCGGACCTGAGGGCCGAGCGCAGGGGGGCGGGAAACAACATGGAGATATTGCGGCCCGCCCAGGACAGGAAATCCCGGAGCACCCACAGGCTCCCGCTGCCCCCAGCGTGGTCGGGCAGGGAGAAACCGGGTGTGGGCTCCCGGGTGACCCATCCGATGCCCTCCAGGTATATCTCGACCCAGGCGTGGGCATCGTCCAGGCTGACCTCGTAGAGGCCGGTAAAGGGATTGTAGTCTCCGCTGGAGTAACCCGTCACCACCCGGGACGGGATGCCCGACAGGCGGCACAGCACCGCGTAGGCGGAGGCGAAGTGCTCGCAGTAGCCACGGCGGTGCTCGAAGAGGAAGAAATCGACGGCGTCCGCCCCGCTGGGCAGCTCCGGGACGTCGAGCGAATACTCGTACTCCTCTCTCAGGAAGTCCTCGATGGCAAGGGCGCGGACGTAAGGCCCGGTACCGTCGGGTACGATCTCCCCGGCCAGCCGCAGCACCCGCTCCGGCATCTGCGGCAGCTCGAGGTAGGGGAGGAGGGTGCCCTCCTTGACCTCCATGCGGGCGGAGAGGAGGGGCTTGCCGGCGACTATATGGCTCGATATGGCGCTGTATACCAGGCCGCTGTCGAGTGAGAACGGGCTCTTGAGCCCGGATTCCGCCTGGTAGACGTGGTCCGCCGGGTAATATAGCAGGGAGGGGCGGTAGGATGCGAAGATGACGTTCGGCTGCTCCGCCTCCAGGTAGAACGTCTGGACCACCGTGCGCGTGGCGGCGTGGGGCTGGATCGGGTCGTAGGTTATATCGAAGGGCTGGGTCGATGCGCTCAACTCACGCGGCTCCTCCGCCGGGTTCAGCCAGGCGTGGCCGTTGTATTCCCGGAAATAGAGGCCGCTCCAATAGGACGGCTCCGAGCAGCGGACTTTCATCACCGGGAGGTCGATCAGGGTGCCGCGGGCGCGCAGGTCGAGGAAGGTGCCGAAGCCGAAGTAGGCCTCCGGGTTCACTACCAGTGCGCTTTCCGGCGGGCTGGCGGGCAGGTCGGGATATCCGGGGTTGGCGAAGCGGTAGCCGTCGGCGGAGACGAAGGCCCGGCGTATGGAGAACGGCAGCGAACGCAGGTAATTGTTGTTTATGCGGGGCACGAAAGCCCCCACGGCGAGGCCGCCCATGGAGACGGCGATAAGCAACGCGACGAGCACCCCCACCACGTGCTTCCTCCCCGGCCCGGACACGCTCGAGCGCTCCGGCTCGACGGACAGCTTGCGCAGGCGGGACACCTGTATGTGGTAGAGGGCGGGCAGGGCTGCGGCGAGCCAGAGAAGGATGATGAGGCCGAAGGAAGCGGAGAGGGCGAAAGAGCCCGCCAGGGCGAGCAGCACCAGCGAACTCACGAGCGAGAGGAGCAGGTCCTTGCTCCGCGGCAGGTCGAAGCCGTGCAACACCTGCACCCAGACGAAAAGCTCGGCGAGGGGGATTCGCGGGTCATGGGGCTGCAGGGAGACCTGCCGCATGAAGGAGACCATGGCGGCCACGGTCAGGACCACGATCACCACCTTCACCAACATGTTGGCGCGGTACCTGCGGCGCCAGCTTATGTAAGAGCCCGCGCTTATCAGGGCGATGGAAGACAGGACGAGCGCCTGGCTGCTCACCTCCTGCAGGGCAAGGGCGGCGAGGGAGATGGTCACGGATGCCCAGACCGCCAGCCGCAGCGGACGGGAATCCTCTATCTCCCGCGGGGCGTTGAGTCGTCGAATATAATCAAGGGTTTTTCCAGGCATGTCCTCAGATCCTCGTCCTTACGATACAGGGAGACGCTGAAAAGCCCCGGGAAGGGGGACTCGGCCAGCATGGAGGCGATACGCTCGGAATCCCGGGCCGCATCGCGGTCGTGGCCATTGCCGTCATGTGAGACGGGGTCGACAAGCACCAGGGCGGCATGGCACATGAGGGGCAGCGCGGATGCGAGGCGTCCGAGATCAATGGTGCGCGCCGGGGGTATGCAGCAGAGGAAGCAGCCGGGCGACAGCTCCGGCCATAGCCCCTCCGCCTGTTCTTCCAGGCCGCCGCCCTGGCCGGGCTCCAGGGCGGCGAGCCATTTCAGCGCGTCGCGGAAACTCGACACGCCATGGAGCTCCGCCGCCTCGCCCCGGTAGGCCGCCAGGATGACGGGGTGTCCGGCACAATGGGCGTAGTGCACCACGCTGGCCGCTAGCCGCGCCTCGGAATCGAGGAGCGCCGAGCTTCCCCTGCGGCCGTCCTTGCCGGTGTGGCTATCGACCAGAACCACGAGCGGGGTCCCCGACTCCCGCTCGAACTCCCTTACCACCAGCTCTCCCCGGCGCGCCGTGGTCCTCCAGTGCACGTGGCGCAACGGATCGCCGGAGCGGAACTCCCTCACGCCGTAATAGTCTATCCCGGCCCCCTTCCTGCTGGAGTACTCCAAGGGGGTCCGGCGGGGGTGGAGGAACGAATCCACCAGGGGAAAGCTGCCGAGCTTGACGTAGTCGGGCAGGACCACGAGACGCGACCGCGGGCGGGCGCGGCTGCTGTGGCGGGCCAGGCCGATGATCCCCTCCGAATAGAAGAATCCGGGCCAGTCCTCGTACACCCCCCGCCGCAAGCCC
>JAQVFR010000010.1 GCA_028697145.1 Actinomycetota bacterium | reverse complement strand
GGGTCGGTCGGAGCGGAGCGAGACCGTTACCTGGAGGCCCCGGGCCGGAAAAGCACTCAGACGAACTCGATGATAGCCATGGGAGCTGCGTCCCCTTTGCGTGGCCCCGTCTTCACGATCCTGGAATAACCGCCCTCACGGTCCTCGTATCGCGGCCCTATCTCGTCGAAGAGCTTGTGGATTATATCGCGGTCCTGGATGATGGCCAGGGCCTGCCTGCGAGCGTGCAGGTCACCGCGCTTGGCCAAGCCGACCAGCTTCTCCACCAGAGGCTGCATCTCCTTGGCGCGCGTCTGCGTGGTCTCCAACCTCTCGTGTTCGATCAGCGATCTGGCCAGATTGGACATCATGGCCTTCTGGTGGGAGGCGCTCCCCCCCAGTCTTTTCCCTTTTCTCGGCTGCGGCATCGGTGTAACCTCTCGTATCCTCACGCGAGCTTTCGCTCAGCCTTCCTTGGAACGCAGCTTGAGTCCCCTCTTCTCCAGCTTCTCCTTCACGTCTTCGATGGAACGAGCTCCGAAGCTGCGCAACGCCAGCAGGTCTTCTTCCGTCTTCTCCACCAGCTGCCCCACGGTGTTGATGCCCCCGCGGTGCAAGCAGTTCAGCACGCGCACGGGAAGCTCCAGATCCTCGATGGAGAGCTGCCAGTCCTTGCTCCCCGCCGGCTTGAGGTCGGCGCCGAAGAGCGGCTCGCCCTCTTCCTCCTCGCCCTCGGCGAGCGAGGTGAAGATGCCTACGTGTCCCGCCAGGATCTGCGCCGCCTTCAGGAGGGCCTCCCTGGCATCGATGCTGCCGTTGGTGTTGATGTCCAGGATCAGCCTGTCATAGTCGGTGCGCTGCCCCACGCGGGTGTCCTCCACCTGATACGAGACACTCACCACCGGGGAGAACATAGCGTCCAGCGGTATGCTGCCGGCGACCTCCCGGTAGCCGCCGATGTGCTCGGCTGAGACGTAACCCCTCCCCTTCTGGGCGGTCAACTCCATCTTCAGCCTCGCTTTCTTGTTCAGTGTGCATATCTTGAGGTCCGGGTTGACGATCTCTACCCCGTCCGGTACCTCGATGTTCTTGGCGGTAACCGCCTTGGGACCGGTGATGTCGAGAGAGAGGGCAAACTGTCCTTCCCCCTCGATCCTCAATATGACCCCCTTGAGGTTGAGGATCATGTCCATGCTGTCTTCCTTGATGCCCTCGATGGTGGAGAACTCGTGCATCACTCCTTCTATGCGTATCGAGGTTATCGCTCCCCCGGGTATGGAGGAGAGCAGGATGCGTCGCATGGAATTGCCCAGCGTATGCCCCAAGCCTCTTTCCAGCGGCTCGATGATGAACCGGCCGTATGAATCCTCCAACTTATCCACCACTATATGGGGTTTCTGCATCTCGAGAACCAAAGTCTATTCCCTCCTTGTATGGGCCGGGGATCCCGGACCCGATCGGTCACACCGCTTACTTGGAATAGAGCTCCACGATAAGGTGTTCTTTTACCGGTAATTCTATATCTTCCCTCTTGGGCTGGGATATCACCTCTACGTGTCTTTTATCCAGGTCGACCTTGAGCCAGGGAGCGACCGGCCTTCCCTCGGCGAACTTCACCGCCTGCAGGACGCGCACCATGTCCCTGCTCCTCTCCTTCAGCTCTATCACGTCCCCCACCTTCGTCTGGTAGGAAGGGATATTAACCTTGCGGCCGTTTACGGTCACGTGGCCGTGCCTGACCATCTGCCGCGCGTCCTTGCGCGAGGAAGCCAGCCCGCCCCTGTAAACGAGGTTGTCGAGACGGCTCTCCAGCAGGAAGAGCAGGTTCTCGCCGGTGATCCCCTGCTGCCGCGAGGCCTTGCCGTAATAGCGGCGGAACTGCCTCTCCAGCACCCCGTAAATGCGCTTGGCTTTTTGTTTCTCGCGCAGCTGCAGCAGGTATTCGGTTTCCTTGACGCGGCCCCGGCCGTGTTCGCCGGGCGCGTAAGGCCGCCTCTCCATAGCGCATTTATCGCTCTCGCAGCGCGCACCCTTGAGGAAGAGCTTGTCTCCCTCGCGACGGCACTGCTTGCAGGATGGATCCGTGTTTCTGGCCATTGGAATACCCTCTAAACCCTTCTTCTCTTCTTCGGTCTGCATCCGTTGTGGGGCTGCGGCGTCTCGTCCGTGATGCTGGCGACCTCGAGGCCGTTGGCCTGCAGCGTCCTGATGGCCGTCTCCCGCCCCGAACCCGGGCCCTTCACGAACACGTCGACCTTCTTCATGCCGAACTCCTGGGCAGCCTTCCTGGCGACGTTCTCCGCCGCCTGCTGGGCGGCGTAGGGCGTGCTCTTGCGAGAGCCCTTGAACCCGACCGTGCCCGAGCTGCTCCAGGTCAGGGTATCTCCGCCCTTGTCCGTGATGGTGATGATGGTGTTGTTGAAGGTGGACTTGATGTGTGCCTCTCCATGCAACACCGTCTTCTTTTCTCTTCTCCTGCCTCTTCCTCTGCCTTTCGTGGGCTTGGCCAAATCTCAACCTCCTGTAGCGGCCAGCTGCAAGCCGGCGGTTACTTCTTCCTCTTCACGCCCACCGTCTTGCGCGGCCCCTTTCTGGTGCGCGCGTTGGTGTGGGTGCGCTGCCCCCGCACGGGAAGGCCTACGCGGTGGCGCAATCCCTGGTAGCACCCGATCTCCATCTTCCTTTTTATGTTCTGCGCGACCTCGCGCCTGAGGTCTCCCTCAACCTTGAGGTTCTGATCTATATAGGAACGCAGTCGCACCACTTCCTCGTCGGTAAGGTTTCGCACCTTCGTGTTCGGATCTATCTGGCAGTTCGACAGGATCATTTTCGAGGTGGTCCTTCCGACGCCGTAGATATAGGTGAGAGAAATCTCCACCCGCTTGTCCCTGGGAAGATCGACACCCGCTATACGTGCCAAGACCGCATACCTCCCTCTAAGGTTATCCCTGCCTCTGCTTGTGGCGCGGATTCTGGCAGATGACCAGGACCCTGCCGTGGCGGCGGATTATTTTACATTTATCACACATCTTCTTCACCGAAGCTCTGACTTTCATCTCGACGTTATCCCTTCCGGATCCATTGCCTCACTTGTACCTGTACACTATCCTGCCCCGGTTGAGGTCGTAGGGAGATATCTCCACCACCACCTTGTCGCCGGGGAGGATGCGTATATAGTGCATCCTCATTTTGCCAGAAATGTGCGCGAGCAGTTTGTGGCCGTTTTCCAGTTCCACCCTGAACATCGCATTGGGAAGCGGCTCAAGGACGGTCCCCTCGACCTCAACGGCGCCTTCTTTCTTGGCCAATACTCACTCTCCCGGCGCAACCGCATCAGCTGTCGCGGCGCGCGATTATTTTTTTACGCACCAGCCTTGTATTCTAACAAACTATGACTTGTTCGTCCATACTACCTGCTCAAGGCAACGTAAGCACGTAGGGACCTTCCGCGGTAATGGCCACGGTGTGCTCGAAATGCGCGGAGAGCCTGCCGTCCGCGGTCCTTACCGTCCAACCATCGCCCTCGTCCACTTCCACCTCGTAGGTCCCCTCGTTCACCATGGGCTCGAGGGCGAAGGTCATCCCCTCCTCCAGCAGGGATCCCCTCCCCGCGGGCCCGAAATTGGGTATCTGCGGTTCCTCGTGCATCTCTTTCCCGATGCCATGGCCCACGAACTGAACCACCACCGAGAAACCTTCATTCTCCACCGTCCGCTGGATGGCGTTGGATATGTCGCCCAGCCGCTTGCCGGGCCGGCACGCTTCTATCCCGGCCCGCAGGGATTCCGCGGTCGCGTCCATCAGGCGCCGCGCGGACTCCGAGACCTCGCCCACGGCATATGTCCGGGCGGCGTCGCCCTGATAGCCCTCCAGGACGACCCCTACGTCCACGCCGATGATGTCGCCCTCCCTGAGACGGGTCCTGTCCGGTATACCGTGCACCACCACCTCGTTGATGGAGGTGCATATGGAGGCGGGGAAACCCCGGTATCCCAGGAAGGAGGGTATGCCGTTCCTCTCCCTGATATACTCCTCGGCTAACTCGTTCAGGGTCTCGGTCTTCACGCCGGGCCTTATATGCCCCTCGAGCATGTCGAGCACTCCGGCCACTATGCGGCCCGCCTCCCGCATCTTTGCGATTTCCTCCCGCGACTTTCTGATGATCATGTTCCCGCTTCTACGACCGAGCGCACGGCCTCAAAGACCTCATCGGGCTCCGCGCCGCCGTCGATATCCCGCAACCGTCCCTCGCGGCGATAATAGTCGATGAGCGGCTGGGTCTTCTCCTTGTACTCCTCGAGCCGGGCCCGCACCGTCTCTTCGCCGTCATCGTCGCGGCAATAGAGCTCGCCCCCGCACTCGTCGCAGACACCATCTTTCTGCGGGGGGTCGTAGAGGAGGTGGCACACGCTGCCGCATGCGCCGCAGGTCCTGCGCGCGGTCAGCCGGGCGACGACTACCTCGTCGGGGACCTGGATGTTCAGCACGTGGTCTATGGGCGTCCCGGCCTTCGCCAGCATCGCACCCAATGCGTCAGCCTGGGCCACGGTGCGTGGAAAACCGTCTAGGATGAATCCCTCGCAGCAATCAGGCGCTTCCAGCCTGTCCTTCACGATCTTTATGACGAGATCGTCGGGCACCAGCTCTCCCCGGTCCATGTACCCCTTGGCCTCCAGCCCCAGTTCGGTCCCCTTGCGCAGGTTCTCGCGGAAGATGTCACCGGTGGAGATATGGGGTATGCCGTAGAGCGACGCTATCCTCTCGGCCTGGGTGCCCTTTCCCGCCCCCGGTGGTCCCAACAGTATCAGGTTCATCTTCTCGTCCTTCCCGTCTCCCCTAGCCCAGGAAGCCCTCGTAGTGCCGCATCTGCAGCTGGGCCTCGATCTGTTTCATTGTCTCCAGGGCTACCCCTACGATGATCATGATGGCGGCGCCGCCAAAGGGTATCTCCCTGGTCCCGAAGAAATAGAACATCACCGCCGGCAGCAGCGCGATGGCGGCCAGGGCTATCGAGCCGGGCAGGGTGATGCGGTTGATGACCTTGCCGAAGTACACCGCCGTGGGGGTCCCCGGCCTTATGCCGGGAACGAAGGCGCCATACTTCTTGAGGTGTTCGGCCTGGGTATAGGGATCGAAGACGATATAGGTATAGAAGTAGGCGAAAAAGATGATCATGCCGGTATAGATGACGAAGTAGAGCCATCCCTGGGTGAGCGTCTCCGCGAAACCGCTGAGCGCAGGTATGAACTGTGCCAGCATGGTGGGGAAGAAGATCACCGAGGACGCGAAGATGATGGGGATTACCCCGGAGGTGTTGATCCTGAGGGGGATATAGGTGGTCCCCCCCATGGTCATGCGTCTCCCCCGGATCTGTTTGGCGTACTGCACGGGTATGCGTCTCTGGCCCTGGTCGAGATATATCACGGCCACGATCACCGCCAGGGTCATGAACACGGTGATGAGGATGCCGTATACGATGCTGCCGTAGCGCAGGTCGGTCTGCTCGATCAGGGTCCTGAACTCTATGGGCACGCGGGCGATGATGGAGGTGAAGATGAGGATGGACATGCCGTTACCGATACCGCGCTCGGTTATCAGCTCGCCGAACCACATCAGCAGCGCCATCCCCGCCGTGAGAGTGATCACGACGATTATGCCCTTGAGCCAGGTGAACTCGAGTATCTTGAGCCCCTCGTCGCCCACCGTCTGGCGCGAGAAGGTGTAGACGAGGCCGATGGACTGCATCAGCGCCAGCCCCAGGGTGAGGTAGCGGGTGACCTGGGTTATCTTCCTGCGCCCGGACTCACCCTCCTCCTGCCACTGCTTGAGCTTCGGGATCACCGCAACCAGCATCTCCATGATGATGGCCGAGGTGATGTAGGGCATGATCCCCAGGCCGAATATGGCGAGCTGGGCCAGGGCTCCGCCGGAGAAGAAGTTGAGGAACCCCAGTATCCCGCCTTCCTGCACCAGTTGATCGAGGGCCGCGGTGTTGATGCCGGGAGACGGTATAGCGCAGCCGAGGCGGTAGAGCAGGATGATCATCAGCGTGAAGAGTATCTTTTTGCGTAGATCGACTACCTTGAATATGTTGCGGAAGGTCCGGAGCAACCTATACCACCTCTGTGCTTCCCCCGGCGGACTCTATCTTGGCTACAGCTCCCCGCGTGAAAGCATGCGCTTTCACGGTGAGCTTGCGCTCGAGCTCTCCCCTCCCCAGTACCTTTACCTCTTTTTCCAGCTTCTTCAGGATCCCCTTTTCCACCAGTATCTCGGGTGTCACGGTCTCACCGTCGGAGAAAGCGTTCAATCTCTCCACGTTGACGAGGTGGAATTCCTTTTTCGCGCGCGGCTTGAAGCCGCGCAGCTTGGGCACCCGTCTCTGCAACGGCATCTGACCGCCCTCGAACCCGATGCGGGTCTTGCTGCGCGCCTTCTGTCCTTTCATCCCTCGTCCGCTGGTCTTGCCGTGGCCGGAGGAACTCCCTCTCCCCACGCGTTTCGGGGACTTGACTGAGCCCTCCGCGGGCTTGAGGTCATTGATCTTTAACGTCATTCTATCTCTCGCTCCTCTTCCCGAGACCGGCCCCTCCCGTGCGGGGCGAGCTTCTCGTAGTCACCTTAACCGCCATGAGCCGGTGGTATGCGGCATGCGCTCCACCGCCATCGCGCTTTCACGGGGGTTCTGCGGGGTACCCCCGAGGTTAATCCTTCTCCGCCTCGCAGGGCTCCACAGCCACCAGGTGGCTTATCCTGCTAATCATTCCCTTTATCTCCGGCGTGTCCCTCTGCACCACGGAGTGGTTCATCCTCTTCAGGCCCAGCGCGCGTACCGTCCGCCGCTGCACGGCGGGTCGCCCGATGGGGCTGCGGACCAGTGTTATGCGTAACATCTTCTCCTCGCCTTTCAAGCCTCCACCGCCTCCTCGGCCTTGCGGAGCTGCGTCTTCCTCAGCTTCGCCACCTCGCGCGTGCGGTTGATCGACTTGAGGCCCTCCACCGTCGCCTTTACCACGTTGACGGGATTGCGCGACCCGTACGTCTTGGTCAGGATATCCTGGACCCCGGACAGCTCGATGACCGCACGGACCGGGCCGCCGGCGATGACGCCGGTACCCTCGCTGGCCGGCTTGAGCAGCACCCTTGATGACTCGTACTTGCCGACGACCTTATACGGTATGGTCGTTCCGCGAGTCGGGACCTTGAAGAGGTTGCGCTTGGCCTTCTCGACGCCCTTCTGGATAGCCAGCGGCACCTCCCTGGCCTTGCCGTAACCGTATCCGACCATGCCCGCGCTGTCCCCTACCACGACCAGGGCGGTGAAGCTGAAGCGGCGGCCGCCCTTGACCACCTTGGCCACGCGGTTGATATGTATTACTCTCTCTTCCAGTTCCAGGACCGTCGGGTCTATCTTGGGCATGTGTAACCTCCACTATCCGGCATCAGAACACCAGGCCGCCCTCACGGGCGCCATCGGCGAGGGCTTTGACCCTGCCGTGGTACAGGTTGCCTCCCCGTTCGAATATCACTTTTTCCACGCCTTTTTCACGAGCCCGGCCGGCCAGGGCGCGGCCGACCTCGACCGCCACTTCGCTCTTGCTCTTGCCCGCCGTCTCCAATCCTGATTCCATGCTGGACGCGCTGACCAGCGTCCGCCCCGCCCTGTCGTCTATGATCTGGGCGTAGATATGCCTGTTGCTGCGGAAGACCGAGAGCCTCGGCCTCTCCGCGCTTCCCGATATCTTCCTGCGCACGCGCCGGTGCCGGCGCATCCTCCCCAGTTGCTTCGGGTCTGTCTTCTTCATCCCGCGCTCACTCTCTCCTGTTCCTCAAACGGCATCATACCGCGGTCTTTCCGGCCTTGCGCTTGATGTACTCCCCGGCATAGCGCACCCCTTTCCCCTTGTAGGGATCGGGCTTGCGCAGGGCTCTTATCTTCGCCGCCATCTGGCCCACCTTCTGCTTGTCGATACCTTTGACCCTCAACTTAGTGGGCGTCACCACCTCGAACTCGATGCCCTCCGGCGCCTTCACCAGGATGGGGTGCGAGAAACCCAGGGTAAGCTCCACGTCCCTGTCCTTGGCCACGGCGCGATAACCAACGCCGTGGATCTCCAGGTTCTTCTCGAAACCGCTGGTGACTCCCTCCACCATGTTGGCGACCAGCGAGCGCGTGAGCCCGTGCAGCGACCGGTGCATGCCGGAATCGGACGGGCGCCTCACCAGCAGGTTCTCTTCCTCGATGCTTATATCCATATCCGGATGAAACTCCCGGGTCAGCTCTCCCCTGGGTCCCTTCGCGGTCACCTTGTTGCCCTCTACCTTCACTTCCGTCCCTTGCGGGATGGGTATGGGCATTTTGCCTATTCTCGACAACTCGAACCTCCAGCTCTATCCGCTACCACACGTAAGCTAATACTTCGCCGCCGACCTTCATCTCCCGCGCCTCGCGATCGGTGATCACTCCCCTGGAGGTGGATATGATCGCGATCCCCAGTCCTCCCAGCACCCGGGGCACGTCGGTCTTCTTGCTGTAGACGCGCAGGCCCGGCTTGCTGATCCTCTTTATGCCGTTGATCAGCTGCTCGCGGTTGGGGCCGTACTTCAGGGTCATCTTCAGGGTGTCGTAGCTCTCGCCCTTCACCACCTCGTACCCCGCGATGTAACCCTCTCTGCGCAATATATCCGCGATGGACTCCTTCAGCTTGGAAAACGGCATCTCCACCACCTCGTGGTGCGCGGTATTGGCGTTGCGGATGCGGGTCAGCATATCCGCGATGGGATCGGTCATGGTCATCTGCTATCCGCCTCCTTACCAGCTCGACTTGGTCATGCCCGGGATCTCTCCCTCGTGGGCGAGTTCGCGCATACATATGCGGCAGAGATTGAACTTGCGAAAATATCCCCTGGGGCGTCCGCAGCGCCTGCACCTGTTGTAACCCCGGGTGCTGAACTTGGGAGGTCTCTTCTGCTTGGCAACCATAGATTTTTTTGCCATGAAGCCTCTCCTTATCACTTGCCGCGGAAGGGCATGCCCATGGCGTCCAGCAGGGCCAACCCCTCCTCGTCCGTCTGTGCCGTCGTAACGATGGTTATATCCATACCTCTTATCCTGTCGATATCGTCGTAGTCAATCTCCGGAAACACGAGCTGCTCGTCCAGGCCCATGTTAAAATTCCCCCAGCCGTCGAAGGACTTGGGGTTGAGCCCCCGGAAGTCCCTTACCCGGGGTATGGCCAGGGAGGTCAGGCGGTCCAGGAACTCGTACATACGGTCGCCGCGCAGGGTCACCTTGCACCCCACCGACATCCCGGTACGCAGCTTGAAGCCGGCCACCGACTTGCGGGCCCGGTTCAACCTCGGCTTCTGTCCGGTGATAAGCGCCATGTCCTTCATGGCCCCGTCTATGGCCTTGGGGTCGTGGGCTCCCTCTCCCACACCCATGTTCACCACTATCTTCTCCAGGCGCGGTACCTGCAGATCATTGCGATACCCGAATCTCTCCCTGAGAGAGGGCACCACTTCCTCGCGATATTTCTCTTTTAACCTCGGCACCATGTTCCCTTCCTCGGCCTTATCAGTTTCTCGCTAATCCAGGTCAGCCCCGCACTTGCGGCAGACGCGCCTCTTGACGTCATCGGAGTCGAAACGATATCCGACCCTGATCCTGCGGCTGCAGGAGTCGCATACGAGGGCGACGTTGGAAATGTCGATGGGCGCCTCCTTGGTGACGATCCCGCCTTGGGGATTCTCCTGGGAGGGGCGGGTGTGCCTCTTCACCAGGTTCACCCCCTCCACCACTACTCGCCTGCTCTCCGGAAAGCTCTTGAGCACCTTGCCCTGCTTTCCGCGGTACTTGCCGGCCAGCACCTCGACCTTGTCGCCCTTCTTTATCTTCAGACCACCCATCATCTCTCCTCGATCGCCATCTAGAGCACCTCGGGAGCGAGGGAAATTATCTTCATGAACTTCTTCTCGCGCAGTTCCCTGGCCACCGGCCCGAAGATACGCGTCCCTCGCGGATCCTTCATCTCGTTGATGAGCACGACGGCGTTCTCGTCGAACTTGATGTACGACCCGTCCTGCCGGCGCCGCTCCTTCTTGGTACGGACTACCACCGCCCTCACGATGTCGCCCTTCTTCACCGCTCCACCCGGCGTGGCCGCCTTCACCGTGCCGACCACTATGTCCCCGGCGTAAGCATAGCGGCGTCCCGAGCCTCCCAGGACCCTGATCACCAGAAGTTCCCGGGCGCCGGTGTTATCGGCTATCCTCACTCGCGATTCCGCCTGTATCATGATCTTCCTCCGAATCGCGGCATGCGGCCGCTATTCCGCCTTCTCCACGATCTCCACCAGCCGCCAGCGCTTGGTGCGGGAGATCGGCCTCGTCTCCATGATGCGCACCACGTCGCCGATGTTGCACTGGTTCTCCTCGTCGTGCGCCGTGTATCTCTTGCTGCGGCGAACGATCTTGCCGTAAAGCGGGTGAGGCATGCGAGTCTCCACGTTAACGACGATGGTCTTGTCCATCTTGTCCGAGACCACCGTGCCCACTCTTACCTTCCTCCTGCTCGTCCTCTCCGCCATTTTCCGGTTGTCCTTCCTCTAAACGGAGGCTCAGGACGCCTCCTCTCCGAGTTCCTGTTCCCGCAATACCGTGCAGATGCGCGCTATGTCTCGCTTCGTCTCCATGATCTTGGAGGTGTTGTCCAGCTGCCCCGTAGCCGATTGAAAACGCAGGTTGAACAGCTCCTCCTTGGCTTCCTTCAGACGTACGACAAGCTCTTCGTGGGAATACTCGCGCAGTTCTCTCGCCTTCAAATCATTCACCACCCGTGGTCTCCCGCTTCACGAAACGGCACTTCATGGGCATCTTGTGCGCCGCCCTCCGCATGGCCTCGACGGCCGTGTGCTCGGGTACGCCGGAGAGCTCGAACATCACGCGCCCGGGCTTGACCACCGCCACCCAGTGGTCGGGGTTGCCTTTTCCGCTGCCCATGCGCGTCTCCGCCGGCTTTTTCGATACCGGCTTGTCCGGGAAGACGTTTATCCAGACCTTGCCGCTCCTCTTCACGTGCCTGGTGATCGCCACCCTGGCCGATTCTATCTGTCGCGCGGTCACCCACGAAGGCTCCAGGGCCTGCAGTCCATAGTCCCCGAAGTGGACCCTGGTGCCGCCCTTGGAGCGCCCCTTCATGCGGCCGCGCTGGACCTTCCTGTGCTTGAACTTGCGAGGCATCAGCATGAGCTGTCAGACCTCCTCGACTTCCTTCTCCTCGACTTTTTCCTCCTCGCCGGCTTCGCCCCTGCCGCCTGCGGCCGCCTCCTCCTCCGGCGCGGCTGTCTCCGTCGCCTCGACGACCTCGGCCGCCTCCTTTGCAACCGCCTTTACAGCGGGGGCCTCCTCGGCCTCGAGGGGTTTCTCCCTGGGCCTGCGTTCCGGCTCGGCGATGTTTCCCTTGTAGATCCAGACCTTGACGCCGATGACTCCCATGGTGGTGCGGGCCACGTAGAAGCCGTAATCGATGTCCGCCCGCAGGGTCTGCAGGGGGACACGGCCCTCGCGGTACCATTCCCTGCGCGCCATCTCGGCGCCGCCCAGCCTGCCCGAGCAGGAGACCTTGATGCCCTTGGCGCCGGCGCGTATGGCGTTCTGCACCGACCTCTTCATGGCGCGCCGGAAGGATACCCTGCCCTCCAGCTGCTCGGCGATATTCTGGGCCACCAGGAACGCATCCATCTCAGGCGCGTTGACCTCCTGGATGTTGACCTGGACGTCCTTGCCGGTCATCTTCGCCAGGTCTCGCTTGATGCGGTCCACCTCGGCGCCCCGGCGCCCGATGACGATGCCGGGCCTGGCGGTGTAGATATCCACTTTGATTCGCTTGCTGGTGCGCTCGATCTCCACGCGCGATATGGCCGCCCTCCTCAGGTTCTGCTTGATATAGCGGCGGATGGAGAGGTCTTCCTGGAGCAGGTCCGCGTAATCCTTGCCGGCGAACCAGCGGGATTTCCAGTCGTATATTACCCCCAGCCTAAAACCATATGGATGGACCTTCTGACCCACGCTCTCATCCTTTCCTTCTTGTTCCGGCACGCCGCTTCGAGCCCCGGCGGCCCTTACTCTCGAGCTCCTCGCGCTCACCCAGTACTACGGTGATGTGGCTGGTCCGTTTGCGTATACGGGTAGCCCTTCCGTAGGCCCTCGGCCTCCAGCGCTTGAGCGTCGATCCCTCGTCCACGTAGCAGTTGACCACCATGAGGTCATCGGCATGCAGGCCGTTGTTGTGCTCCGCATTGGCCACCGCCGACTCCAGCACCTTCCCCACCAGGCGCGCCGCGCTCTGGGGAGAAAAGGTGGTGATAAACCGGGCCTCCTCGATGCCCTTGCCGCGCAACTGGTCGGCGATCAGCCTGGCCTTCTGCGGCGACACCCGCACGTACCTGGCCACCGCGCGTACCCTTACGTTTTCGGCTGCTTCCGCCATAGTTTATCTCCTGCCTCTAGCTCCAGGTCCTTGTCTCGCTTACTTCAGGCGGGTCGGACGCTCGTGAGCGTGCCCGTGCCTGGTGCGGCGGCGTGTGGGAGCGAATTCTCCCAGCTTATGTCCCACCATGTTCTCGGTCACGTAAACCGGCACGTGGCGCTTGCCATCGTGCACCGCTATGGTGTGCCCCACCATCTCCGGGAAGATGGTCGAACGTCGTGACCAGGTCTTGACCACCCTCTTCTCGTTGCGCCGGTTCAGCTCCTCGATCTTGAAATAGAGCTTCTCGTCAATAAAGGGGCCTTTCTTCAGCGACCTGCCCAAGGCTACCTCCCTCTTCCTCAGCTCTTCCTGCGGCGGACGATGTGCTTGTCGGACGGCTTGTTCTTCTTACGCGTGCGGTATCCCAGGGTCGGCTTGCCCCAGGGGGTCACCGGATGCCGTCCCGCCGAACTCTTTCCCTCGCCGCCGCCGTGGGGATGGTCCACGGGGTTCATCACCGTGCCGCGCACGGTGGGGCGGCGGCCCTTGTGGCGCCCGCGGCCCGCCTTTCCCTCCGAGAGGAGCTCGTGCTCCACGTTGCCGATCTGGCCGATGGTGGCGCGGCAATTGATGTTCACCAGGCGCACTTCACTGGAGGGGAGTCTCACGTGGGCAAAGCCCCCTTCCTTGGCCATGAGCTGCGCCGAGGCCCCGGCGGAGCGCACCATCTTGCCTCCCGCCCCGGGCTTCAGCTCTATATTGTGAATAGTCGTGCCTACCGGGATGGCCGATAGCGGCAGCGCGTTTCCCGGCTTGATGTCGGCGCCCTCGCCGGACATGACCCTGTCCCCCACCTTCAACTTCAGGGGAGCCAGGATGTACCTCTTCTCGCCGTCCTCGTAATGCAGCAGGGCGATGCGTGCGCTGCGGTTGGGGTCATACTCGATGGCGGCCACCTTCGCCGCGATGTTGTCCTTGTCCCTCCGGAAATCCACGATGCGGTACTTGCGCTTGTTGCGGCCTCCCTTGTGCCGCGTGGTGATCCTGCCCTTATTGTTCCTTCCCGCCTTGTAGTTCATGGGGGCGAGCAGGGTCTTCTCCGGCTCCTTCTTGGTGACCTCGGAGAAATCGGAGACGGAGGCGAACCTTCTCCCCGGCGATGTCGGCTTGTATCTCTTGATGCTCATAATCCTACCGTCCTGTACGTCGTCAGCCCAGTGGGCCCTCGAAAAACTCTATGCTGTAACCCGGCGCCAGGGTGACCACGGCCTTCTTGCGCGCCCTGGTCTGCCCCGAGGTCCAGCCCTGCCGCTTCGGCTTGGGGGGGACCTTGATGGTGTTGACCCCGGTCACCCTGACGTTGAAGATCTCCTCCACCGCCTTGCGCACCTCCGTCTTGTGCGCCTTGGGGTGCACCTCGAAGGTGTACTTATTGTGATCCAGCAGGGAATAGCTCTTCTCCGAGATGATGGGCCGGATGATCACATCATGCGGATCCTGCATTTTGCACCCCCTCCTGTAACTGCTCCAGCGCCGAGCGGGTGAAGATCACCCTGTCGCTGGAGAGGACGTCATAGGTGTTGAGCTGATGCGCCAGGATCACATGAACGAAGGGGAGGTTGCGCATGGACTTGACCAGGTTCTCGTCCTCCTCCGCCAGCACCAGGAGTACGTAATCGTCCACCCCCAGGGCCTCGAAGATAGACGCCGCGAGCTTGGTCCTGGGCTCGGAGAGCGTGAAGTCCTCGAGCACCATGACCTGGTTTTCCTCCGCCCGGGCGCTGAGGGCGGAACGCAGCGCCAGCTTGCGTACCTTGCGGTTGACCTTGAAATCGAAGTCCCGGGGCTGGGGCCCGTGTACCGTGCCCCCGCCCTTCCATATCGGAGAACGCGTCGAGCCGGCCCTCGCCCTGCCGGTTCCCTTCTGGCGCCAGGGCTTGCGCCCTCCGCCCCTCACCATGCTGCGGGTCTTGGTGGAAGCGGTGCCCGCCCGAGCTGCGGCGAGCTGATGGCGCACCACCAGGTGCATGACCGGTATGTTCACCTCGCAGGCGAAGTAATAGTCATGCAACTGGGCGGCACCTTTTTCGTTGCCCTCGATATCGTAAACCTTTACTTCCTTCATCTGACTTCCCATCTATCAGGTGAGAACGTGCGCTTTCTTCTTGCGCTTCTTGACCGACTTTATCGATTCCCGGATGACCAGGAGGCCTCCATCGGGACCCGGCACGCTTCCCTTGAGCAGGAGCAGGTTGCGCTCCGGTTTCACGTCCGCGACCTCCAGGTTGAGTGTGGTGACCTTCTCCGCTCCCATGCGGCCCGGCATGCGCGCGCCCTTGAACACCCGGGAGGGGGTGGCGCACGCGCCGATGGCGCCGGGGGCGCGGTGGAAGTGCGCGCCGTGCGAGGCCGGGCCTCCGGCGAAGTTGTGGCGCTTGACCACGCCCGCGAACCCCTTGCCGCGCGAACGCCCGGTGATATCCACTCGATCGCCTTTCGTGAAGCTATCCACGCTTATCTCCTGGCCGATCTGGTAGCTTGCGGGGTCCTCCACCCTGATCTCAGCCAGGTGGCGCAGGGGTTGCAGCTCCTTGCTCTCGAAGTGGCCCCTCTGCGGTCTGTTGAGCTTCTTCTCCCTGACGGGACCGAAACCGAGCTGCACCGCGTTATAGCCTTCCTTCTCCACCGTCTTTATCTGCGTCACCGTGCAGGGGCCGGCCTCCACCACCGTCACGGGGATAACTTTCCCCTCGGGGGTGAAGATCTGCGTCATGGCTATTTTCTTACCGATGATTCCCTTCAACACACTCACCTCTCAGGCAGCGCGGCCCGCACCTGGCGGACGGCGCCCGGGAAACGATCACAGTTTTATCTCGATATCGACTCCGGCCGGCAGGTCCATGCGCATGAGCGAGTCCACCGTCTTCGGCGTGGGCTCCATGATGTCTATGAGCCTCTTGTGCACGCGCATCTCGAAATGCTCCCGCGAATCCTTGTTCACGTGCGGGGAACGGATCACGCAATAGACGTGCTTCTCCGTCGGCAGGGGCACCGGTCCGGAGATCGATGCGCCCGTGCGCTTCGCCGTTTCCACGATCTGCTTCGCGGAGCGGTCGACTATCTCGTGATCATAGGCCTTGAGCCTTATACGTATCTTCTGCTTCTGTTTGGCCATCAGCCACCTTCTATTTCTTTATCTCCGTGACCCTTCCGGCTCCCACGGTACGGCCCCCCTCGCGGATGGCGAAGCGCAGGCCTTCCTCCATGGCGATGGGGTTGATGAGCTCCAGGTCCATCTCCGTGTTGTCGCCGGGCATGACCATCTCCACTCCCTCGGAGAGGGTGACGGTGCCGGTGATGTCGGTGGTGCGGAAGTAGAACTGGGGGCGGTAGCCGGAAAAGAAGGGAGTATGGCGGCCCCCCTCCTCGCGCGAGAGCACGTAGACCTGGGCCTTGAACTCGGTGTGGGGGGTGATGGAGCCGGGTATGGCCACCACCTGGCCGCGCTCCACGTCCTTGCGGCCGATGCCGCGCAGGAGCAGCCCCACGTTGTCCCCGGCCTGTCCCTCGTCCAGGATCTTTCTGAACATCTCCACCCCGGTGACCACCGTCTTCTTGGTGGGGCGGATGCCCACGATCTCCACCTCGTCCCCGGTGTGGATGGCCCCGCGCTCGATGCGGCCGGTGACCACGGTGCCGCGGCCGGTGATGGAGAATACGTCCTCGATGGCCAGGAGGAAGGGCTTGTCCACGTCGCGGGTGGGGGTGGGGATGTAGTCGTCCACGGCGTCCATGAGCTCCATGACCGACCCGCAGGCCTCGCACTCCCTCTTGCCGCAGCCGCACTCCATGGCCTTGAGGGCCGAGCCCGCGATGACCGGGATGTCGTCGCCGGGGAACTCGTACTCGGTGAGGAGTTCGCGCACCTCCATCTCCACCAGCTCCAGCAGCTCGGGGTCGTCTACCATGTCCGCCTTGTTCAAGTAGACCACCATGGCGGGGACGCCCACCTGGCGGGCCAGCACGATGTGCTCGCGCGTCTGGGGCATGGGGCCGTCGGCCGCGGAGACCACCAGGATGGCCCCGTCCATCTGGGCGGCGCCGGTGATCATGTTCTTGATGTAGTCGGCGTGCCCCGGGCAGTCAACGTGGGCGTAGTGCCGCTTCTCCGTCTGGTACTCCACGTGGGCGATGGCGATGGTGATGCCGCGCTCCTTCTCCTCTGGGGCGTTGTCTATGGAGTCGAAGGACCGCACCTCCACCTCCTGGCCCTGGTTGGACAGGCACATGGTGATGGCCGAGGTGAGCGTGGTCTTGCCGTGGTCCACGTGTCCGATGGTTCCCACGTTCACATGGGGCTTGGTCCTCTCGAATTTCTTCTTGGCCATTTTATTCCTCCTGGATCATCAGCGTGTCGCGCTTTGGACACAACTTCCCTATTCTAAATGCCCACAGGCCCTGTTACAAGCCCTCATTACTCACCTTTTATTCGCCGTACTATCTCCGCGGCTATGCCGGAGGGGACCTCGCTGTAATGCGAGAACTGCATGTGATGCGTTGCCCTTCCCTGGCTGAGGGAGCGTATGTCCGTGGCATACCCGAAGGTCTCGGCCAGCGGGATAAGGGCGTTGACCACCTGCAATTTTCCGCGCATCTCCATGCCCTCCACCTTGCCGCGCCTGGCGTTTACGTCCGCTATGATGTCGCCCAGGTATTCCTCGGCGACGGTTATCTTCGTCCTCATGACCGGCTCCAGCAACACGGGTTCCGCCCGGCGCAGCGCCTCCTGGAACGCGGCCGATCCCGCCGCCTTGAAGGCCAGCTCCGACGAGTCCACCTCGTGGTAGGAACCGTTCCTGAGGATGACCTTGACGTCCACGACCGGGTATCCGGCAAGGGTGCCGAACTCCATGGCCCCCTTCACGCCCTGCTTCACCGCGGGGATGAACTCCTTGGGGATGGCGTTGCCGGTGACCTTGCTCTCGAACTCGAACCCGCTTCCCGGCGGCAGGGGCTCGACGTCGATGACCACGTGGCCGTATTGTCCGTGCCCGCCCGTCTGGCGGATGAACTTCCCCTCCACCCCCCGGGCGTGCCCGCGGATGGTCTCGCGGTAGGACACCTGGGGACGTCCGACGTTGGCGCCCACCCCGAACTCCCGCAGCAGGCGGTCCACGATTATCTCCAGGTGCAGTTCCCCCATGCCCGAGATGATGGTCTGGCCCGTCTCGGGGTCAAGCCTCACCCGGAAGGTGGGGTCCTCATCGGAGATGCGCTCCATGGCCACGCTGAGCTTGTCCTGGTCGGCTTTGGTCTTGGGCTCGATAGCCACGGAGATGACCGGCTCGGGGAACTCCATGGACTCGAGGAGGATGGGGCGGTGGGCCGAACACAGGGTGTCCCCGGTATGGGTCTCCCTGAGGCCGACGGCCGCCACGATATCCCCGGCATAGATGTTCTCGCGTTCCGCGCGGTGATTCGCGTGCATCTGCAGCAGGCGGCCGACGCGCTCCTTCTTCCTGCGCGTGCTGTTATATATCGTCGATCCCGTACGCAGGGTGCCGGAATAGACCCTTATATAAATGAGTTTGCCCACGAAGGGGTCGGACACGACCTTGAAGGCCAGGGCGGCGAAGGGCTCGTCGTCGGATGCCTTCCTGGTCTCCTTTTTCTCCTCCTTGCCCAGGTGTATCCCCTCCACCGGAGGTATATCCAGCGGTGAGGGGAGATATTCCACCACCCCGCCCAGGAGCGGCTGCACGCCCTTGTTGCGGAATGAGGAGCCGCAGAAGACCGGGGTGATCTCGCAGGCCAGCACCCCTGCGCGCATGCCGCGCTTTATATCCTCGACGCTGACCTTCTCCTCGCCCTTCAGATACTTGTCCATGAGTTCGTCGTCATATGCGGCGCACGTCTCCACCAGGGCATGATGGTAGAGCTCGGCCACGACGGTCAGGTCCTCGGGGATCTCCCGCCATTCCCACTCCGTGCCCAGCTCATCCGTGTACACCATGGCCCGCATCTCCACCAGGTCCACGAAACCAGCGAATTCGCCCTCCTCGCCTATGGGTATCTGAACCGCCACCGGCCGCGAATCGAAACGGCTCTCGATCATCTCTACGCAGCCGAAATAGTCGGCACCGGGGCGGTCCATCTTGTTGACATAACATATGCGCGGCACGCCGTAGTGGTCCGCCTGCCTCCATACCGTCTCCGTCTGCGGCTCCACGCCGGCAACGGCATCGAGGATGGCTATGGCGCCGTCCAACACCCTCAGGGAGCGTTCTACCTCTACAGTGAAGTCCACGTGCCCGGGTGTATCTATAATGTTGATCTTATGGTCGTTCCAGAAACAGGTGGTGGCCGCGCTGGTGATGGTGATCCCCCTCTCCTGCTCCTGTATCATCCAGTCCATTACCGTGGAGCCATCGTGGACCTCGCCCATCTTGTAGGTCTTTCCGGTGTAGAAGAGGATCCTCTCGGTCGTGGTGGTCTTGCCGGCGTCGATATGCGAAATGATGCCGATGTTGCGTACGCGCTCGAGCGGGAAGCGCTCCTCTTCCCCGCTCAATTTCTCAACCCTGTTCGACGTCGTTACCTTCATACTACCACCGGTAATGGGCGAAGGCCTTGTTGGCCTCGGCCATCTTGTGCAGGTCTTCCTTCTTCTTTATCGATGCTCCCATGCCGCTGGACGCGTCCAGCAGCTCGTTCGCGAAACGCTCCATCATCGTCTTCTCCTTGCGCTGGCGCGAATAGTTGGTAATCCACCTGATGGCCAGGGTGGTGCTGCGGCGCGGCCGCACTTCTACCGGCACCTGGTAGCTTGCTCCTCCCACGCGGCGCGAGCGCACCTCGAGCACGGGTCGTACGTTGTCCGTCGCCTTGCGCAGTATCACCAGCGGGTCGTTGCCCGTTTTTTCCCGCAGGATATCCAGGGCGCCGTAGACGACCTTCTCCGCCGTGCTCTTCTTGCCATCGAGCATAATCTTCCGTATATACTGCTCCACCAGGACGCTGTGGTACCTGGTATCCGGCGGGATCTCCCTTTTCGGCGCTGGTCCTTTTCTCGGCATTTTCTCTCCTCGATTCTCAGGCCTAAAGGCCGGCCGTTTTCTTCGTACCGTAGCGGGACCGGGACTGCTTGCGGTCGACCACGCCGGCCGCGTCCAGGGTGCCGCGGATGATCTTGTAGCGCACCCCCGGGAGGTCCTTTACCCTGCCTCCCCTCACCAGGACGATGGAGTGTTCCTGCAGGTTATGGCCGATCCCCGGAATGTAGGAGGTGACCTCGATGCCGTTGGTCAACCTTACCCTGGCGATCTTGCGCAGAGCCGAGTTTGGCTTCTTGGGGGTAGACGTCTTCACCTGCGTGCACACGCCCCTCCTCTGGGGACACCCCTGCAGCGCGGGCGTCTTCGTCTTCTTCCTCTTGTCCGTACGGCCCTTGCGTACCAACTGGTTGATGGTCGGCAAATCTACCTCCTCCGGAGAATAATCACCTTTTCTACCTGCTTTTTTACATCAAACATACCAAAGCGAAAGTTTACCATCACCCCATGGGGGTGTCAATTGATCCTCCGGCAAGGGTCAGATCGCCTACTCCGCTTCCCCGGCTTCCTCCATTCCTGGCAACTCTCCTATTTCCTCCAGCTCGGGCTCCTTCAGCAGACCCGTCCGCTTCAACTCCTCAACGTTGCCTTTGCCGAGCCCGGCCTCGTAGAGGTCGTCCTCGTTCAGCCTCAGGAGGTCGCCCCTGGTGTTGACGTTCGCCTGCTTGAGCAGGTTCTGGGTCCTCGCCGAGAGATTGAGGTCCGCGATGTCGGTCTCGTCCGCCTCCATCGCCGCCGATACGGCCTGGCTGCCGAAGAGTTCCTCCAGCTCCTGCACGGTTGGCGCGCCTGTCCTCCCCGCTCCCATGGTCAACGCCTCGACTTCCTCGAGCAGGCTGATGCCGACATGCTTGGGCTTGACCTTGATGTTGCGGTAGCGGCTCATGCCCGTCCCCGCGGGGATGAGCTTGCCTATTATCACGTTCTCCTTCAGCCCCAGCAGGGGGTCGACCTTGCCGGATATGGCGGCGTCGGTGAGCACGCGCGTGGTCTCCTGGAAGGAGGCCGCCGACAGGAAGGAATCCGTTGCCAGGGAGGCCTTGGTGATGCCCAGGAGCATCTGCCGCGCCGACGCGGGCTCGCCCCCCGCCGCCACTACCGCCTCGTTGACCTCGGCGAAGACCTCGCGGTCGACCTTCTCTCCCGGCAGCAGGTCTGTATCGCCGGCCTCCACCACCTCCACCTTCTTCATCATCTGGCGGACGATGAGCTCGATGTGCTTGTCGTGGATGTCCACGCCCTGGCTCTTGTATACCTCCTGCACCTCCTGCACCATGTACAGTTGGGCCGACTGCGGCCCCAGCACGCGCAGGATGTCGTGGGGATTGGCGGATCCCTCGATGAGCTGCTCTCCCGCCGCGACCTCCTGGCCGTCGCGCACCCTGAGGCGGGCGCGGCGCGGCACCTGGTAGGCGCGTTCCTTGCTTGCGGAGCCGGTGATGGTAATCTTGCGCGCCTTCTCGGACTCCTCTATTGAGACCGTGCCGGAGATATCGGCGATAACCGCCTGGCCCTTGGGCTTGCGCGCCTCGAAGAGCTCGACCACCCTGGGCAGGCCGTGGGTGATGTCCTCCCCGGCGACGCCGCCGGTGTGGAAGGTGCGCATGGTGAGCTGGGTCCCTGGCTCGCCGATGGACTGTGCGGCTATGATCCCCACCGCCTCGCCTATCTCCACCAGCCTGCCTGTGGCCAGCATTCTGCCATAGCAGCGGCTGCACACCCCGTTGCGCGCCTCGCAGGTCATCACCGAGCGCACCATTACCTCCTCGATGCCCAACTTGGCGAGCTTCTCCACCGCCTCCAGATCGATCTCCCCGTTCTTGGGGACTATGACTTCCCTGGTTTTCGGGTTCGAAATCCTCTTCAGGGCAATCCTCGCCGCCAGCGAGTTGTTGATCTCGCCCTGGGCGTTGAGCACCTTGACCGGTATGCCTTTATCCGTGCCGCAGTCGAGCTCCCTCACGATGACCTCCTGGGAAACGTCCACCAGGCGCCGGGTAAGGTAACCGGAGTCGGCGGTCCTGAGCGCGGTGTCAGCAAGGCCTTTCCTGGCCCCGTGGGTGGAGATGAAGTACTCCAGCACGGTGAGCCCCTCGCGGAAGTTGCTCTTGATGGGACGGTCGATGATCTCGCCCTTGGGGTTGGCCACCAGTCCGCGCATTCCCGCGAGCTGGCGGATCTGCTTGATGTTGCCGCGCGCCCCCGAGTTGGCCATGAGGAAAATGGGATTGAAGGTGTCGAAGGAGCGCTCCATGGCCTCGGTGACCTCGTCGGTAGCCTCGGTCCACAGCTCGACCACGCGCTGGTGCCGCTCGTCGTCGGTGATCAGCCCGCGCTTGTAGTTTTCCTCGATCTTCTCCACCTCAGCCTCCGGGGTCTCGAGGATCTGCTCCTTGTCCGGGGGCACGGTGATGTCCTGCACGGAGATGGTTATGCCCGCGCGGGTGGCGAAATGGAAACCGACGCGCTTGATGTTGTCCAGTATCTCGGCCGTCTTAGCGGTGTCGTAACGGATGGCCACGTCGGTGACGATCTGCTGCAGGCTCGTCTTGTTGATGGGCTCGTTGATATAGGGGTAGTCTTCCGGCAGGGCGGAGTTGAATATCGCCCTGCCCACCGAGGTGTCCATGACCTTGGCGGGACGCCCTTTCTTGCGGATGCGCACCTTGACGGGTGCGTGCAGGGCCACCTCCTTGAACTCGTAGGCCATGACAGCTTCGTCGGCGGAAGCGAAGACCTTGCCCTCGCCCTTCTCCCCCTCCTTCACCACCGTGAGGTAGGAAGCCCCGAGCACCATGTCCTGGGTGGGGGTGGTGATGGGGCGGCCGTGGGCCGGGGAGAGGATGTTATGTGCCGAGAGCATGAGGATACGCGACTCCGCCTGCGCCTCGGACGAGAGCGGCAGGTGCACCGCCATCTGGTCCCCGTCGAAGTCGGCGTTGAAAGCGGTGCATACCAGGGGATGGATCTGTATGGCTTTGCCCTCCACCAGCACCGGCTCGAAGGCCTGTATGCCCAGGCGGTGCAGGGTGGGGGCGCGGTTGAGGAGGACGGGGTGCTCCTGGATGACCTCGTCCAGCACGTCCCAAACCTCGGGGCGCTGGCGCTCCACCATCCTCTTGGCGCTCTTTATGTTCTGGGCGTACTCCTTGTCCACCAGGAGTTTCATCACGAATGGTTTGAACAGCTCCAGGGCCATCTGCTTGGGCAGACCGCACTGGTGCAACTTGAGGTTGGGGCCCACCACGATGACGGAGCGGCCGGAGTAGTCCACCCTCTTGCCCAGCAGGTTCTGGCGGAAGCGCCCCTGCTTTCCCTTGAGCATGTCCGAGAGGGACTTGAGCGGGCGGTTGCCCGGCCCCGTAACCGCGCGCCCGCGGCGCCCGTTGTCGAAGAGGGCGTCCACCGCCTCCTGCAGCATCCTCTTTTCGTTGTTGACGATGATTTCCGGGGCGCCCAGGTCAAGCAGCCTCTTGAGGCGGTTGTTGCGGTTGATCACCCGCCGGTAGAGGTCGTTGAGATCCGAGGTGGCAAAGCGACCGCCGTCGAGCTGCACCATGGGGCGCAGGTCGGGCGGGATCACCGGGATGCAGCTGAGCACCATGGCCGTGGGGTCGTTGTCGGTGTTGAGGAAGGCCGATACGACCTTCAGGCGCTTGGTTGCGCGCTGCCTCTTCTGGCCCTTGGAGCTGCGGATGGTCTCCCTGAGCTCGGTGGCCTCCGCTTCCAGGTCCACCGTGGCCAGCATCTCCCGCATGGCCTCGGCTCCCATGCCGCCGCGGAAGTAGTCGCCGTACCTTTCCCGCATCTCGCGGAAGAGCATCTCGTCGCCGACCAGTTGCCTGACCTCGAGGGCCTTGAACTCCTCGAAGACCCTCTTCAGCTCCTCGATCCTTCTCTTGGCCTTGTCCTCCAGGGACTTGATCTCCTTTTCGAGCTGCTGGGGTTTGGGCTTGGACGGGGCTTCCTCCCCCTCTTCCGCCTTCTCGACAGCATCCTCTTCCTCCCCCTCTTCGTCGGGGTTGCGCAGTTCCTCTATGCGGTTGCGCGTCGTCTCCTCGACCTCGGAGATCTCCTCGCCCAGCTCCTCCTCCAGCATGGGGAGGTCCTTGTGCCTCTTCTCCTCGTCAAGGTAGGTGACTATGTACGAGGCGAAGTAGAGTATCTTCTCCAGGTCCTTGGGGGCGATGTCCAGCAGGTAGCCCATGCGCGAGGGCACGCCCTTGAAGTACCAGATGTGCGCGACCGGGGCGGCCAGCTCGATGTGTCCCATCCTCTCGCGGCGCACGCGCGCGCGGGTGACCTCCACGCCGCAGCGTTCGCAGATGATGCCCTTGAAGCGCACCCTCTTGTACTTGCCGCAGTAGCACTCCCAGTCCCGTGTGGGGCCGAAGATCTTCTCGCAGAACAGCCCGTCCTTCTCCGGTTTGAGGGTGCGGTAGTTGATGGTCTCCGGCTTCTTCACCTCACCGTGGGACCAGCTCCTTATCTGGTCCGGGGTGGCGAGACCGATCTTCAGCTTGTCGAAGTCATTGACGTCCAACAAGGGACAACCTCCTTAAAACGTCGCCATCATCATCGCTCGCGGCGTATTCTCTGCCAATCATCACAATTCTTCCGGCTTTTCCTCGCTGATCTCCTCGTCGCTGCGCGCGGAGAGGAGAGCGGCCGAGGCGCTCCGGAGGTCGATACCCAGGTCCTCGGCGGTACGCATGAGGTCCTCGTCCGACTCCCTGATCTCTATCTCTATGCCCTCCTCGGAAAGGACCTCCACGTTGAGGCAAAGGGCCTGCATCTCCTTGACCAGCACCTTGAAGGATTCAGGTATTCCCGGTTCGGGGATGTTCTCCCCCTTGACTATGGCCTCGTAGACCTTGACCCTGCCCATGACGTCGTCGGACTTCACCGTGAGCAGCTCCTGCAGGGTGTAGGCGGAGCCGTAGGCATAAAGGGCCCATACCTCCATCTCGCCGAACCGCTGGCCGCCGAACTGTGCCTTGCCCCCCAGCGGCTGCTGGGTGACCAGGGAGTAGGGGCCGGTGGAACGGGCGTGTATCTTGTCGTCCACGAGGTGGAGCAGTTTCATCACGTATATGTAGCCAACGGTTATGGGCGAATCGAAAGGCTCGCCGGTCACGCCGTCATAGAGGGTGGTCTTGCCCGACTCGGGCAGCTCGGCCTGCCTGAGCGCTTCCTCTATCTCCTCCTCCTTGGCGCCGTCGAACACCGGCGTGGCTACATACACGGGGCCGTCCGCCTTGCCTGCGCCCTTCTTGGGCCAGCCCTCGTAGGCCGCCCATCCCAGGTGGGTCTCGAGGATCTGGCCGATGTTCATGCGCGAGGGCACGCCCAATGGATTGAGCACAAGGTCTACGGGGGTGCCGTCCTCCATGAACGGCATGTCCTCCATGGGCAGGATCTTGGAGATCACGCCCTTGTTGCCGTGACGGCCGGCCAGCTTGTCACCGTCGGAGATCTTGCGCACCTGGGCCACGTAGACCCTCACCATCTGGTTAACGCCCGGCGGCAGCTCGTCGCCGGCGTCACGGGTGAAGACCTTGACGTCTATTACCTTGCCGGACTCGCCGTGGGGCACCTTGAGGGAGGTATTGCGCACCTCGCGCGCCTTCTCCCCGAAGATGGCCCGCAGCAGGCGCTCCTCCGCGGTGAGCTCGGTCTCGCCCTTGGGGGTCACCTTACCCACCAGGATGTCGCCGGGGTTCACCTCCGCCCCCACGCGGATGATGCCCATCTCGTCCAGGTCCTTGAGCATCTCCTCGCTGACGTTGGGGATGTCGCGGGTGACCTCCTCCGGGCCCAGCTTGGTGTCGCGCGCGTCCACCTCGTGCTCCTCGATGTGGACGGATGAGAGCAGGTCGTCGTAGACCATGCGCTCCGATACGATGATGGCGTCCTCGTAGTTGTAGCCCTCCCAGGGCATGAAGGCCACCAGCAGGTTCTTGCCCAGGGCTATCTCTCCCTGGTCGGTGGAGGGCCCGTCGGCGATGATCTCGCCCTCCGTCACCTTCTGCCCCTCGTCCACGATGGGCTTCTGGTTGACGCAGGTCCCCTGGTTGGAGCGGCGGAACTTGGCCACCTTATATATATCTATGTCGCCGTTCTTCCTCTTCACCTCGATGCGGTTGGCGTCCACGTAGGTCACCGTGCCCGCGGCCAGGGCGGTGATGACGTCGCCGGTGTCCTTGGCCGCGCGGTATTCCATGCCCGTGCCGATGAGGGGGGCCTCCGAGCGCAGCAGGGGTACCGCCTGGCGCTGCATGTTAGAGCCCATGAGGGCGCGGTTGGCGTCGTCGTGCTCCAGGAAGGGGATGAGCGCCGTGGCCACGGAGACGATCTGGCGCGGGGAGACGTCCATGTAGTCCACGTCCTCCGGGTGCGCCGCCACCACGTTGCCGCCCTTGATGCGGCAGAGGATGGTGGGGTTCTCGAAGCGCCCGCGCTTGTCCACGGGGGCGTTGGCCTGTGCGAGTATGTACTTTTCCTCCTCGTCGGCGGTGAGGTAGACGATCTCGTCGGTGACCCTGCCCTTCACCACCTTGCGGTAGGGGGTCTCGATGAAGCCGAACTCGTTGACCTGGGCGTAGGTGGCAAGGGATCCGATGAGGCCGATGTTCGGTCCTTCCGGGGTCTCGATGGGGCACATGCGCCCGTAGTGTGAGGGGTGCACGTCCCGCACCTCGAAGCCCGCCCTCTCGCGCGAGAGGCCTCCCGGCCCCAGGGCGGAGAGGCGCCGCTTGTGGGTCAGCCCCGCCAGCGGGTTGGTCTGGTCCATGAACTGCGAGAGCTGGCTGGACCCGAAGAATTCCTTGATCGCCGCCACCACCGGGCGGATGTTGATGAGGTTCTGGGGGGTGATGGCCTCAACCTCCTGGGTGGTCATCCTCTCGCGCACTACCCTCTCCATGCGCGCCAGACCGATGCGCACCTGGTTCTGGATGAGCTCGCCCACCGAGCGTACGCGCCGATTGCCGAAGTGATCGATATCGTCGGCTTCCTCCACGTCGCTATCGATGATGTTGAGCAGGTAGCGGATGGTCTCCAGCACGTCCTCGAAGGTGAGGGTGGTGATGGAGAGGTCCACTGAGAGGCCCAGCTTCTTGTTGAGCTTGTAGCGGCCCACACGGGCCAGGTCGTAGCGCTTGCGGTTGAAGAAGAGGTTCTCCAGCAGGGTGTTGGCCGAATCGGCCGTGGGGGGCTCGCCGGGCCTGAGCTTGCGGTAGATGTCCACCAGGGCCTCATCGCGGTTGCCGGTATGGTCCTTCTCCAGAGTGGTCTCGATGAGGGGTGAGCCGCCGAAAAAAGAGAGTATCTGGTCGTCCGACTCGTATCCCATGGCCCGCAGCAGCACGGTGACCGGCTGCTTGCGCTTGCGGTCTATCCTCACCCCGATGACGTCCCGCTTGTCGGTCTCCAGCTCCAGCCAGGCCCCCCGCGAGGGGATGATCTTGGCGTAATAGAGCTCCTTGTCCGAGGCCTTGTCCAGCTCCTTGTCGAAATAGACCCCGGGGGAGCGCACCAGTTGGGACACCACCACTCGTTCGGTACCGTTGATGATGAAGGTGCCCTTATCGGTCATGAGGGGGAAGTCCCCCATGAACACGACCTGTTCCTTGATCTCGCCCGTATCGCGGTTGATGAAGCGCACGGTGGCAAAGAGCGGGGAGGAATAGGTCATATCCTTTTCCTTGCACTCGTCGACGTCGTACTTGGGTTCCTGGAACTGGTGATCCCCGAACTCCACCGCCAGGTTGCCGGTGAAGTCCTCGATGGGCGAGATGTCCTCGAAGACCTCCCGCAGCCCATCGGTGCGGAACCAGTCATAGGACCTCCTCTGGATGTCGATGAGGTTGGGTACGGTCAGGATCTCCGGGATCTTGGCGAAGTTTTTTCTCACTCGAACGCCATGGGTTTGGTTCACCTTTTCCCTCACTCCTTTTCCCTCACGAGGCGCAAAAATTCCCTACGTATACGCAAAACACTATATTATGACAATCAAGGGTTGGGTGTCAAATCCCAGGCAGGCAAAAAATATCGCTCCTCAGGCGCGATTCCATCCCCTTGAGGATAGCACTACCCGGCGTTCGCACGGAAGGGTGAGATACGATAAGGGTGATAAGGGGGTCAGGTCTTGTTTTTTGCATACCACGGTATGTCGCCTGTTGGCAGCAGGGGTTTTGTCGCGAGCATGCAAAACGTGGCCCCAAGGTATGAATCCGGGGTGATCCATGTTCTTCCCGGCGTTGCCCTGGGAGGGGAGTGGTCTCGAACGGTAGGGGTGGCTATGTATCGATACCCTTGTCTGAGGTAATGGGGACTGTTGTCAGGTCTTGTCATTCCTCGCCTGCGGCGCAAAACGCAAGACCAGACCCCGCCCTACGGGGAAAAGAACGAGCCGGGGCGGGCAGACGGATGGGCGATTGAGCGAACGCCGGGTGCTCAGACCGGCAGGTTATGTATCGTTACGTTGGGCTTGAGGTAATGGGGGTCGGGGCCAGGATAAATCCTGGCCCACAGCGCTACGGGTCGCCCCGTTCTGGGACGTGGTTGAGGCGGGCAGAAGGATGCTCAATGCGCGTTCTTGCGATAGCGGTTATATTAGCTGCATGAGCTTAAAGGAAAGGCTGCGGGAGAAAGCCCTGGAACTCGGGTTCGTCGCCGCAGGGTTCGCGGGCGTGGAGCCGATGGCGATCTATATCGACGAGATAGCGTCGAGGCCGGAGATGTACTCCTGGGTGAACACCGATTATTTCAGCACCCTGCGCGGAGCTTCTCCCGGCGCCAAACACCCCTGGTCCCGATCGTTGATGGTGCTGGCGCGCAATTATTACCGACACCGCTTTCCCGAGGAGCTGACCGGCCTCTACGGGCGCTGTTACATGGTGGACGAACGCAAGGTGCGCGGGGCGGAGTTCGCGAGGTTCAAGGCCTTCCTCGATTTCACCCGGGAGCAGGGCGTCAAGGCGTACTTCGACGCGGAGGTGCCTGCGCGCATGGCCGCGGCCTCCTCAGGCATCGCCGACTACGGAAAAAACTGTTTCGCCTTCTTCGGCGCCGCCATGGAGGGCTCCTCGTGGATCGAGATCATGCCGCTGGTCTTGGACGTGGAACTGGATCCCGACGATTCCTCCCTGGAAGTCGGCTGTCCCCCCAAGTGCGACGATCGCTGCATAAAAGCGTGTCCCACGGGCGCTCTTTACGGACCCCTCAAGATGAACCCCCTGCGCTGTATCGCCTTCCACACCTATTATGGAGAGGAGATCACCCCGCGAGAGCTGCGCGTGCCCATGGGCACCTGGATATACGGCTGCGACCTGTGCCAGGAAGCATGCCCCCGCAATCGCCCCTGGATGAAGAAGGACCTGCCCGCTGATCCCGACCTGGACTCCAGGGCTTCCGATTATGGCCTCATGACGCTGCTGCACATGGATCGCGAACATTACGAGGAGAAAGTGTGGCCACGGTTCTTCTACATGTCCCGGTCGCGCATGGACCGCTGGCAGATGAACGCCGCCCGTGCCTTGGGTAACCTCGGGGATTCCTGCTTTATACCGGACCTGGAGAGGTCCCTGACCGAGAGCCCCTTCCCTAACGTGCGGGGGATGAGCGCCTGGTCCCTGGGACGTATCGGGGGAAAGAAAGCTCGCTCCCTGCTGGAAAAAAGGCTGGGGGTCGAGGAAGACAGCGTCGCGGAAGAGATAAGGTCGGCGCTGGAAGGGGAATAATGTCTGCGTACATCCGTTCGTTCCATGATCCAAACGTACACGTGCCAGGCCTGCACGCTCGGAGGCGTGAAGGCGCTGGCACTGTGTCGCCGCCCTTCGGGCGTCGCCATCGCTTTCGCGATGCAAACCACGGAGGTATGTGCGCAGACAAGCGGATTATCGATCGAGCGTGGGTTGCGCAGATGCATACGTGCCAGGCCTGCACGCTCGGAGGCGTGAAGGCGCTGGCACTGTGTCGCCGCCCTTCGGGCGTCGCCATCGCTTTCGCGATGCAGACTATCGTTACGTAAGTATTAAATCGTCGGTTATTTGATCTCTACCTGGGCGCCGGCCTCGCGCAGCTGCTCGGCGAGGCGGTCGGCCTCGTCCCTCGAGACCTTCTCCTTGACGGCCTTGGGAGAATCATCCACCAACGCCTTTGCCTCTTTCAGGCCCAGCCCGGTGATTGCCTTAACCTCCTTGATGACCTGGACCTTGCGGTCCCCGGCCGCCAGGAGCACGACGTCGAACTCCGTCTTCTCGGCTTCCTCGCCGCCTTCCTCTCCTCCCGCGGCAGCGGCCGCGCCGCCCGCCATCACGGCCATCGGGGCCGCGGCGGTGACGCCGTACTTCTCCTCGAGCGCCTTAACCAGCTCGTTGAGCTCGAGCACGGTCATGGCATCGATGGCATCGAGCATTTCCTCCGGGCTGATCTTCTTCTTTTCCGCCAATTCTCACACCTCCAGGTAAGATATCGCCTCAATACCGGCGTCCCCGTGGGGAGCCGCGTTATCAGGCAGCCTCCGACTTAGAATCCGCCACCGCCTGCAGAGCATAGGCGAGCTTGCGGTACGGCCCGGAAAGCACGTTATGCAGCCCATACAACGGTGACTTGAGGGCGCCGCCGACCTTCGCCAACAGGACCTCGCGGGAGGGCAGCGTCGCGATGCTGCGCACGTCGGCGGCCTTCAGCACTTTGCCCTCCATAAAGCCGCCCTTGATCTCGAGTTTCTGGTTGTTGCGCGCGAAGGCGATCAGCTCCTTGGCCACGGTCATGGGATCTCCCGCGACGAACGCGGCCGCGATCGGTCCGGTCATGAGCTCCCCCATGTCCTCGTAATCGGTGCCGGTGATCGCCCGCAGGGTGAGCGTGTTCTTGAGCACGCGGTATTCCGCTCCCGTATCGCGCAGCTGGAAGCGCAGGTTGTTGATCTCCTCCACGGTCAGTCCGCTGAAGTCGGTCAGGAAGACCACCCGGTGTTCGAGGAACATCCGCCTGATCTCCTCAACCCTGGCCATCTTTTCCGCTTTCGCCATACTTTCCTCCCGTAAACTAAAACCCCTCGCGAAGAGCAAGGGGTCACTTGTTCGTGTACCTCCAGCCTCCGCGGGTACGGATTAAGCCCTTACGGACGCCCGCTTCTCAGGCCCGACAGCGACAAACCTACCACGGACGCACCCGTCAGTCAAGCTTCTGCCCTGGCCGGAACGCACACGTGCCAGGCCTGGATTAAACTCAAGACCATCACATCGCTTCGCTGCTCGCGACCAGAGTCCAGGCGCTGGGACACTGCGTCACCTTCCTTCGGGCGGCGCCGTCGCTTTCGCGATGCATTCCGTCAATCGCATGAGAAAATTCCCGACGTTCGTTGCCTCTAGGCCGTGGCTTCCTCCTCCGCGAGGATATCCCTGACTATGGTCGGGTCCACCTTCACCCCCGGCCCCATGGAGACGGCGAGGGTGATGCTCTTGATATAACGTCCCTTGGCCGCGGCCGGCTTGGCGCGGATGATCTCCTCCAGCACCGTCACGTAGTTTTCGAGCAGCTTCTGCTCGTCGAAGCTCTTCTTGCCCAGGATGAGGTGCAGGTTTCCCTGGCGGTCGACACGGTACTCGATCTTTCCCGCCTTGATGTCCCTCACCGCCTTTTCGACCTCGAAGGTCACCGTGCCGACCTTGGGGTTGGGCATGAGGCCGCGCGGACCCAACAGCTTGCCCAGCTTCCCGACCTGTGACATCATATCCGGGGTGGCGATCATGGCGTCGAATTCGAACCATCCGCCCTGGATCTTCTCCAGCATCTCGGGCCCGCCCACGTAATCCGCACCCGCTGTTTCTGCATCTCGCGCTTTGTCCCCCTGCGCTATGACGAGCACCCGCATCTCCTTGCCCGTACCGTGGGGCAGGCTCACGGTGCCCCGGATCATCTGGTCGGCTTTGCGGGGGTCGACACCCAGGTGGAAAGCTACCTCCACCGTTTCATCGAAGCGGCCGCCGGGCATCTTTACGATTATGGCCACCGCCTCCCTGGGGTGATACAACTTCTGGCGGTCGTAGAGCTCGAGCGCCTGCTGATAACGCTTGCTTCTCTTCTTCACTCCGTTCACCTCCGTGGTGCTCGCGGGTTCTCACCCTCCCACATCAAGCGGAAAGTAAGGGTGTATCCGTTGTTTACACAATCGCATGGGGTCGAGATATCCGACAGGGGTTCACTCTGTTCACCTCCGTGGTCCTCGCGGGCTGTCGCCCTCCCACCGCGATGGTCTCTCTCCTATGGTTCTACCACTATGCCCATACTGCGGGCTGTCCCCTCGATAATGCGTGCGGCCGCCTCCAGGTCCCTGGCATTCAGATCGGCCATCTTCTGCTCGGCGATATCCAGCAGGTCCTTGTGGGATATGCTTGCTACCTTCTGCACGTTGGGCTCGCCGGAGCCCTTCTCGATCCCCGCCTTCTGCCTGAGCAGGACCGCCGCCGGCGGGGTCTTGGTCACGAAAGAGAAACTGCGGTCCTCGTAGACGGTTATCTCCACCGGGATTATGGTCCCCACCTGGGACTGGGTCTGGGCATTATAGGCTTTGCAGAACTCCATGATGTTCACGCCGTGCTGGCCCAGGGCAGGGCCGACCGGAGGGGCGGGGTTCGCCTGGCCGGCGGCTATCTGCAGCTTGATCTTGGTTATGACCTTCTTGGCCATTTTTTTCCTGTTCCTCCTTACAGCTTGCTCACCTGGTCGAAGGTGAGCTCCACCGGTGTCTCGCGCCCGAATATGGAGACCATCACCTTGAGCTTGCTCTGGTCGATATTGATCTCGGAAATGGTGCCGCTCATGTCGGCGAAAGGACCGGCGGACACCCGTACGCTCATCCCCTCCTCGAACTCGGTCTTCGGCCGCGGTTTCTCCGTAGTCGGGCGCTTGAGCAGCTTCAATGCCTCGCCCTCGGTGAGGGGCGTCGGCTTGGCGCTCGAGCCCACGAAGCCGGTAACGCCCGGGGTATTGCGCACCACGTACCAGCTGTCGTCGTCGAGTTCCATATTCACCAGGATATATCCCGGCAGCATTTTCTTCTGGACCACCTCTTTTTTTCCGCCCTTGATCTCCATGACGTCCTCGGTGGGGACGACCACCCTGAAGATCATCTCCCCCATGTCCATGGATTCAATGCGGTGCTCGAGATTGCTCTTCACCTTGTTCTCATAACCGGCGTATGTGTGGATCACGTACCATCTAGGATCCATGCTCTCGCTCCTGCATCAGAAAATGACTATGTCCACCAGCTTGGTGAACAGGATGTCGGCGAAGTAGATCAATCCGCCCATGATGACCACCGTCACCATGACCACTATCGTGTAGGAGACCACTTCGTCCCTGGTCGGCCAGGTGACTTTCTTCATCTCCGCCCGGACCTCCGTGAGGAATTGCGAAACGGTCACCCTCTGCTTCTTGGGTCCGCTCTTCTTGCGGCCGCCGCGGGACTTCTTGAGCTGTTCACGCTTTTTCTCCATGCCCAGCTTCTGCTGCATGCGGCGCATTTCTCGACTCGGCACTTCGCCTCCTCTTCCTCACAAAAATAATGGCAGGCCTGGAGGGATTCGAACCCCCAACTTCCGGTTTTGGAGACCGGCGCTCTACCAGTTGGAGCTACAGGCCTACGCTTATCCCTAAAGCCGGGTGCTCACTGCGCGGGCAGCCTTCAAGCACCCTCCTCGCTCTACAATATATTAGCCTAGCGTGTCTCGCGGTGCAAAGTATGCGCACGGCACCACCGGCAGTACTTCTTCAGCTCTATCCTGTCCGGATCGTTGCTCTTGTTCTTCTTCGTCGCGTAGTTACGCCTCTTGCACTCGGTGCATGCCAGCGTCACCAGTACTCTCATCTATCTTCACCTTCCGTTCGAAAACCGAAGCTTTACGCTATCAAAACCCTGCGTCGGTGTCAATTAAAAAGGCCTACAGCCTGCGTCGCTAAGGCGAAGGCGCCTCCGAAGGACGGTGACACGGTGCCAGCGCATTGATTACTCGGCGTGTCAGCGCCTCCATGTTTTCATGTGGAGACCTGATACCCGTCTTCCATCATGCAGGCCTGGCACGTATGCGATCGAACAAACATCAAATCCCTGGTCTTTCCGATCACTTCTTTATCTCCGTGACCCTTCCGGCTCCCACGGTACGGCCCCCCTCGCGGATGGCGAAGCGCAGGCCTTCCTCCATGGCGATGGGGTTGATGAGCTCCAGGTCCATCTCCGTGTTGTCGCCGGGCATGACCATCTCCACTCCCTCGGAGAGGGTGACGGTGCCGGTGATGTCGGTGGTGCGGAAGTAGAACTGGGGGCGGTAGCCGGAAAAGAAGGGAGTATGGCGGCCCCCCTCCTCGCGCGAGAGCACGTAGACCTGGGCCTTGAACTCGGTGTGGGGGGTGATGGAGCCGGGTATGGCCACCACCTGGCCGCGCTCCACGTCCTTGCGGCCGATGCCGCGCAGGAGCAGCCCCACGTTGTCCCCGGCCTGTCCCTCGTCCAGGATCTTTCTGAACATCTCCACCCCGGTGACCACCGTCTTCTTGGTGGGGCGGATGCCCACGATCTCCACCTCGTCCCCGGTGTGGATGGCCCCGCGCTCGATGCGGCCGGTGACCACGGTGCCGCGGCCGGTGATGGAGAATACGTCCTCGATGGCCAGGAGGAAGGGCTTGTCCACGTCGCGGGTGGGGGTGGGGATGTAGTCGTCCACGGCGTCCATGAGCTCCATGACCGACCCGCAGGCCTCGCACTCCCTCTTGCCGCAGCCGCACTCCATGGCCTTGAGGGCCGAGCCCGCGATGACCGGGATGTCGTCGCCGGGGAACTCGTACTCGGTGAGGAGTTCGCGCACCTCCATCTCCACCAGCTCCAGCAGCTCGGGGTCGTCTACCATGTCCGCCTTGTTCAAGTAGACCACCATGGCGGGGACGCCCACCTGGCGGGCCAGCACGATGTGCTCGCGCGTCTGGGGCATGGGGCCGTCGGCCGCGGAGACCACCAGGATGGCCCCGTCCATCTGGGCGGCGCCGGTGATCATGTTCTTGATGTAGTCGGCGTGCCCCGGGCAGTCAACGTGGGCGTAGTGCCGCTTCTCCGTCTGGTACTCCACGTGGGCGATGGCGATGGTGATGCCGCGCTCCTTCTCCTCTGGGGCGTTGTCTATGGAGTCGAAGGACCGCACCTCCACCTCCTGGCCCTGGTTGGACAGGCACATGGTGATGGCCGAGGTGAGCGTGGTCTTGCCGTGGTCCACGTGTCCGATGGTTCCCACGTTCACATGGGGCTTGGTCCTCTCGAATTTCTTCTTGGCCATTTTATTCCTCCTGGATAATGGCTCGAAGCCCGACATGGGGGCTCCGACTGACACCCTTATATGTACGGCTGCGCCCGTATCAGATCGCTGGTAGCGGTGAGAGGATTTGAACCTCTGACCTCACGGGTATGAACCGTGCGCTCTAACCAACTGAGCTACACCGCCACGCGGGTGGAAAAAATGGAGCCCGCTAGCAGATTCGAACTGCTGACCCCATCCTTACCATGGATGTGCTCTACCTGCTGAGCTAAGCGGGCTCGTCAATCTCCAGCGCGCTAATTATGTTACACCAACGAAATCGACGAAACAACAATCCGGGAGCCGTGGTCTGTAGGTAAGATGGGGTCAGGTCCTATTCCAGGAACATCGCCAGGGTGGTCTCTTCGCCGGGCTCGACGATCACGTACTCGGAATCCCAGTCCCCGTCGAGCATGGCGCGCAGCATGCGGTTGGACCCGGGGATCTCCTCGTAGTTCAGCTCCAGGGTATCGGCCATGGATCGAGCCGCCGCCCGGAATTCGTCCAGCCGGTAGTTTCCGGTGTTGATGAGGACGACGCGTTTGTAGTTCGCCAGCATCACCCTGGTCACGCGCAGCGCCCTTTCCTCTCCATATCTCTCCACCATGCGCAGGTAATCGTTTATGGGCAGTTCCGCGGCCCTGATCCATCCCTTGGTCAGAAAATAGGTGCCTGGCTCCTCCCGCAGCCTCCTCAGGTGTTCCCGCCTCGAGCCCAGGAAGAGCGCTATGCAGTCGTCAACGCGGGGGATGATGATGCGGTGCGTCCGCGATACCAGCCCCACCGCGGCATTGGAGCACAGGCCGTAACCCAGGACTATGTCTCCCTCGCCCGGCACGGCGTCTATCTCCCCCTGCAGGGTCTCGCGCAGTTTATCCGGATAAACATGCAGACCGAATTCGAGCTCCAGCAGTTCGCCCTCGGGAACGCCCATGAGGCGCAGTTCCTCCGCAACCGTAGCGCAGGCGATTATCTTCCTCGCGGTTCCGTTGTCTTCACCCATTGCTTTCTCCCATCCGGATGCTCGCGCTCGTCATCCCCGTGGACCGTGTTTCCGTTCCGCCAGTATTGTACCCCCCGGCGGGGCGGAGCACATGGGGCAGCCCCGCGTTCGGACTCCTGCGAGTCTTCCGCCTAATAGCCGGGGCTTCCGTGCGCCCGTACCTCAAGGGGCGGCCGTGCAGTTGAGCCTGGCGCAGGCGCCGCGGAGCCCGGGGTAGATGCGGCGGAAAGCGCCGTACATCCCGTCATATATGCGGCAGCATTCCTCGCGCGGCTCGAAAGACTCCCTGACACGTACCGCTCTCTTTATCTCCTTGAAGGAGCCTCCTCCCCCCACGGCCAGCGCCGACGCCAGGGCGCAACCCATCGCTCCCGCTTCCTGCGCATGCTCGACGGCATCCACGCGGCGCCGGGTCACGTCCGCGACGATCTGCATCCACACGTCGCTCTTGGCACCCCCACCGATGGCGCGCAGGGGGTCGCAGGCCAGACCGGCGCCCGCGGCCGCATCCAGCAGCCAGCGCAGGTTGTAAGCCACCCCCTCGTACACGGCCCGCAGCAGGTGCTCTCTCTTGTGTTCCAGCCCGAGGTTTACGAAAGCAGCGCGGATGCTGGTGTCGGTCACCGGCGACCTCTCCCCGAACATCCAGGGCGCGAAGAGCAGCCTGCCCGCGCCGGGCTCCACCTGCCGCGCGATCTCGTCCAGGTCCCGGAATGTCTCGCCCTCTCCGGCCGGTCCCCGCGCGTCAGCGCAGCGGCAGAGGTTCTTCGCGAACCACCCCAGGCAGGCCCCTGCCGTCTCCGACTCGCCTATCATGAGGTACATCTCCGGGTCCGCGGAGACTACGGGCGCGATCCCGTATTTCCCCAGGTTGCGCGGCCGGGACACGGAGATGCAGAGCCAGCTCGAGGTGCCGATATTGATATGGGCTTCCCCATCCTCCAGGGCGCCTGAGCCTGCCGCGGCCGCGGGGATGTCGGCCATACCCGCGATCACCTGCGTTTCGCTCCCCAGCCCCATTACGCGCGCGGCATCATCCCCCAGGGCACCCATGATGTCGATGCTCGAACTGATGGGAGGCATCTTTTCGAGCGGCAGGCCGGCCAGCTCCGCCAGCAGGCGGGACCACTGTCGCTTACGGCCACCTAACATCCCCGTTCCCCCGGCTCCGGTGTGGTCCAAGACCATCTCTCCCGTGGCGCGGTAAACGAGGTATCCCGTGGCATCGAGAAAGAAGCGGGTGGCGTGGAAGACCTCCGGCTCGTTCTCCCGCAGCCACACGATCTTGCAGACCACGTCCTTCCCAGACGGGATAGCGCCCGCCACGCGCATGACCACCCGCCTGCCGCCGAAACGGCGTATGAGCTTCGCCGCCTGCTCGTCGGCGCGGCTGTCCAGCCATATAATGGCCCTGCGCAAGGGGGCGCCGTCCTCTGCCACGGGGACCACCCCCAGCATCTGGCCTGCGAACCCTATCCCGATCACCCTTGCGGGGTCGACGCCGCTCCCTGCCATCAAATCCCGTGTAGCCCTCGCCGACGCGCGCCACCAGTCGTCGGGGTCCTGCTCGGCCTGGTTATTCCTGGGATGATAGACGGGGTAGGGCTCGAAGGCCGAGGCGACGAGCTCGCCCTGCGTGCTCGCCAGCACGCTCTTGCAGCCGCCCGTCCCGATGTCGTGGCCGATTACGTAATCCTCCAAGGCATTTCCTCCCTCCCACTCCCAGATACATTGTAATGCATGCGCGGCGGCTGCTGCGGCCGTGGCTCTCCCGCCGCGCGCGCGCTGTCCCTCCCGCGGGCCATCGGCCCAAGCACTTCAGAAAGATGAGCGGTTGTCACGTACAGGTTGTACTGCTGATATGCAGATCTGATGCATATTAAGAGATTATTACCTTATATTGGAGAAGGAATATTACGGTTCCCGTGGAAATATATATTAGGAGAACGTCAAGCGCCACAAGTACGAAGGAGGCGGCAAATGGAGATAAAGTGCACGCGGCTCTGCGGCGAATGCCCGATTTCTTCCTGTTCGCTTCACCCCAGCTTCCACCTCTTCATCCAGGCCTGCATGAGGGAAATGGCCTTGGAGTCAAAGCGCCGCTGAGCGGCAGAGCCGTTCCGAGAGAATCGTGAAGGCGGGGCCGCCGGGCCCCGCCTTCTCATCGCCCCTCAACGGCGGGAAAAGGCCTTTCGCGTCCGCGCTGACGATCAGGTCATCAGGTTGCCCAAGGCCATGGCGAAGGGCATGTCGCCCTCGATCTTCATCTTTCCGGTCATGAAAGCGGTGGGTCCGGCAAGCTCGCCCTTCTGCATCAGTGCCCAGTCCTCCAGGCCGATCTTGAAGGTAACCTCGGGAGAGGCGGCGTCGTTGAATGCGACCTTGAGGTCTGCCTGGGACCCGTCGGGGACGGCCAGCTCCACGTTCATGGTGCCGCGGATGGAGTCGAGAGTATCGTACCTCTTGCGGTTGGCGTTCTGGCCCATGTCCATGAACATGTCCATGGCGCCCTCCAGCTTCCCGGTCACCGCCTTGCGCCAGACATCCTCGCTGACCTCGACCTTGATCATCGGGCTCTCCAGGGCGCCCTCGCTGACCGCGAGGTCCTTGGCGTCCTTGACGGTGATGCCGTATACGTACTCCCGGTCGCCCTTTACGTCGAACTCCACCGTGAAGACGGTGCCATCCATGCCGGTGATGGCGCTCCCCGCGAGCTGCTCCTCCACCATCTTGGGCACTACCTCCTCGAAGTACTCCTTCACGCCGATGTTCTCGGATACTTCCATTCCAACCTCCTTTGCCGATCGCCTTGAAAACGTCCTTGCATATGGATACGGGCAATGCTTCAACCTGCCGCGTTGTCCCGAAGCCCTTCCCGATTACTTTACGGTACTGACATGTCATTACTATAAATATACGCTAACCCAAAGTCAACAATACATTCTTTTCGATTCAGTATGGATAAGGGCCCCAGCCGTCCCTGCGCGAAGAGGCCCCGGGCCGGGCTGCGACCGATGCAGGCACGCAGCCTTGAAGTAACGTCTTGTTAATTCCGCGAAGGGCGGGTTTAATATTGTCTTGGAGAAAGCGGCTACCGCGACGCAGCGACATCGCAGTAAACAGGCGTAAACGACACGGCATATAAGGAGTGAACATCGTAAATGGACGGTAGGCTGAGGGGTCTCGATCACGCCTTCAATCCCCGCTCCATAGCCTTCATCGGCGCCTCGGAGAACGTCCGCAAGTGGGGGTTCCTCATCCTCAACAACATCATCACCGGGGGTTACGGAGGGGCTCTCTATCCCATAAATCCCGGGCGGGAGACCATCCTTGGCTTGCCGGTGTATGCCTCCGTGCTCGACGTCCCGGGTGACGTGGACCTTGCGATCTTCACCGTGCCCGCACGCATGGTGCTGAGCGCCCTCGACGACTGCATCGCCAAGGGGGCGAAAGCGGGCCTGGTCATCACCGCGGGCTTCAAGGAGCTGGGCGCGGAGGGCGCCGAGATGGAAAAGGAGATGGTGCGCAAGGCTCGTGACGCCGGCATGGTGCTCATAGGACCCAACTGCCAGGGCATATGCTGTCCCAGAAACCGCCTCTACCCGTGGATGCCCATACTCTTCCATCCCGCTCCGGGAAAGGTGGCTTTCGTCGCCCAGAGCGGGAATATCCTCAACATGCTCGTTGAGCGCACCGTTTCCGCGGGACTAGGGGTGTCCATGGCGGTCTCCAGCGGCAACGAGGCCGACATGGAGACAGAGGACTTTTATTCATACTTCGGCGACGACCCCGAAACCGAGGTCATCGTGTCCTACGTGGAGGGAGTAAGGAACGGCCGCCGCTTCATCGAGCAGGCCCGCTCCGTTTCGCGCCGCAAGCCCATCGTGGTCCTCAAGGGAGGACGCACGCAATCCGGCGTCTCGGCGGCCCGTTCCCACACCGGATCCATGGCCGTGAGCGAGAAGCTCTTCGAGGCGGCGTGCCGGCAGGCGGGCATCGTGACCACCTCCACCATCGAGGAGGCGGGGATCACCGCCGCTTCCTTCGTGGGCCGCCCTCTCCCGGCCGGCAAACGGGTGGGGATCATCACCGGCGGAGGCGGCCTGGGGGTCATCGCCGCCGATTACTGCACGGAGATCGGACTGGACGTGGTGCAGCTCTCCAGCAAGACCCTGGACGAACTGGAAAAGCTGCTCCCCGACTGGTGGGTCCCGGGGAATCCCGTAGACCTCGTCGCGGGGCTCGACTTCACCATCCTCAAACCGGTGATCGAGATACTCATGAAGAGCGGCGACGTGGACGCGGTGATGTTCCTGTGGATAGGCGCGCCCCGGGATTACAACAAGGCCGAGGTCATCGTGGGCGAGCACAGCATAGACATCTCGAAGGTGTGGGACATAATGGACCAGCACTTCCAAGGCTTCATGGCCGAGCTGTATGACCTCATGTGGGAACTGCGGGTCCCTCTCTACATCTCGACCAGCATACAGCCCGGGGAGGGCGAGGAGAACGGCGAAAATCAGGGCGGGGAGAGGCCCCTCAACTTCCCCAGCGTGGAGTCCGCCTGCCGGGCCATCAGGGCCATGGCCGACCATTACTCCTTCCGCCAGCTGTGAGCTGATCCCCGCAGCTATATATATTATTCTCGTCTCCCGGCTGGCATCTCAGCGGAGCGAGGAGGATTTTCATGCCGGGAAGAAGCGCTTTTCTCAGCAGGGCGAGGCGGGCGGAACTCTCCCTCATCGCGGTAACCGTGGTGTGGGGGCTCACCTTCTCCATGGTCAAGGAGACCCTGGAGTCCATACCCCCCTTCGTCTTCATGTCCTACCGCTTCATCCTGGCATTCCTGGTCCTGGCCGCGGTAAGCGGCAGGAGGCTGGCCCGCATCGACCGCGGGACCGCCGCCGCGGGCTTACTGCTGGGAGTGTTCCTTTACGGCGCCTACTCCTTCCAGACCTTCGGCCTGCAGTACACATCCGCCGGCAACGCCGGCTTCATCACCGGCCTCTTCGTGGTCTTCGTCCCCATACTCTCCACCGTCATCCTGCGCAAGCGGCCGAACCTGCGCTCGGTGCTCTCCGTGATCGTCGCCACCGTGGGACTGGGGATGCTCTCGCTGCAGCCGGGGCTGGGGGTGAACGCGGGAGACGCCCTCCTGCTCGCGTGTGCCTTCGCCCTGGCGCTGCACATCATCTACATGGACCGCTTCGTGGAGCGTCATGACCTCATGCTGCTGACCCTGCTGCAGATGGGGGTGGTAGCGGTGCTGCAGACGGGCTCCGCCCTCATCTTCGAGGATTTCGTGATGCCCGCCGGGGGTTACGCGTGGACCACGATCATCGTGTGCGGCGTCCTCGCCTCCGCCGTGGCCTTCTTCGTGCAGGCCTGGGCGCAGAGGGAGATCTCGCCGGTGCGCACCTCGGTGGTGCTCATCATGGAGCCGGTGTTCTCGGTGCTCTTCGGCATCGTCCTCCTGGGCGAGACACTCACCTGGCGGGGCTGGCTGGGGTGCTCGCTGATGCTGGCGGGCATGCTCATCACCGAGATCAGGCCCGAGCGCAGGCGGGAGCGGGACGGCGCGACGGCGGCGAGCGCGTGAATTCAGCCGCCGGCTCACCCGGGCTTCATCGCTCCTCCCGCCTCAGTGATTCCTCCAGTTCCTCCGCGCTGACCGGCCGGATACCGGGGCGGTGATACTGCATGACGCCGGCGCGAACCGCCGCCTCGCTGGCCTGCCACAGGTCCTTGCCCCGCAGCAGCTCCGCGCACAGCACCGCCGTCACCTGGTCCCCGCATCCGGTTGCGTCCCTGATCCCCGTTTCGGGCAACCGCGGCGTCTTTACGTGTATCTCTTCGCTCCCGGCGAAGACGTAGGCCCCTTTCGCCCCGTGGGTCAGGACCGTGTTCTCGATGCCGCGTGCGCGCAGGACGCGGGCGGCCTCGCGCGCCGATCTCATGTCCCTTATCTCTACACCGGTCAGCACGCGGGCTTCGTGCTCGTTCGGGGCCAGGACCGATATGCCCAGTCCAAGCAGTTCGCCGTAGTCGTCGCGTTCGTTTACGTTTCCCGGGTCCAGGACGACCATCATCCCCGCGGAGGCCGCCTTGCGTACCGCGTGCACGGCGGTGCGCAGCGGCATTCCGAGGGTCAGGGCGAGCATGCGCGCGCCGCTGTCCGCGTCGAACAACGTCGACGCGCCGTCTACGTCCCGCGGGGAGAAGGCGTCGTTAATGCCCGGCAAGGAATAGATCTGGTTTTCGCCGTCGCGGTTCACGGGGATGAGAGCGATGCCCGGGAATTCCCTCGCGACCTCGAAGTCCTCGATATTGACGAACCTGGTATCGACCCCGTCATCCTCGAGGGCGCGCACCGGCACCCTCCAGAGTCCGTAAGGGTCCCGCGACGTCTTTCCCATCATGGCCACCCTGCCCGGACCCATCAGGGCAGCCGCCATGCGCGCCAGGTTACATGACTTGCCGCCGGGCCCAATGAGCAGGCGGCCGCTGCGCGTAAGCTCTCCAGCGGACAGGAGCCTGTCCACACCCAGCGCGACGATGTCGGTGTTCAGGCCTCCCGCCACGACCAGGACTATACTCGAACCGCTCATCCCTTTTCCTCTTCCGGCGACTGGAGCCGGCCGCATGGCCGATGCGATCCGCCATTCCTATTCTCGCCGCTGTTTCTCCCATCCACAACGGGCGACAGGTACCCTTACAGGTGAGAGAGGATCTTGGAGAAGAAGTCGATGGCCCGCGGGCTCTTGGGGTTGGTGAAGATGTCCTCGGGCGGTCCCTCCTCGACGATGAGGCCGTCGTCCATGAAGATGAGGCGGTCCCCCACCTCCTTGGCGAAACCCATCTCGTGGGTCACAACCAGCATGGTCATGCCCTCGCGCGCCAGGTCCTTCATCACGTCCAGGACCTCGGAAACCAGTTCGGGATCAAGGGCCGAGGTGACCTCGTCGAAGAGCATGAGGTCGGGGTCCATGGCCAGGGCGCGGGCGATGGCCACCCTCTGCTGCTGCCCCCCGGAGAGGTGCGCGGGATAAGCGCCGGCCTTTTCCCTCAGACCCACCCGGTCCAGCAGGCGCAAGGCTTTTTCCTCTGCCTCCTCGGACTCCATGTTCCTCACCTTGACGGGCGCAAGGGTGATGTTGCGCAGCGTGGTCAGGTGCGGGAAGAGGTTGAAGCTCTGGAAGACGATGCCCACCTTCTGGCGGATGACGTTGATGTCCGACCTGTGGTCGGTGATGTCCATGCCCTCTATGAAGATGTGGCCGCCGCTGGCGCTCTCCAGACCGTTGATGCAACGCAGCATGGTGCTCTTGCCGGAGCCGCTGGGCCCCACGACCACCAGCACTTCCGAGGGCTTCACCCTCAGGTTGACCCCTTTTAATACCTCGTGGTGGCCGAAGCTCTTGTGGAGTTCGACTATCTCCACCATGTAATCGTTATTCATCAAAACTCCGTGATCTTGATCCGCCAGCCTTACCGGTGCAACTCATCCAGGCCACCTGAAACGTGTGTCCCGCGCCGCCCAGAAAGCCTCACCCCGTCATCAGTCGCTCACCGACAGCCTCTTGTTAACATACTGCACCAGGCGCATGAGGGGAATGGTCACTATCAGGTAACATACCGCCCCCACCACGAACGGCGTTATGTTGAACTTCTTGCCGAACATCTCCGAAGACCGCCTGGTGATCTCCGCAAGTCCGATGACGGAGAGCAGGGCCGTGTCCTTGAGCAGGGCGATGAACTCGTTGGAGAGCGGGGGGATGACGTTTCTTATCGCTTGGGGAAGGATGACGAAGCGCATGGCCTTGAAATAGCCCATGCCCAGCGAGCGCGCCGCCTCCATCTGCCCTTTGTGGATGGACTCGATGCCGGCGCGGAAGATCTCGGCCTCGTAGGCGGCATAGCAGATGGTAAGCGCCAGCACCCCGGCCCAGAATATGTTCATCTTGAGGCCGAGGATGGCGACGCCGTAATAGACGATGAATATCTGCAGCAGCAGCGGGATGCCCCTGATGACGTCGATATATACCGCCGCCAGCCCGCGGAAGAGCTTCACCCGGGATATCCTGACCAGGGCGACCAGCAGGCCTGCGACGAGGATGAAAACCTCAGACACCAGGGCGACGGTAACGGTTATGCGCAGTCCCGTGAATACATACCAGAAGGTCTCCTTGAAGATCTTCCAGTTCAGGAACTCGTCGACGAACTCCTGGCCGCGCTCGAACTTGACGAGATAGACGATCCCGAACGCGATGAGCCCGACGGCCGTCAGGCTGCCGGCCCACCACAGGGCCTTCTTCCACCTGTCGCCGATTACCTTCACCTCCCGCCAGAAGAAAGGGCCTGCATTCGCGGGAACGCAGGCCCTGCTCTTCTCGATCAGACGATCTTGTGCCCCGCCGTGCCTACTCCGCCACTCCGAACCAATTCTCGAAGATCTCGTCGTAGGTGCCGTCCGCCATCATGTCGGCGAGCGCTCCATTAACGGCATCGAGCAGTTCGTCGTTCCCCTTCTTTATGCCTATGCCGTACTGCTCATCGGTCGTGATGGTGGCGACCACCTTGGTCCCGCCCCTCGATTTGCTGATAAAGGCGTTCACCGGGAAATCGTTCATGATCGCGTCTATGCGGCCCAGCTCCAGGTCCTGGAAGGCGAGGAGGATGGTATCGTACTTGCGGATCTCCTTGATGCCCCCTATCCCTTCGGCGTAGAACTGGCCGGTGGTATCCACCTGTACTCCGACGACCTTACCCGCAAGGTCCTCTTCTCCCTTGATATCCTCGTTCTCCTCCTGGACGGCTATGGACTGGTTCGAATCGATGTAGGGGTCGCTGAAATCGATCTCCAGCAGCCTCTCCTCCGTTATGGTCATGGCCGACATCACGATGTCATAATCGTCGGTCTTGAGGCCGGGGATGATGCCCTCCCACTTGACCGACTTGACTTCCAGCTCCAGCCCCAGGCGCTTTGCGACCTCCTTCGCGATGTCGATGTCGAATCCCTCCGGATTGCCCTGGTCATCTATGCTCTCGAACGGCGGGTAGGTGGTGTCGCTGCCCATGAGGAGTTTACCCTCCTCGATGGTCTCGATGGCGACCTCCTCTCCGTTCTCATCCGGCGTCGGCTCCTCTTTGTCCTCGCCGCATCCCGCCACAAGTGCCATTGTGGCCAGGACGAGGGCGAGCATGAGCGCCAGTACAACAAACAGGTTTTTTCTGCTCATCTTCCCTCCTTTTTTACCCTTGAGACTCGGCAACGTTGAAGATTATATATTCATTCCAGGGTTAAGACAAACCTGCCGAAGGGCGGGATGGCGCTTATGCGACTGCAGCATCCGATCCCCGGACATGCCCGGGACTGCCTCTCACTTCACGTCAAAGACGCCTCAGCGTATACCCATCACGCCCACGGCTCGCAGAGGCGGCCTCAGGCCGACAAGCGCGTTCACCGCCGCTTCGTCGATGTCGCGCAGGCTCAGGTCCAGGGCGAGGCCCATGGAGGCAGCCATGAGGGACATCTGGGAGAAGGCGATGGGGAGGTCGATCATCCAGAAGGGCTTCTCCATCTTCTCGTAGAGGAACCCCGTGACGGTATCCCCCACCCCGACGACGGCGGCCTTCCATCCGCCATCGACCCCGCAAGCCCCGGCAAGCCCGCGCAGCGCCTGCTCGCCGGCCACGGCCACGAAAAGCCATTTCTGGGTATTGCCCGCACTGGGCGCGATGCGGGCTGCCTCGAGGCAGGCGTCGACAGCGAGGTCGAGGGGCACGCCGTCCGCGCTCTCGCGCTTCTCCCTCAGCTGCCGCAGCAAGCCCGCGACGTCCTGGACGCTCGATGCGGAGAACCTCTCCTCCGCTATGTCGGGCAGGGCGTATGGCCGGTCGATGGTCTCGAGACAGGCGATGGCGGGGATGGGCTTGCGTTTCCTGGATATGGACCTGTACATCAGGTGGTCCAAGTCCCTCGCCTTGACCCGGGGTTTCGGCTTTCCGAAGGGTATGACCGCGGCGACGAAATGTTCCCGTCCCAGCCCCAGGGCGCTCTTGATCTCCCCCTGGTTTATGCCCCCGAGCCAGCAGGTGCCCATGCCCGACTCGGTCAGCCACAGCACTACGTCCTCCGCAGCCATGGCGGTAAGCGGGAGGTCACGCGGCCTTTCGCTGCGCACGTCCTGCTTCGGCAGAGCCAGCACCAGGAACCCGAGGAGCGGCGAGCGGTTGAGCCAGAGGTTTATCTTGCCCTGCACGCCCTTATGCAGGCGGGTCCTTATCCTCTCCACGAGACGCTCGTCCGTCACCACCAGCAGGCTTTCCCCGTCGGCGCCCCTCGTCTCCAGGGCCAGCTTCACCACTTTCTCGAGGGATGCCTTCCATTCCGGGCCGACCTCGTACTGCAGGTACTTGCGGTGAGACCTGCGCCCGTAGAGGACCTCCCACAACCCCCACGGCGTGGACGAGTAAGAGGGGTAATCCCGCGTCGGCTCCTTGGTCTGTTCCATGCTCACTTTCCTTGGACGGGTGTTGACTGCCGGCTCCGTCACAGGATAGCACAATAACCCGCGACCGCGCCCGGGCATTCGGCGGGGTCCGGCCCCCTATACCTGGAGGGGATAGCGGCCGTATTCCTCCACCGCCTCCAGCATCCAGCGCAGATGCTCGATGTCCATGCCGGGATGGCTGTTGGTGGGGGCCACGATGTACCCGCCGCCGCCTCCCGCCGCCCGGATGGACTCGCGCACCGCCTCGTAGACCTCCTCCTTCGTGGCATCTACCAGGACGTGGGTGATGTCAAGGTTGCCCAGCAGGCAGAGGCGGTCTCCCACCATCTCCTTCACCTCGGCCAGCTTCACCCCGGCGGTCGGCTCGAGGGAATGCACGCCGTCGAAGCCGCAGTCCGCGAACCACGGCAGCAGTGGATAGACCATCCCGTCGGTGTGCACGATTATCTTCATGCCCGCCGCGTGCGCCGTCTCGGTGATACGGCGCAGGGAATCACCGTACAGCTCGTCCATGGTGCGCGGGTTGACCATGGGGCCCGAGCGGTAGGCCATGTCGTCGGAATACACCGCGCCGGGCACGCCGGCGTCGGCCCAGGCCTCGATCATGAAGCAGTAGTGATCCTCGTAGAACTTGATCATACGCTTGATGAAATCCTTCTCCTTGCGCACCGCGACCGCGAAGCGCTCGAAGCCCAGGGGCTGCCAGGAGTTCTCGAAAAGACCGTAGAGGAAGCTGGCGAAGACCACTATGCGGTCGCCCATTTCCTTCTGAATCTTCGCATATGTGCGGTTGGCCTTCTCCGGCAGGCGCAGGATCGACCTCTTGTCCCAGGCGTTCCAGTCGTCGGGGGAAGCGATAAGGCCTCCCTTGTAGATAGGGGTGGCGATATTCCCGCGATCGTCCACGATGACGTCGTAGTAGCGGCCGTAGATGTCCTCGGCGACCCTGGAGTCCCGGAAGCGCCAGATGGGCACGTGCATCGCCCAGGCGGCATCGTACCCCATCTTCACCGCCGCCGCGGTGCGGTCGAAGGAGAAGCGGTCCATCTCGGAGTCCATGAAGCCCACGCGGTTGAGCAGGGGTATGACGAGGTCGAACGCCTTCGACGCGTAGCGGTTGGTGACCAGGAAGCCCAGGGGAGTCGGTTTCTTTCCCAGCACTTCGTAGATATTCGCGTACTCCTCCATCACGTCCATCACCGGCACGCGGTCGGGCTCGCGCCGCTCGAGTGCGGCCATTATCCGCTCGCGCTGCTCCCCCATGTCATCTCCTTCCGCTTGCGACCTCCTTTGCCTCCATGCATATTATTTCCACTTATCGTGGATCATATCCTGTACTTGCCGAGCATCCTGGCCATCAAGCGAGCCTGCAGCTTCATGAAGGGAAACCACAGGAAGGGCAGGTGCTTCCTCAAAAAATATTCCATTTGAAAAGAAAGCGTGGTGGTGACGATGAACCTGTCCTTTTTCACCGCTTCGACTATCATGCGGCCAACGGCCTCCGGGGGGTCGGCCCCCCTGGTGAGCATCCCCTTTATCTTCCTGATCTCCTCGCTGAAGCCAACGACCGGCGAGGTATCGAATATAGTGGTGCCCACTGACCCGGGGCAGAAGCAGGTAACCCCGATCCCGTGCAGCGATGCCTCGAACAGGATTTCTTCGGATATCCCCACGATGCCGAATTTGCTCGCGCAGTAGGGTGCGCTGTAGATCCAGGACACGAAGAGCCCGTCAGTGGAGGACACGTTGACGATGTGGCCGGCCTTCCGGGCTACCATGTGGGGATAGACGTAATGGATGGTGTTTATCACACCCCAGAGGTTTACGTCGATGACCCGCCGCCAGTCTGAGATCGCCAGGTCCTCCACCGGGCCCAGGATCCCGACACCCGCCACGTTGGCGAGCACGTCTATCCTCCCGTATCTCTCCAGGGACTCATCCACCAACATCCCGACGGCCTCGGGATCCGAAATATCCGCGGGCACAGCGAGGACCTCGCGATGCATCGCCTCGAGCATGTCCGCGGTTCCCTCGAGCCCGTTCGCGTCGATATCGGTGATCACCAGCGGGTTCGAGCCTTCCTGCGCGAAGGCGAGGGCGGTAGCTCTGCCTATGCCCTTGGCCGCGCCGGTTACCAGCACCGCCTTGTCGGTCAAGTTTTTCATCTCCGGCGACCTCCCTGTCAGTAAGGGGGTCAAGCCCGGAAACGTGCCGGGGCGCGGGTCCGGGCCTGACCGCCTCGAGCGAATTCCTGCCTGTTAACCGGCCGCTCCCCCGGGCTGCGGCGGCCCCTCGTAGACCTCCATGAACTTGTCGGCCAGGGGCGGGATGAGGTTCGAAGCCAGGTCGGTCTTCACGCACACCACCGCCGGGAGCTCGTGGCCCTTGGCCCGCTCGAAGGCCGGCACCAGGTCCTCCGGCTTGTCCACGAACTCACCGTAACAGCCGATCCCCTCCGCCACCTTGTCCCAGCGCACCGGGGACTGCTGGCAGGCGATGATCTTGGAGGCGTCGCCCTCGAAATAGACCATCTGTTCGATCTCCTCCATGCACCAGTGCTCCTCGGCGTGGACGATGACGGTGATCTTCACCTTCTCCCGCAACGCCGTCTCCATCTCCATGAAGTTGAACCCCGCGGCGCCGTCCCCGGTGATGACGTACACTTCCTTGTCGGGGTTGGCCAGCTTGGCCCCGATGGCCATGGGGATGCCCGTGCCCAGGTGGCCGAACTCGAAGATGCCCAGTGATGTCCTGGGGTTGGTGAAGCGCAGGTAGAGGGCATCGAAGAGGCTGGTGTTGCCGCCGTCCCCCACGTTGATGGCCTGGGGACCGAATACCTTTGCCGCCGCCTCCACCGAGGTGGCGGGGTGGACCCTGTCGCCCTCGTAGCCCCTGGGCGCCGCCTCGAGGACCGCCATCTGCTCCGCCTCCATGTCCCTGTATTTTTTCACCGCCGTGCCGTCGGCGGGCTTGACCCCCAGCTCCTTCAGCCTGCCCAGCAGGGCACGCAGGGTGGCGCCGGCATCGGCCACGATACCCATGGCAATGGGCCGGTTGGTCCCCACGTTGCGGGGGTCTATGTCCACCTGGATCAGTTTCTGTTTCGCGGGGGCGCCGAAATATATGTCGTAAGGGAGGTCCAGGTTGCCGAGGCGGGTACCTACCGCCAGGACCACGTCCGCCTCCCGCCTGGCCGTAAGGGCCGCTTCGCCCATGCCCAGCAGGTAGTTGGAGTGGTCGTTGTCATAGGCGGACCTGGCGGACATGGAAGTGGATGCGGGGCAGTTGATAAGATCTACCAGTTCACGGAATTCTTCCCAGGCCCCGGAGTTCAGCACTCCCGTTCCCGCTAGGAGCATGGGGCTCTCGGCCTCGGCGATAAGCCTTGCCGCCTCCTCGATCTGTGCCGCCGGCGCCTCCATGACCATGGCCCTGTACTGCTTTGGCTCCAGGTACTTCAGCTCGGAGTCGTCGCCCTCCTCGAAGATGATGTCGTAGGGGATGTCCACGTGCACCGGTCCCGGGCGCCCCGTCAAGGCCTCGCGGAAGGCCCTTCGATATTAAAGCCCTCGCTGAAGATCTTCTCGTACAGGGGACCGATAACGCCCAGGCCAGGCCCCGCCGTCATGCCGCCGTCGATGGGTATGGCCAGGCCGGTGAGCATGGCGCAATCGTCACTTGCCAGGAAATGGTATAAGGCCGCCGCTTCCTCCGGCTGCACCAGCCTCCCCAGGGGCTGCAGCATGCAGGCCAGCTTCAGCTCCACCTCCGCCCCCTCGATATAGGCCATGGGGGTGTCAGCGGTCCCCGGGCAGATGCAGTTGACGCGGATGCTCCGGGGCGCCAGCTCCAGGGCGGCGGTCTTGGTGACGGCGATGATGGCCGCCTTGGAGGCCACGTAACAGCCATAGGTGGGGGTACCGTAAAGACCTGCGTATGAGGCGGTGTTCATGATCGACCCCCCGTCGGCGATGAGCGGAGCGGCATGCTTTATCCCCCACAGCACGCCCTTGAAGTTGATGTTGAGGGCTTCGTCGATCCCCTCCCTGGTGATGCTGTCCAGGGTACCCATCTGCCCACCGATCCCGGCGTTGTTCACAACCGTGGTGAGCTTGCCGTACTCGGACACGGCCACCTGCATCAGCCTTTGTACCTGCTCCTCGCTGGAGACATCAGTCCTTACGTAGATGCCGCCTGCCTCCCCGGCTACTTCCGAGGCATCGTTTACGTCCCCCAGCACCACCTTCGCTCCTGCCCGCGCGAAGCGCAGGGCTGTCGCTTTCCCCAGACCGGAGGCGGCACCCGTTATCACCGCCACCTTTTCGTCCAGCGAGAACATGGCTTCTCCCCCTCCCCGTTTTCGCCAACTGCCCCGCACCGTGCGGTATTCACGTAAGACCTTGCTCCCGGCAGACAGTGCCCCGATGTCCCGGATCGCGCATGCTGCCACTTACACTCGGCCGCTCCCCTGGCGATCGACCCTCAGGATGGCCAGGGCGTTCTCCCCGAGGAACCGCCCCAGTTCGTCAAAGCGCGCGTCATCGTCCATCACCCTGCGATAAAAATCGTACCCCTCCAGCAGGGAGATGATGAGGTCTGCCAGCTTGCCTGGATCGGCTTTGACGATCATGCCCATCCGCATGAGATCACCGATCTCTTTCTGCAATACCTCGTGGAGCTTCGTGTACATCTCCTTAAAGCTATCGCGCACCCTGTCGTTGCGTAAGCTCAGCGAGTAACAGGCATAGAAGACACCGGCGTCCACCAGCCGCGCCCAGTCCTGACCGAAGATGGCGTCGATGATCGCATGCAGCCTTTCCATGGGGTCGTCGATCTCGCGAAAGCGGGGCAGGAAGGCCTCCTCGTACTTCGCCAGCATGAAGTCCACGAGCTCGACGACCATCTCCTCCCTGTTCGAGAAGTAATGGATGATGAGGCTGGGGTGGATGCCCATGCGGGAGGCTATCTTGGCCATGGACGCGCCCTCGAGGCCTTCCTCGGCGAGGACGGCATAGAAGTTCTCCAGGATCTCTTTCTTGCGGGTTTCCGCCTTGTCCCTGGGCCGGGCCATCTCTCCCCCTGAAACGCATTCCCCTGAAATATTAAATGAATGTTCAGTTAATTTTATAGCCGTGAAGCCTCTCCGTCAATAGGCATGGGCGGGGCTTTCAGGCCGGACTGGTATCGCCGCAGGTGGCGTCATGCCGGGAGCCAGAGCAACATCTTTCAGGGCACTATCTCGACCTCCAGGGCCGGAACGCGCCCGATCATGTAGGCCAACAGGCCTCGGATGAGGATGATCAGTCCGAGCATCTCGAGGAACTCCTCGAGGAAGGTCACGATGCGGCGCATCACGGAGGCATCCGGGAAGCTGGTGGTGAGAAAGCCCTGCACCATCTCGAGACCCACGGCTCCCACGAGGTACACCACGGCGGCGGCGATGAACAACCGCCTCACCGCGGGCGGGAGCCGGATCATGAAGCGGAGGAGCAGCAGGGCCCCGAGGAGACAGAGGAAGAGCGCCGGTATCACCCATGCCAGGTAGAAGATACCGCCCTCTATGTCGAACAGATCCCTCATGGGCTCGACCAGCGTCTCGTGTATCGAGGTGAACTCGTCTATTGCAAGCAAGACGAATAGCGCGCCGAGGAAGATCCAGTGCCAGGCGTACGGCCGTCTTTCCCTGCGTAGATATCCCCCCGTGACCAGCATGAGCAAAGCGGATATGACGAAGAGCGCCGTGTTGAAGAGGGTGGGTATATTGGTCTCCTCGTCGAAATCGAAAACGCGGAAGATGGTAAAGATGTCCAACGAAGTGTAGAAGTTCAGGTACCAGGTGAGCAGGTGTATTGCCCCCAGGATCAGCAGGATCACGCAAAGCCATCTCTCAACCCTGCGCGCGGAAAGCGTCGGCCTGTGGCTGCCTTCTTCAGTGAAGATCTCTTCCTCCCTCTCGAGACCCCGCCGGCAGCCGCCTCTCCCGCGCCGCCCCGTACCGGTAAAGGGCGGCCAGGGCGCGCGCGGCTGATTCGGGAGAGGTGAGCACGGGCACGTCCGGGCCGATGGCCTCGTCCAGGTCCGATACGAAACCCTGGTCCCCCAGGGAACACAGGACGAGGGGTTTTTGCGGCGCGAGTTCCCGCAGTTCGGGGGCCGCTCCCAACCAGTTTTTCACGGATATGCCGCGCTCCAGCAACTCCCGGAACACCGCGAAGGGCATCACCGCGATGGAGAGCACCATGTCTATGTTGGGGTCCTCGAGCATGGCGGTCATGGCTGGAAGGAACTGCCCGGACGGCCCCACGTCCAGGGGGTTGCGCACGTTCATCCACTGCGGGGCGACGCCGCGCACCTTCTCCACCGATGCGGGTTCCAGGGCGGGAAGCTCCAGCCCGGTCTCGATGGCCGTGTCGGTCGCCAGCGCGCCAAGGCTGCCGCTGGAAGTGACGATCCCCAAGCGGTTGCCCGGAGGGAGGGGCTGGGTGGCGAAGACACGCGCCATGTCCACCAGCTCGTCCAGGCTGCGCGCCCGGATGGCGCCGGATTGCCTGAACACCGCCTCGTAGATTTCGTCCTCGCCGGACATGCTCCCGGTATGGGACGCCGTCGCCTGCCTCCCCGCCCCGGTGCGGCCGCTCTTGAGCACCAGGACCGGCTTGTCCCGGGTCACCCGCTCCAGTGTCTCCTTGAGCAGCCTCCCGTCCGCCGCCCCCTCCAGGTACATCATGATCACCCCGGTATCCGGGTCGTGGTGCAGGTAATCCAGGACCTCGCATTCGTTGACGTCCATGCGGTTGCCCAGGGTCACAGCCTTGGAGATAAACAGGCTCTTCTGGTGCAGGCCGTCCAGGAGGATGTTGCCGAAGACCCCGCTCTGAGCGATGACCGCCACCGGACCGGGCGTGAAGGCTTCCTCCACAACCTCCACGGTGTGGAGGTGGTTGGCGGTGTTGATCACCCCAACGCAGTTGGGCCCGATGACGCGGATGCCGTAGCGTGATGCAGCCTCCCTCGCCTCCTCTTGCAGCGCTTTCCCCCCTTCTCCTATCTCGGCGAAGCCCGCGCTCTCGATGATGGCGTGCTTGATGCCCCTTTCCCCCAGCTCGATCAGGGCCTGGGGCACCACCGGAGCGGGCACGATGACCACGGCCAGGTCGGGACCCGCGGGGACGTCGGCGATCCTCTCGTGGAGAGGGAATCCGTGCAGCTCTCCTCCGGCCGGATTCACCAGGTATACGCGGTCTCCCCAGCCCTGCTTGCGCAGTGAGAGGGGCAGGACGAAACCGAAACCCGGCGAGCGCCGCGCCCCCACGATGACCACCCCTTGGGGGGTGAAGAAGGGGCGGAGGTCCGCGCACGCCTCCGGGACGACCCCAGATGCCATACCGCCTTCCGTCCTTTCCACACGACCGCGCCGCGGCTCCCCTGGCGGACATCGCTCTCTCCGCTCGAATTCCGGCCGCGCGCGACAAATATTCCGGGCACAAATATATCACGAAACCCGCTTCCGTCCGCCCGCGGGTATCGCAACGCCCGTCGATTCCTGCTAATAATATAGAGGCGGTCCTCAGCAGGAAGGGAAGCGACTTGGGAGAGGATAACGGCGGGCGCCTGGGACTGGGGGTGGACTGTGGCGGCACCTACACCGATGCCGTCGTCTACGACATGGACTCGGGAGAAGTGCTCGCCTCCGCCAAGTTCCCCACCAGCCACCACGACCTCACGCGCTGCATAGACGGGGTCCTCGGCGAATTGCCGGGATACCTGCTGCGGCTGTCCTGCCTGGCCTGCCTTTCCACCACCCTGGCGACAAATGCCATCGTGGAGGGAAAGGGCGGCAAGGCCTGCCTCATCCTGCTCGGCTACGAGGCGGCCGCGACCGTCTCCCCCTTCGGAGCACGGGTGATACGCCTGCGCGGTGCACACGACGTGCGGGGCGAGGAGACGGAACCGCTGGACGAAGAGGGCCTGCGGGCCGCCGCTCGCGGCAACGGCGAATGGGCCGACGCCTTCGCCGTATCCGGTTATTTCAGCGTGCGCAACCCTGCCCACGAGATGCGCGCCCGTGACATCATCTCGCGGGAGACGGGCAAGCCCATCGTGTGCGGGCACGAGCTCTCCATGCAGCTCGATGCGCCCCGGCGCGCCACCACGGCCGCGGTCAATGCCCGCCTCATCCCCCTCATCACCGCGCTCATCTCGTCGACCCTGTCCATACTGTACAAACGAGGCATCCGCTGCCCTCTCATGGTGGTGCGCGGCGACGGCACCCTCATGGGAGCGGAGATGGCCCTGGAGCGCCCGGTGGAGACCATCCTCTCAGGCCCCGCCGCCTCCGTGGTGGGGGCCCTGACCCTGTCGGGGCGCCGCGAGGGCGTGGTCATCGATATCGGGGGCACCACCACCGATATAGCCTGGGTGTCCGGCGGCCTGCCACCCATCAACGGCGAGGGCGCCGTTGTGGGCGGACTCGCAACCCGCGTGGAGGCCATCGACATACGCACCATAGGCCTGGGCGGCGATTCATGGATCAGGCTCTCCCGCGACGGAAGCCTGGAACTCGGCCCTCGCAGGGTGCTCCCCATCGCCATGCTGCCGGGCGGAGAGGGAGTACTCGAAGACCTGGGGCGCATCGCCGCCTCCCGCTCGCGGTGGCCGCTTCCGGACATGCTCACCTTCTGGATAGGGGCTGGAGACGGAGACATCTCCGCATGCGATGCCGCGGGTGCGGACCTATCGCGCCTTCTGGAGGAGAGGCCGCTCTCCCATCTCGAGCTCAAATCCTCCGCTGTGGGCGCGGAGGAATCGCTGCGCCTCCTGAGCATGGAGCACGCCGGAGCCGTCCTGCGTTCCTCCCTCACCCCCACCGACGTCTTCAACGCGGCCGGCGAATCCCTGGTGGGCAGCGCCGGGTTATCGCGGGCAGCCGTGGAGGCGGCATCCGGCCTGACCGGAGTCCCTCCACCCGAGCTGATCGCAAAGGTCAAGCGCGCCGCCCTGGAGGCCATAGCCGGGGAAATCCTCGTCTTCCTGTTGGAACTGGACGGCCGGGACAGGACACTGCTGGAGAGATGGATGGGGGGCGGGGAAACGCGCGGGGTGAAGCTGGACCTGAGGCTGGAGGCCCCCATTCTCGCAGCGGGGGCCCCCGCCGCGCTCTTCCTCGCCCCTGTGGCGTCCTTCCTGTCATGCGAATGCGTGGTGCCGCCCCACATGGAAGTGGCCAACGCCGTAGGAGCTGTGGCCGGCGTGGTCAGCCACCGCGAAGAGGTCATCATGCGGCGCCAGACCGACGAGACCTGGCGCGCCTTCGCCTCGGACGGAATATGTGATTTTCCCGACCTCGCCTCGGCCACGTCTTGGGCGGAAGAAAAAGCCTGCGGACTGGCCGAGGAGGCCGCCCGCCTGGCGGGGGCGGGCGAGATAGAGCGCGATGAGCACGCGGACGATTTCACAGTATACGATTCCGCCGGTAACGCGACAGTGTTGGAGCGCAAGTTGACCGTTCGCGCCTACGGCCGCCCGAGGGTCAGCCCTGTTCCTTGACTATCACCGATTCCATCAGCCGGTCCATGGCCCCGAAAGCGTTGAGGCCGATGGAGCGCATGCGGTCGCTGGTGGCCGTGGCGTCAGGCCGGCGGAAGACATCGATGCGTTTCGCGCGCGTCTCCGGGCGCCACTCCGGCACATAATCCATCTCCTCCCTGGCCTTGTCGGCCCACTCCATGCGCAGGGCATCCCCGACCCACACCGGCACGTACTGTTTGCGGCACGGGTTTCCCGGGGTGATATAGATGGTGCAGCGCGCCGGGTCCATGAGGATGTTGTTGAGGGTCCTGGCCACGTTGACCTCCACCAGGGCATCGACGAGCTCCAGCCGCCGCAGGTGGCGGAAGAAGTTCCAGGGGTGGCAGCAGATGGTGGCGTCGTCCACGCGCTCCCCGTAGATGCTGCGCTCGATCCCGAATTCCGCCAGGGTAGAATAGTTGACACCGTGGTCGGTGGTGATCATCCTCACCGCGCCGCGGTCGATGTTCCCCTTGAAGACCTCCAGCAGCTCCCACATGCGGGCCAGGCGGGCATAGGACCCGGTGATCAGGGGCTCGCTTAAGGGGTCGGCCCCTCCCGAGAGCGTGCGGTCCAGGAACTGGTGGTGGTTGGCGGAAGCCAGCACTCCGCCGTGGTCCGCCGCATTCTCCACCGCCATGTGGTTGTGTGAATGCTCGATCACCACGGCGTCGCCGTTCATGTCCGCGAAGATGTTGTTGGCGTTCATGATGATGGCGATGGCCAGGCCGGGGACCACCTCGCGGGGATTGTCGTTCCACACGCTCACCGCCCCGTCCACAGTTGACTGGGACTCCATGGCCAGGTTGTTGAGCTCGAAGAAGGTCAGCCCCTCCCCGCTGTCCATGGCTCCCACCGAGTTCACGCAGGCGGAGAGGCCGTCCCCGTTCATCACTCCGATCCCGAAGAGGACCGGCAGTCCCATGCATGCGTAGGGCTTGCTGCCGGCGATGTCCCTCACGTACAGGGGCATCCTTCCGACGAGGAGCCGCATGAAGGGAGCAAGGTCGAAGTTCCAGGATACGTAGACCGCGCCGCCGCGGGTCGCCGGCGGCACAGCGACGAAATTGGTGCATCCCGTGCCGTGCAGCGACGCCAGGGCCATCCCTCCAGCCGCCACCTCGCGGGTCTCCACTCCCAAGGCCCGCGCCAGCCCCTGCATGCGCTCCAGTTGAGCGGGATACCTCTGCGCCAGCAGCGCCAGGTGGCGCTTTGTCCTCTCCGCGGTCGCAGCCGGGTCCGCGCCCCTCTTCCCCAGGTATCTCGCGGCCTGGTCGAGCGCCGCCCGGAAGAGGCGTTCCCTCCCCCTCGCCGCCTCGCGGCCGAAACCGTACTCGTCCTTGGCCTTGATGGTCCAGAGCATGTTTCATCCTCCTCGTCTATGAGGACGGCAGCTGCCGGGGACACCGTCACTGCTCTTTCTTGACAATGGAGAGCGGCCCGGGCTTTCCTGCAGTATCCACCTTTTTCCAGTCGCTCGGAAGCAGCTCGCATATGCGGTCCCGGATGTATTCGTTGTCCTCCTCCTCGGCCAGGCGGAAGAAGAGATCGAACGAGATGTCCTTGCGGCTGACGAAGTCGGTGACTATCCGCACCATCCTGGAGATGAGCTTCATGCCCTTCTTGTCATGGGGCACGGTGTCCGCCCACTGGCGCAGGGTCTCCACCTGCTGGATGAAACGCCCCTCCGCTTTCTCCTGCAGGTCGCCCAGGACCTCGAGCATCTTCTTCTTGGGCGGCAGGGTGAACGGCATCCCGATGTTCACCTGTATCCCGCCGTCCTCGTCCCTGCGGTAAACGGCCACGGGCAGGATGGGCGCGGGGGCCGCCCGCGCCAGGTTGGCCACCCCGAACTGGAAAGGCCTCAGTTCCTTGGCCTTGCTGCGCGTCCCCTCCGGAAACACGAACACCAGCTCGCGCCGGCGCAGGTACTTCAGGCTGAGGAGGATGGCCTCGGAGTGGTCCTTTTTCTCGCGGTCGATGGGGATGACCCCGAAAACCCTCCACAACGCCCATCCCAGGGGGCCCTCCCTGCCCTTCTCGATGTCCGTCTTCGCCCAGGGCCACATATGGCTGTGGATCAGGGCGGGCTTCAGCGCGAGCGCGATGGCTACGATATCCAGGCTGCTCTGGTGGTTGGACACGACGATAAAGGGCCCGTAGCGAGGCACGTTCTCAACCCCCGAGACCTTGAGGTTGTATTTCTTCGAATTGCCCACGATCGCGAAGAAGGGGCGAAAGATGATATATCTCCACCACATGCGAAACGGCCTTTCTCTCCTCTTATCTCTACCCCTCGTTCCCTAAGATTAAGGGAAACGGCGCCCGCTCGTCCATATCACGAGCGTCCTTACTCCCCGACCGCCTTCATATTTTGTCATTGTCTTTCCCTTTGGTTTAAACTCTATTAGGCGTTTACTATGGCTGGAACGCCAGTCCGGGCGCATCTGTAAGCAAAGCAGGGTTCGGGGGCCGGCACGCTGCACCATCAACATGACCCTTTCACCCGAAGCGCACCCGGCAAGCCATGGGGCATCATGGACGTTGTGCCCGGCCGGCAGGTCGACGATGGCGGCCGCCACAGGAGCAGGGGAGTTATGAACATTCATCGCACAGCAGGGAGGGAGGACTGATCATGGCATTGAAGACGGCACAGGAGTATAGAGAAAGCCTGAGGGACGGCAGGGTCGTTTACCTGTGCGGGGAGAGGGTTACGGATGTCCTCGCCAATCCCATACTCAGGACGTGCATCGAGACGGCGGCCATCGATTACGAGATGACGGAGATGCCCGCATACCGCGACCTGGCGGTGGTCACCCGCGAGGACGGCAACCCCATCAGCAGGTATTACCACGTCCCCCGCAGCGGCGACGACCTGCTCAAGCGTCACGAGCTCATGGTGGAGGCCACGCGCCTGGGGAGCGGGGCCATCCCCTTCACCCACGACATCGCCTCCGACGCCATGAACGCGGTCAACATCACCGCCGCCCTCATGGGCAACGAGGAATACGCCCGGCGCGCCGAGGCCTACCGGCGCTACCTCCAGGACAGCGACCTCTCGGTGGCGGTAGCCATGACCGACGTCAAGGGCGACCGCTCGCAGCGCCCCTCTTCCCCCCGGCAGGGGCACCCCGACTACTACCTGCGCGTGGTGGACAGAAACGACGAGGGCATCGTGGTTCGCGGCGCCAAGGCGCATATCTCCGCCGCCGCCTACTTCAACGAGATCTTCGTGGTACCCTGCCGCAACATGAGCGAGGACGACGCCGACTATGCCGTGTCCTTCGCCATCCCGGTGGACACGGCGGGGGTCGTGCAGATCGCCCATCCCATCAAGGCCGACTTCGGCCCCCTGGATTTCCCGGTGGAGGGCATACCCCTGCGCTGGCACACCGACTCCCTGGTGATCTTCGACGACGTATTCGTGCCGTGGGAAAGGGTCTTCCTCTGCGGCGAATGGGCTTTCGCCATGCCCCTCGTCTATAACTTTGCCTATTTCCACCGCCATACCGCTGCCAGCTACCGCGTGCCCGTCTCGGAGATGATGGTGGGCATGGCCCAGGCCATGGCGGAGTACAACGGCGTCGATAAGGCCACCCACATCATCGAGAAGATCACCGACCTGGTCATCTACGTGAACATGCTCAAGTCCCTCTCGCGCGCGGCCTGCGTCGACTTCGTGGTACACGGCGGTATCCCAACCCCCAACCCGGTCATCACCAACATGGCCAAGTACTACTTCGCCAGCAACTTCCACCGCTGCGTGGAGATGGTGCAGGACGTCGCCGGGGGCCTGCTCTCCACCGCGCCGACCTATGCCGATTTCGCCAACCCCGAGATCGGCGGCTTCATCGAGAAGTACCTGGGGGGAGCGGGGGGAGCGACGGCGGAGCAGCGGCTGCGCATGCTCCAGTTCATCCGCCGCATCCTGTGCCAGGAGATAGAGGTGCTGGCGGTGCAGGGGGAGGGCTCCTTCCAGGCCCAGAGGATGACCATCTACCTGGAATCCCAGGACGAGATCCAGCGGTACAAGAGGATGACTGAGAGAGAGGCGGGCATAGCGCCTGCCTGAGCGGGATAGATGGTAAGAGAAGGGAGTGGTTGCCGTGAGGTTGCTGTGGCAGAACATCTCGACCAGGGACGTCCCGGGCATGCCGGAGGCCGGGACGATGTGGGCGGCGCTGGAAAAGCACATCGCGGGCCTGGCCTTCCCGCACAACTCTTTCGACTTCGATTATCTTCCCCGGGCCTCCTATTTCGTGGCCTCGAAGTACATGGAGCTTCTCAACGACGCCTGCATCCTGGACCGGCTGATAAAGAACGAGGAGGGGCACGGCGCCGCCATCATCGGGTGTTTCAACGACCCCGGCCTGCAGGAGGCGCGCGAGTCGCTGTCCATCCCGGTCATCGGGGTCGGCGAGGCGGGGATGCTGCTGGCCTGCATGCTGGGGCGCAATTTCGGCGTGGTCACCGTGCGCAGGAAGCTCATCCCCATCATCGAGGACAACGTCAGGCGCTACGGCCTGGAGTCGCGCCTCATCCGCCGCGACCCCATCCGCTCCTGCGAGCTGGACGAGAAGCTGTATCCCGCCATGTTCGACCTTCCCGCCAGGACCGCCGTGCCGCCCTTCGAGGAACAGGCCAGACTGATGGCCGAGGACGGGGCGGAAGTGGTGGTGGTGGGATGCGCCTCCCTGGGTCCGGCCCTGTCCCTTGCCGGCTACAACAAGGTCGAGGGCACGCGCGTGCCGGTGGTCAACGCCACCGCGGCCGCGGTGAAGTTCGCCGAGGCCGCAGCTTACCTCAGCGAAAACCTCGGCCTCTCCACCAGCAAGGCGCTGAAGTACCAGTCACTTCCCAGGCCGATATTCGACGGCATACGCGCAAGCCTGGGCTTTGAATAGAAAGGTATGGTCGCCATGGAACCCGAGGTCTTGAAACCGGATACGCTCACGGGCAAGGTCGCCCTGGTCACCGGCACCAGCCGCGGACTGGGGCGTGGCATCGCCCTGGGGCTGGCGCGCCACGGCGCCGACCTCGTGCTCGCCTCGCGCAAGCTCGAGCTCAACCGGGAGCTGGCGGAGGAGATCCGCGTCATGGGGAGGCGCGCCCTGCCCCTCGCCACCGACATCATGAAGGTAGAGGAGATCTGCGCCACCGTCGACAGAGCCGTGGACGAGTTCGGGGCCATCGACATCCTGGTGAACAACGCCGGCACCAACCCCATCCGCTGCGCCGCCGTGGAGGTGGAGGAATGGTCGTGGGACAAGATCCTGGACACCAACCTCAAGGGGCTTTTCTTCTTCTCCCAGGCGGTGGCCCGGCACATGATACCGCGGGGCAGGGGCAGTATCGTCAACATCTCATCCGCCGCCGCCGCGGCGGGAACTCCCCTGGGCTCCGTGTACGGAGCATCCAAGGCCGGCGTGAACCACCTCACCCGCACCCTGGCGCTCGAGCTTGCCCCCCACGGGATAACCGTCAACGCCCTGGGCCCTTCCTTCTTCGAGGTGGGCCTGAGCGAGTACATCACCAAGAGCCCCGAGCTGACCGAGGCCATCGTCTCCCGTACCCCCCTGGGAAGGATGGGCAAGCCGGACGAGCTCGCCGAGGCCGTCGCGTACCTGGCCTCCGACGCCGCGGACTACATCACCGGCCAGGTCATCTACATCGACGGCGGCTGGACCGCCTAGTGGGGTCAGCCCTTCTCGGTGATGTAATGGCCACGCGACATGGGTGGCTGACCCTAAATGACGAATGTTAAGGGCTGACCCCATGGCGGATCTCGTCGAGGACGGGGAGGATATATTCCCGGAAGCGCGCCGGGTCCTCGCTCATAGGGAAATGCCCCATGCCCTCTATCACCTGGAACCTGGACCCCTTGATGTCGTCGGCGAGCATCTGGGTGAGCATGGGCGGGCAGGAGAAATCGTATTCGCCGGTGAGCAGGTATACGGCCACCTTCGAGGTGTCGATGTCCTGGGCCAGGCCCAGCAGGTTGTGCTCCACGCAGTGGTAATTGAGCGCTCCCAGCACCGCGATGGGCGCGCCCTGGCTGTAGCACCACCACGTCTCCCGCTTGCTGTACTCGGGCGAGGCCGGGCCCATCATGTCCAGGGATATGTTCGCATTGAACTCGCTGTTGATGCGGGGGTGGTAGAGCCATCTCTGGTCCAGGCCAGGCGTGAGGTGGGCGGACTCGATGCCGATCACCGCCCGGAACTCGTCCGGGTAATAGTAGGCCAGGTCGGCCGCCAGGTGCCCCCCGATGGAGCAGCCCATGTACACCGGCCGCTCCAGCTCCAGCTCGCGCGCCAGGGTGACCACGAAGGAGGTGAGGAAATCCCGCCGCAGCTTGTACTCCTCCTTCCACCACTCGTGGTCGAGCCGGGGCAGGGTCTTGCCGTGGTAGGGGATGTCGTAGGCGATCATGCGGAAATGCCGCGCGATCTCCTCGTCCGCCAGCAGGTGCCTCCACAGCCGCCCGTCCGAGCCGGCCGTGTGTTGCAGCAGCAGGGGTATCCCGCTGCCGTTCTCCTCGAAATATACCCGGTATTCACCGCCGTCCACGTCCAGGTACACGTACCTGCCGGTGATGTTCTCGAACCTGGCCATGCTCATCCCTCCCCCACCGTTACGGTGTTCTCGCGCATGACCTCGATGAAACGCGAGAAGGCGCGGTAGTAGGCGCAGAAGGTCTCGAAGTCCCCGCCGAAGTCGAAGCCGTGCAGGAGCACCGCCGGCAGGAGGGCCTGGTAGAAGGGCCGGGGCACCGGCTGCAGCATCTTCTCCCATTCCTCCAGGGGAGCGGTGATATGGAAATCGTGATCCCAGTCCTGCATGAGTCCCGGCGCGTCATCGATCCTCTCCACCCTGCCGCCGCTGATAAACACCATGTACTTGCTCTCGCCCATGGTCAGTTTGAGGGTCGCGTCCCAGTAGCGCGCCGCGATGGCGAACTCGGGGTCCTCGTTCAGGGCACTCACGAACTTTTCCACGTCGATAAGGCTCATCTCCCCCTCCTTGCTTCAATCTGAAGTGCGGCGATCTCCGGCCGCGTATAGGTAACCCCATTAAGATACAACGGCTTGCCTTGCTTGGGAAACAGCTCCGGCACGATTACGCTCCCAGGAGCTCGCGGCGGTGGTTCGTATAAACGAGCTTGCCCTGCTTGAACACGGCGTCTGGCCAAAGCACGTGTTCCATGTTCTCCAGGGGATTGCCGGGAAGCAGGACCAGGTCGGCGAGCTTGCCCTTGCTCACCGTACCCAACTCGTCCTCCATGCCGACGATGCGGGCGTTGTTGATGGTGGCGGCCTGCAGGACGTCGAGGGGCTTCATGTCGGTGTAGGATTCCAGGATGATCATCTCCAGACCCAGGATGCCCGGAAAAGCCTGGGGCGTGCCCCCGTCGTTGCCGCAGCCGATGAGGGCGCCGGCATGATACAGCTTATTCAGGTTCTCCACCCCTTTCACCATCGCCTCGGTGAATATCTTCGGCTCCAGCGTGAAGAGGAGGTGGCGCTTTTGCGTGAAGGAGGGGTCGCGGTAGTTCCTTTCGAATCCGAGAAGGGCCTTGTATATAGCCGTCTCGCAAACGGAGGGGTAGAGGGTCTTCACCACGTCGAGGCGGCTGGCCAGGGCCTGTTGCACTTGCGGGTGGTCGAGGTAGGGGTCGCCGTCGCTCACTCCGCACAGCGCCCAGCCCACGTGCGCGGTGGGCACTATATAGCGGTCGCCCGCCACGAAATCATCGACCTCGGCGTCCTCCAGCACCTCGTCCATGGGCAGGTGCTCCATGCCGTCCAGGCCGAACGCGATGCCGCGCAGGAAGCCCGCGCGGAAACGGTGGTGGGCTGCTACCTTCATGCCGCGCTCGTGCGCCGCCTCCACCAGCGCCCGCAGCGAGGCATCGTCGAGGATGGGCAGGGGCTTCTGGCCCACGAACAGGGTGTGTTCGTCGAAGGCGGTCTTTATCAGGCTCGCGCCTGCGGCGACGTTCCTCTCCACCGCCTCCCTGGCCTCGGCCGGCGTCTTCACCCCGAACTCGAAATCGCCGATCTTGTCCGCGATCAGCGGGGGCAGAGCCGGGATCATACCGGGGTATCCTCCCGGAGCGTTGATGAAAGCACCGGCGTGGTACACCCTCGGCCCGAGCAGGTCGCCTCCCTCTATGCGGTCGATATAGCGGCGCAGCAGAAGCGGCATCGCTCCCACGTCCCTCACCGTGGTCACGCCGTGGATTACGCACTCCTCGAAGTTGCGTTCTATCTGCCTGCCCATGGCAGCGAATACCTCCGGGGTGAAGACCAGGGTCCCTGCCAGCAGCATGTGGCAGTGGGCGTTGATAAGCCCCGGTATCACATGACTCCCCGCCGCATCCAGGACCTTCGCTCCCTCCAGCGCTGCGGCTTTCTTCTCCGTGAGGATGCCTTCGATCCTCCCCGCTTTTATCGCTATCCCCCGCTTGTGAAGCACCGTGCCGGTGAGCACGTCAACGACCTCCGCGTTCTTCAGCAGGACAAGCTCATCCGCCCCCGGCTCCCATACCTGGGATTCTCTTTTTTCGCTGCGGAAGCGGCGCGCCGCCAGTACGGGCTCTGCCACGGCCAAGAGCGCGCCCAGGGCCGACGCCTTCGCCAACATCCTGGCTAATACGTTCATCGTTTTCCCCCTTGCCTGATCCGTCACGTCTTCATATTGTATCACCGCCCCCGGGGGCATCATCTCCGCCGCGGGGCAGGTGCCTTTCCCCGTTTCCCGCGGCTCAGGACATCCGCCCGATTCTCAACGAGGGGTACGAGCCTGCGGGCGCGACCACCAGGCGCTTATGGGCGCGAGGCCCTGGGAATAATGTCTCTGGCGGCGCTCGCAGACTTCCGCATAAAGGGACGGGTTCGTGGTGGAGAAATACGATGCCCTGGTCATAGGCGCAGGCCTCGGTGGGCTCACCGCGGCGGCGCGCCTGCTCGGGGAGGGCTTGCGGGTCGCGGTCCTGGAAGCAGACCCCCATCCCGGCGGCACCGCCTACGTCTATCACCGCAAGGATTTCGCTTTCCCCATGGGACCCCTGGGCTTCAGCAGCCCGGGACTGGTCGAAGAGATCCTGGAGCGGGCAGGTATCACGGCGCCCCTGGAGCTAGAGCGAGTCCACTACGAGCTGCGCGCCTTCGGTTTGCGCGCTCCCCTCTCCCTTCCCTACACGGAGATGATAACCGCACTGGCATCCCTCTTTCCGGAGGAGGAGGCCGCCATCAGCCGCTTCTTCGTGCACGTGCGGCAGATGTCCCCGCAGCGGGACCGCCTGGCGGCGGAGGGCTCGTCCCGCTCCCGCAAGGAGGAGTCCATCAGCGCAGCCTCGTACTTGGACAGGCTGATCGGGGACTGGCGGCTGCGCCGCATCCTGGGCAGCATGGGCAGCCGCGAGCCCTATTCCAGCACCGTCCTGCTCGCGGCCATGTGGTCGCTCCTCTCTGGTGAGGGCATACATTACCCGGCGGGTGGCATGCGCCGCCTCGGCGACATGCTGGCGGGCAGGCTCGGGTGGGAGGCACCCGCCGAAGAAGAGGCGCGGAACGGCAGGGACCTTATCTTTGCCCGCGACGGCGGCAAACTCTTTCTGCGTACGGAGGTCGCTGGCATCAAGGTCGAGAGCGGCAGGGCCAGGGGGGCGTTCCTGGCTGACGGTACCCTCCTGGAGGCCGGCGCGGTGATATCCAACGCCGATTTCAAAGCCACCTTCCTGCGGCTCCTCCCCCCCGACGCCCTCCCCGCCTCTCTTCGCCGTGCCGTTGCGTCCGCCCGGCAGACCTCCTCCAGCCTGCAGGTATGCCTGGGCTTCGACGCCTCGCGGGTGGACCTCTCGGCCTACGGCGACGCCAGCCGCATCATCTACCGAGGGGGCCCGCAAGACACGCCTCCCGACGATACGGGTCCCGACTGGGACACGCCCGAGATCGATCCGCGTGCCCTTGCGGGCGAGGAGCTCGAGGCCACCCTTCTCTCCGCGGACGACCCCCTGCTCGCCCCCCCGGGGCGCGCCGTGCTCGTCATCCGCGTGGCGGTGCCCCACCGCCATTTCGCGCGTTTCCGGCCGCGGCCCGGGCGCAGGCTTCCCGGCTATTTCGCGTATAAGACGTCCCTTGCCCGGGCGCTGGCCGAGGAGGTGTCCGGCTTCATCCCCGGCCTCGAAGACGCCGTCATCTACGTGGACGTGGCCACCCCCCTCACCTTCGAGGAGAGGGGCGGCAGGAGCGGGGGCGCCGTGGCGGGCTGGTCCTGGGATTATATGGAAGGTGTGGAAGGTGGCGCCGTGGAGCTCATCCGCACCCCCGTCGCGGGGCTGTACATGGCGGGGTACCAGGCCTATTCCATGCTCGCCCTGGGCGGCGTGCCCTCGGCTATGCTCAGCGGCCTCAAGGCGGCGGAGTACCTCCTCGCCGCGGCCGCTCCCGTAAACGACATGAAGATCCCCGGCTGCAATACCGACGTATTTCCGGCTTAGCCTTTAGGCGGTGGACTCCCAGCTCATACCACCTATCAAGCCTGGATTATATCGCAGGCGGCCGCTTTTCCCCCGCGCCCGCCCGCCAGTCGTCGCAGCCATCCGTCCAGGGTATTGCCGGCCAGGTTGAAGAAGTACATCGACTTCATGGCGGCCACTATATACGCGCGTTGCCGCTCATCGAAGAAGCGCTCGAACCCCTCGAGCGTCTGCGCTGAGGCGCCTTCTCTCCGCGTCAGCGTCTCCCGCACCCAGCACAGCGCCGCGTATTCGCGCGCGTCGAACGCAGACGGGTCCAGGCTGGCCAGGTCGTGCATCTCCTCCCTCGTCATCCCCGCGATCCGACCGAACCGCCGATGGGCGGATCGTCACCACGAACACTCGTTGGCGTATGCCGTTACCAGCATGATGCGTTCCCGCAACGCCGGAGTGATGGCGCGCGCAAGATAGACCTCCGCGACGGGGACCTGGACGGCCAGCAGTTCCCTCAGGTGGTAGAGAAAATGTGAGGGGCTGCGGTAGCTGCGACGGGTCTCTCCTTCCTCGTAGAGCGACCAGTCGCAGGGATGAAGCGCAAGCCTCGGCTGCAGGCGGCTCACGGCCGCCGCACCGGCGGCAACCCCCACAGTAGCGGCAAGAAACGCCCTGCGCATACAGGCCTTTCTCCCTAGCCCGCCTTCCTCTCGGCCGGCACTATCTCCACTTCCCTCTTGTTGGCCCGCTTGATCACCGTCAGGCTGGACTTGACCCCGATCTGTTCCTCCGAGAGCATGCGGTGCAGGTCGTCCACGCCCGCCACGGGGCAGCCATTGAAGGCCACGATGATGTCCCCCTCTTTCAGGCCTGCCCGCGCGGCCGGGCTGCCCGGCTCCATGTGGGTCACAAGGAACCCCTTGCTCACCGCGAGGTCGTGATAGCGCACCACCCGCCGGTTGAGGGACACGTCCTGCCCCGCCGCCCCGATATAGGAGCGCTTGACCCGCCCGAACTGTATCAGCCGTCCCGCCACGAACTTCGCGGTGTTCACGGCGATGGCGAAGCACAGCCCCTGGGCGGGATAGATCACCGCCGTGTTCACCCCGATGACCTCGCCCCGCGAGTTCACCAGGGGTCCCCCGGAGTTGCCGGGATTCAGGGCCGCGTCCGTCTGGATGACGTTGTCGATGAGCCGGCCCGAGCGCGAGCGCAGCGAACGCCCCAGGGCGCTTATCACCCCGGCGGTCACCGTGCACTGGAAGCCGTAGGGGTTGCCCACTGCTATGACCAGCTGTCCCACGCGCAGGAGTTGCGAGTCCCCCAGGCACAAGGGCTCCAGGGCGGGGGCGCTTATCCTCACCACGGCGAGGTCCGTGTCCGGGTCCTCCCCCACGATGTCCGCGCGGAAGTCCCTGCCGTCGGGCAGGGTGACCTCCGCCTTGCGGGCCCCCTGTACCACGTGGCTGTTGGTGAGGATGAAGCCGTCGCCGGTGAAGACGAAACCGGAGCCGGTGCCCAGGACTTCCTGCGAGGGTGAGGTACCGGGCCGGCGCCGCCCCTGCGTCTTGTGGGTGACGGAGATGTTGACCACCGCGGGGCTGACCCTCTCCGCCGCGCCGGAGACGGCGCTGGAATACGCGTCCATCAGGTATCCGTCCTCATACGGGACGGATGAGGTCTCGTTTCTCTCCTCTTCTCCCAAGGCCTCTGCGGAGATAAGCCTCAGGTTCCTTTCCGGTTCCATCTTCTCCTCCCGATATGGATATATCTCCCTGGTCCCGTCCTCGCGTTTTCGCGGAGATCCACGGGTACTATCTCAACTTACCGGCCTGAGGGGTGATTTGCAATGCTAACCATCTACCGGCTCTCGCCGCCGCGGACGGTGACGCCCTGCCGCCGACAGCTCGAGACTGCGGCCGCTTCTATAACTCGAGGCCCATGAAGGTAACCTCGAAGGGAAGGTGCTCGAAGCTCTTTCTTCCCTTCTCGCTGAAGTCGAGCCGCGTGTACCAGTCGCGCAGTTCGTGCTGGTCCGAGATGATGCCTATCTCCAGCCGCAGGGCAGCTTTCCGCTGAAATGTGAGGGTTCATCCCGGCAACGACCGTTCTATATGCCGCCGGCAGGCACGCAGGACCGCGTCGGAAAGGGGCGTGCCCGCGAGGGCGCGGGCCATGGTCAGGCTCCCGACCATGGTGGATAGAGTTGCCAGCGCCTCGCTGCGGGGATCGTGCGATCCCGCGGCCTCCAGGTGCGAGGCGATCTCGTCCACCATGTCACCTATCTCCCCGGCCAGTGCTTCCCGCACCTGCGCGTCCTCCCTCGCCACCTCGCAGAGGGTGGCCGGCAGAGGGCATCCCGACTGCGGGTTGTCCCGATGCGACCTGGAGAGATAGCCGCCGGCCATCGCCTTCACCCACGCGGCGCCATCTTTACCGGCCAGGCTTGACGCGAGGAGGCCGCGCGATTTGCGCAAGGCCTCCCTCAGGGCCTCCGCCACCAGGGACCGCTTGGACGGAAAATGGGCGTAGAAACCGCCCACGGTCATCCCGGCGCCCTCCATGACGTCCGCGACGCTGGACCCGGAGATGCCCTTTTCGCGCAACAGCGACCCCGCGGATGCGAGTATCCTCTCCCGGCTCATCTCTTTTCTGGCCGTCTTCGCTTTCGTCATCTTCCCATCACCCCTGACTATGGACACCGTTGAGCCCGCGGGCACCGCCCACCTTACGCCTTCATCCTCGTGGCCAGGAATCGCTCGAAATCGGGGGGCGGGCCGGTCTCTTCTCGCTGCCTGAGCAGGATAGCGCCGTCACCCTCGCAGGTTGGCGTGCACACGCCGCAGCCGATGCAGAGGTCTTCGTCCACCTGCGCCACGTCACCTGCGAGGGTGATGGCGTGCACGGGACACCTCTCCTCGCAGGTACCGCAGCCGATGCAGTCGTCCGCCTCCACCACCGCCACGTAGTTGGAGCGGGCGTAGGTCGCGAGTCCCCTCTGGGACCTCACCCGGAAGAAGCCACAGCAACAGGGGCAGCAGTTGCAGATGGTGCGCAGGCTCCCCTCCACGTTGTCGCAGACGTGCACCAGGCCCTCCTCCGTCGCGCTCCGCAGCATGTCGAGCGCCTCGTCCCTGGTCAGCTCCCTCGCCTTGCCCATCTCCACCATGTAGCGGCCCAGGCTCCCGAAATGCATGCACCTCTCGGTGGGACGGTCGCAGCCCTCGCCTGTGTACTTGCCGATCTGGCGGCAGGGGCAGTGTCCCACGGCCATGAAGGTCGCCTCGTCCAGCTTCGCGGCAAGGGCATCGAAGGGGAGCACCTGTGAGGAGTCCTGCAGTGATTCCGCGATGGGCACGACCCTGATCAGCGGCATGCCACGCGCCATCTCCTCGCCAAAGCCCTCGTCTATATATTCCTTCCACAGGCGCGACAACTCGCGTTTCACCGGTGTATCCACACCGTCCAGGAACGGCACCTCCACGAAGCCCACGATGCTGGGGAGCAGGCGGTATATCCTGTCCCGGCCCGGCTTCTCTTCCGTGAAAACGGTGCCGCGGTGCGCCATGGCGTCGAGGATCCCCTCCAGCCGCCCCGCTTTCTCCGGCAGTGCCGCCTCCACGTCGGCCAGGGTCCGGTTCTCGTAGATGGCGAGCTTCAAAGCCACCTCGGCCTCCTCGCCCGGATAGAGTATCTTCAGGATCTCCAGCAGCTTCGGCGACATGGGCACTCCCGCCACGGCCTTGTCCAGGTGCCGGCCCAGCTCCTCGTAGATATTCTCGCTCATCCTTACCTCCCTCGGCGCGTCGCTCGTCCGCCACAGACAAACTTATATTACGTGTGTAATATTATTATTATAATATTTGCACGTCAAGGATTACGGCTGAGGCTCGGGGATAAGTGCCGCCCGTGCGCTACCTCTCCATCACCCTCTTCAGCCACGAGGATACGGGCGGGATGATGTCGTCCACGTAGTCCGTAATCACCAGGTGCGGCGCGTCCGGCAGGTAGAGAAACTCTTTCTCGCAGGTAAGGCGATCGTAAACCCGGCGCACGTAGTCCTCGGGGAAGATGTTGTCCCGCCCGGCATGGATGACCATGACCGGTGTCTCTATCTCCTCTACCCTTCTCGCCAGCGGGGTCGACGCCAGGGAGTGCAGGGCCGAGATGCTGACGGCATTGACCGCCAGCGGGTCTTCCTTGAGGAAACGGCCCACGTCAGGTATGAGCCGGCTGGTCTCCGCCTTGAGGTCCAGGTAGAGAGAGACGGGCGTCATCAGGCTCCCTAGCGGTGAGGCCATCACCGGCCGCAGCTGCGCGAGGAACGGCATCATGGGGCGGAAGAGTAGCGGCCAGCGGGTCATGCGCTCGTTGTCGGGCTCATCGGGCGCGATGACGTTATGGCAGACGGCCGCCTTCAGCCGCGGTTCTGCCGCCGCACAGTAGAATGCGACCATGCCGCCCTGGCTGGAGCCGGAGACCGCCACCCTGCCGCCGTAGGTCGCGATGGCGTAGTCGATCACCGCCATGGCGTCCTCCACCAGTTCGCCCAGGGTATAGACGCCACGTTTGCCGCTGCTCCCGCCGTGGCCGCGCGGGTCGAAGCCCACCACGTTGAAGCCCTGTTTGCTCAGCTTATACATATACTCGGTATAGAGGAGGGCGTACACGCTGGTCCCTGGGACGAAGACCATCACCGGGTCGCCCGGCCCGCCCTTGAAGTGGTAAAGCGCCAGTGTGCGGTCAGTCAGCTCCATCTCGCTCTCGCTCCAACTCCCGTAGAGCTCCCCCAGTCCGACCCTCTCGAGCAGGGACCTGGCGTATGCCTCCGCCTCCTCGCTCGCGGGGACCGTCTTGTTCGTTTTCGCATAGCTGTACGCCAGCCACACCCCCATACCCGTTGCGGCAGCCCAGGCCATCCGTTTCAAAGCAGCCTCCTTTCTCAACGCGCGCTCTCCCGCTCCCAGCCCCGGTCCATGATTCCAAACGATCGCCTCGCCCCGATAAACGATCTTCCATGCAGCCGTAACTGGCGTGCGCGACATCCCATGCCCTATCATACATTTTTGTCATATTCAGCTATAGCTCTGGTCCGATCCACCGAAGATGATACTATGACGGAGCAATCCCACCGCAGACAACGCAAGCGAAAGAAAAGGAAGGTGCTGGATGAGCGAGTGGAAGGCCTGTAAGGAATGCGGCGTTCCGCGCGTGTTGACCAAGGAATACCTCTGGCTGGACAACGGGGATATCGTCCAGGCGAGAGACCAGAGGGACCGTATCGTCTTCACCGAGTGCGAGAACCTCGACCCCCTCTTCCGCGGCATAGAGGAGATCATCGCCACGCCCATCTCACATGTTGTGATAGACTGCGTGCGCAGGACCTACCGCACCTACTGCGGGCTCTTCCTCCCCAAGAACGTGGACGAACTCGTGAAGAAAAAGAGACTGGATCTGAAGTCTCTGGACGACGGGCTCGCGGCGCTCGCGGCTCCCATGGGTGTCGGGAGGTACGGCTTCGTGGATATGCGCTGCGAGTGGGACGACGGCGATTTCTACACCGTGAGCGTCAGCGAACCGAATTCGATTCCCATGTGCGTAGCCGCCCATTGCGGCGCCATCGAGGCGATACAGGGGCGCGACCACGGCGTGAGATACGCCGAGAAGACTCCCGGCGTCTTCGAGATCACCGCTTTCCCGTCTCCTCATCCCGAGGGCTTGAAAGGAAGGCTCACCTTTGAGCGCTACAGCCACGACCAGGGAGACATCACACTCGACAGGTGCGCCACCTGCGGAGGCCCCAGTTCTCTCTCCCGCTACCAGTGGCATTTTGACCGTGGGATCATAACCAGCAGGTCGACCTGCAGGCGCATGGCAGTGATGGGGCCGAGCCAGATCGACCCCATCTTCCGCGAGCTGGAGATGGAGCTGGGGGATGAGATCCCCCGGGTGGTGGTGGAAGCCCAGCGCCGCTTCACCAAGACCGGTTTCTACGCCATGAGCGATTATGCCAACGTTGACGAGTTCCGAGCCGGCCTTGCCATGAGGGGACTGGGAAATATTAAAGAGCTGGTGATAAAGAGGACCGGCCTGCGCATGCGCATGGAAAACGCCGTATTGCACCTGATGCTCGTGGGCATGATGCAGGGCATCTTCGATGCCGCCCTCGACCTCGATTCCACCGTGGATTGGGAGTACACGAAGGACGGGGTGCTGGAGCTCGAAGTCTCACCTGAAATGGTCGTGGTCTGAGCCTCCGCTCGGGCGTTTGCGGTGTATCTTTTTTACCGCGGATGGCCCGCCCGCGCGCCTGACCTATCTCATTGATCGCGCCGAACGTCCCTGTGATATTCTGGTAGTATTGCATCATGGCTCAGCCGCCGGCCCAGCGGGCGCCTGACGGGGGGATCATCTATGAGGGGTGCCGAGAGTCCAGGGACAGCTACGGGTACCGTGAAGTTCTCGCGAAGGATCCTATGGCTGCTGTACCAGCCGTATAAATGGCTCGTCTTCCTGCCGCTGCTCATCATCTCCACCTGCTTCTTCGTCGGACTGGGCGTCGTCTTTATCTTTCTCTTCGACGACCGCGTGGCCAACCGCACCACGGGCGTGTGGTGGTCACGCTTCAACGCCTTTATCACCCCCATGCGGGTCACGGTGATCGGCCGCGAGAACATCGCCCGTGAACAGTCCTATATCGTGGCCTCCAACCACCAGAGCTCCTACGACATCTTCGTCCTCTTCGGCTGGCTCGGCATCGACCTCAAGTGGGTCATCAAGAAGGAGCTGAAGAAATATCCCGTTTTCGGTTACGCCACCGAGAAGGGTGGGAACATCATCATCGACCGCTCGAACCCGAAGGAGGCCTACAGATCACTGCAGAGGGCGCGGCAGAAGATCCAGGGAGGTACCTCGATCATCATGCTGCCGGAAGGGACGCGCAGCCGCACCGGGGAGCTGGGCGAGTTCAAGAAGGGCGCCTTCGTGCTCGCGCGCGACTTGGCCCTGCCCATCCTGCCCGTCAGTATCAGCGGCACCCGCAAGATCCTGCCGCCCAAGACCCTGGACCTCTTCCCCGGCCGCGCCACCCTGCGCATCCATGCGCCGGTCGATACCGGCGCGTACGGCGAGAACTCCGTGGACGAACTCATCCGTGACGTGAGAGAGGTCATCCGCAAGGGACTGGAGGAGCCTCTTTGACCTGAAAGCAGGAGGGCAATCATGAACATCCCCGAGACCATTATGTACGCGGCGATAATCGCTTTCTGCTACTTCACCATCCTCTTCGTCGCCGCCGTCATCCTCAAGGACAACAGCATCCTGGACATCGCCTGGGGACCCAGCTTTATCGTCACGGCGTGGGTGGTGCTGATCGTAAACACTGCCGCCGGACCGGAGGGCGCCGCTATCGGCGCGCGCCAGTTCCTGGTCGCCGCGCTGGTGACGGTATGGGGACTGCGCCTGGGCATACGCATATACCGCCGCAACCGGGGCCGGGGCGAGGACCCGCGCTACGTCAAGTTCCGCGAGCAGTGGGGGAAGTACTTCGTCCTGCGCAGCTATTTCCAGCTCTTCCTCTTTCAGGGCGTCATCCTCATGCTCAACGTCACCCCCGTGCTCATCATCATGTCCGGCATCAGGGAAAATCTCGCCTGGTCCGATTATCTCGGACTGGCTGTCTGGATCATCGGTTTCCTCTTCGAGACGGTAGGCGATCATCAGCTCGACGCCTTTCTCGAGGTGCCGGAGAACCGCGGCACCATCATCGACCAGGGGCTGTGGAGATATACGCGTCACCCCAACTACTTCGGCGAGGCGACCATGTGGTGGGGCATCTTCGTCATCGCGGTCAACCAGCCGTGGGGATGGATCGGGGTCATCGGGCCCGTGGTCATCACCTCCATGCTCCTCTTCGTCTCCGGAATACCCATGACCGAGAGGCTCATGGAGAAGACCCCGGGCTGGGAGGAATACAAGAAGAGGACGAGCGTTTTCATCCCCTGGTTCAAGAAGCCGGCCTAGAGAAGACAGGAGAGTCCAATGAAAGAATACGTCATCGGCTATTTCACCTTCCTCGTCCCCATGCTGGCCATCGACTCGGTGTGGCTGTTCACCACGTCGAAACGTCTCTACGCCCCGCGCATAGGCTCCCTCCTGGCGGAGAAACCGCGGCTGATCCCCGCCGCCGTCTTTTATCTCGTCTATGCCTTCGGGGCCACGGTCCTGGTGGTGGTGAGGGCGGTGAGCAACGAGACCGGTTACCTCAAGACTTTCGGGCTCGGGGCTATCCTGGGGTTCTTCGCCTACGCCACCTACGACCTCACCAACCAGGCGACCCTGAGGGAGTGGCCGACCGAGGTGACCGTCATCGACCTCATATGGGGCGCGGCGCTGACCGGTGTGGTGAGCATCATCGCTGTGTCCCTCACCCGCCTTTTCGCTTGAGGGGTCTGGCCATTTCGAAAGATCGTGTGTCGAGAGCTCAAATCGTTCCGCGCGATCCACGGAGGCGCCACCGCCACCAGGCTGATATAGTGGGGCCGTGACGGGAGCCGGGCGGCGCGTTCGTATCGATCCTGAAAGGGGTTGAGGCAATGGGCAAGACGGTCGTGATCATCGCCACCCTGGACACCAGGGGCGACGAGGTCGAGTACCTGAAGGATATCCTGGAGGAGAGCGGGCACACGGCGCTGACCGTGGACGCCGGCGTGCTCGGAGATCCCCCCTTCCCCGGCGACTACCCGCGGGAGAGGGTGGCCGAAGCCGGGGGCAGGCCCCTGGCCGAGCTGGTCGAGGCAGCGGAAAAGGGGGCGGACAGGTCCGAGGCCATCCGGGTGATGGTGGAGGGCGTGAGGTCCATCGTCAGGGTGCTGCATTCTACCGGCAAGTTGGATGGAGTCATCTGCCTGGGAGGCACCACGGCCACGGCGCTGGGCACCGCCGCCATGAAGGAGCTGCCCATCGGGATGCCCAAGCTGCTGGTGACCACGTTCATCGATTCCGCGGCCATAGGGGACGAGGACATCACGGTCATGCAGACGCCCATCGACCTCGTGGGCACGAACAAGGTGGTGGAGAAGACGCTCTCTAACGCGGCCGGGGCCGTGATCGGCATGCTCGCGCGCGAGTTGGACATGGCCGGCGCCAGGCCCCTCGTAGGCCTCACCGCCCTGGGGGTGACCACGCCGGCCGTGCAGAAGATCATCTCCCGCCTGGAGGCGGGCGGCAGGGACGGGGTGGTCTTCCACGCCAAGACCACTGTGCTGGACCGCCTGGTGGAGGCGGGCATGATCGATGGCATCATCGACATCACCACCTTCGAGTACGTCCCCATGACCCTCTACCCGCCGGAATACATCGCCCGCCTGGTGGGGAGCCCGGAGGAGAGGAGGGAAAGGCTGCGCGGCGCGGCGGAGATGGGGCTTCCCCAGGTACTGGCACCCGGAGGCCTGGACATGCACGTCTTTCCCGGCACGGGGATCGAGGCCGTCCCCGAGGAGTTCAGGGAACGCGCCTGGACCATGCACGGACCTTATATCGTCCTGGCCAGGACCAGCGCGGAGGAGCTGGAGAAAGTTGGCGCGCGTATCGCCGAGGCCATGAACGCGGCGCGGGGAGCGATAAAGATGGTGATACCCCTGCGCGGCTTCTCCGATGCCAGCCGGGAGGGCGCCCCCCTCTTCGACCCCCGGGCCGACCGCGCCTTTATCGACGCGGTCAAGGAAGCCCTCGAGGACAAGGGCCGGGTAGTCGAGGTCGACTGCCACATAAACGACGACGCTTTCGCTGAGCGCATGGTGTCGGAGTTCAACGCGGTCTTTCGCGGGGGGAGGTGAGGAGATGCCAGGGCGCATATCGAGGCGGCGGGGGGTCCGCGCCGGCACCATCTGCCTCATCCACGCGGATCCCGGATGCGCCGCACATGGGAGGCGACAGCCGGAGGGAATGAAGCCGCATTCCTGTATATAATAACGTTTGGGGGGAGGGTCTCCGCGCACCCGCGCGGGGACTCCATCCGCTGTTCACGATGGACGGAGCCGATTCCAGGGGGCGGACATCATGTCTGAAGAAAAAGAGCGGCATATCTCCCGCGGCAGCGGGGAAGAGGACGTCGCCGCGCGGCAGGCCTTCATCGAGGAGATGGGGACGGGCATCGAGTGGATAAAGAAAGACCCCTACCCGGGCGAGGTGGTCAAGGGGAACATCGAGAACTACATCGGCACGGCCAGGGTCCCCATCGGCCTCGCCGGTCCCCTGCTCATCCACGGCGACCACGCCCGGGGCGAGTTTTACATACCCCTCGCCACCACCGAGGGCTCGCTGGTCGCGTCCTATAACCGGGGCATGCGGGTGATCGGGGAATCCGGGGGGTGCCGCGTCAAGGTATTCGAGGACCACATGGAGCGCGCCCCGGTATTCCGCTTCGCGTCCCTCGAGGAGGCGGAGAGGTTCACCAGGTGGCTCGAGGAAAACCGCGACGTCATGGACACCGCCGTCGCCAAGACCACCTCGCACGGCAGGCTCACCGAGGTGGACGTCTTCAACCTCGGCCGCAACGTGTACGTGCGCTTCGGTTTCCACACCGGGGACGCGGCCGGCCAGAACATGGTGAACCTGGCCACCAGCCAGGTATGCCGGGACATCGCGGAGGCCTATCCGGGCTGGGAAGCGGTGGAGTCGTTCAACCTGGCCTCGAAGTTCTGCTCCGATAAAAAGTATTCGCAGGTGAACGTGCTCAAGAGCCGGGGCAAGAAGGTCACGGCCGAGGTGGAGATACCCGACGAGGTGCTGAGGGAAAGGCTCAGGACCACCACCGATGTCGTCCTCGACAACTTCCTCAGCGGGACCCTTAGCGCCATCTACGCCGGCTGCGTGAGCAACGGCTTCCATGCCGCCAACGGCATCGCCGCGCTTTTCATCGCCTGCGGCAACGACCCCGCGAACGTGGCGGAGTCCCACGCGGACATCCTGGACCTCAGGCCGTCGGAGGGGGGCCTCTACTTCGGCGTCACCCTGCCTTCCCTCATCGTGGGCACCGTGGGCGGCGGCACCAGCCTCCCCACGCAAAGCGAATGCCTGAGTATCCTGGGGTGCAAGGGCGGAGGCAACGCACTTAAATTCGCCGAGATAGTGACGGCGGTGGTGCTGGCTGGCGAGATATCCCTGGTCGGTGCGATCACCTCCGACGAATGGGTCGGGGCCCACGAGAAGCTGGGCCGCAACCGGCCTCGGGACTCCGGCTGATCCCCCGGGGTCATCCCCCCAGCGAGATCTCCCGCTTGAGCACCTTTCCCGCGGAGTTCCTCGGCAGTTCGCCCACGAACTCTATCACGCGCGGGTACTTATAGGGCGCGATCCTTTCCTTGACGAAGTCCCGCAGCTCCTCCGCCTGCGCCACCGCGCCCGGCCTGAGGACCACGGCGGCCGCCACCTCCTCCCCCAGGTCCGCGTGGGGGATGCCCAGCACCGCGACTTCGAGGACGGCCGGGTGCTGGTAGAAGACCTCTTCCACCTCGCGGGGATAGACGTTGTAGCCTCCCCGGATGATCAGCTCCTTCTTACGGTCTACGATGAAGAAGTAGCCGTCCTCGTCCTGCAGCGCGAGGTCTCCGGTGTGAAGCCATCCCCCCTTGAGGGTGACGGCGGTGGCCTCCGGCTGGTTGAGGTATTCCTTCATGACCCCCGGCCCGGCGATGACGAGCTCCCCCACCTCGCCCCGCGGCACGTCGACGTCGTTCTCGTCGACCACGCGGGCCCGGAACCCGGGTATGGGGAAACCGATGGAGCCGGTGCGGGTGCGGCCGGGCGGGTTCTCGAGGCAGGTGGGCGAGCACTCGGTGAGGCCGTATCCCTCCATGATCCAGGTGTCGAATATGCTCTCGAAACGCTTGAAGACCTCAACCGGCAGCGAGGCTCCGCCGGAGACGCAGAAGCGCAGGCTCGACCTCCGGGGCGGCTTCGCGCTCCCCAGCTCCACCAGGCGGTTGATCATGGTGGGCACGGCGTAGAGGATGGTGCTCTCCTCCTCCTCGATCGCCGCCATGACCTCGGCGGGATCGAAGTGGTCCCACATGCGCAGGGTGAGCCCGCTGTAGATGGTGAGGTTGAGGGCGTGGGTCTGCCCGTAGATGTGGAAGAGGGGCAGGGCGGAGATCACGACGTCCCCCGGCTCGGAGGAGCGCAGCCCCGACACTGAGAGCACGTCGCTCATGAGGTTACCGTGGGTGAGCACGGCCCCCTTGGGGAGCCCGGTGGTCCCGCTGGTATAGATGATGGCGAAGGGGTCCCCCGCGGCGGTGGCCGCATAGGGGACGGAGTCCCGCGAGTGATCGAAGAGCTCGGGCAGGGGCGTGAACCCCGCAGGCGCGTCCTCTCCCTCCGCCACGAGGATGCCCATCTCCGGCAGCGACTCGATGACCGGCATGGCCTCGGCAAGGTGGTCGCGGTGCCCGATGAAGGCCCTCGCCCCGGAATCGCTGAAGATGTGCTGCAGCTCCCCCCTGCGGTAGATGAAGTTGACCGGCACCACCACCGCTCCCATGCGGGCCAGGGCGTAGTACGCCAGCACCCAGTTTATGCAGTTCGGCATCATGAGCACGCACTTGTCTCCCGGCCTCAAGCCCAGCCCCCGCAGCCCGCGCGCGAGGGCGTCCACCCGGCGGTCCATCTCCAGGTAGGACATCTCCTCGCCGTTAAAGCGTATGGCCGCCAGGTCGGGTGCGCGTTTCGCCGTTTCGGTGAGAAAGTCTGCCAGGTTCATCGTCTCTCGACCCCCGTACCTCCGCGCGCCGCGAACCCCGCGCGGCGCGACCGCCTTTATGCCTACAGCCTAACCGCAAGGCTTGCGGGCCGCAACACAAACCGGGGCCTCGCATGAACCTGATGCGGGAAACTCGTCGCCGCGATGGGGATATCGCGGCGCGGGTGAGTCCGCTGAGGCATGAAGCGCGATCAGACGAGGAGCACTGGCTCCGGGAGCCCGTGCTCGAACATGTCTTCCCGCCGGAAGGACCCCCTACTTGCGCCGCCGGTAATCGGCAAGGTAGCGCCTCGCATGTGAGTCCTTCCCCGCCACGAGGTCGGCGGCCAGCACGCAGGGACGGACCTTTTCCACGTCCACGATAAGGCAGCCGGCCCCGGCAAGAACGGCCATGGCCGCGAAAGCTCCGTTGATGAGATCGCGATCCGGGAGGCCGAAGGAGATATTGCTGAGCCCCAGGGTGACGTTCAAGCCCAGTTCACCCCTTACCCTCCTTATGGCCTCCAGGACCTGCGAACCGGATGAGGTATCGCTTCCCACGGAGAACACGAGGCAGTCGATGATCACGTCCTGGCGCGGGATACCCGCGTCCTCGGCGCGCCGCAGGATCTTCTCGGCGATCTGGAACCTGCGCACCGCGTCCTTGGGTATGCCCTCGTCGTCCTGCACCAGCCCCACCACGGCGGCGCCGTATTCCTTCACCAGCGGCAGTACACTGGAAAGGCTTGCCTCCTCCCCGGTCACCGAATTCACCAGCGGTTTGCCGTCGTAGGCCTCGAGGGCGGCCTGAAGGGCCGCGGAGTCCGTGGTGTCTATGCACAGGGGCAGGTCGACCGCTCCCATGACGGTCTCCACCACCCTGGGGAGCATCGCCTTCTCGTCGATCCCGAACACTCCCACATTGACGTCCAGGACGTCAGCTCCCGCCTCTGCCTGGGCCACGGCCTCACGCCTCACCACGTCGAGATCGTCCTTCATGAGGGCCTCCTTGAGCCACTTCTTCCCGGAGGGATTGATCCTCTCCCCGATGAGCACGGTAGGCCGCTCCCCGCCTACGACCACTTCCCTGGAAGCGCTGCTGAGCATGGTTTCCATCGCCATCCCTCTCCTCTCCGGCCGCGCGGGGCGGCATTCAGCGTGCCGCCTCCATTCAGCCCCTGGTCGCCGGACGCACTCTGTAGAGGCAGTTCTTCCTCAGAAAGCACTTCGCGCAGACCTGCTCCTGTGTCCACCGCGGCATGTTCTCGCCTACGCCGATAACCATGGACGCCGACTTGCGCGGCACCAGCATCCCTCCCGAGGTAAGGCTCACGCCTATCTCCCCGGCCCGGGCCAGCTCCAGGATATGGGCCTGCTCCGTCAGTGGCAGGCCCGGCATCCCGGGATTTACCGGGCTGCTCACGGCCGCGCCTCGCGCGGAGAGAGACTGCATCACCCTGTGGCACGCCTCTATACTCAAGACGTCCACGGCGGCGCTTCCTATGCCGTCCAGCATCAGTCCCCGCATCTGCTCGCCATTTTCGAAGTGTTCGCGCACTCTATCTTCCAGACCCTGCCCTATGGTGCAGACCATGGCCACCAGGCCGTCAGCTCCGGGGAAAACCTCGGGTATCAGGCTTCCGGTTATTTCGCCACCGCCCTCCAGGCGGACGCCCGCCTCGGACATCCCGGTGCTGCGGTAGCTTTCGTAGGCCGCCACCGGCTCTATCAACCCGGAAGATCCCGCTTCCTCCAAAGCCTCGTCCAGGGCTTCCTTTATGCGCGGCCGCATGTCCTTACCGGCGTCGATGCCCTCGCGGCGGAGGACCTCCTCCATTCCTATCTCGATCGATATGTCCTTTATGACCGGCAATCAGTATTCGTCCTTTCTCCCTTCACCCGCCGGCTCAATAGACCCCGTATTCCTTGGTGGCCTCTATCATCGCCTTGACGTTTTCAGGCTTCGCCTCGTCTATCACCGCCCCCGACATCATGATATAGCCGCCGTCGCCGCCGACAGTCTCTATGAGCTTCTTCGCGTACTCCCTCACCTGCTCGGCCTTCCCCACGCTCAGGAGGTCGATGGGCATGTTCCCGCCTACGCAGGCCACGCCGCCGAGGTTTTCCTTCACCTTCGACATGTCCGTCTGGTCGAATCCCCACAAGACCTTGCCCGCCGGGAACTCCTTGATCACCTCCAGCCGGGAGTTATAGCCTCCCTCGGCGTACAGGAAGGGGACGCAGCCCTGCTCGACCAGCCCCAGCATCACTTCCTTCAGGCTGGGCCAGTAGAGCCTCCTGAACTGCTCGTCGGACATGAACCCGTCGGCCCCCTTGTGCAGGGGCATGAAGACGATGGGGTTACCGTTGTTCCTGGCCGCGGTGGCTCCCATCTTTATCGCGATGGGAGTGAGAGCCTCCACCGCCTCCAGGATCTTCTCGGGCCTGCGGAATATGTCCATCATCATCCCTCTCGTCCCACGCAGCGTATCCCCGATGATGTCGAAGGGTGCCTTTGTCCCTCCCCCGAAGAAGGCGGGGAACCCGGCGGCCGTTACCTCCTTGTCGTGAGTGCCCACGTATCCTATCCATTTGACGGCCTCGTTGCCCGCCTCCATCAGCGCCTGCAGGGCCTCCTGCACGTCGGGCATGCCGAAGGGGATGAAGTTGACCGCCGAGAACGCGGAGTACATCTCCAGGATGCCGGTCAGGGGCGGTATCTTCTGCAGGGGCTCCAGGGCCTTGAAGACGCGCGGCAGATAGGTGCTCATGAAGTAGTTCGAGGGATCGCGGATGAGGTCGTCGTACTCGTCCGCCCTCATGTACTCCTCCTCCAGGCACTGGTACGAGTGGTTGGGCGACACGCCGTGCCCGGGCCAGATATACAGCTGGTAGTCGAGGATCTCGAAGATGCGGCCGGGGCTGGGATTGAAAGCACCTCCGTGCGCGTCTGGCTCGAAGTCCAGGGTGTACTTCTTGTACGCGGAGATGAGCTTCTCGTAGTCGTACATCACGTCCTGCGCCGTCATCCCCGCGTAAAAGGCGGGGAAGAAGCCGATGACGGGGAAGACCGGTACCCTGTCGGGCTTCTTGAGCTCGATGGCGTCTTTTATGCGGGTAACGCGCTCCCTGTAGGCCTTCTCCGCATCCGGGCCGGCGAACTCGATCCCCTGGGGCGAGAGCCAGGCCTCGAAGAGCGCTTCCCTCCTTTGCTCGGGTGTCATTTCCTCCCATTTCCTCTCTTCCATCCTTAACGCCTCCCTCTACGCTGACGAATGTTATTCGGCCGCGATGAACTTCTTGGCAAGCGCCACTCCCGCCATGGCGTCCTTGCCGAACTCATCCGCACCGGTATATGCCCTTATCTCATCGCTTATCTGGCCACCGCCTATCATCACCTTGACCTTATCCCTCAGGCCCGCATCGGCTAGCGCCTCCACCGTCTCCTTCATGGAGTCGTAGGCCAGGGTGAGAAATCCGCTCAAGGCCAGGATGGGCGACTCGGTCTCCTGCACCTTCTCCACGAACTTCCGGGGTGGTACGTCCACCCCCAGGTCATGGACCTCGAAACCGTTCACGTCCAGCATGAATCCCACGATGTCCTTTCCAATGTCGTGGATGTCGCCGGCTACCGTTCCCAGCACCACCTTTCCCATGTATTTCTGCTCCGAGGCCTTGTTGAGATAGGGCTTGACGGCGGTGGTCATGTCCTTCAGTATCTCCCCGGCGAACACGAGTTCGGGGATGAAGTACTCGCCCTCGGCGAAGCGATCGCCCACCACCTCCATGGCCTTCCTGGCGTCGTCCATTATGCCCAGGGGGTCATCTCCCGCCTCCAGCCTGCTCTTCACCACGTCACGCACCTTGTCCTCGTCCAGGTCCACCAACGCTTTCACCAGGTCATCACCCATCTTCCTACCTCCTTATCGCTCGGAGCCCCACGGATTTTTCCCGGCTCACCTTTGCTTGAATATCCATGGCACCCAACCGTGGATGCTTCTGTCCGTGAGGCATGGACCTCCAGCGCCGCGATGTCCACGGAATAACCATAAAAACGGTTTCCAAATATCGACATCGCTAATATTATTGTTCCCAAGCTGCCCAACTTTAACCTGCGGGGCACGCTCCTACGGGCGAAGCGGGGACGCGCGGTCACGAGACGGACGTCTCGCTTTCCCGGCTGCGGGCGGACGAAGCGTTTTTAATGTATATTTGTTTAGGTGAACTTTTCATAAACGTTTGTCTGCTGGAGAAAGTCACGCACATGAAGGAGCGGCGGGCCGCCGCCGCAGCTACGGAAGGCGGGCTGGTGCGCCGCGGGAGGGGCGGGGCAACTTCGTCGCCGCGAGGTTCGCGTTGGCGTGCAAGTGAAAGGAGACCGAGGATGAAAGAGGCGATCGCGGCCATGCTGGCGGAACTCAGGGAGGACGATACGCTGGCGGAGATCGGCAAAGCCCTCGCAGCGGGGACCGATCCGCTCGCGCTGGTCGAGGGATTGCGCGACGGTATGTCCGAGGTGGGCCGGCGTTTCGAGGAGAAGGAGTATTACCTCTCCGAGCTGATCATGTCCGCGGAGATCTTCAAGCAGGCCATAGGCCTTATCGAGCCCCGTCTGGCGTCCGGGTCCGGAGCCCCCAGGGGGAGCGTGGTGATCGGTACGGTGAAGGGCGACATCCACGACATTGGCAAGAACATCGTGGCCACTCTGCTGCGCTGCGGGGGATACGAGGTACACGACCTGGGCGTTGACATCCCCGCGGATGCCTTCGTGCGGAAGCTGAAGGAGACGGGCGCCCCCGTCCTGGCCCTCTCCGGGCTGCTCACCCTGGCTTTCGACTCCATGAAAGAGACGGTTGACAGCCTCGCCGAGGCCGGCCTGCGCGGCAGGGTGAAGGTGATCATCGGGGGCGGCCCGGTGAACGATAAGGTGGTGGAGTATTCCGGCGCCGACGCCTGGGGCATGGACGCATCGCAAGCGGTCAAGCTCGTGGGCCAGTTCGTGGGACCCTGAAGCCGCCTGCTGCTGGCCACCCGTTATCCGGCAACGAGTCTTATAGGAGGAAGCAATGGCAATCATGACCCCCGGGGAGAGGATAGGTGCCGCCGTAGAGATGAGGAAACCGGACCGCGTGCCGGTGGTCCCGATCATCGACTTCTTCGCGGGACAATACGGCGGCATTACCCAGCACGACATGCTCTTCGATATAAAGAAAGCCGATGCCGCCCTCGAGAAGACCGTGCGCGAACTTGGAGCTATCGACGGCCAGAACCTCTCGTACGCCGGCCTCGGCCGCATCATGCAGGTGATCTTCCCCAACCCTCCCGTCATGCCCGGAGTGGGCGCAGAGCCCGAGGACGGCCAGTTCCAGTTCGTCGAGAAGACGGTGATGGACTGGGAGGAATACACGCAAATCGAGGAGCGCGGCCCCGTGCGCTGGATCGTGGACAAGATGAAGCTCAGCAACCCGCAGCTGGGAAATCCCGTGGGCATGCTCAAGACCTTCGCCGCCGTCGCCGCGGACATCACGAAGGCCAGGGGCTCGATCAAGCGGTGGCGGCGCAAGGGGATCGAGTCCATGGTGGCCTACAATATCGTCTTCACCCCCATGGAGTACATCTCCCTCTTCATGCGCTCCTTCAACGATTTCATCCTCGACATCTTCCGCCATCCCGAGGAGGTCAAGGAAGCCAGCCGCGTCCTCATGAAGCCCATGAAGATGCAGGGCTCGATGATGGTGAGGATGAGCGGTCTGAAACGGGTGTTCATGGGGGGGACGAGGACCAGCGCCTCCTGCCTGAGCCCCAGCCAGTTCGAGGAGTTCGCACTGCCGGAGTGGCAGGAGATGTGCGAGTTCTGGGTGGGAAAGGGGGTCACTCCCCTGCTGCATTTCGACAGCGACTGGACCGCCTTCTTCCCCTTGCTGAAGAACCTGCCCCGGAGGAAATGCATTCTGAACCTCGACGGCAGCTCCGACATCTTCAAGGCCAAGGAGGTGCTCGGGGACCATATGTGCATCATGGGCGACGTGCCCGCGGCCCTGCTCAAGCTGGGCGAGCCGGAGGAGGTGGACGACTACTGCCGCAGGCTCATCACCGAAGTGGGCGCGGGCGGCGGATTCATCCTCAGCTCCGGCTGCACCATCCCGGTGGACGCCAGGCCGGAGAACGTCGCGGCGATGCTGGGATCGGTGCACAGGTACACACCCTGAGGTGATGGCTGCTACGAGGCCCCGGAGCTCGGCGTTCCCGGTGGCCCGGCGTATCGTGAGGACGGCTCAGGTGAACGAGGGGGGTATTTGATGAACCCAGGATCCGATTTCCGCCTCTTCCGGGAGGATTCATGCGACCGCTGCGGCATCTGTTTCCAGCGCTGCCCCGTGCTCGAGCTTGCGGAGGACGAGGCAAAGAGGCAGATCGATATCCTCATCCGTGGAGAAAAGGACGCGTCGCTCGTGCTGCGGCGCTGCGTTACCTGCAACATCTGTGAATTCGCGTGTCCCCGGGACGCGAACCCTTACGGGCTCGTCCTGGAAAGGCACAACGAGACCGGAAAGGCGGAAGGCCTTCCCTACATCACCAAGTTCATCTTCCCCAACGAGCCCGAGAACATGTGGACCACCACCCGCGTGCTGATGGGAAGCGACGAGCTCTCGCTGCTGCGTTCCTGGGAGGAGAACCTGGAAAAACCCAGGAAGGAGGTGCTGCTGACCGGCTTCTACAACAACCTCGTGCCGTACATCGCCCAGACGTCGCTCTTGGGCGAGCTGAAGCCCGCCATCGTGGGTAGCGACAGCATGTTCGGCATGGGAGAGGACGCCTACAGGATCGGCTTCCTGGAGGAGGCGGAGCGCCTGGGCCGCCTTGCCGTTGAGAAGTTCTCCGCGATGGGCGTGGAGAAGATGTACTGCTTCATGGTGGTAGAGGCCTCGATGTTCACCGACGTCCTGCCCAAGAAGTTCGGCATCGACGTCGGCTTCGAGGTGGAGCTTCTGGACACCTGGCTGCTGCAGAGGCTGAAGAGCGGAGAGATAGCGGTCAAGGACAAGCTGGACCTTAAGGTGACCGTCCACGACAATTGCTGCGGCAGATACATGGACGGGATACTGCAGGACACCACCAGGGAGATAATGGAGCGCATCGGCTGCGAGGTCGTCGAGATGCGGCACTGCCGGGAGGACGCCCTCTGCTGCGGCTGGGCCGGCACCGTGCCCACCCTCTTCGGCTCGACCTCGAGCAACCCTTTCCATACCCTGCTCAACCTCCTGCAGAGCCTGTACCTCAGGATGCAGGAGGCCGAGGAGACGGGAGCCGACGTCCTGGTGGTCCCGTGCCCGGGATGCTACGCGTTCCTCTCGCTCATCAAGGTGCTGACCGGCAGCAGGGTGGACGTTTACCTGCCCCTGGAGCTGGTACAGACCGCCGCGGGGGAAACACCGGTCCACAGTAACCAGGAGCGGGCGTGGGACATCCTCGCCGCGACCACCAACCTCGTCCTCAAGTGGTTCTTCTCCCCCAGGCGTTTCGTCCCCAGGCCCGTAGATATAGATAAGCCGCTTCCGCAGGCGGGGCGGGGCGACGCGGCGCGCATCAGGATGTTCGGCAGACTGTACCACGGCGCCCTGGTGCAGAATCCCGTCTCCAGGAAGCTGATATCTCTCGCCGTCAAATCACTGATAACCCTGTACAGAGCCTGGCTCGCGAGAGAGGAGCGCAAGCTCCTGGGCATGAAGGCTCCGTGAACGGATAAGACTCGGGCGAGATCGACCAGGCCAGGAAGAAAATGCTGACAGCCGGTTTATCCTGCGTTTCGCACGGGCGCTGTCCCGTCGCCGCGGTTCAGTAGCGGAAGCCAAGTATGGCCGCGAGCACGTTGAGCACGATGGGTACGGCGTAGATGCCTCCCACGAATATCAGCTTGCTCTTCAGGGTCTTCATGCCGAGCATGATGTTGACGGCCACGAACCAGTAGAAATATCCCAGGATAAATATTATCCACACCCCGCCCCAGGAGCGGAACCACCACGGGTATTCCCAGATGAGCTGGTCGCCCATGTTCAGGAGCACCTCGATGACCACCGCCAGCACGGCGAAGAAGAGGGCGAAGAACCAGCGGTTGGGCAGTCCCAGGACCTTCTTTTTCGGGTCGGGAAGGAGGGTATGATAATAGACCAGGCCGAAGAGAAGGAAGGCGAAGATTATCTCGATGTTCCAGCCTACCATGACCCGGTAAGCGGTATCCCCCGGAGTGGTCCATACCGCCGACCTCTCGGAGAGGTGAAACACCCACCCGTTCCAGGTCTCGTTGAAGAAATCGCATCCGAAGAGGACCAGGGCGGCCAGGATGGGGTCCCAGTTCCCGGTCTGCCGTGACTCCTTTATCTCCTTCGTGAATATATAGACCACTACGAGAAGCAGCGGAACCACGTACCACTTGAGCATGTTGAGGTCCCGCAAACCCTCCAGGGCCCTCTGGGAAGCTTCGGTGTAGGCGAAAAGCATCCTTTTCCCTCCTCTCCCGCGCTTTCTCGCTACTGATTTCTACCCCCGTCCTCCTTTTTCCTTCCCCCTTTTCCTCTCCACATCCCCCCGGCGCGGTCGCCTTTCTTCAACCCCCGACCCCGGAGCCCACGAAGCAGAAGGGGCCGGGTCTCAACGCTCGTGTTTCCTCCCGCACCAGCGGAGGCGGTTGCCTGAAAGTCTGCGCGGACTCCTTGTGTCGTTCATGCAGTCACGCATACAAAGAAGACGAAATCGAAAGGGGCTTGCCGCGGCCGCACGGCAACGTGCTTGCTAGATACCGAGGTAATGCTTACGGATCTGGTTATCCTTCAATAGCTCCTCGCCCGACCCCTGCATCATGATGCGCCCGTTTTCCATAACATAGGCCGTGTCAGAGAGCTTCAGGCTCTTTGGTATTTCCTGGGATACCAGCAGTATGGAAAGCCCCCTGGAGGAAAGGACGCCGAGACGCTCGAAGACCTCCCCCGCCATCTTTGGCGACAGCCCGAGGGAGGGTTCATCCAGCATGAGCAATTCCGGTTTTCCCATCAGTCCCCTCGCGATCGCGAGCATCTGCTGCTCTCCGCCGCTCAGGGTCGCGGCGTATTGCTTTCTTCGCTGTTCCAGGAGGGGGAAGACCTCGAAAACGAAATGCAGTGAGTCCTTCAAGTGCTTCCGGTTGACTTGAAGATAAGCCCCCATTTCCAGGTTGTCCCTAACCGTCATGTTCGGGAAGATCTTCCTGCCCTCGGGAACATGGATTATCCCCAACTCGCAGATCTTGTTGGGCTGCATGCCGGCGATCTCCCTGCCGTTCCAGGTGATGTTTCCGGACTGCGGTTCTTTCAGGCCCGAGATCGTCCTGAGCAAGGTGGTCTTTCCCGCGCCGTTGGAGCCG
>JAQVFR010000038.1:4011-26556 GCA_028697145.1 Actinomycetota bacterium | reverse complement strand
ATGATAGAATTGGATGCCGTAAAGAAGCGGGATAAGGGGATGCCGATGAACGAGAAAGTCGACGGGACCGGGATGGAGGTAGTCGCGGTCACGCCGGGGATGGTGGAAGAGGTTACGGGTGTATTGGTGGAGGCTTTCAAGGGCGAGGAGACCACCAACTACCACCTGGACATGAAAAACCCCTCCACCCCGCGCCGCATGGCCGTGGTCGACGGTATCTACGTGCGGCTGTATCTAGAGGCGGGCCGTCCGGTCCTGGCCGCGGTGAATAACGGCCGCGTAACGGGTGTGGGCATGGTGCGCGACCCCCGCATCCACATTTCCAGGCGGCGCGCGGTATCCTTCATAGCACGCAACCTCCACCATATCCTGGCACTTTACGGACGCCGCCCCATCCACGGACTCCGCATCCTCAGGGCGGTAAGGCAACCCAGGGGCCTGACCAAGCCGTACTTCACCTTCGAGGCCCTGGGAGTGCACCCCGATCACCAGGGGAAGGGGGCCGGCCGCGCGCTCATGCGCGCGGTCCAGGCATCGCTGGAGGGCGAACAGAGGATCTCGGGCATTTATCTGAGCACCGGGAGCGAGAAGAACCGGGCGTTCTACGAGAGCCTGGGTTACGACACCCTGCGCGTAGACGACCTGGGGGAGGTCAAGGTCTATCACCTCTTCTGGCAGAACCCCACCTTCGGCTGAGCGGGGCAAGCTCCGGGGCGGGACGCCCGATCGTAAGGGGTGTCCGTGACCGATATCGATTCCAGCCCAGGGTCCCGGGCATGGCGCCGGTGGGATGGAGAAGGGAGACGGTTCGTGAAGATCGCGCGGGTTAGGCAGGCAACGCAGGCAAGTATCGCCCTCGTTCTGCTCCTGGCGCTCTCAGCCGCGGCCGCTGGATGTGGGGGCACCGCCCATGACGGCAACGGCGGCGGCAACAACGGCGGCGACCCCCCGCAAGGCCTCACCCTGGAGCAGAAGGTCGGGCAGCTTTTCCTGGTCGGGTTCGAGGGCACGGAGGTCACCCCGGAGATCCGGCAGCTGTTCGAGGCCGTCCACCCGGGAGGCGTGATCCTCTTCGGCCGCAACATCACGGACGAGGCCCAGCTCACGCGGCTCGTCGCCGACCTCCAGGAGCTGGCCGCCGCGGACACGGGCCAGCCGCTCTTCATCGCCATCGACCAGGAGGGAGGCGAGATCGTCCGCGCCGGCTGGATCGGGGACGACACCGCGCAGGCGCGGATCGCCTCGCCTCAGCAGGCATACGACCTCGGCCTGGCGCGGGCGCGGGGCCTCGCGGAACTGGGCGTCAACCTCAATCTCGCGCCCGTGCTGGACATGGGCGTCCCCGGTGATTTCCTCACCCGCTACGGCCGCACCTTCAGCGGGGAGCCGCAGCAGGTGGGAGAGCTGGGCGCGAGCGCCATCTCCGGCCAGCGTGACGGGGGCGTGCTCTCCACCGCCAAGCACTTCCCGGGATACGGCGGCATCGACTACGACCCCGAGAACGAGAGGCTGGCGGTGGTGCCGGACGTCCCCGAGTATTCCCAGTTCCTGGTAGCCGCCGCTGCGGGCCCGGAGCTCATCATGACCGCCAACGTCGTCTACACCGCGCTGGACCCCGACTTGCCCTTCACGCTCTCGCCGTCGGGCATCGCCTTTCTGCGGGAAAAGGTGGACAGCGATTACCTCGTCATCAGCGACGACCTCGCCACCAAGGTCCTCAAGGAAGCCTACGGCCTGGAGGGGACGGTGACCCGCGCCGTCAAGGCGGGGGTGGACGTCCTGCTCATCTCGGGCCACGAGGCGGGAGACGTCCAGGCGGCTTACGCAGCCGTGCTCGAGGCGGTGCGCGGCGGCGGCATCGCGGAGGAAGTCATAGACGAGCGCGTCACCTCCATCCTCCACCTCAAAGCCCTTGGGGTCAGCCCTTAACATTCATCATTTTGTTATCACGGCTAACTATCCCGCCCGAATGGGATCAGCTCCAGACATACATCATCTCGTCGGCATCGCCAGCCCCCGTTTGCCTTATACTGGTATTGGAGATGGCGTGCGTCTGAGGCGAGAAAGAAGGTGCCCGACATGAGTGAAGTGCCCGAATACGAGAAGTACCCGGTGAGCGAAGAGGAGATGGGGAAGCGCTACCGCAACTGGACGGAGGCCCTGGCCCGCCAGGTGGTGACCCTCTACCGCATCGGCAAGGAGGTGGGCGGCGACGCCTTCGTCGAGAGGCTCAGGGAGCAGTTCCACCGCGACGGCAAGAAGGGCGCCGCCATGTGGATGGCCCTCTCCGGCGCCCAGCCGGAGGACTTCGCGGACTGCATGGGCCTGCCCAAGGTGCACGACAAGATCGACGACACCTTCGCCAACTTCTGGGACGGCTATGTCGAGAACACGCCGCAGGCCTTCGAGAAGGAGCTCAAGACCTGTCCCGTGGCCCGCATCTGGTCGCGCGAGCCGGACCTGTGCGAGATCATGCTGGGGGCGTCGCTCGAGGGAATGCTGGAGGAACTGAACCCCAGGTTCAAGACGGAGGGATTCAGCAAGCTGCTCACCAGGGGCGACACCGTCTGCCGCTTCCGCGTGGAGCTGGAGGACTAAGCGGTGGAAGGCAAGCAGTCTATCGAGGAGATCCTGGACCGCCTCGAGCGCAAGGCGGGGGATTACCTGGAGGCCTACGGCAGCTGCGCACAGGGCACCCTGCGGGCCCTGCAGGAGGAGTTCGGCCAGGGCAACGCCGAGGTCCTCAAGGCCGCCACCGCCATGCCCGGCGTGGCCATGCGGGGGGAGACGTGCGGCGCGGTGATCGGCCCCATCATGGCGTTAGGCCTGGCTTTCGGGCGCGAGAAGCCCGAGGAGCATGAAGCCTTCCTGCGCACGCTGCAGGCCGCGCACCGTTTCTGCCGCCGATTCGAGGAGGAGTTCGGCAGCTGCATGTGCGCGGGCGTCCAGGAGCATCTCTTCGGACGTTACTTCGACCTCACCGACCCCGCGCAGATGCAGGAGTTCGCCGCCGCAGAGGCTTCCAAGAAATGCCGCATACCCGCGGGCAAGGCGGTGCGCATAGCCGGCAGGATGATCCTCGGGTCCAGAAACCCGTCAGATGACGAATGACGGGGGCTGACCCATGTCCTAGCGCGCCAGGACGTCCCCGGCCATGGCGCCGGCGTCGAATTCGCCGTTCTCCAGCACGACCCTGCCGTTCACAAGCACGCAATCGATGCCGTCTGGGTAGCGCCGCGGGTCGTCGAAGGTGGAGTTGTCCCTGACGTTCTCGAAGTCGAAGACGGTGATGTCGGCGGCCGCCCCTTCCCGCAGCACCCCGCGGTCCTCCAAGCCGAAGCGCGACGCGGCCAGTCCGGTGCAGCGGTGCACGGCCCCCTCCAGCGTATACAGGCCGAGGTCCCTCGCGTAGTGCTCGAGGATGCGCGGGAAGCAGCCGTACGCGGGCTGCGGGCCGATGCCCTTCTCGGAGAAGATCACGTCGGACCCCACCGAGAGCTGCGGGTGGTCGTGGCCGATCATCATCGCCTTCTCGACCCAGGGCTTGGGCGGCATGCCCATGAAGAACATGATCGCCCCCTCCTCCTCGATGGCCAGGTCCGCCAGGAAGTCGAAGTTGTCCTTGCCGGCCTCCCTGGCCAGGTCCACCACCCGTTTACCCTCCATCCAGGCGTTCTTCTCGCTGCCTATGGAGAGGATGGTGAGCATCTTCCAGCTCTCGCATTTCAGGTAATTCGTTGCCCAGGCGCCCTTTTCCCACTGCGGCCACCTGTCCTTGACCGTCTTCACGTCGTGCCGTATCCTCTCCCGCTCCACCGGGTCGGCCAGCCGGCGCAGCAGCGCCTCCGTCCCTCCCTCGAGCGACCAGGGGGGATAGAGTTGGGTGACGGTGGTGTTCCCTCCCACGCTGGGGATGAAGTCCATGCCCACGTCCATTCCCCCGGCCAGCGCCTCGTCCACCAGCCGGTACCCCCGCTTCGAGACGGCGTTGGGAAGACCGGGGAGGGGGATGAGGCGGTTTACCTTCTCCAGGACGGCGGTTACCTCGTAGAGGATGTCGGCCATGCTGCCGAGATAGGGGAAGGCCCCGAAGTGGGATATCTGAAGCGTGGACCCGCTGCGGTCGGCGATCTCGATGGCCTCCCGCACCGCCCGGTCGAAGGTGTTGGTGAGGCTGCGCAGGTGGGTGACGTATCGTCCGCCGTACTCCGCGGCGACCCCGGCCAGCGCGACGATCTCATCGGTGTGGGCGTACATGCCGGGGAAGTAGGTGAGACCGGTGGAGAAGCCCCGGCAACCGTCCTCCATGTCCTTGCGCACAAGTTTCTTCATTTTCTCGAGCTCGTCCTCGCTGCAGAAGCGGGCGTTCTCCCCCATGGCCGCTATGCGGATGGGGCCGTGCGCGGAGAGCGGCACGAAGTTGATGGGGAGCCCGCGCCCCAGCATCCAGCCGTTGAACTCCTTCACCGTCTCCCACCCCGGCTCGAAGTCCCTGGACACGCCCATGGTCTGCAGGGTGGAGCGGAAGAGAGCGGAGGTCTCGGGCAGCCAGGGGGCGACCGACCAGCCGCAGTTGGAGACCACGCTGGTGGTGATGCCCTGCCTCACGTATGGCTCGAAGAGCTGCACGTAATCGTCGCGCACGACGAAGAGATCGTTGTGTGTGTGGATGTCTACGAACCCCGGCGAGACCACCTTCCCCTCTGCGTCTATGACCCGCTCCGCACCTGTCTCCGGCAAGTCCCCCACCTCGACGATCCTGCCATCCTTGACGGCCAAGTCCGCCATCCTGGCCGGCGCGCCGGTGCCGTCGACCACCCTGCCGCGTCTGATGAGAACGTCAAGCATGTCACCCCTCCTCGCTGCCACGTAAAGCCCAAGCCGACCACTGCTACATTCTATCCCAAAGTCGGAAGGTCGTGATGCGGAGGCCGTGTTCCGGCATGGGCCCGGAGGGGCGTCGAGGGCGGCAGCGCTTGTGCCGACCGCGATCTGATGGTAATGAATGGTAATGTAGTTATCTGCTAACCTGTTTATAGGTGAATCGAGAGAACGGGAAAGGTCATGGGTCACGGAGAGGGGTACAGCGTGAGCATCTCCCGCTCCAGGTATGACGGCCTCGTCTTCGACCTGGACGGCGTGGTCACGCGCACGGCGAGACTCCACGCCGCGGTGTGGAAGGAGATGTTCGACCAATACCTGGAGAGAAGAGCCGGCGGGAGCGGCTACGAGCCGTTCGACATCAAGGAGGACTACCCCAAGTACGTGGACGGCAAGCCCCGCTACAACGGGGTCAAGAGTTTCCTGGACGCCCGCGGCATCGACATCCCTTACGGGACCCCCGACGATTCCCCCGACATGGAGACCGTCTGCGGCCTAGGCAACCGCAAGAACCGCTTGTTCCTGCGCATGATGAAGACGCGGGGCGTCGAGGTCTACGAGTCGTCGGTCAAGCTCATCGAGGACCTGCGCAGCCGGGGATTCCGCGTCGCCGTGGCGTCGTCCAGCCGGAACTGCGCGGAGGTGCTCGAATCCGCGGGCATCGCACACCTCTTCGACGCCAAGGTGGACGGGATAGACATCGAGAGCCTGGACCTCAAGGGAAAACCCGATGCCGACATGTTCCTGGAGGCGGCTCGCCGCCTGGGCGTCGAGCCCGCGAGATGCGTGGTGCTGGAGGACGCCATATCCGGGGTGCAGGCGGGGCGCGCGGGCGCTTTCGGGCTGGTCATAGGGGTGGACCGCAGGGGACAGGAGGCAGCCCTCCTGGAGAGCGGGGCGGATGTAGTGGTGAAGGACCTGGCTGAGGTGGAGATCGAGGTAGAGATCGAGGATCTCGAGAACGCGCTCGAGAGCTTCGAGGAGATAGGGGAGCGGGTAAGGGGCGGCAGGGCGGCCGCGTTCCTGGACTACGACGGCACCCTGACCCCCATAGTATCCCGGCCCGAGGACGCCCGTCTCTCCGGCGAGATGCGGGAGATCCTCGCCCGGCTGGCGGCACGGTGCACCGTGGCCCTGGTGAGCGGGAGGGGCCTGGACGACGTGAGGGGCCTGGTGGGCATAGGCGGTATCTACTACGCGGGGAGCCATGGTTTCGAGATAGCCGGCCCTGACGGTTTCCACATGGACAACGAGGAGGCGGGCCGCTTCCTGGACGACCTGGATGCCGCCCAGGCCTGGTTGGAGGAGGAGTTGGCGGACGTTCCCGGCGCCCTGGTGGAGCGCAAGAAGTTCACCGTCGCCGTCCATTACCGCAACGTTGCGGACGAGCACCTGGAGGCGGTGGAAAAGGCCGTGGCCGAGGCGCACCGGCGGCATCGCTGCTTCCGCAGGACCGAGGGCAAGAAGGTTTACGAGCTTCAGCCGGACATCGACTGGCACAAGGGTCGGGCCGTCGAGTGGCTCATGGACGCGCTCAACCTGGTGGGCCCGGGATATGTCCCCCTCTACGTGGGGGACGACATAACCGACGAGGATGCCTTCGAGGTCTTGAAAGCCGGGGGGATCACCGTGGTGGTGGGAGACGGCTCGCGCCGTACGCATGCCCAGTACAGGCTGGCGGACACGGGCGAGGTCGGGTCTTTCATCTCCAGGCTGACGGCCCTGCTCGAGGAGGAGAGCGCCTGGTGGCTGGAGTACGATTATTTCGACCCCGATGAGGAGGGGCTGAGGGAGGCGCTGTGTACCCTCGGCAACGGCTATTTCGCCACCCGGGGGGCGGCCCCCGAGTCGCGTGCGGACGGGGTGCACTATCCCGGGACCTACCTGGCGGGCGGATATAATCGCCTGAAGACGGAAATAGCGGGCCGCGTGGTCGAGAACGAAGACCTGGTAAACATCCCTAACTGGCTGTGCCTGGGCGTACGCGCCGAAGGCGGCGAATGGTTCCATCCCGACAACGTCGAGATCCTGTCTTACAGACAGGAACTGCACATGATGACCGGGGTGCTCCACCGCTATGCACGCTGGCGTGACTCGTCGGGAAGGGAGACCGGCATGCACAGCCGCCGCATAGTCAGCATGGCCGACATGCACAAGGCGGCACTCGAGGTGTCGATAACCCCCCTCAACTGGTCGGGCCGGTTGGAGATACGTTCGGCCCTGGACGGCACGGTTATCAACAGCGGCGTGAAGCGCTACAGAAACCTCGATGGCAGGCACCTCGAGCCGGTGGAGACGAGGCGGATAAACGAGAACACCATCCTGCTCAAGGTGCGCACGAACCAGTCCAGGATAGAGATCGCCCAGGCGGCCAGGACGGGAGTGTTCCGCGACGGCGAGCCGGTGCAGGTGGAGCGGAAGCTGACGCGGGAGCCCGCGTACATCGCGCAGCACCTGGTCCTCGAGGTATCCAGGGGAGAGAGGGTGGTGTTGGAGAAGACGGTGGCGCTCTACACGTCCCGGGACAATGCCATCTCCGAGTGCGCGCTGGAAGCGGAGGAGGCGGTGTCGGTGGCGGACCGGTTCCAGGGCATGCTGCAGAGCCATGCCGTGGCCTGGAAGCACCTGTGGCACAGGTTCGAGGTCGACCTGAGGCTGTACAGCCTGCCGGAGCAGCATTACATGCAGAGGATACTGCACCTGTACGGGTTTCACCTGTTGCAGACGGCGTGCATGCATTCCATGGATATAGACGTGGGCATGCCCTCGAGGGGCTGGCACGGCGAGGCCTACCGCGGGCATATCTTCTGGGACGAACTCATCATCTTCCCCTTCCTCAACTACCGCACGCCGCAGATAACCCGCACCCTCCTCATGTACCGCTACCGCCGCCTCGACGAGGCAAGGAAGGCGGCCGTGAGGCTCGGGTACAAGGGGGCCATGTTCCCCTGGCAGAGCGGGAGCAACGGCAGGGAGGAGACCCAGGTGCTTCACCTCAACCCATCCTCAGGCAACTGGATCCCGGACAACTCCCACCTGCAGCGCCACATCAACGCGGCCATCGTCTACAACGTATGGCAGTATTACCAGGTGACGGGGGACCTCGAGTTCATGTGCTGGTACGGCGCCGAGATGATCCTGGAGATAGCCCGTTTCTGGGCGTCGATCGCGGAATACAACGCCGACCTCGAGCGCTATGAGATTAAAGGGATCATGGGCCCGGACGAGTACCACGACGCCTACCCCGACGCCGAGAGCCCGGGTCTCGACAACAACGCCTACACAAATATCATGGTGGTCTACGTCATGAGCCGCGCCCTCGACCTCATGGGCATCCTGCCGCCGGAGTACATCGACGAGCTGTGCGACAAGCTCAAGATCGAGAAATCGGAGATCGAGCGGTGGGGGGAGTTGAGCCGCAAGATGCGGGTGGTCTTCCACGGTGACGGCATGATCAGCCAGTTCGAGGGATACGACCAGCTGCAGGAGTTCGACTGGGAAGGGTACCGCCGCAGATACGGCAACATCCAGCGTCTCGACCGCATCCTGGAGGCGGAAGGCGACTCCTGCAACCGCTACAAGGCGTCCAAGCAGGCGGACGTGCTCATGCTCTTCTACCTCTTCTCCTCCGAGGAGCTGGGCGACCTCTTCGCTCAGCTCGGATACGAGTTCGACCCCGGGATGATACCCGCCAACATAGACTACTACCTGAAGCGTACCTCCAACGGTTCGTCCCTGAGCTGGATCATCCACTCCTGGGTGGCGGCGCGCCGGGACCGCAGCCATTCATGGGAGCTTTTTAACGTGGCGACTCTTACCGACTTCGCGGACATACAGGGCGGGACCACGCAGGAGGGTATCCACCTTGGGGCCATGGCGGGCTGCGTGGACCTTGTGGTGCGCTGCTACACAGGCCTGGAGTGCCGCGGCGACATCCTGCGCTTCAATCCCGCCTTCCCGGAGGAGATGGAGGACCTGACCATGCAGGTACGCTACCGTGGGCAGTGGCTGGAGCTGGACATCTCCAAGGGATCGTTCGGCGTGCGCGCCCTCTCCGGCGGCGCCGGTACGATCAAGATCGAGGTCGGAGGGGAGGTCCTGGAACTGCGGGAGGGGGAGGCGGCGAAAGTCCCCCTCCGAGCCGGCGCCGCATACGCGGAGCCCGCGGAGCCGGCAGGCGGGACCCGCGGGACTTGACCGCGGCACTTGCCGCACCGCATCCGTCCACGGCCGCGAACGGCGCCTTCCGGGTGTATGTTATAGTGAGTATAGGTATTATCAGGTTTGCATCGAAGCTGTTGCTTTGCGGCCCAAGCCTTTGAAGCCTGGGCCTTTTGTTTTACGGCTTGCGGGAAGAGTGAAAGGGGTGGCAGCGATGAAAGCTGGCCCGAACAAGACGATTCTATTCGACTACCGCCTGTACGACGAGGACGGCGTGCTTATCGACAGCAGCCCCGAGGGCGAACCGCTCGGCTTCGTCTTCGGTGAGGGCAGCATCATCCCCGGGCTGGAGCGCGAGCTGGAGGGGATGGAGCCGGGAGAGAGCAAGAAGGTCGTAGTCCAGCCGGAGGACGCCTACGGCTTGAGAGACCCCCGCCTGGTGCAGCAGGTGCCGAAGGAGATGTTCGCCGGTGGGCCCGAGCTCGAGGTGGGCACCTCGTACATGGGGAAGACGGACGACGGCAGGGTAATCAATTTCCTCGTCATAAGCATAGACGAGAACAATATAGAGGTGGACCTCAACCACCCACTGTCCGGCATGAACCTGCGATTCGAGGTCACCATCAAGGACGTGCGGGAGGGCGGGGCGTAGAGCGGCGGCGGAAATCGCATGAGAGCAAGGAAGTGAAAGATGGCCAGCGAAGAACCCACCCGCCAGAACGGCGGTTCGAACAGGTTCGGCCAGAGGAAGGACCCCAGGCTCGAGGGTCTCATCTCGGGCTGGAAGAAAGGCGAGAAGGACAAGTGGAGGGGCCACGGGAAAAAGGACGGCAAGAAGAAGAGATAGCCTCTTCAGCGCGCAACGCGCATTGCCTTCCCACCGACCCCCCGCGCGTGGCCGTGGAACGGAGAGACCCGCGGCCCAGCGCTTTTTTAGTGCGCGCACGAAGGCAACCGGCACCCGTCGCCGTTGCCGGCCGGGCGCCTGTACGGAAAATCACCCGTGTATTTATAAAACGGCCCGCGTTTCCGATATTTAACACATGTAACCACCTGGAGTGGGAACTGTCGGACGGCGGCGACCTGGAAGTCACGGTTACGCCCTTGGATTTCTCCTTCGAGAAGGAAGTGACCGTCTGAGCGGGGAAGGTCACGGGGCAGGGGACCGCCGCCTCGCCTCCTTTACCCGTTATGTTTCGCGCGGGGCCCGGCCGGGGAAACGGGGGTCCGCGCTAAGGGGAGACGGACATGGGAGGCAGGGACTGCGACGGCGAACGGAGCCATCTCTCCGAGTTGCTCGATGACCTCAGGGCGGGGGAGGCCTCGCCCCGCGAATATGCCGACGAGCTGGAGGCCGCGCTGCCGGACTCGCTGCTCTCCGCCATGGCCGCGGTGACGGAATGCATAGGCAGGTTTGCCGCCGGCGATATATCCCTCGAGGAGGCGGAGAGGACGGTGCGCCGGCAGGGGGACCTTCACCCCAATCATCCCATTTTCTTCCAGATGTGCATGACCTACGCCCTGCAGCGCGGTGACGAGCTGGAGGCCGACGGGTATGCCGCGCTGGCCAGGACCAAGGCCGACCGCAGGGAGGAGATCTGCGGCGAGGACGCGGCAGGGGCGGACGACGTCTTCGCGGAGTGCCTGGCGAGGATCGAGCAGGCCGAGGAGGACCCCTTTTCCGTCTTCACCTACCTGGGCGGGGCCGGCGATCACCTCGTGAACCACTTCCTGGTCGAGGACATCCTGGCCAGCGAGGAAAGCCTGGACGCGGGCCTCCTTGGCCTGGCGCTGGAGCGGGGCCCAGGGGTGGCGCCGCTCATCATCGCCATGGCCGGGGAACTCCTGGAGGAGACCAGACCGGAGGAGATCCCGGCTGGGTTCGTGTTCATGCTGCGCATCCTGGGCCAGATGAGGCCGCCGCAGGCGCTTCCCGCCCTCCTCAGGGCCCTGGAGAGGTGCGTCAGCCTGCCCCTGCACGAGGCCGTCGTGGCCCTGGCCAGGCTGGGCTCGGCCTGGCCCGAGGAGGTATCGAGGGGCCTGCGCAGGGTGGTGTTCAACCCCGCGTACGGCGAGGCCAGGCTGGCCGCCATCGAGGTCCTGGGGCTGCTGTGGGAGAGCTCCGGGAACCTCGCTTTCCTTGTCGAGGAGATGGGAAGGCTCGAACACCAGGACGAGTTCTACCTCGACATGTTCGCCTTTCTCGTGTCCTCCGTGCTCTCGTCGGGCAGGGCGGATGCCTGCAGGGCCGTGGACTCCATGCTGGAGCGGCACCGCGCCTTCCTCGACACGCGCACCATATTCCTGACCATGCAGTACCTGAAGAAAAGGGACCGCACCAGGGCGGGGTCCCTCCTGGACAACCTCCTGGCGGAGGACGTCCGCGACCTGCTAGACCTCTACCCGCCTCCAGAGGTTGCGGCGAAACGCAGGACCCTCACCCTCGCTCGCGAGGACGCCCTGAGGGAAGCCATGCTCCAGAACCTGCCCGCGCTGGCCGAAGTGGAAGAGCGCCTCAGGACGGGGCGCGACGAGCCGTGCCCCTGCGGCAGCGGGAGGCGCTTCAGGAACTGCTGCCTCGCGGAACTCAGGCAGATGCGGGAGATGCTCCTTTTGCGCGGCGAGCAGGCTGAGGCACGAGGCGAGGCTTGACCCCAATGCCTGAGGCACGAGGCGAGGCTTGACCCCAATGCCTCTAAGGTGCCTCTATTGCAGGGCGTCCAGGACGTCGAAGAGGTCGGAGTCCTCCGGGTATTCGGTCTGGATGCTGGCGATGAAGCAGTACTTGATGACGCCTTCGGCGTCCAGGATGAAGGTGGCCGGCCGGGCGATGTGCACCGACTCGAAGTTCACCCTCACGTACACGCCGTAGGCCTTGACCACCTCGCGCCGGGTGTCGGCGAGGAAGGGGAAGGGGAAGCCGTGCTCCTCGACGTACTCCCGGACGGGCTCACGCTTCTGGGCGAGGACGACCACCACCCTAGCCCCCCTCTTCTCCAACTCGGGATGGATGTCTCGTATGTGACCCACATACTCGCGGCAGTGCGGTCACCACGTCCCCCGGCCGAAGTAGATCATCAACGGCTGCCCCAGCAGCTCGGCCAGCTTTACCGGCTCGCCGCTGACCGCGTCCGGCAGCTCGAAACCGGGCGCCTTGTCGCCCACGCTCAGGACCTTGTTCTCTCTCGACATGACTAACCTCCCGATAAGAATACTCCTCGGCGCGAGAAGCCCTTATGCTGTGCGGTCCGTTATGCCCGTACCGATCGTATCTCGAGTAATGCGGCACACCTGCTCTCCAGCTGATGCTCTAGTCTGATTGTTCCCGCTGTCTGAGAGGGGTAAACGCCATGGGCGCGCCAGGCCGCGCCAGGTAGCCGCTCTTTCCACCAGCCTCATGTCCAGGCCCTGCACCGCGTCGGGGTTCATGACGATCTCGCCCTCGGGAGTACGCCCTCAACGGCGCGCTTCTCCTTACTCGCGGTAAGGCGGCCGCATCATGTAAAATCCCGGTTAGAGGCAAATGACCATTACCAAAACAGGAGGTAGCGCTGCGTCATGGCCGGGAAGAGCAGGGACAGCCAGGAGGACAAGCGCCGCAGGATCCTGAAGGAAGCCGCGCGGGAGTTCGTGAGCAAGGGATACAAAGGCGCGAACATCAACCACATCGCCGAGAAGAGCGGCATCGGCAAGGGGACCATCTATCTCTACTTCCCGAGCAAGGCGGAACTCTTCGCCGAGGCCCTGCGCGTGAGCAACAAGCTGTGGATGCAGAAGGCAAGGGAACTGGTGGAGGCGAGCGACGATCCCCTGCAGGCCCTCAGGGAACTGCTCACGCTGGACGTAAAGCTGGGGGTGGAGCACAAGGAACTGGCCCAACTCTGGATTTCGTCGTTCTTCGGGGACAACCGCCAGTTCGTGGGGACGGCGGCCGACGTGCTGGAGGAATACGCGGACCTGGTGCAGGACCTGGTCCGCCAGTGCGTGGAGAGGGGTCTGTTCCGTGAGGTGGACGAGCGCCTTACCGCGTTCCTGCTCCTGGGCATCAACGAGATGACCATAGCCTTCTACGACAATCTCCTGCAGAGCTTCGGCAGCGTCGACGATGTTTACGCATCGCTCCAGGACATGATGCTGAAGGGCCTCCTCAAGGAATAGCGGCCGCGCTTGCAAAGGTAGCAACAAGGCGTTATCATTATGGGTGACCAGTCACCCAGTTGACAGAACGAGATGCTTTCCGGAAATGGGGCGGAGAGTGACCACAAGGGTGACGGTCGGGGAAAGGGCGGCTCCAGCAGGAGCAGCGGCACTAAACAGGAGAGGCCGTGATCGGTCGCGCAATGTTTATCGCGCGGATGGGACGCCCAGGGAGAAGGTACTCCCCTTGACGCGAGTGAGGGACCATGATTGTTGATTTCTGCGTAACGCCCCCTCACCGGGACATCCTGCTCGGCATGCTGGAGCCACTGCCCCACCTCGCCGGATACTACGACGTCTATACCATGAGCCCTGAGATCAAGAGGTTTATAGAGGACTTCAAGGCCGGGGACTTTATCGCCATGATGGACGCGGCGGGCATAGACGTGGCCGTCCTCCTGGGCGAGGACCAGGAGACCACCTTCAACAAGAGGGTCCCCAACGACATCGTGGCGGAGCTGGCGCGGGCCTGCCCCGAGCGCTTCGTGGGCTTCTCCGGCGTGGACCCCCACAAGGGGGCGAAGGCGGTCGAGGGCCTGAGGGACGACGTCCTCAGGCACGGCCTGCGCGGCGCGATGATATCCCCCTGGGAGCACCTCATGTTCGCCGACGACGAGAGGTACGACCCCATCTACGAGACCTGCGTGGAGCTGGAAGTGCCCATCTGGATACATACGTCTTTCAACCTCTCCCGCCAGATCCCCATGGAATACGGCCACCCCCTGCACCTGGACCGGGTGGCGGTGAAGTTCCCCGACCTCGAGATAGTCGCGGGTCACGCGGGCTGGCCGTGGGTAACGGAGATGGTGGCGGTGGCATGGAGGCACCCCAACGTCTACATGGAGATATCGGGGATCCGCCAGAAATACATGGGCATGCCGGGCACCGGCTGGGAGCCCCTTATCCACTACGGCAACAGCGTGCTGCAGGACAAGGTGCTCTTCGCTACCGCATGGCCCCTGCTGCCCCTGGAGCAGGCGGTGCAGGACGTAAGGAGCCTTCCCCTCAAGGAGGAGGTCAAGGCCAAGTGGCTGGGGGAGAACGCCAGGCGTCTCCTCCGGCTCTGACTTGCCGCGTTAAGGAGGGATGACAGATGGACCCCTCGAGCGACGACAGGAAGTACTGGAACGATGAGGTGGAGACCATGCCTCCCGATAAGCTGGCCAAGCTGGAGAACGCGAAGCTGGTCCAGCAGATAGACTACATCTACAGCACCTCCGCTTTCTACAGCCGCAGGATGCGCGAGGCCGGGGTGGAGCCCGGCGATATCTGCTGCACGTCGGACCTGAAGAAGCTGCCCTTCACCACCAAGGACGACATACGCGAGACCCAGGCCGAGGACGGCGGCCTCGGCGGCCACCAGTGCGCCCCCAAGGAGTCTCTGGTGCGCATCCAGGGCACCTCGGGCACCACCGGCAGGCCCATCTACGTGGCCCTCACCGCCCGCGACGCCGACAACTGGAAGGAGCTGTTCGCGCGCCACGCCTGGTGCGGTGGCATCCGCCCCGGGGACTCCTTCATCAACCCGGCCAACTTCACCCTCTTCGTGGGCGGCCTCTCGGAGTCGGTGTCGGCCGAGGCCATGGGCTTCTGCGTCATCCCCGCCCCCCCTGGGCAGCACCGGGGTGGAGAAGCTCATGCAGCTCATCCTGGACCTCAGGCCCACGGTGCTCTTCGCCACCCCCTCGGCCACCGTCTTCCTGGCCGAGTACGTGAAGGGGCAGATGAACATGGACCCCCGCGACATGGGCTTCAAGAAGGGTTTCATGGCCGGCGAGGCCATGGCCGAGGAGGACCGCCGCCGCATCGAGGAGGAGTGGGGCATCACGGCGCGCAGCTACTACGGCATGGCCGACGTGGCCGCCGACATGGCCAGCGAGTGCGGCGAGGGGGAGGGCATGCACTTCTGCGGCCAGGGGCTCATCCTGGCCGAGCTGGTGGACCCCGCCACCCTGGAGCCGGTGGAGATGGCCGACGGCGCGGAGGGGGAGATCGTCTATACCCACATCGACCGCGAGGCCACCCCGGTGCTGCGCTACCGCTGCCGCGACTGGGTGCGGGTGTTCACCTCGCCCTGCGCCTGCGGCCGCACCTCCTTCCGCTTCTCCGTGCTGGGGCGCACCGATGATATGCTCAAGGTGAAGGGCGTGAACGTCTTCCCCTCGGCGGTGAAGGACGTCATCTGCACCTTCATGCCCGAGACCACGGGGGAGTTCCGCATCGTGCTGCGCAAGCCCGGTCCATATATAGACACCAACCTGGAACTCAAGATAGAGCACGGCGAGGGCTTCCCCGCCGGGAAGCTGGAGGAGCTGGCGGAGCAGCTGAAACGCACCATCAAGGAGAAGCTGGTCTTCACCCCGGTGGTGGAGATGGTCCCGCCGGGCACCCTGCCGCGCTCCGAGTACAAGATCGAGTACTTCGAGCGCCTCTACGAGGACGAGGGATAGGGGAGCGGGCGAACGAAGGCAGGGGAGGGAGGCGGGAGTCTCCTGCGCGGACGAGGCGCGAACGGCGATCGGGATCCAGGCGCGGATAAGGCATGAACGGCGGGCGACGCAGCCGCCCGCGAGGCATTCGCGGCGAGCGAGAAAAGGGGAGGAAGAGATGGCGGAGCCGAAGGACACGGACCCCGGGCAGCTGCTGGAGCAGTTCTCCCTCTACGAGCTGGCCGGCTGGAAGGATTACTTCAAGCGGGCGCCCGCGGCGCTGCTGGTGATCGATCCCCAGAACGACGTCCTGGACGAGAAGGGCACCCTGTCGTTCTGGAACGTGTGGAAGCACGCGCGCGCGAACGGGGCCGTGGGCAACATGAAGCGGGTGATCGCCGCGTGCCGCGCCAAAGGCATCCCGGTCATCTGGGCCAAGCAGTACCGCATGGCGGGGGGAAGGGACGTCTTTCCCGGCACCTTCGACGGCGACCTGCTCTCCCTCATCCGCACCATCATCCCCAACGCCTTCATGCAGGACACCTGGGAGACGGAGATCTACGACGAGCTGCTGGACGCCATGGACGAGAGGGACATAGTCCTGGGCAAGCACGGCTCGTGCATGTTCGAGGGCACCAACCTGGACAAGCTCCTGAAGAGCCTGGGCACGAGGGCCCTCATCGTCACCGGCGTGCTCACCGATTTCTGCGTGGAGGCCACGGTGCGCTCGGCCTGCGACCGCGGCCTGCTCGCCGCCACCGTCTCCGACGCCTGCGCCACCGAGAGCCAGGAGCTGCACGACGGGTGCCTGAAGAGGCTGGAGCGCCTCATCGGCCCGGTGATCGACACCGACGGCATCGTCGCCCTGCTGGACGAATACGAGGTGCCGCCGCTCGCGGCGGAGCCCCGCACCTTCGACCTGCAGCAGGTGGGGGAGAGCCTGGGCAAGGGCATCTCCCTCAACGACATCGTGGAGTGGCCGGCCTACGTCAAGGCGGAGAAAACCGCCTTCCTGGTGGTGGACGCACAGAACGACAACCTGCACGAGGACGGGAGCCTCGCCTTCATCGGGGCGTGGAAGCACGCGCGCGAGACCGGCGCGGTAAAGAACGTGAAGAAGCTGGTGGAGGCCTGCCGCGCCAGGGGCATCCGCGTCTTCTGGATAAAGCAGAACCGCCTGGCCGGGGGCGCGGACATCTTCCCCGGCACCTTCGACGCCGGGCTGATGGGGCTCATCCACGGCGCGCTCCCCGGCGCCTTCCTGGGCGATACCTGGGACACCGACATCTACGACGAGCTGAAGCCGCTTATCGACGAGGGCGAGCTGGTGATAGAGAAGCCGGGCTGGAGCGCCTTCGAGGGCACCGCCCTGCGCAGGTACTTAAACGACCTGGGCATAGACACCCTCATCGTCAGCGGCTTCCTCACCGACTTCTGCGTGGAGAGCACGGTGCGCCAGGCGTCGGACCTGGGCTTCTTCACCATCGTGGCCTCGGACGCCTGCGCCACCTCCAGCCAGGATGACCACGACCTGGCCCTGGCCCGCTTCGACCGCCTCATCGGACCGGTGGTCCCCACCGCCAGGCTCCTGCAGACCATCGCAGCCCTGTAAGAGGCATCGGGGTCAAGCCTCGCCTCGTGCCTGAGATGCTGTCGTCCCCCAAATGACCTCGAACCAATCCAAGCCATACCCCGCATTTGCCTGAAATGTTAAAATCCGCTGGCTGCCGGGGAATATATATACGGACACTGGACCCGGCAGGCTGGAAAAGAGACGCGGACGCAGCGGCGCCGCGACGACCGGAAGGAGAGATCAATGGCGAAAGTCAAGGGAACGAAGACCGAGCAGAACCTGCTCACCGCTTTCGCGGGGGAGTCACAGGCGAGGAACAGGTACGATTACTTCGCGAGCCAGGCCAAGAAAGACGGCTACGTGCAGATGCAGAAGATCTTCGAGGAGACCGCGCTGCAGGAGAAGGAGCACGCCAAGCGCCTCTTCAAGTTCCTGGAGGGCGGGGAAGCCGAGGTACAGGCGGCATTTCCCGCGGGCGTGATCGGCAGCACCGCCGAGAACCTGAAGGAGGCCGCGGCGGGCGAGAACTACGAGTGGAGCGACATGTACCCCTCCTTCGCGAAGGTGGCGCGCGAGGAAGGCCTGGACGAGATAGCGGACGTGTTCGAGGCCATAGCCGTGGCCGAGAAACAGCACGAGAAGCGCTACCTGGGCCTGCTCTCCAACATCGAGAAGGGGACCGTCTTCAAGAAGGACAAGCCCGTCGTCTGGCGCTGCCTCAACTGCGGCTACCTGCACGAGGGCACAGAGCCCCCCGAGGAGTGCCCGGCCTGCGCCCACAGCATCGACCACTTCGAGATGCTCGCGGAGAACTGGTAACCGCCCCGCTACCGCGAACAAACGCGCGCATAACAGCGATAAAATCCGCCCCGGGAGGGACGCAGATAGAGTCCTCCCGGGGCAAGGCGCTGCTATAATCCAATCGTATAGTATTTCACGCCACCCACCGTGGCGGGAAGGAACCTTAACCTGGAGCCGGCATAAGCGAAGGGGGATAGGATAATGACGGACACACTGAAGATGAAGGAGAAGCTGCTCTCCCTCACCCCGGAGATCAGCGTTGAGAGGGCCAGGTACATCACCCGCAGCTACAGGGAGACGGAGGGGGATCCTGCGCCCGCGCGTAGGGCCAGGGCCCTCGCCGAGGTCCTCGCCAACATCACCGTGAACATCTGGCCGGACGAGCTCATCGTGGGTTCCACCACCGGCAAGGAACTGGGGGGAGGGCTTTACCCCGAGTGCAGCCTCCGCATCCTGCATGAGCTAGGGGGGATCTCCGCCCGGGATACCAATCCCTTCGCGATCACGCCCGAGGACCTGAAAGAGATCACCGAGGACATTATGCCCTACTGGCAGGGCAAAACGGTGGAGGACAGCGCCCGGTCCAAGTGGTCCGAGGAGCTGAACCTCCGGGTTAACGCCATCGGCGGGGGAATGATCTTCACCGAGGTGGTGGGCATGGGCCACATCCTCCTCAACCACACCCTGGTGGTGGCCGAGGGGCTGGACGGCGTCATGGGCAGGATAGAGGAGAGGCTGGCCGCCTTGTCCCCGCAGGATGGGGAGGCCCGGGTGTTCCTGGAATCTGCCGCCACGGCATGCCGCGCGGCCATAGCCTTCGCGCAGAGGTACGCCGAGGAGGCGGAGAGGCAGGCAGCCCTCGAGACCGACGCGGGTAGGAAGGCGGAACTTGCCGAGATAGCCCGTATCTGCCGCAAGGTCCCCGCCCGGCCGGCCGAGACCTTCTGGGAGGGCTTGCAGTCCATATTCTTCATCCACACCTGCGCCCAGCTGGAGGACTACGACATGTCTATATCCTTCGGCGGCATCGACCGTTACCTCTATCCCCTGTACGCGGCGGACCTGGAGGCGGGCAGGCTTACTCGCGAGGAGGCGCGCACCCTGCTGGAGTGCTTCTTCCTCAAGATAAACGCCAACGCCTCCTGCCTGGACTTCGCGGGAGACATGGCCTTCGGCGGGGTGAAGACCTCCACCAACCTCATCGTGGGCGGAACGGGCGAAGACGGCGAGGATATAACCAACGACCTCTCCTTCCTCGCGGTGGAGGCGAGGGAGAGGGTATGCATGACCGAGCCCAACTTCGGGGTGAGGATAAGCGCGAAGACGGACCCCGAGTTCCTGCGCCGCGTGAGCCTCTCTACGGTTGAGGACCGGGGGCACCTGCAGTTCTTCGGAGACGGCGCCATCATCCCCGCCCTCGTGGCCCAGGGCGTGCCAAGCGAGGAGGCGGCCGGCTTCAGCGTCATCGGCTGCGTGGAGCTGGGCATGCCTGGCGCGAGCGCCACCTCCGCCAACGCCTCCCTCCTGGACCTCTCGCTCTGCCTGGAGCTGGCGCTTAACCGCGGCAGGAAGATGGCGGGATGTTTCCTCTCGCAGTTCGAGGCAGGGGAGCAGCTGGGCCCGGAAACGATCGACCCCCTGGAGATGAATTCCATCGAGGTGCTGCTGGAGGCCTTCCGGGTGCAGGTGGAAGCCCTGGCTGAAAAGATGGCGGAGGGCCTGAACGCCCTGGCCGAGGCGCAGGCTGAGGAGCGCCCGCTGCCCTTCATCTCCTCCTTCACCCTCGACTGCGTGGAGGCGGGGAAGGACATAACGCGGGGCGGGGCGAGGTACAACTCCATCGCCATCCAGGGGGTGGGCATGGCCACGGTAGGAGATTCCCTGGCCGCCATCGACAGGATAGTCTTCCGCGAAAAGAAGGTGGGCATGGGGGAACTCATCGCGGCCATGCAGGCGGACTTCGCGGATGCGGAGCCCTTGCGCCAGATGCTGCTCTCGCGCTGCCCCAAGTTCGGGAACGACGACGACGAGGTGGATTCCCTCTGCGCCAGGGTCATGCATATCTTCCGTGAGGCGGTGCTGGCGCAGCATTGCGCCCATGGCGGGCACTTCATGCCGGGCGCCCTCTCCACCAACGGCCACGTGGCCTTTGGCCTGGGGGAGCCCGCCTTCCCCTCGGGACGCCGCATGGGGGAGCCCCTGTCCCCGGGGCTGAGTCCATGCCAGGGCATGAACACCCTGGGGCCCACGGCGGCACTCAAGTCGGCAGCGAAGATAGACCAGGGCAGGATAGCCAACGGGATCTCCCTCAACCTGGAATTCAGCCCCGAGTTCTTCCGCGGCGGTGAGGCGGAGGACGACTTCGCCGACCTGCTGCGCACCTACTTCGGGCTGGGTGGCACGCATTGGCAGTGCAACATCGTGGGCAGGGAAATCCTGGTCGAGGCCATGGAGAAACCCCAGCTCCACCAGGACCTGCTGGTGAGGCCCGCCGGCTACTCCACGCGTTTCGTCAACTTGAACCCCATGGTGCAGAGCGAGATGATCGCGCGGGAGTACACCAGGTGATGCAGGATCCCATCGACCACTTCGAGATGCTCGCGGAGAACTGGTAACCGCCCCGCCGAACGCCTATTCGATAAGCGGATAAAGGCGGAAATCCAGGTTCCTGACGCCGCCGGCTGTGACCTCGACCGAGACCGAGCTTTCGTCGTAACCCTCGGCCGTCGCCTCCACCGTGTACGTGCCCGGCGTCAGTCCCACGAACTCGTAGTTACCGCCGCTGTCCGTCACCGCGGTCAACCCGTTCTGCGGGACGGCGACGGTGGCGTTCGCGATGGCCGAGCCGCTGTTCCTGTCATACACGCGGCCGCGGATGTCCCCGACGGTACGTTCCGGGGTCTGCGGGGAGAGGCGGAAGTCCAGGGTCGCGGTGGAGTCGACGTAGACCACCACAGCCTGGGAGGCCGCCACGTAACCATCCGCGCTCGCCTCCACGGTGTACCTTCCTGCCGGCAGGCCCGCGATCTCGTAGGCGCCCCTTCCGTCCGTGATCGTCTGCCGGCCGTTCTCCCGGACCGAGACCCTCGCCCCCGAGATGGGTTCCTTGCCCGTCTCGTCGTACACGTTGCCCTGAAGGACGCCCACCCGGTCCTCCGCCTCCTTGATGAGGCGGAAGTCCAGGGTCGTGGTGTCCCCGGCACGGACCTCAAGGTCCTGCGAAACGGTCGTGTAGCCTTCCGCGCTCGCCTCCACGGTGTAAGTCCCCGACGGCAGACCCGCGATCTCGTAACGGCCGCTCCCGTCGGCGGTCTCCTGGCGCCCTTCCTCCCGCACGGTGACTATCGCTCCCACGACGGGCGAGCCGGAGTCCGCGTCCAGGACGGAGCCCTGGATGGCCCCCGCTTCAGCGCCGCCCTTCTCCTCGGAAGTCAACGCCTCGCCCACGACGGCGGCGACCGCGCCGACGATGAGGACGAAGCTTATCACGAACAGCACCACGAACAGCCGGTTGAGCGAGCCTGCGTAGGTCGCGCGCGTCAACAGGACGGAGCCGGCGACCGCGCAGATGAGGGAGACGATGGTCACCACCCCGGGATTTCGCACGGCGACGACCGCGAGGCTCGCGATGAGCAGGATCGTGCTCGCGAAGTATAAGGCCCTGAGTCCGCCGAGCGCGCCGCGGGGCTCCTCCAGGGGAGGCTCATCCCCCTGCACCACGCCCAAGCCTAAGCAGGCAAGGGCCGCCGCGAGGGCCGGGAGGCCAAGGGCCAGGAAGCCGGCTAGCGCCAGCCCCGCGGCCCCCACGAGCAGGACGAGCAGGACCGGGCTCACGACCGCGGGGTACCTCCTTCCCTGCCCGCCTTCCCCCGACTTGTGCGTGACCATGATCGCGGTCGCGATGGAGGTCGCCGAGGTTATGACCGCCACGATTATGGCGGTTACGTCCAGACCTTCCACATTCATGGGTTCCACCTCACTTCACCGAACCGGGACCCCCGCGAGAGGGAGCGGCCCGCGCCGCCCCCTCTTCCCGCCCGCGTTTAATCGCCTGCTAGTTCCCGCTGCAACCGATGGAGTCGTGCGCCCAGGTGCGGTTCCCTCCGTACACCGCGCGCTCGCAGATGACCGCCCCCGTGGCCTCCACCTTGGTGGAGACGTCGTAGTCCGTGACGTAGAGGTCGGCGTTGAAGGACATGCGGGAGCCGCCCGCTATCTCCACGTCCTGCGGCCCGGCCACCGGACCGGACCCGGTCATGAAGGTGAGGTCCACCGTCACCGCCTCGGTGCCGGGATTCTGCACCAGCACCCAGGTCTCGAAGTCACCGGCGGTCGCGCCCTCGGCCAGGTACCATACCCGGGTGGGCGAGGTCACGCCGATGGAGTCGTGCGCCCAGGTGCGGTTCCCTCCGTACACCGCGCGCTCGCAGATGACCGCCCCCGTGGCCTCCACCTTGGTGGAGACGTCGTAGTCCGTGACGTAGAGGTCGGCGTTGAAGGACA
>JAQVFR010000038.1:0-3911 GCA_028697145.1 Actinomycetota bacterium | reverse complement strand
CCGATGGAGTCGTGCGCCCAGGTGCGGTTCCCTCCGTACACCGCGCGCTCGCAGATGACCGCCCCCGTGGCCTCCACCTTGGTGGAGACGTCGTAGTCCGTGACGTAGAGGTCGGCGTTGAAGGACATGCGGGAGCCGCCCGCTATCTCCACGTCCTGCGGCCCGGCCACCGGACCGGACCCGGTCATGAAGGTGAGGTCCACCGTCACCGCCTCGGTGCCGGGATTCTGCACCAGCACCCAGGTCTCGAAGTCACCGGCGGTCGCGCCCTCGGCCAGGTACCACATGGTGTTGTAGTCGTAGGGGAAATCGTTGAAGCGGATGGAGATGGCTTGCTGCGAAGACGCGAAGTTGGGGCAGTTGACCACCTGGGCCGCGCCCCCGCCCCGCGGCGCGAGCTCGACGCTTATCGTCTCATCCGGCGGATCGGCCGCGGGGATGACGAAATCGATCCCCGTCAGGAAGGAGATCGCATGTATCCAGTTCGGCTCGGTGATGTCGCTGATCCCGTCCGGGGTCCCGGGTATGGAGCCATCGGCCGGGGAGTCGTAGACGAAAATCGCGACCTTGCTCCTCTCGATGGGGCAGGCGTCCTCGCCGACCAGGGTGGTCCCGTTCACCCTGAGGGTGTCGCTGTTGCCGGGCTCGTTGGCGAAGAACTCCTTGTCCCTGGTGAGTACCAGCACGCTGTGGGCGTCGCCCTGGGTCAGGAGGTCGGCGATCCCGCCGGCCGGAGAGGTGTTCAGGCGCACCAGGTAGTCGCTGCGGATCAGGGGCTCGGAGTAGAAGTGGTGGGGCCGGAAGCCCTCGCGCAGGATGACGAACTCGTAGGAGTGGCCGCCCAGGGCGCTCCAGGGGCCCCAGGCCCCGTCCGCGCCCAGCACGATGCTCTGCTCCGGCTCTTCCTTTATCCTCCTGCCCGTCGCCCTGTCCACTTCCCACATCTGCAGGGTGCCGCCCGCGACCCCCGTGTTCTGCGGGAAATAGACCGCGCGCCCCGCGATCTTCACCTGGTCCTGCGGCTCGGGGAGAATGTTGCTCGTCGCCGCCTCCTCGCTCGTGAAGAAGCGGTACATCTCGAGGAACGACTCCGGTGAGGACGCCACCTGGACGTGGGTCTGGTCGGGGATGGTGACGTTCGTCGCCCCCGTTATCTCGCGGCCGGGGGTGCCCGTTCCGGCCCACAGGGCCAGGGTGGATACCCCGCCCGGAGGGGCCGCGGAAGTCTGGCCGTCGATGTTCACGTACTTGGCGACCTTCGCGGCGTGCCCGGCGTCAGCCAGGTATAAGTGCATCACGCGCGTTCCCCGTGAGTGCCCCAGGGCGTATACTTTGTCCGCCCCCGTCGCGGCCAGGACGGCGTCGATATGCGCGTCGAGCCCCGCGAGGACCTCCGCCTGGTTATCATCCAGCGACACGCTGGTGTCGTAGTCGTATGCCGATATGAGGTCGGCGGGGTAGCCGTTGCTCGCGAAACGCAGTGCCTGCGACTCGAACTGGGTCGCCGAGCCGAAGCTGCCGTGGACGAAGACAATGGGGGTGAATTCCTGAGCGGCCCTCACGTTCCCGGCTGCAGCCACGCTGAGCGGCAGCACGAGAACAGCCGCCATGATCACCAGGGTTGCGATGCTGATGGACGATCTTCTCATGGATACGCCTCCTTTTTCATCCGCATTTCTTCACAACGGGTTCACCGGAGGCGGGTCCCTTACGGGCAAAGGCTTCGTTCCTGGCCCTGTTTTACAGGGACATACCATGCGCACGCCTCCATCCTTTGATTCTACCCATCTTCGCTGGCGGGATAACCCCGGGGGCGGACGGCTCGCGGGAGGGCGGGAGGCTTTACCCCTTCAGGAGGTTGCGCGCGATCACCAGCCTCTGTATCTCCGAGGTGCCCTCGTAGATGGAGGTGGCCCGGGCGTCGCGGAAGAGCCTCTCGACCTTGAAGTCCTTGAGGTAGCCGTACCCGCCGTGGATCTGCACGGCGAGGTAGGCGCTGCTATTCGCCAGCTCCGAGGCGAAGAGCTTGGCCATGGAGGCCTCCTTGGTGAAGGGCATGCCCTCGTCCTTCCTCCAGGCGGCGGAGAGGACGAGCCAGTTGGCGGCCTCGATGCCGGTGGCCATGTCGGCCAGCATCCACTGGATGGCCTCGAAGGAGCCGATGGCCTTGCCGAACTGCTTGCGCTCCCTGGCGTACTTGACGCTCTCGTCCAGGCAGGCGCGGGTTATGCCCAGGGCCTGCGAGGCGATGCCGATGCGCCCGCTGTCCAGGGCGACCATGGCCACCTTGAACCCGGCGCCCTCTTTTCCCACCAGGTTTTCCTTCGGGACCCTGCAGTCGTTGAAGTGCAGCTCCACCGTGTTGGAGGCCCGCAGGCCCATCTTCTCCTCCCTCGCGCCGACGCTGAACCCCGGCGTGTCCCTCTCCACGATGAAGGCGGAGAGGCCTTTGCCCCCCTTTTCCAGGCCGGTCCTGGCGATGAGGTTGACCACGTCTGCGTACTGCCCGTGGGTGATGAAGGTCTTCATGCCGTTGACGAGGTAATGATCCCCCTTGTCCTCCGCCCGCATGGAGAGGCTGCCCGGGTCCGACCCGGCCTCAGGCTCGGTGAGGGCGAAGCACCCCAGCAGTTCCCCCTCGGCCAGCTTTACCAGGTATTTCCTCTTCTGCTCCTCGTCCCCGAATTGCAGCAGGGGCTCGGTGGAGAGGTTGGCCACGGACATGGTCACCGCGGTGGAAGCGCACCCGTAGGCGATCTCCTGCAGCGCCAGGCAGTAGCTGACGGCCCCGGCCCCGGCCCCGCCGTACTCGAACGGCACCATCATCCCCAGCAGGCCGAGTTCGCCCATCTTTTTCACCACGTCCATGGGGAATATCTCTTCCCTGTCCCTCTGGGCGGCGAAAGGCTCCAGCTCCTTTTTGGCGAAGTCCCTGGCCATGAGCCTGACCATCTTCTGTTCCTCGGTCAATTGAAAGGACATGTCGCCTCCTCAGGGCACGTAGATGACGACAAGCAGCTCCGCCTTTTCCTTGGTCGGGTTGCTCAGCTTGTGGGAAAGGGAGGAGTCGAAGTTGATGCTCCCGCCCTTTTTGAGGGTGGAGGTCTTCTGGCCGACCTGGATCTTCAAGCCACCCTGCAGGACGTAGATGAATTCCTCGCCCTCGTGGTGGTATTCGACGCCCTGGTGCTCGGTCTGCGCGTCGATGGTCACCAGGTAGGCCTGCAGGCGCCGCTTCTCCCCCGGCTTGGTCATGGGCTTGTAGGCATACGACGAGACCCGCTTCTTGTGGCTGGTCGTCCTCTTCTTGGCGGCCTCCTTGCTGCGCGTGTCCTGCAGCTGCTCCATGTCCACGTGCAGGATGCGGCTGAGCTGCAGGACCACCGCCACGGGCGGGGCCACCTTGTCCTCCTCGACGTCTTTCAGGAAGTCCTCCGGATAACCTATGTCGCGTGAGAGCGCCTCTATGCTGATGCCCTTGTCCTCCCTCAGCCCCCGGATCCTTTTCCCGAAAGACTCCTCCGCTTTCTTCGCCATGTGCGTCTCCTTGATATCTCGACCCTGCGCTTTCACTTGCCATCCCTTCTGCCAACATTATACCGGCAAACCAGACAACACCGTCTCCCGTTGACGATACGCTGTGCCTTCAAGAGGGGAAAATCTGGTTGGCGAAACAATAAAGTGCGTAACTTTCTTCTTGGAAAAATAGACAATGGTTTCCTCATACTGGCATTCGAGCGTCTGGCAAAAAAACCAGAAAGAAGAACCATTGGATCACCAGAGATTCTGCTGATAATTAAAGGGAACATGCATCATATATCGATATAGTTATATGGGTGGGGCAATAGAAAAGCATGTGGATAGTTTTTTGCGTACAGCTAAATATGTGTGAAGGGGTCCTATACTGGACA
>JAQVFR010000050.1 GCA_028697145.1 Actinomycetota bacterium | reverse complement strand
CGGCCTTCACATCGGCGCTTATCACCACGCTGGGCTCCGGGTCGTCTCCCATGTGCTTCAGGGCGTTGCCGATGAGGTTGCTGAAGACCTGGCGCAGCTTCACCGGGTTCACCCTGGCGGGAGGGAGGTCCGCGGCGAGCTCGATCCGGACCTTGCGCCGCCGGATCTCCTCGTCCAGGTCCATGAGCACCTCCATGAGCACCTCCTCCGGGTCCACGCCGAAGGACTCAAGGTCGATGTGCCCGGCCTGGGCGTACTGCAGCAGGGAAGTGATGAGGTCGTTCATGCGCCGTGCCCCCCTGGCGATGGCCTCCAGGCACTCCCTCTCCGCCTCCGCCCTTCCCTCCGCGTCCGCCTCCAGGGCGGCCTTGGCGTATCCCTCCACGATGGCCACCGGCGTGAGCAGGTCGTGGGAGATGGTGTGGGCGAACGCCTCCAGTTCCTCGTTGCGGTCGCGCAGCTCCTTCTCCATCATCTTGCGCTCGGTTATGTCCCGCGTGAAGGTGACGAGATATTTCGGCTCGCCCCGCGCGTCCCTCATCAACGCGGCGTTGAGCTCCGCGTTAAACCTCTTGCCGCCCTTGCGCAATCCGGTAAGCTCTACGTTTCTCACCGTGCCGTCCCTCATCGTCTTGCGCCGTACGGCCGCGCCTTTCTCGTGGTCAGCGGGGTCGATGAGGATGAGGACGCTCTCGCCCAGCAGTTCATCCTCGCTCTCGTAGCCGTTCATCGCCAGCGTCTGGGGGGATACGAAGGTTATCTTTCCCTGCAGGTCCGTCATGGTCACCGCGTCCGGCGATATAGATACCAGCATCCTGTGCATCTCCTCCGAATACCTGAGGTCCTCCTCCGAGCGCATGCGGTCGCTGATGTCCCGGAAGGTCATCAACAGCCCGTTCACGGCGGGGTAGGACATGAAGTTGCGGCCCACACCCTCCAGGTACCTCCAATCGCCGTCCCTGTGCCTGGCGCGTATCTCGTGCAGGGGAGCATCGTCCCCGCTCTCGACGGCTTCCCTTATGGCCTCGACCGCCCAGGCCAGGTCATCGGGGTGCACGAAATCGAGGCTGTTCGTGCCGAGCATTTCACCCGGTTCGTAACCGAGGACGTGCAGCGAGGCCCGGTTGACGTACTTGATGATGCCCTCCCCGTCGACGATCATGATCAGATCCATGACGTTTTCCGTCACCGCCCGGAAATACTCCTCGCTCTCCTTCAACCTCCTCTCCAAGTCTTTGAGGCCGGTTATGTCCATGGCGAACTCGAACCTGACGTCGCGGCCGTCTGGCCAGTGGATCAGCCTGTCCACGATGAGGTAGTCGCGGTCGAGCATCGGGTTGTGGTGTTCCCACCGGTATGCTCTCTCGGGGTCGGCGGTGATCTTCGCGTTGGTGCAGAACCCACAGGGCTCCTCCAGGCCCTGGAACTCCACGTAACAGAGGTCTCCCGTGGGGTCTTTCCCCAGGTAGTCCTTCACGGCCCGGTTGACGAAGAGCACCTCGTAAGTGTCGGGATCGCTGACGTAGACCGGTTCGTCGATGCTGTCGAAGATGGAGAGGATCTGCTCCTGCTCAGGCTCCTGTGCCGGCCCTACGGATCTGCGCTGCGAGCTCTCCGTCGGGCCGCCGCGACGCGCTGGCTCTTTGTGGTTCTCCCTCTCTTCCCTCAAGTTGTTGCCCCCTGCCCTCATGCCGTGAAGCCCGCGTGCAGGGCTTTCATACTCAATAATATACCAGTATTCCCACCAGGACATCGCAACGCGATGACCCGGGCGACATGCCCGTTTTGACCGCTGCGAGAAGCATGTCTTAAATCATTTCCGCGCGAGCACGCGTTCCATAGAATTGAACAGGTGGTAGCACTTGTATGCCGTGGGCATGCCGGGCGAAGGAGAAAGGATTATGCCGCGCAGACTTAACCAGCGCGACCGCGCAGAAATGGACCTGCAGCGCCGGCGCATCAAGGAACTCGAGGAGGCTCTGGTCCGGGAGGTGGAGTCCAGGGAAACCCTGGCCGCGCATTGCATCGAATCCGAGGAAGCGCTGCGCCGCTATTCCTTCGAACTTGAGGAGAGGATCAAGGAGTTGGGATGCCTCTACGAGGTCTCCAGGATGGTGGAACGTCGAGACCTCACCCTCGCGGCGTTCTTCGAGCGGGTGTTGGAGGCCATGATCCCCGCGTGGCGTTATCCCGAGAGGGTCGGTACGAGGATCATCTTCCGCGGCGCCGAGTACCACAGCGGCGGGTTCCGGGAAACGGGCGTGAGACAGTCGCGCGACATCCTCGTCCGCGGCGAAAGGGCCGGCTCGCTCGAGGTCCACTACCGCGAGGACGGGATCGTTCCGGGGCAGGAGCATTTCCTCGAGGAGGAGGGAGAGTTGCTCGACACCCTGGCCGGGATGTTGAGCAGGGCCGTGGCGCGCAGGGAGATGGAGGAGGCTCTCGGGGCCAGCGAGGAGAGATACCGTCTCATCTACGAATACACCGGCGAGGCGGTCTTCACCTTCGACCTCGCGTACACCCTCATCGGAGTGAACAGGAAGGCCTGCGAGATAGTGGGATACTCCGAGGAGGAACTCCTCGGCGGCAACATCCTGGAGCTGAGCATCCTGCACCCGGACGACCTGGAACGCGCCCTGGACGACATACGCGGGGTGCTCGGGGGCGAGGTGGTCAGGGACGAGCTGCGTTTCATCGCGAGGAGCGGCACCGAAGTGATCTTTGAAGTGACCGGCGCCCCTCTCTTCGACAGGCGGGGGGATATCGTCGCCGTCACCAACGTGGCCCACAATATCACCGAACAGAAGCTCGCGGAGGCCGAGCTCATGAGGATCAACGCGGAGCTCGACGCGTACGCCCACGTCGTCTCCCACGACCTCATGGGCCCCGTCTCCGTCATCACCACCGCGAGCGAGGCCTTGCGGGAGATGCTCGGCGGACCGTTGACGGCGGATGATGTCGAGCGCATGGAAAGGGCCGTGGAGATGATCCGGAGAGGCACGGACACCGCGCGCATGCTCGTGGAGGACCTGCTCAACCTGGCATATGCGGGCCTGCGTCCCGAGGACGCGCTGGTGGTCGACGTGGGAGAGGTGATAGGGAGGGTGCTGGCGGAACGGTCCGGCGCTATCGCCGAGAAACGCATGCGGGTGAGCCTGGACGACGACCTGGGGCATCTCGCGGCCAATCCCACCCATATCTATCAGCTGTTCGCCAACATGGTGGGCAACGCCCTCGCGTATAACGACAGCGCCGGCCCCCGCCTGTCCATACAGCACGAGAAAGGAGAGGACGGCGTCCACCGCTATATCGTCAGTGACAACGGACCCGGCATCCCGCCCGGGGATGAGGAGAAGGTGTTCCAGCCCCTCTTCAAGGGAGAGAGCGGGGGGACGGGCGTGGGGCTGGCGATAGTCAGGAAGATCGTGGAGACATACGGCGGGAGCATAGAGGTCCGCAACGAGGGGGGAGCCCGCTTCGAGTTCACGCTGCGCGGCAGCCCGGCTCAACCAGTAGGGGCATTCTGACGATAGATTAAGCGCTGTATCCGGGTGGGGGTCAAGACAGCATCCCCCTGGCGAGAAGAGGTAATTGCGATAATGTCTAAGACCATACTCATCGCGGATGACGCGCTGTTCACGCGCATGATGCTGCGTAACATCCTGGCCGAGAACGGATACAACGCCGTCGTCGAGGCGGAGACGGGAACGGAGGCCATCTGGGCTTACGAGCGCTGGAAACCCGACCTCGTGATCATGGACATCAACATGCCCGAGATGGACGGCATGGCCGCCGCGAAGAGCATCCTGGTCACGCACCCGCAGGCGAATATAATCATCTGCAGCGCCCTGGGCCAGAAGCAGCTCATGATGGAGGCCCTGGAGGGGGGCGTCAAGGATTTCATCACCAAGCCCTTCCAGCCGAACAAGGTCATGGAAGTGGTAAAGAAAGTCCTTTCCTAGCCTTGAGCGGCGACGAAGCCCCCGGCCTCCTCGCCCCATTCCACGCCCGGCAATACCTCGTGAGCCTTCGCCATGTCAGCGACCTCCCCGTCGGGTCACGCGAACACACCGGGGTCGGCGCGGCGCACGAAATCGACCATCCTCTCGCTCAGGGGGCCGGTCACGGGCTCCATCTTCACCATGCCCCTCACCAGCGCTTCCACCAGGGGCAGCAGCGCCTTCATGGCCGGATTGGCGTAGCGGGTCAACGGCTCCGCCAGGTCGGCCGCGGCCCTTACCACCGGCTTGAGCGCACGCAGCACGGTGTCGGCGGCGAGCAGCGTGCCGCGGAACGCTGCCTGGGCCACCCGGGGCTCGGAGGCCCTGTCTCGCGGCGGTGCCTCCCTGCCCCCGCTGTAGTCGTAGCGCTCGTACACCCAGTTGAAGTAGTAGCGGAAGAACATCCTTATCCACGCGGTGATGACGGTGGGGTCCTCCTTCAGGGCCTGGAGGACGGTCTCCGCCAGGGCGCTGCTCATGTGGGAGAACCCGCCCAGGCCCCAGCCGTCGTGCACGTATTTCTTCAGCTCCGCCAGGTCGTGGTGCTCCTGGGCGAAGCGGAGGTTGAAACGGTTGGTGGCGGTGATTGACCACTGCAGGAGGGGGTGCGCGCGTATACGCTCGTCGTACCTGGCCAGGAACTGCCGGGACGTGTCGCCGGCGCGAAGCGCCTCGATGGCGACGTCGCCGGCGATGTCGGCGGAGAACCACGCCGCGGGGACGCCGTCGCAAAGCTCGGTGCTCTCCAGGCCCGCGGCGTCCCCGATGAGGATCATGCCGCCTACGTGGTTGGGCATCTCGCGCAGCTCCCGGTCCAGGCCCACGAAGATCTCGAAGCTCTCCCACATGCGCGCGCGCAGCCTGATGCGCGGGGCGATCTCGTCCCTCCACCACGGCAGCTTCCCGGTGATGTTCTCGTGGTACTCCCGGAAGAGCTTTTTCAGGTTAGGGACCTGGCCGTCCGCCAGGCGCAGGCACTGGTCCTGCATGAAGTGGATGCTGCCACGGTAGGGCCACACCATGAGCCCGTTCCCCTGCCCCAGGGGAGGGGCTACCTTCTGCTCGTCCCAGCCCCAGCAGAAGCGCAGGGTGTGGCCCATGAGCTCGTCCAGCTCCTCCTTGTCGATCTCGTAATCGTAGATGTCGGCGAGGGAGATGACCTCCGGCGGGTACTTCTCGCGCACCCCCGCCCTGATCGCCAGCAGCCCCTGGGAGCCCTCGGCGTCGATGACGAGGCGCGCGCGTATCTCCTCGCCGCTGTCGGTCCTAACCCCCGCGACCTTGCCGTCCTCCCTGAGCACATCCACCACTGTCACCGAGGTGCGCAGCTCCGCCCCGGCCTCCACCGCCTTCTCCGCCTCCCACTGGCATAAAGGCTGGCAGTAGGCGTTGTAGCCGAAGCTGATGACGGGGGAGAGGGGCTTGGGGATGCGCAGGGAATCGTCGATGTCGATGTCGCCCGCGTCGATGTCCTTGATGATGTAGTTGATGATACCGTCCACCGGCCGCTCGATGGGCGGGTTGCCGTCCCGGATGAAGGCGGGACCGAAGAGGAAGCCGTAGAAGGGTATGGTCAGCCCCGATATCACCTTCTCGCCCACCTTCTCGGACCGCTCCAGCATGAGGGTGCGAAAGCCCGCCTCCGCGCATTTCCTGGCCGCCACCGGCCCCCCGAAGCCGGCGCCCACCACGACGACGTCGTATGCCTCCATGGTCTCCTCCCCCGCATCATGAAAGCGCGGCGCGGCAAGGACGCAACGGAGTATTCGTGCCGCGTTTCAGTTCGATAGGATCCACAAGCCAGCCGAGAAGCTTGCTCCTCTATAATCCCTTCCCCGGGCGCGGGGGTCAAGCCTCGCCGGGGTCAGCCCTTAACATTCATCAATTTGTTGTCAAAGCTAACCAGACCCTTGGGATCAGCCCCATCATCAGCCAGATGGCACGAACGTCACGCCTCGAGGACCGGGAACCGTCATCACGACCACAAGCTGGTGAAGGATGATGCGGATTATCCCGCATACGGTCTCACGTGTTATAGAATCTAGACGACTATGTGGACATCAGGTGGAAGCGGGAGGTGATGAGCATCGATAATAACAAAGAAAGGCGGTGGTATCGCAACTGGTACGTCGCCCTTGGCTTCGCTCTGCTGGCGGGCACGGTCATCCTGTATCTCCTCCATTACGCCATATTCAGGGATACCCGCCACATTTTCATATACATGCTGGGGGACGTAGCATTTCTGCCCATCGAGGTCCTCCTGGTCACCATCATCGTGCACCGCGTCCTCGACATGCGGGAAAGGCGCACCAGGATGGAGAAACTCAACATGGTCATCGGGGCCTTCTTCAGCGAGATG
>JAQVFR010000009.1 GCA_028697145.1 Actinomycetota bacterium | reverse complement strand
ACCACACTGAAGCGCTTGTGCATGTCCATACCCGCGTGTAGCATTGTAACCAGCCTCCTTCCTGCTACCGCCTACTGTTTCCCACAGTGATGGTAGCACGGGGGGCTGCTTTTTCATGAAGTCATCCACGCGGGCGATGCAAGAAGACAGCCCTGTACGTTGTGGGGTCAGCCCCCATTCAGGGGAGGCGCAGTTCGATCACGCGATCGACGCGGAAGGTCTTCACCATGCCGGTGCGGTGGCAGTATGCCCTGAAATACTCGCCCGACTCCTGGCAGAACACCTGCAGCGGCGTGATCATGCGCGGGACTCCCGGCGAGGTCCCGCCCCCATAGATCATCTCCACCACCACTTTTTTCTCCACCAGCAGGTAGAGGTCGGAGGCGGCGCCGCTGAGCTCTACCTCCACAGTGGCGGGAACGAGGCCTGAGAAGACGCCGATGTAGCCCGGTATCTCGCCTATCGCAGCGGGGGCAGGCGCCCCGCGGAGGTAACGGCGGAAGATCTCCATGGCGGCCACGGCGTCCGGGAGCCCGCGGTGATGGACGTCCTGCCTGATCCCCAGGTGGCTGGCGATGGTGCCCAGGCGGTAGTTGGGCATACCTGGGAACGCCCTTCTCGCCAGGAGCACCGTGTCCACGACGTGGTTTGCCGGCGGTGACGTGCCCGCACGGGCAAGCTCGCTGGCGATGACGCGCACGTCGAACCTGGCGTTATGCGCGATGAATACTGCATCCCCCAGGTACGAGGTGAAGTCCTCCATCACCTCGGTCGGGCACGGGCAGCCCCGCACCATCTCGTCGGTGATGCCGTGTATCTCCGTCGCCTGCCACTGGATGGGTTCCATGGGATCGACAAGGGTATGGTACTCGTCGAGGATGCCCAGCGGGGTAAACCTGACAGCGCCCAGCTCCACCAGCCGGCTGCCCATGTAGAGTCCAGAGGTCTCCACATCGACCGCGCAGAAGACAGCGCTCCCGATCCCGCATGCTTTATCGTCCATGAAGGCATTATAACCTCGCCCGCCGACTCCCATGCACGGTGCAATCTGCCTGTACCACCTGCCGGGCATGAATGAAAAACATGTAAGCGCAAAAAAATAACCCGATGGCCCTTTGAGGGCCGCCGGGTCAATCACGTATGGAAAATCCTAGTAGCGGTACGAACCCCGCGACTCGGTATTCCGAGGCCTGGCTTCACTGATGTTAAGGGCGCGTCCGTCCATCTCCTTACCATTCAATGAACTGATAGCGGCCTTCGCTTCCGCCTCGTTGGTCATCTCCACAAAACCAAAGCCCTTAGACCTGTTGGTATTGCGATCCATGATCACATCGGCCGATTCCACGTTGCCGTACTCCTCGAAGGTTTTCCACAGGTCCTCGGAACTAGTTGAATAACTCAAATTCCCTGCGTATATCTTCATCCTCTTTCTTCACCTCCTTCTGTCTTAAAAAAATCCCGAGGATACCGTTCTCCTCGGGACAAGTACCGAACCTATCTAGACTAAAACTGTATGCATGCCAAGCATAACAGGTGCAGCATATTAAAGCAAATATTCACGACACGGAGGTACGGCTCACTCGCCCAGCACCTCCAGTTGAGTGGACCAGTACTGGTTGATCACCAGGTCGGGCATATCCTCCATGGTGTCGCAATTGCTCGCCGGATGCTGCAGGGCCAGCTTTATTATCGTGGGCTCCGTTGCGGGAGGCACGAGCGGCACGTCTACGTTTTTCTGCACCACGCAGCGCAGGTGGTCCTGGTTGGCGAAGAAGAAGTCCTGGAAGCTCTGCAATTCCTTATTGCTCAAGCCGGGGATGTAATCGGCCAGATCCGCCGCGGTTGGGTCCACGGGCAGCCAACCGTAGTTGGGAAGGTAGAGCTCAGCCCAGAAATGGTCGGAGAAGTTACCCTTGAAAAGCTGCCAACCGCCGGTGGTGCGTGCCGGGATGCCCACCGCCCGACAGAGGGCGGAGAAATACATACTCTGGGCACCGCAATCGCCGAAGCGGTGCTCGTGCACGTATACCGACTCCGGCTCCCCCCGCGGCCATAGGGCGGTGTGGGGCATGAAGCTGTAGGTGATATTGTCGAGGACATAGTCGTAGATCTTCTTAGCCGCCAGGTACGGGTTCACCTCGTTGCCTACCGCCTCCATGGCTGCTGCCTCGATCTCGGGAGTGATGATGATGTTCCCGGACGACGCGGTGTATTCCTGGTAAAGGGCGCTTGCGGTATCGTACGTTCCCACCTGCGCGGGATCGACATCGAAGCGCTGTTCGTAGTGGTCGAACTCGAACTGCACGCTCAGCTCGAGGTCCCCGGCCAACTCGTCCAGGGGAACCTCCATGTACACCACCCCGATATCCCCGTCGATGGATGGAGGATCGACCACGTAGGTGTCCGGGACGATCGAGGTCACCCTGACCGCCGGCTGGGGGCCTGTGATAATGGGGATGGGAAACCATATCTTCAGCAGCCCGCTCGCGGGGAGCTCATCTCTCGGGACGTCCAGTATATGGGTCCCCCTGTAGCTGGCTGGGTTGTTGAAAGGCTGCCAGGAGGGCCCGCGCGGCTCATCAATGATATCCACGAGCAGATTGTAGCCGTACTCGTAGCCAGCGAGCATCTCGGGATCCTGTTGAAACAGCTCAACGGCGCGGAACTTGATGTTGCTGATAACTTCATCGAAGTACATGGGTTCTGCATCGATTATCATGTGCTCGAGCTCACCCGAGGCTATCCATTCCTCGCGCTGGGCCTCCGGCACCCGCGGGAAGGCCTCGGCCAGATGGCCGCGTAACTCGTCCTCGCGTATGGTGTAGTTCAGCTCGATGATGCCCATGTCCTGGATGCGGTCCAGGCAATCCCTTGCGCCGTTTTCGTCACCCTCGGAGAGGAACTCCTGCCTGGCCCCCTGGAAGAGCTCTCTGGCCTGGGTGAAATTACCATCCTCCATCTCGGCCCGGGCTTGCTCCATCAGGCCCGCGGCGCCGGCGTCCTTCTGCCCCGCGCCCCCGCCGCCGCAACCCAAGCCCGCGCAGAGCAGGAGGGAAACGATCAGGACTGGTACGAGCGCGAGCCTTTTCCTCATTCGCATGCGACTGCCTCCATTGTTACGGTGAGACGGTGAGAACAACATAGGTAATGAATCGGTCTGGGACGAGAGTCACTTGAATCCGTTGCTGTAAGTCTTTCGTAGGCAGGTCTTAGAAGGAAAAAGAGGAGAGACCACTCAATTATTCCTGAGTGGAAGCTAAGCAAACAGGAGAAAGGAGTGATCTCTAACATGTCAAATCTGTCTCAGCTTGAATCCACGCCCTTTTCGGCCGCGCAAGCCTTTCGTATATAATTAGGCTACGGTTGAGGGATTTGCAGACAAAACGAGGGAGTGATGGGGGATGCGCTCTGGGGGGAGAGCGGGTTCCAGGCCCGCCGCTAAGTCTTTGGGTTCCATTGCCAAGGCCCTTGTCGCGCTTACCTGCGCGATGGCCATCTTATCGGGAGGGCTGTGCGTGCTGCCCGGCGCTGCGGCCAGGGCACAGGGGTTCGACCCGGCCGGCTCGCTGCCGGAGGTCGGCAAGAGGATCAACCAGCTCATCTATCCCACCCTGGGATACCCCTCCATCCACGTGCGGGGCTCCGAGATGACCCTGGAGTGGGACTGGCGCAAGAGCGTCCCGGGGGCGCCGCGACCGGAACTGGCGCAGGTGGACGGCACCTCCGACTGGGAGGTGTGGGTCACCACCGCGGTGGCGGCCAACGTGCAGAACTACGACAGCTCCGTCCCCGGTAACCCGGAGGACCCGCCCGCTGCGTGGTACCGCTACGGTGGCCCCTCCTACGGGACTTACGCGCACCCCGTGCACAGCGTGGTCAACACCCGCGTGCTGGAGGTGAAGGAGGTCGCCCGCGGGCCCAGCCTGCGCTGGCCCGAGATCTTCGGCCAGCCTGGTTTCGAGGTGGACCACGTCACGGTGGAGATACCGGACGACATCCCCCTGGACCTCTACGACCTGCACGTGCGCTGCGTCTCCCCGGAGGCCGCTCCCGGGTACCGCGTGGAGGATTCACAACCCCACGCCCTGCGGGTGGTCTCGGAATTCGGCCGCGACCTGAAGATCGTCCACATCACCGATACCCATGTTTACGGCCCCGAGACCAGGTGCGGCCTCAACCTGGACTATAACTCCTTCGAACTGCGGGAGCCCCGCCCCGGCACACCCGACCGCATCGACCTCTCCTTCGTCGGGTATCCAGGTTTTCCCATGGACCTGGACGGGGATGGCAAGGCCAACGAAGGCGCCATCTACCTGCAAGAGGAGCTGCAGGCCATCAATCTCATCGACCCCGACTTCGTGGTCTTCACTGGCGACAGCGTCTTTGCCCAGAAGAACTTCAGCACTTACCCCAAGGACACCTGGCTGTGGGGAGACGTCAACGGCGAGCTGGGCAGCGAGTACCGTTTCGAGTACACATGGTGGTACGACGAGCTGCTGGCGCTCGACGTGCCCGTGTTCTGCGTGCCCGGCAACCACGACAGCTACTGCTGGGACGGGCACGCCCTGGCACACGACGACGGCCAGGAGATTTGGCAGGACCTCTTCGGCCCGCTCTATTATTCATGGGATTACGGGGATGCTGTCTTCCTCGCGATCAACAGCATGGATTGGGGCAAGGTGGACGCTGACGGGCCCGAGCCCTTCACGCCCGGGGAGGTCAATCCCATCGCGTGGTGCCTGGCCACCAGCCTCTATCCGGAGATGGCCCTTGATTACGACGACCGCAACGGCTTCCTGGTGGACCTTACCAGGATATTCCTGCCGCTCAAGGTGATCTTCCCCCACAAGTGGCACGGCCAGGTCAGGGGAGGCGGAGATACCTGGGAATGGCAGCCGTGGCTGTGGGGGGCGGACCCGGGCGGCGACGGCTTCAGCGGCCAGCTGGCCTGGATCGAGGGGGAGCTCGAGCGTGCGCAGTCCGAGGGCAAGGCCTTGAAGGGGGCTTTCATCCACCACGACCCCCTGCGCCCCGCGGGCTCACCTCCCGAGAGCTTCGCCAACGCCGAGCAATTCGGGCTGCTGCCCATGCCGGCGGGGGAGGGGGAAGGCTCCCAGGCCCTTATGTACCTGCTGCGCAAGCACGAGGTGGATTTCGTGGCCTCCGGCCATACCCACGAAGACGACATCAACAGGATCGACTGGGCCCCATACGGCGGTTCACATGGCCAGGTAGTGTCCATCAACACCTGCGGTGCCGAGCCTCCCGTGGACGGCAGGTCCCTTCTCATGGACAGGACCTCCGAGGGCTACGGCGGCTACCGTCTCATCACCACGCGGGGTGGTAAGCTGGCGGGCTGGGGTTTTCCCGGCGCGACGGGAGATCCCGACAGCAAGTGGTCCATCCCGGGATGGGCCGGCCTGGTGGTTGGCGGGGGCGGGGTGAACGATTACGCGAAGTACCGCGCGAACCGCCCGGTCATCCAGTGGATGGAGCAGGACGCCTCGGCCGGCACCGCCTACCCGCGCCCGCCCATAGCGGACGGGGAGGGCGCTTTCAGCCGGGCTTTGCCTCTGAACGAGACCGGACCCTACACCGATGTCACCTGCAAGGTGAAGAACACCCTGAGCCAGCCGGGCGCCGTCCTCGACCTGGACGGCTGCCGTATCGAGTTCCCCATGATCAGGCTGACGGGCGGCGGTTATTACGCGGTGCAGAACGGCGCCGTGCTCGAGCAGTATGACGCGGACTCGGGCGAGCGCATGGTCGTGATCCTGGCGGACGTACCAGGTGGGGCCGTCCTGCCGGTAAGGATCTATGCGGCCGGGATGGACGCGGTGAAACCGGTCATCGACGAGGCGAAGATAAACGGCGGCGCGAAGACGACATCCAGCCTGGAGGTGACGCTGTCCCTGCGCGCCCACGACGACGGCGCCGGCCTCATGTCCTTCCGGGTCTCCGGCAGCAAGGATTTCACCGGCGTGGTGTGGCTGCCGTGCGGGGACGGTGGGGACGGAGAGGCGATCACCACGCCCTGGACACTCGCGGCCGGTCCCGCCGGCCCGCGCCAGGTCTTCGTGCAGGTCCGCGACGCCGCCATGCCCTCCAACGTCGCGACCAGGAAGCTCACCATCCGCTACCGCCCCTGAAAGCCCCTGAAGGCGGTCAAATCCCAGGCATCGGGGTCAAGCCTCGCCTCGTGCCTCAGGCATGGGGGTCAAGCCTCGCCTCGTGCCTCGGGCATGGGGGTCAAGCCTCGCCTCGTGCCTCGGGTCTCGAGCGTAGGCGAAGCGATCCCCTCTGGGAACACACAGGCCGCGGCCGTTCCTCAATCGAAGTCGGGTATGTCGCCCGGAACCTTGCCCGCCCACTCCGGCTTGCGCTTCTGCATGAAGGACATGATCCCCTCGACCACATCCGGCTGGGTCATGACCCAGTCCAGGTAGCGGTGATTGGTCTTCTCGGCCCTCTCGACGTCGGTCTCGGCGAGGAAGTCATAGAGCATCTTCTTGGTCAGCGAGACGCTCACCGGTGAGCAGTTCTCGGCGATCTCCCGCGCCAGCTCCAGGGCCGTCGGCATCAATTCTTCGTCCGGGACCACGCGGCTCACCAGGCCGAACTCCAGGGCCTCCCTGGCTGTGAGGGCGCGCCCGGTGTACATGAACTCGGCCGCGCGGCTGATGCCGATTATCCTGGGGAGGAGCCAGGGGCAGGCCAGCTCCGGCAGGAGCCCGCGGCGCACGAAGGCCAGGTTCATTTTGGCGCTCTCCGCCGCGATGCGTATATCGAAAGGCAGGGTCATGGTGACCCCCACTCCCACCGCCGGGCCGTTGTAGGCCACGATTACCGGCTTCTTCAGCGAGAAGAGGAGCTTCACCGTGCTGGTCTTTTCTTCCAGCAGGTCTTGGGGGACGGTGTCCTCGGCGGCGGTGGCGCCGCTGGACATATCGATACCGGCGCAGAAAGCCCGCCCTGCTCCGGTGAGTACGATAGCCCGCACCTCCGGGTCGCCGTCCACCTCCTGCAGGGCGGCGAGCAACTCGTCCTGCATTCCCAAGGTAAGGGCGTTGAGATGATCGGGACGGTTCAAGGTGATGATAGTCACGTAGCCGTCCTTCTCGACGAGTATGTCCTTGTTCTCCATCTGTTCCTCCCTCCTATCACGGCCGCAGCGCCCCCCATCCGGCGGGAGGGGGCGCGTAGATCCACAGTGCCGATCGTCCGCTTCGAAAAGCTTATCATCCGGGCGGGGGAAAAGGCGAAAAAACCGTCGGTAAGTAAAATTCGATCACCCCGTCATTGCGGCGAGGAGTCACGGGCGGCGTGTCGATCCCCCAGGGAGAGACGCGGTGTGGTTAAAAAGGGATTGCCTCGTTCCGCTCGCAATGACATTGAAACGCACCCGCGATAACAGTCTCAGGCACGGGGCGAGGCTTGACCCCAATGCCTGCTCGCCGAGGGCTGCACGGACTACGGTTTCGAGACCTGGGTGCTGGTAGCCAACCCCAACGACACCGCCGCGGAGGTGAGCATATCCTTCTATACCGAACAGGGGCCGCGCAACGCCGATCCCGTTACCGTCCCCGCGCGATCGCGCCTGACCATGAGCGCCAGCGACACCATCTGGGCCAGGAGCGCGGGCATCAGCGTGGGATCGGACCAGCCGGTTTACGCGGAGCGCGCCATGTACTGGGCAGACCGCTCCGAGGGGCACACGGCCACCCTGACCAGTGCGCCTTCACGGCAGTGGTATCTCGCCGAGGGGTGCACGGACTACGGCTTCGAGACCTGGATAACCATCCTCAACCCCGGCAACGCGGCAAGCGCGGTGGACATGCGTTTCCTGTGCGAAGACGGCGCCGGGCAGGCGGGAACGGTGGTGGTGCCCGAGGTGTCTCTGTACGGGCCGGGGCGCCGCTCCGGCACTTGCTCCATGGGGGCCGCAGCGCATGCCAATAAATGGTACCTGGCGGAGGGGGCTACCCACTCCGGCTTCGACACCTGGTTGCTGCTTTACAACCCCGGCGACGTGGACACCACGGCGACGGTTTGCGCCATGACCTCCGGGGGCGAGCAGGAGATAGACGAGGTCCGGGTGGCGGCACGCAGGAGGGTCACGGTGAAGGTGGACGACTATTACGACGGGTCGCTGTCGCTGCGCGTGGCCGCGGCTGAACCCCTTTGCTGCGAGCGCGCCACCTACTGGTCAGCCCGCTCCGGCGGCACCTGCTCCACCGGGTACGCTCGCTGATCTATGTCGATGGCGTCAGGTCCTGACCTGGCTCCCCGTTATTCTGCGGGTTCTTCAGAGCTTGCCCACGACCTCTTTCGCGAAGTCCCGGGCGCGCTGCAGGCGCGTCTCGTCGGGCTGGCCGATGGTCTCGGGGCGGCGCTCACCGAAGGACCTCATGGTGGGGTCATCGTTTTTCATGAGGAAGTCCGCGATCTGCTGCGAGAGTTCCCCCATGCAGTCGAAGAAGCCCACCAGCTCGGCGTCAGCGGCTGCCGCTTTACATTTGTCCAGCCATGCGCCGATGCCCTCCTGGTCCTCGGGCGCGGCGTGGGTTATGAAGAGAGCCACCTTCTTCCCGGCGGCCTTCTGCTCGAGGAATTCCTTGCCCTCCTTGGAGGGGCCGAAGGCGATGATGGGGAAGCCGATGAAGGAGAGGTCGTAACCATCCAGGCTGTCCACCTCGCTCAATTCCTTCAGCTCTTTTTCGCCCTCGATACTCTCGTAGATCGCTTCCGCGACCATCTTGGTCTTTCCGGTCTGGCTAAAATAGGCTACCAGGGTCTTCACGCGCGCACCTCCTTGCCAAATGGCCTTGCGTAAAGATTCTATCACGGGTTGCGCGCAGCAAGGAGGTCGCGCTGAGGCCCGACGCTCTCAGGCACGGGGCGAGGCTTGGCCCCAATGCCCGACCCACCGGGTCAGCGCGGGTCGAACTTGATGGCGCGGTCGTAGAAAAGTTCGAACCAGTAAGGCCCCACCCGCGTCTCCTGCTCGAGATAGGCGCGGAAGGCGATGTAGCAATTGGCGTCCAGGGGTATGCCGTAGGCCCCGGGCCAGGTGGGCACCGCAAGGCAGTCGGGGTCGCCGCCGGCGTCGCGGGCTATCTTCCACACGTAGAGGTACTTGGCGTTGGGGTTGCCCGGCAGGTACTCATCAGCCGTGCCTGCAAGCGAGGTGTTCTCCACCCCGGCCACGCCGTTCTTGATGTCAAAGCCGTATATGCTGACGTTGCTGTAGGTGGCCTTCCCGAAGGCGGCGTGGTTCACGCCGTAAACGATGACGAACTCTTCGGGGTCGTCGCCGAGGGTGAACTGATCCGTCCACAGGTAGCCGGTGTCGCGGTTCTCCCCCAGGACGTCGATGCCCCTCTGGATGGCGTCGTACCCCTCCAGCAGCCAGATGCTGGTCTTCAGCTCCGTCGCCAGCAGTCCCGCGTGCTTCTCCAGGATGGCCTGGCGCAACATCTCCACGTCCGCCGTGAGGTCAAGCTCGGAGGCGTCCCCGGTGCCGCGTACACGCAGCTCGGGCACGGCGAAAGGATCGGGATCGTCGACCGTCTGAGGCGTGAGGCGCAGCACCGTTCCCTGCGCGCTCGCCATATAGTCCTCTCCCGCCTGCTCGTCCTCGAAGAAAGCGACGCGGTGGATGAAGACGAAGCTGTCCGCCTCGGCCTCCAACCCCATCCTCACCAGCGACTGCGGGATGATGTCGGTGTTCACGACGTCCATGGAATAGCCCGCCTCTTGCAGCGCAGCGCGCACCCGCTGCTCTATGCTACTGTCGGCGGCGGTGATGATCACCGTGGTGCCCTCGAAGGCGTCGCCGGCCTTGCCGCCGGGAGTGCCCGTCGAGTTGATGGTCATGTTGTTGATGGTGTCTCCCAGGCTCGCGAAGACCCTTTGCGACCTTCCCACGGCGGGGAAATACCTCCCAGCCAGGTAGCTGCGGTAGCTGAAGTAGCTGCATTCGGGCGGCGTGGGCCCGATATAGACGATGGCCTCGTCCCGCCGCAGTCTGTAGTCCCCCCACAGCCCCTCGTTCTCCGGCCTGAGGGGCGCGTCGGTTATGGTGTTGGGGGCCGTCTGTCCGGGGGATTCCGGGAGCTTGTAAACCATGTACGGGGCCTGGGCGTTGTTCCCCCAGCAACTGGGGATGAGCCCGGCGTTGTACATGTCGAGGATGTTGAACACCTCGAGCTTGCCCTCCTGCACCGTGAACTCATCCGATGCCAGGGCTTCCCGGAAGGCGTCTATATCTCCTACCGAAGTGTTGCCGCCCTGCGCCTCACCCCCGCAGGAAGACAATGACAGGCCGCCTGCGACGAGCAGAAGGATGACGGCCAGGCAAATGAAACGCGATGCTTTCATGAAAAAACCCCTCACCAGATAGATCTTCCTCCACCAACATCTTCAGGTCTGAAATCCCTCAGGCACGAGGCGAGGCTTGACCCCAATGCCTGACCCCCCGCATCAGCGCGGGTCGAACTTGATGGCGCGGTCGTAGAGCAGCTCGAACCAGAACGGCCCTGTCTTCGTCTCCTTCTCCAGATAGATGCGGTAACCAAGAAAGATCTGCTTGTCCAGGGGAATGCCGTAAGCAACGGGCCCCGTGGGCACCTCCACGACGGCGGGGTCTCCACCGGCATCGCGCGCCACCTTGCATACATATAGAAACTCCGCTGCAGGGTTATCCGGCAGGTATTCCACGGCGGAACCCGCGAGTGTGGCGTTCTCCCTGCCTGCTATCCCGTTCATGATGTCGGCGCCATATATGCTGAAGTTATTATAGGAGTACCTTCCTGACTCTGTGTGGTTCACGCCGTAAACGATGAGGAATTCCTGAGGGTTGTCCCCCAGGGTGAACTGGTCGGTGCGCAGATAGACGGTGTCGTTGTTGTCGCCAAGCGCGTCGGTCCCCGTCTGGATAGCGTTATAGCCCTGCAGCAGCCACACATTCGTCTCGAGCTCGGTCGCCTGCAGATCGCTATATTCAGCAAGTATAGCCTGGCGAAGTTCCTCCAACGCCCCCATGAGGTCCAACTCGGATGTATCTCCGGTACCCCGCACCCGCGTCTCCGGCACCCCGAACGGGTCAAGCTGTGTATCGTCATTCGGCGTGAGGCGGAGCACGGTACCCTGCGAGCTGTTCATGTAGTCTTCGCCCGCTTGCTCATCCGCGAAAAAAGCCAGGCGGTGCAGTAAGGTGAAGGTGTCGTCCTCAGCGTCAAGACCCATCTTAACCATGCCGGAGGGGATAACGTCGGTATTAACGATGTCCTCGGAATATCCCGCCGACGCGAGGGAGTCACGCACCCTCTGGTCAATCCCCCTGTCCGCGGTACAGATGATCACGGTGTATTTCTCGAAGACATCACCGTCCTCCCCGCCGGGAGTCCCCTCGGTGCTGATGGTCATATTATTCAGAGAGTCGCCCAGGCTGCCGAACACCCGCCTGGATTGGCCTTCCTCCGGGAAGTACCTCACCGCTATGTAACTGCAATAACTGAAGTAGCTGCACTCTGGCGGTGTCTTGCCGATGAAGACGATGGCTTCGTCGGGGCGCAGGCGAGAGTCCGCCCATAAGCCGGCGTTCTCGGGCTTGATGGGTGAATCCGAGATGGTATTGTTCGTAGTCTGGCCGGGAGCCTTGGGAAGTTTGTAACACATGTAGGGAGCCTGGGCATTGTTGCCGTAACAGCTGGGGACGAGGCCTGCACCATACATGGCGATGACATCGAACGTCTCCAGCTTTCCCTCCTGCACCGTGAAGCCGTCCGCTTCGAGGGCCTCGCGGAAGGTATCGACATCTCCTATGGAGGTTCCGCCCTCCTGCGTCTCGCCTCCGCAGGAGGACAGGGACAGGCCGCCTGCGACGAGCAGCAGGGTGACGATCAGGCAGATCGAACGCGACGCTTTCATGAACAAACCCCCTCAACAGATAGACTCTCCTCCACCAATATCTTCAGGTCTGAAATCCCTCAGGCACGAGGCGAGGCTTGACCCCGGTGCCTCACGCTGCGCTCGCGATGACAGTGACAAGGCACGGCTTATACCAAAAGGAGGATCGCTTCGCTGCGCTCGCGATGACAGAGCCCTCAGGCAAGGGGCGAGCTTTGACCTCAACGCCCGACCTCCTCCTCCAGGGCCTTGAAGAAATCTTCCCTGGCGTGTTTCTCGTACCATGGATGGTGACCGCACTTTTCCAGCAATACGAAGCGGAAATCATGGAGTACTTCTTCGAGCGGCTTCTTTATACCTTCCCAGGGGTGGGGATCGAAATCGCCGTGTATGGCCACCACGGGACAGGCGATATCCCTGCCCATCTCCAGCAGCCTGCCGCCGGCGCGCAATTCCTCCGCGTCCCTCCACACCGCCTCGAAGATGTCGTGCTGGAAAGCGGTGGCGTCGTTCTGGTGGGGAAGCGGGTCGTAAGCGTCCGCTCGTGCTATGAGGTCCCCCAGTTCCGCGAAAGGCGTATCCTTGTCCGCGGTGGAAGGGTCGCCGAGGACCTCCAGGAGCTCGTCCATACGTGCCCTCTCCCCCGCCGAGAGGCGGCTGAGGCGGTTCCTCTTGATGGTCTCCACGTAAGCGTTGGAGAAGACCCCGCTGCTCACCAGGATGAGTTTGCTCACCCAGGCGGGATTTTGGGCGGCGAAGATAAAGGAGAGTATCGCCCCCCAGGAATAACCGATGAGAACGAAGGGTTGTTCACCAGTATCTTCCAATAAATTCCCGAGCTCCTCGACCTGGCCGGCGAGGCTCGCCCGCGTCTGCAGTGGTTCAAGGACTCCGCGGGAAAGCGCCAGCTTCCTCGCCACCGGCGCCATCTCACCGGGCGCGCCCGGGCCGCCGTGCACCACGACCACGCCGTACGGGGGGTCGCCGTATCTCCTCGGGTTATCCATCGCCTCGTCTCCGTTCCGCTGCGCTCCGGCCGTCCGCCGGGAAGATCTCCCCGGGACAGCGCCCCTGCTCCGCCTCTGCCCGTGCCGTGGCCGCGCCAGCTTAAAGGGCGGGGAATTGCTCGGGGAAGAGCATCTGCGCCAGCGCGATGAAGATGAGCATCGATTCCTGGGAGGAATTGGTGGACTTGTTCACCAGCACCACGATGGTAGTGTCATCCTCCGGCAGGTAGAGCGCCGTGCTGTTGTACCCGAAGATGGCCCCGTTATGGCCCTGGAATCCGCCCAGGCTCATTATCCCCAGGCCGTACTTTCCCTCCACGTTGGCCAACTCGGGGACCTCCACCCAGTCGAGCTGCTGCGCGTGCATCTCCTCGCTCAACAGCTCGCCGGTGGCCAGGGCTTTCGCCCAGACCCGGAGGTCCTCCAGGTTGGAGATCATGGCTCCTCCCGCCCAGGGTACCGAGGGGCTTACCAGGGTGTAATCAACCATGGTCCCGTCTTTCTGGAGCACGTAACCCCGGGCATGGCCCTCGGGCATCTCCGGCGTGGTGGGGAAGGAGGTATGGGAGAGCCCCAGGGGCTCGATGATGCGCCTGTGCATCTCATCCTCGATGTCGTTGCCGGTGACCTGCTCGACGATCATCCCCAGGATCTCGTAATTGGTGTCCGAGTAATGCCAGCCCTGGCCGGGCGCGAAGTCGGGCTCGTGGGACAGCGCGATGTCCAGGCCCTCCTGCGGGGTCATCTCCATGAGGGGATCGGCGGTGAAAGCGTCCAGGAACCCCTCGTCCTCGGAGAAACTGAAGATGCCCGCGGTCATGTTGAGGAGCTGCCGGACGGTTATCTCGTCGCCGTAGGGCACACCCGGGATGTAGTCCTCCAGCCGGTCGTCCAGGTCGAGGAGGCCCTCGTCGGCGAGGAGCAGCACCAGGGTTGCAGTGAAGGTCTTCGTGTTGCTGGCGATGCGCACCTTGTCGCCAGTGGCCATGGCGCGGTCAGCGTCTTTGTCCGCGAGTCCGAAAGCCGCGACCCACTCCCCCATTTCCGGGACCCATACCCCCACGATCGCGCCGGGGATGCTCGCCTGCTCCATGAGGTTGAGGACGGTCGCCTCCATGTCCTGCTGCATCTCATCGCTGAAGGACGGGGCGGGCTCCGCCTCGCCGCCGCAGGAAGCAAGCGGCATGGCCAGCATGAGCAGGGCCGCGCAGGCCAGAAGCCGCGGGAACAAATGCGGCCTCCCAGCCGCGGAAAGAGAAATCCTCATGTGAACCTCCTGACTCGTCGCGCAGTGTGCCCGCGCATACCTGCCTCCGTCGTCTAGATTATCGGGCTGGGCACGGCGCATATTAACTACATATCTTTTCCTGTGCCTTTTCATGCCCACCGTTCCGCTCCGCTCGCCGGAATATTTCCCGAGAAAGAGGCGGCCTTTACCTCCGCGGAAGACGGTAGGGCCAAGAGCAGGCGGCCCGCGGCGGGAAGAAAAGCAAGAGCGGGGCGCTGGTTGCGCCCCGCTCGCTCATGCGGTCTGGATGACGTGAGGTCTCCGCTTCGCCCGGGTTCCTCCTCAATACTGCGTGGGCTCCTGGGAGATGCCGAGCATCTCGCGCGCCTGCGCGGGCGTGGCGATCTCCCGGTTCATCTCCTTGGCGATGCGCACGATCCTCGCCACCAGTTCGGCGTTGCTCTTGAGCTTCTGGCCCTTGGCGTAGTAGAGGTTGTCCTCCATGCCCACGCGCACGTGGCCGCCGAGCATGATGCCCATGACGTTCATGGGGATCTGGAAGTACCCGACGCCGATGACGGAGAAGATGGACTGCGGCGGCAGCTCGTTCACCAGGCCGAGCAGGTTCGCCGGGGTGGGGAAGGAGCTGGTCTGGAAGCCCATGACGAACTGGAAGTCGTAGGGCGGATCGACGAGGCCCTCCATGAGCAGATCCTGGAATACCCAGTACTGTCCGGGGTGATATAGCTCCATCTCCGGCTTGATGCCCTTCTCCTTCATGGTGCGGGCGAAGGCCTCGACGTCCGAGTAGCTGCAGGGGAGGCAGCGGTCGAAGACCATGGCCGGCCTGGGGTGCGGCAGGGGCTCCGCGCGTTCCTTCAGCGGGACCTTGAGCACGAAGGGCCCGAGGTTGAGGGAGCAGAGTTCCGGGTTGGCGTAGATGGAGGCCATGCGCTGCTCCATGGTAAGCTCCGGCCCTCCGCCCGTGGTGTTGTTGATGATGATGTCCGGGCACTTGTCCCTGATCATCGCGTTGACCCTGAGGTAGTCCTCAGGGTTGCTGGTGGTCATCCACTGCACCTCGGGGTTGCGGGCGTGCACGTGCACGATGCTGGCGCCGGCCTCGTAAACCTCCCTGGTCTGCTCCGCCTGCTCCTCCGGCGTCTCGGGCAGGTTCTCGTTCATCTCCTTGCCCTGCACGCCGCCGGTGATAGCCACCGAGATGATCAGCGGGGGCAGGCCCTCCCTGACCTTCGCCATCCATGCGTAGGGATCGCGATAGTCCCAGATGTAACCTTCCATGCCTCCTCCTTTCCGGAATCGACGATGCGCGGTCCGCGGATCCTTTATCGCCTCGACGCCATCGTCTCGCTTTGCCTTCAGAGCGGGTGACAGCCCGTTCCAACGCCTCTATTCTAACAGGTCTGGGGCCTCCACGCCGCGCTTTCATCTTACCGCCGGTCAGAATAAGACCAGCTTGGAAGCGGTTTTCAGGGCGTTTATCGCGGAAGCCGTATGTTAATAGTTACCATATCGTAATTGCGCGGACGGCGGAAGCATACGAGATCGTCAACGGACAGGACCATGTGGATCTGCGCCACACCAGCACTCCGGAGTCCCCGGAAGGGCGTTACCCGCATACGATGTGACCATATATAATGATAGGGTGTTTTTGCCGAGGTCAGAGAGTCTGGAGTACGCGCATGGATGAGCGACCGCTAGAGGGCGGCGGCGTACCGCCGCAGCCGCCTCCATATTCGCCCGCACCCGCGGCGAAAGAGAAGTCCTCCAGGAGGAAGATAGTCCTGTGGATGTCCGCTGCGCTTCTCTTCCTCCTCCTGCTCGCCGGCCTCATAGGAGGCCTGTATGCCTGGCGTTTCAACGAGGTCGCGGGTGAACTAAGCATAAAGGACGTGGATGTCTCCGGGGTGGCCAGCGGCGTCCACGCGGGAGCGTACGAGGTGTTTCACGTCAAGGCTGCGGTGGACGTCGAGGTGGAGGGCGGCCGTATCGTCTCCATCGCCTTCACCGACAGCGGGAGGATGTCGGACGAGACCCTGCAGGAGATAGGGGAGATCTTCGACGAGGTGATATCGTCGCAATCGCTCGACGTGGACATCACCAGTGGGGCTACGGTGAGCAAGAAGGTCTCGCTCAAGGCCGTGGAGGAAGCCCTCGGCGGCGTTGAAGGCCCATGACGCCATGCCGGGCCGCCATGGCGTGAACGCGCGGGACTTCGAGCGCGAGTAGCACGCGCCAGCCCCCTTCGGGGCTTTTGTTTTAGAATGATTACGTGTGCCTGCATAGGTTAGAAGCGAGGGAGGGATTCGATGCATCCGTTGCAGCAAATCATGTACCCGTCGTCCATCGCCGTGTTCGGCGCCTCGAACAACCCCATGAAGATGGGATCCATCCAGCTCGCCAATATCCTGGAGACGGGCTACGAAGGGGAGGTATATCCCATCCATCGCAGCGAGGAGACGGTGATGGGCGTACCCGCCTACAAGAGCATAGCCGAGGTGGACAAGCCCGTGGATCTGGCGCAACTGGTGCTGCCCACGGAGGTGGTACCGCAGATCCTGGAGGAATGCGGCAAGGCCGGGGTGCGCAGGGCCATCATCATCTCCGGCGGCTTCAAGGAGGTCCCCGGCGAGGTGGGCAGGGAGCGCGAGCGGCAGCTCCTGGAGGTAGCGGCAAAGTATGGCATTCGCTTCCTGGGGCCGAACTGCGTGGGCATAATGAACGGCAGGATCTCACTGAACACGACCACCATCGTGGACCCCCCCATGGGCGGAGGGATCGCCTTTGCCTCCCAGTCGGGGGCCTACACCGCCATGATCAATCCCTACTTGAGGGCGCAGGGCATCAGGATGTGCCAGACCCTGAGCGTGGGCAACGAGGCGGACATGGACCTGGTGGACTGCCTCGATTACCTCAGGGAGGAGGACTACATAAAAGCGGTGGGACTTTACGTGGAGGCCATACGCCGTCCCCGGGAGTTCATCGCAGCGGCGCGGGAGACGGTGAAGAGGAAGCCGGTGGTGGCCATCTACGTGGGAGGCACCGCCGCGGGCTCGCGCTCGTCCCTCTCGCACACGGGCGCAATCTCCGGCCCCGACGAGCTATACGACGGGCTCTTCCGGCAGGCGGGGATCCTGCGCGCCGACGACCTGGACCAGATGCTCGACATGCTGTGGATACTCTCCATGCAGCCGCTGCCCGCGGGCAGGCGCATGGCGGTGATCACCAATTCGGGAGGACCCGGCTCCTCCCTCGCCTATCACCTGGAGAAGGCCGGCCTGGAGGCGCCCCCCTTCTCCGCCGGGCTGCGCGAGAGACTGGACGCGGTCACCGGCCCTCTCACCTTCACCGGCAATCCCATAGACCTCACCTTCGAGACCAACGTCTTCATCTTCAAGCAGCTGCTGGAGCTGGTCTACGAATCCGGGGAGGTCGACGGAGCTTTCATCTACGGTATATTCGGGGCCTCCGATTTCATGGTCAACCTGAAGAAGCGCTTCCCCGCCATGCAGGCGATGGAGGAGGAGTGGGGAAAAGGCTACCAGGAATTCCTCGCCGGGCTCGCCGAGGTTCCCAGGCAGCACGCCAGGCCCCTGGCGGTGATGTCCCTGGCGGGCGCGCGCAGCAGGTCGATCCAGAGCCTCATCGACTTCGGCGTGCCGTCTTATCCATCGGCGTCGCGTTCTGCCCGCGCCATGCGCGCCCTGCTGGACTACCGCCTGACGCGGGAGGCCCTGACCTAGCGGCCATGCGCGCGGCAGCACGGACGAGGAGGGGGACTGGCTCACCGTCTACCTCAGCTGGATTACAGCGCATACCTGGACACGGAGGGGCAGGAGGTGCCCGCGCACAGCGAGGATGTGATCTTCGAGCTGCTGAACCGGGAGGACGGGTGGTTCGTGTACCAGGTGTTCAGCGAATCAACCTGTGGTAAGGGAAGGGAGCCGACCGGCGTCCTGACGCCGCGAATCGAGGGCATGGAAAAGACCGTCCCGGCGAGCGGGACGGTCAATCCAACGGTCAATTCATTTGTGGCGCAGGCCTATTCGGAGACCTCCAGGTCCTCCAGGTCCATATCCTCGAAGATCTTGTCGAAGGCATCGTCCATGGAAGCCCCGGTTCCTTCCAGGGATATCTTCCATGCTCCACCCTCCTTGACCAGGACCACGTCGAACTCCAGCGTGGAGTCGAGGTCGGTAAGCACGATGGTGGACGGCACGCGGGCCTCGTCACCGGATATGGTGGCCTTGCCCACTGTGTAACTGTCGATAGCGTCCGCGGAGCCCGCCACCAGCTCCTCTTTGTCGGTGACCTCTGCCTGGTCGGCCTCGCTGAGAAGGTCGTAAACGGCGTCGGCGTCCTCCGCAACAGTGCTTTTCATGAACTGCTCGACCACTTTCTCCGGGCTGTCCCCATCACCGGAATCGCTCCCGCCGCATCCTGCGAGAGCAAGCACCGAGACGGAAAGGGCCAGCACTAACAGCGTGATGATGATCTTCTTCATTTCTCCCTCCTCAGTCGGCGAATAGGCTGCATGCGGTCCCAAGTATAGACCAACCGGCTTGCTCCTACAACTTTCAGGGCCGCGACCCCATATAATTGATATGAGCCGTGGCACGAAAGGCGCCTGAAGGGAGGACGTCATGGGAAGCACCGCTTATTCGCTGCGCGACATGATCATGGGGGTGTCCGAGAAGTGGAACGCGCTCACCCCCCTCATGATCCAGATGGGGATCATCGAGGACCTGCTCCACCGCAAGCTGGTCCTGAGCGAGAAAGGCGGGCCTTCCTTCACCGTCGCCATCTCCCCCCAGGGATTCGAGGTGGAGGAGGGGGAAGACCCCTATGCCCATGCCCGCATGCGCACCACGCGCGAGCAGTGGGAGAAGATCTTCGGCGGCACCAGGACCTACGCCACCATATTCCGCTTCGACCTCGCGCCGGAGAGAGACGCGGTCCCCCTGCATGAGATGGCCCTGGTCGAACGCTTTTCCACTATTATCCAGGCCCTGGTCAATCTCCCGCAGGGATAGAGGAAAGGGGGAACGAGATGAGCGTCGAGGTTACGCGCATATTGGCGGAGTGGGTCCACGCTCTGCGTTTCGAGGACATCCCCGACCGTACGTTGCAGTGCGCCAAGGAGCAGATCGTCGGCATCATCGCGGCCACCTACGCCGGCAGCCGCAGCACCGCCAGCGCGCCTCTCTATGCCGCCCTGCGCGACTGGGAAGACAGGCCGGAGTCCACGGTGGTGGGCGCTGGGTTCAAGAGCAGCATGCGCCATGCGGGAATGGCCAACGCCTTCGCCGCCCAGATACTGGAATGGGAGGACTACCTCCTGTCGCAGCACACAGGGGCCTCCACAGTGCCCACCGCGCTGGCGGTGGCGGAGGCAGCGGGCGCCAGCGGCAGGGACCTCCTCACCGCTCTGGTGGCGGGAAACGAGGTCAGCGGCCGCACGGGCCAGGCGTACATCAAGAGCCGGCTCTATACGAATTCCTGCCCCAACCATCAGATCGACGCGGCTCTGGTGGCCGGGAAACTGCTCGGGCTGGACGCCACCGCTCTCACCGACGCCGTGGGGATATCCTGTTTCCCTCCCATGACGCAGTGTTTCGCGGGCTGGTTCTCCCCCACCAAGGGTATGGTCACCGGGGCCCCGGTGTACGCGGGCATCTCGGCGGCGTCCCTGGCCGCCCACGGTTTCAAGGGCTTCCGCGCCATCATCGAGCATCCCGACGGCTTCTCCAACGCCATCTTCGAGCGCTACGAGCTCGAGGTCATGGTGGAGGGGCTGGGGGAGGACTGGCGCACCGATACCCATTCCCCCAAGCTCTATCCCTGCTGCGGCTGGCTGGACGCCCTGGTGGACTCGGCCCTGGACCTGCTGCGCGAGAACGCCATCGACTGGCGCGACATCGAGGAGGTGCTGGTGCGCTGCCCCACCGTCACCTTGCTCCTGAGCAAGCCGGTGGACGAACTCGTGGCCCTGATAGAGGAGATCGCCGCCAGCGACTACCTCACCAGCACCGCGCTGTTCTTCAACTCGACCTATCCGCTGGCCGTGGCCATCGCGGACGGGGAGCTGACCGAGGCTCAGTTCAGCAAGGAGCGCATGGTGGACGCGGAATTGCGCCCCCTCTTCGAGCGCATACGATTCACCGCCGATCCTTTCCTGGACAAGAGGGAGATGGACGAGGGGGTGAACGCGGGGGAGGTCACCTTCAGGTTCAAGGACGGGCGGAGTCTCAGCAGGTTCACCGAGGCCATGCGAGGTTCCTACCAGAACCCCATCGACATCCGGGACAAGCTCTACGTGTGCACGCGAAACATCCTCGACGACGCACAGCGCCAGGAGCTGCTGGACACGGTCATGGGGCTCGACGCGCTCGACGACGTTAAGGAGCTCACCACCTTGCTCGCCTGAGGGCGGTGTGCGCGGGCCGGATCGGAGAAGGGTGGATCGGGGATGCCTTGTCGCGGCATCCCGGGGGAGATCGACCGCTTGCGGCGAAAAACGCGTTGCGGACGCGTAAAGGAGGGGGAAGATGAGGATAGCGGTGGTTGGAGCGGGTTCGTTGGGCACGGTGGTGGGCGCCTTGCTCACCAGGGGCGGGCTCGATGTGGTCATGGTGGATGCCAGGGAGGAGACGGTGCGGGCGCTGAACGAGAACGGCGCGCGCATCACCGGCAACCTGGATGTTACCCAGCCCGTGAGAGCCGTGAGCCCGGACGGGATGGAGGGGGTATACGACCTGGTGGTATACATCACCAAGTCCACCTACGATGAGCAGGCCCTGCCCCAGGTCCTGCCCCACCTCGGAGAGGATAGCGTGATCCTGACCCTGCAGAACGGCGTCCCCGAGGAGAAGGTGGCCTCTTTCGTGGGCCGCGAGCGCACCCTGGGCGGCGCGGTATTGTGGTCGGCGGAGCAGGTGAGCCCCGGGGTCTCCCGCATGACCTCGGATCCCGACCAGATGGGCTACGAGATCGGGGAGCTCGACGGGAGGATCACGGAGAGGCTGGAGGAGGTGAAGGGCGTCCTCGATCACGCCGGGATGGGCATGATCACGAGCAACCTGACCGGCACTCGCTGGACCAAGCTCCTCTTCAACGTGGCGGCATCCGGCATGTCAACGGCCCTGGGCGCCACCGGCGGCAAGATCATGGAGAGCGAGAAGGCCACGGACGCGGTCATCTATATAATGATCGAGACCATACTCACCGCGCGGGCGCTGGGGGTGGCGATGGAGCCCATGCGCGGGGCGGATCCCGGCATCCTCGTCGATATCGCGAGGCAGGACATCGCGGGCACCCGGAACCTTCTCAATAGCTTGACCGGCGACTTCCGCGACGCCAAGGCCAGTATGCTGCAGGACCTGGAGAAGGGCCTCCCCTGCGAGGTGGAGAGCATCAACGGCTTTCTCTCCGCCGCGGCGGCGAAGGCCGGCGTCGCCGTACCCGTGAACGACCAGGTGACGCGGATCATCCGCGACATCCAGGACGGTAAGCTCGGCCTCTCCTTCTCCAACCTCGACCTCATCGAGCTGCCGCCGCTGGAGAGTTACTTCGAGACGCCGTGAGCAGATAGGATCGCAGGAGATGGCGCTGTCCGGGGTCGATCGCGGAAACGCCGTGCATCGTAAACGCGAGGCTGTCCCTGGCGGAGGCGACGGGATCGCCGTATGCCGGCACTCTCAGGCACGAGGCGAGGCTTGACCCCAATGCCTCAGGTAAGAGCTTTTCTCGTCCGAGAACAAGAGTGTCAAAACAAAAGCCAAAAGCGGGGAGGAGCAGGTGATGAGAAGGGTCGTCGCGATCATCCTGGGAATGATGCTGGCCGCAGCGCTAATGGTCTTCTGCGGATGCGGCGGGGGAGAAACAGCGCAGCCTGATGACCACAACGGGCAGAACCTCGTCTTCTCCGATCCCGAGTTGCAGTTCCAGCTCACGCGCGTCCTGGGCGACACTGCCTACGGAGGGGCGGACATCGGGGAGTGCCTCTCCACCGCCTGGCGCATAGAAGAGGGTGACGTCAATTCCTGGTACGAGGAGTGGTACGCGACGGCGGAACGCGTGCGCGGCATCGCGGAGGAGAGCCTGGCCGGGGGGCACACGGTGAGCGCCCGCGAGGCTTACCTCAGGGCCGGCACCTACTACGCCATGGCCGAGTTTTACCTGCACGGCGATCCCTCCGACCCGCGCATCAGGGAGAGCTCGGCGCAGAGCAGGGACTGCTTCGCGGCGGCTGCGGACCTCTTCGACCCGCCCATCGAGGCGGTGCGCATCCCCTACGAGGACACCGCCCTACCGGGTTACTTCTACAGGGTGGACGACTCGAACGTGCCGCGGCCTACCATCATCATCCAGACGGGATTCGACGGCACCCAGGAGGAGCTGTACTGCGGCGGGGCCGTGGCCGCCGTGCGCCGCGGCTATAACTGCCTGACCTTCGAGGGCCCCGGGCAGGGGGAGGTCGTCCGCGAGCAGGGCCTGCCCTTCCGCTACGACTGGGAGAAGGTGATCACGCCGGTGGTGGATTACGCCCTCTCCCGTCCGGAGGTGGACCCGGACAGGTTGGCGCTCTTCGGCATCAGCATGGGCGGGTACCTGGCGCCGCGCGGGGCCGCCTACGAGCTCCGTCTCGCCGCCCTCATCGCCGACGGCGGGGTCTTCGAGCCCTGGTATCCGATTGCTTCCGTCCTCGCCCAGTACTACGATCCGTCGGGCGGGACCCCGGAGGGGCTCATCGCATCTATCCGCGAGGACCCGGATGCTTTCGACCAGGCTATACAGGAGGCGATGCAGGAGAGCATCCAGCTGGACTGGTTCATGGGCAACGGCATGTTCACCTTCAAGGTGGACTCGCCCAGCGCGTTCATGCTGGCTTATTCGCAGTACAGCATGGAGGGCGCGGCGCAGGACATCGCCTGTCCCACCCTGGTAATAGACTCCGATCACGACACCGGCATGAAGGGAGAGCCCCAGAGGCTCTACGACGCCCTCACCTGCCCCAAGGATTTCATCCTCTTCACCGCGGAGGAGGGGGCCGGGCTTCACTGCCAGATGGGGGCCATGCTCCTGGCGCACCAGCGCATCTTCGACTGGCTGGACGAGACCTTATCCACGCCCTGAGGCGACCACGCCCCAGGCGAGATGGCATGCGCGGGATTGCCTCTAGATATCGCCAGAACGATGGGCGGAAAGAAAAGGGGATATCCTGGTTTGTGCCCGCGTTCACGGCTCTCTCAGGCACGAGGCGAGGCTTGACCCCAATGCCTGGGCGGGAATGCAATAAGGGAGGCCCTTGACGGACCCCCCTTATTGTGTGGGAGGAAATCTACGGCCGGATATTCATTCCGGGCCGGTTTTCTCTCTTGGCGGCCTTTGCCCGTTTCTGCCTTTCGGTCTCGCGATCACCAGGCGGAGTAACCCGTGGAGCAGCTTCCCTCCACGCGGCCGTTCCAGTACACGGCCCTCTCCGCCACGATGGGGGCGGAGGAGTGGACCAGGGTAGAGACGTCGTAGGTCTCCCCTATCTCCGCGCCCACGTCGATGGAGGTCCTCTTGCCCGCCTCCAGCGCCAGTGGCTCCCTCTCGATGGCTCCGGCTTCGGTCTGGTAGGTTATGCTAATCGTCGCGTCGCAGGTGCCCGGGTTCTGCAGCAGCACCCAGGTCTCGAAGCCGCCCGCGGTGGCCCCTTCGGCGAGGAAGGACCTGAACTTCGCCTGCTGCTGGCCGTGGGCGTCGTGACCGCCGGCCCTGCCGCTCCAGTACATGGCGCGCTCGGCGATGATGTCCCCTCCCTCGGAGGTCACCATGGTGGACACGTTATAGTCGACGACGGACTCGCCCAGGTTGAAGGAGTAGCGCGAGTTGCCCGGGATGGCGAAAGCCTGCGGCCCGTCCATGGGCCCCGTCGAGGTCATGAAGGTCAGGTCGACGAGGACGGGGTTGTCGTTGGGGTTCTGAACCAGCACCCAGGTCTCGAAGCCGCCGTCGGTGGCACCTTCCGCCAGGTACCACCCACTGGCGGGCGAGGTCACGCCGGTCTCGCAGTGGCCCGCCTTACGGCCGCCCCAGTAAACGGCACGCTCGGCGATGACGGGCTGGTCCGAGTCCACCATGGTGGACACGTTCCAGGTGTCGGCGACGCCGTCGGTGGAGATATCGATGGTCTTGCGGGACTTCGCGGGCACCACCACCTGCGCGCCCGCCTTCTCTCCGGCTTCGGTCATATAGGTGATGTCGACGTTGGCCGCGGTATCCCCGGGATTCTGCAGCAGCACCCAGGTCTCAAACCCTCCGGCCGTGCAGCCCTCGGCCAGGTACCAGGTGGCGGCGGCGGAGTTCACGCCCGAGGCGCAATGTCCGCCGGCCCGGCCGCCCCAGTACATGGCGCGCTCAACCACGATGGAATCGCCGTGATAGCCCTCGACCCGGGCGGAGACGTTCTTACCCGCGCCTATGACTCCCTCGACGTTGACGGTGGTGCGGCTGCGGGGGGCCACGAACAGCTCCTGCTGCTGCGGCGTCTCCCCCTCGATGAAGTAGTCCACGATGACCTTGGTCTGCCAGGGATTGGGATTGGCGATGGAGAGCCAGGTCTCGAAGCCGAATCCCGTGCATCCCTCGGCGAAGTACCACTCGTCGGGCACGTTGCCCGCGTCGATGGCCCCACAGGCGATGATGCGGTCGGCCGGCACCAGCGTAGGGTCGATGCCGGGATCCTCTCCCAGGGGAAGCACCTCCACGACACGCGTCCACTTCAGCCACTTGCTCATGTTGGTGTCGTCGGGAGCGAACTGCGGTTTGATCATCTGGATGGGGCCGTCGCCGTCGGGTTCCGGCTCAAGGTCCTCCCCGTCCTTGTTCCAGGCAAGCATGAACTTGAGGGCGTCATCGCCGTAGGCGGCCCTGATCTCGTCCAGGGTCCAGGTGTCCTTGAATCCCCATCCGTCAGACGCGTAGAACTTCACGTCGCTGGCCGTGTCCTGGAGGCCGATCACGGAGTCCAGGAGGTAATCCACCGCTATGCCGGTGCATGCGGTCTCCCCGGTCTCGTCGTACTTGTTCTTCCATGGATAGCTCGCAGTTACCGGCTTGATGCTCTTCAGCTGGTCCACGGTGAAGGTCTTGCGGTTGAGGATGTTGCCGTACACCACTATCTCGCCCGGCGGGATGGCGGCGGGATCGATGGGCGGTATCCCCGGCGGGACCGGCTGCACCTCGATAGCCCTCACGCGCTGCACCGCCTTGTTCCAGTTGGGCGTGCCCGTGCCGGCCGGGGTGTAGGACTCGTTACGGGGGTCGGGCCCCTCGACCTTCTGGGGCATGACCAGGCGGAAGGGGCCCTCACCGCTTCCCAGTTCCTGGCCAGCCGCAACCGGCGTCACCCACGGCGCTCCCACCGGATCGGGCGCGTGCGGGTTGTCCGCGCTCGGGGCACCGTTCACGTAAGCCAGCAGCGTTGGCATGCCCCGGGTGTTGCTGTTGTTCCTCATCTCGTCGAGGGTAAGGGTGACGGCGTAGTTGTCGTCGGCTATGACCTTGATCGCGGTGGTGTCGGCCCCGATGCCGGTCTCCACCTCCAGCAGGTAAGAGAGGCTTACGCCCTTCCAGTCCTGCTCGAAATAGGTGAAGGGATCGGAGTTCTTGGAGCAGGTGTAATGGCCTCCCCACAGGTAACCGTCCACCCGCCGCATGGATTTGAGGTCGGCCTCGGTGAAGGTGCGGTAGTTGGGGGAAGCCGCGGAAATAGCGTCCGCTTGAAACTCTCCCCCAGCCGCCGGCGACGACGAGACCGCGGCCAGCGGAGCGCTCAGCGCGAGGCAAAGAAATACTCCCAGCAGAACGATCAGATATCTTCGCATTTTCTCCTCCCATCTCGCCCGGTTACTGGATACCAATACTTACCATAGGAGGCCCATTAAAAAGCCACCCTCTCCGTGCCGGAAAGGACGGCGTACCAGAAAGAAAGGGGCGTCCACCCCATGAGGAAAGGACGCCTCGCAAAGCCTGTTCCCTGGTCTCCCTTTCCAAGCACGGGAGGCAGGACCGTTTCCAATCCTACCCTATCGGCAGCCCTCCTTAGCGTTTCGCCTTAGGACAGACTGCTCGGAAAACCGTACGGTGCCTGTTTATCATCATTCCTTCGGGGTTGTCAAGACCGAGCGCCGCCCGAGCGCCGCCCGCCCGGGACGCATCCCCCGCACCCTTCATAGTGGGCATAAGACCCGAAGCGGCGGATGAACGGCTTGCTGCGGCATGAAAAGATATGGTAGATAATGGGTAATTCATGCCAGTGGCGCCGGTATCCGGCTGGATCGAAGCCGTAAACAGCCGCTTGACAGCACGGCCGCGTTCCGTGCTATCTTGGCGGCAGAAACGCTCTCCGAGCCTCTTGCCCTAAAGCTCCAGCCATGGGGAGAGGCCGACAGGGTTCGCCGGGAAACGGGCGGGCCTCCCGTGCTAGGAAAGGAGGGTGCATGGGAAGAAAGCCGCTCCTGCTCTTCGTCATTGCCGCCATTCTCGCCGCGGCCGCGCTTTCCCTGTTCATCGTGCGCCAGGTCGGCGCCGGGGATCACGTGGTTGCCGGCTACGACGAGGTGCTGTCCAGGCCCTCCACCAGGGCCGCATACCGCAGCATCAACAACTGGCAGACGATAGAGGAAACCGAGTTCGAGGGGGTCGTCCTCTCCACCTTCCTGGAGGATGTGGGGGTGGACGACGATGGCGCGCAGGTGAAGTTGATCGCGCCGGACGGCTATTTCTGGCCGGCGGTGGGCACTGTGCTCACCTTGTCCGATCTGAAACAGGCCAACGAGAAAGGCCTCTACCCCATGCTCGCCTGGGAGATGAACGGCGAGGCGCTGCAGCCCGAACCGGAAGGATCCGGCCCGCTCAGGCTGGTGATGCCGCAATACGGCGAGGAACACGTGAACAAGCCGTCCTGGGTCTCCAACCTCAGGCTCATCGAGATAGGGCCCGTGGAGGAGGGCAGCGCGGCCTTCGACGCGACCGAGGTGCCGGTGGACGAAATATGGGTGTACGGCGATATTCCCGCGGTCTATCCCTTCTCCATCCTGCTGCCGCTTCTGCTCCTGGGCGCCGGGATCGTCGTCCTGGCGGCGGCGATCGTCTCACTTGTCGGCGGCGGAAAAGGGAGCCGGAAAAGACCCAAGGCGCTAATGCAGATAGTGCTGGTTGCAGTGGCGGTGTCGGTGCTGGTCCCAGCCCTTTCCCTGTGCGTACGGGACGGGGGAAGCTGCCGGGCGGACCCGGGCGGCCGCATCTTCTCCAAGGGAGAACTCGCCTCCATGCCCTCCTTCTCCGGCCATTACACCTTCCTCAAGTCCCAGGAGCCCTTCACCTATTACGAGGCAGACTACAAGGGCGTACCCCTCTCCTATCTCATCGAAGAGAAGATGAGCCTGGCACCTGGCGCGACCGGCGTGCAGGTGAAGGCGAGGGACGGGTACACCGTCTCCCTCACCCTGAACCAGGTGAGGACCGTCTACAGCGGAGGTATGAAGGTGATCATCGCCTACGAGAAAGCCGGCACTCCCCTCGGCGCCGACGAGGGGAGCCTGCGGCTCATCGTGCCGCAGAGCGTCCCGGGGCCGAAGGACCAGGGGGGCGATGCCAACACGCCGCTTTGCGCGAGGATGATCTACGCGGTTGAGGTGCTGCCCCTGCCGGCTGGAGAACAGCCGCCCGCGCCGGGAGCCGTTCCCGAGGGCTCGCTGGCGGTTTACGGCGCGGTGAGCGAACCGGCGCCCGCGCCGCAGCCGCAGCCGCAGCCCGCTCCGTCCGAGGAACTGCCGCAGGCGGAGGAGACCGCCCCTGAGCAGAAACCGGGCGAAACCGGGGAAGACACCGCGGCCGAGGCGCCGCAGGCGATCTTGAGCGGCCCGGAGGGCGCGTTCTGCGTGAGCTGGCTGGCGGTATCGTCACTGCGCCTGCAGCCGCTCAAGGCGGTGCTGCCGCTGCTGGGTTACCTTTACAGCGTGATGGAGGAGAGATGAGCAGGATTGCCGCGTCCCTGGCCGTATTGCTGGCCGGGTGCTGCCTGGCGGCGGCCCTGTGCGGCTGCGGGCAAGAGGAGAAGGCCTCGCCGTTTCTGGAGAGCGAGAGGCGCATCGAGGGGATGTACGAGGAGTGCATGACCATAGAGATAGACGATCCCACGGGCGAGCTGCCCGAGGTGGATACGGAGGAGATAAAATCCCTGCCCAAGGTCGATGTGGATACGGTGCTGGTGAGATCGAACGGCATGGCGAAACAGGGAGTATGGTCCGGTGTGCGCCTGGGTGACGTCCTGCGCCACCAGGGGGTCGAAGAGCCGTTCGTCGAGATAAGGCTGGAGGCGTGGGACGGATATGTCGCCAAGATACCATACGAGATGGCCATGCGGCCCGACACCATCCTGGCCTGGGAGGAAGACGGCGCTCCCATCCCCGAGGAGCAGGGACCGGTGAGGCTGGTCGTGGGCAGCGAGGACGGTTTCTACTGGGTTCACCGCATCACCAGGATGGAGATCGCGAGATGAAGGCAAGAGGCGCAAGCGCGCTTTCCGCCCTCGTCCTCCTCGCCCTGCTGGCGACGGTCGTGCTCGCTTGGAGTTTTTACGGCTGCGGCTCTCCGGGGATACCGGAGGAGGAGAGGAGCGGGCTCATCCTGGCCACCACGACCAGCGTGCTCGATTCCGGACTCCTCGACGAGCTGGTGCTGCGCTTCGAGGAAAGATATCCCTACCGCATGAAGACGGTGGCCGTGGGAAGCGGCGCCGCCCTGCTCATGGCCAGGCAGGGCGAGGCCGACGTGAGCGTCACCCACGAGCCCAAGGCGGAAAAGGAGTTCATGGATGCCGGCTACGGGGAGAGCCGCCGCGAGGTCATGTACAACGATTTCATCATCGTGGGGCCATCCTCCGATCCGGCGGGCATCAGGGGCATGACGGACGCAGCCGATGCGTTCGCCCGCATCAGCGGCGACGCCGGGTCCTTCCTCTCCCGCGGCGACGCTTCCGGCACCCATGCCATGGAGATGAGCGTGTGGGAGCGGGCGGGGATCCAGCCCGGGGGAGACTGGTACCGGGAGAGCGGGCAGGGCATGGGTTATACCCTGAGGATCGCCGAGGACGAGGGCGCCTACACCCTCACCGACCGCGCCACCTTTATCGTCCTGGACGAGGCGCTCGACCTGGAGGTGATGGTCGAGGGGGATGCCGGCCTGCTCAACGTCTATTCCGTGATCGTCACCAATCCCGCCGTCTTTCCCGATACGAATATCCAGGGAGCCCGGGACTTCGATGCCTTCCTCTTCGAGGAGGGCACGCAGGAGTTCATCGACGGCTTCGGGGTCGAGAGGTACGGCCGCCACCTGTTCTACGTATTCGATTAGAGGATGCCCGAACGGGAGGCCCCGGCGGGTTATGAGCTGCCCTCGCGGGGAACAATGTATATAGAACGCTATTACGCTTGGAGGCAGGAGGTGAAAATATGAAGATCAGTGCCAGGAATGTCATCAAGGGCAAGGTCAAAGCCGTTACGCCCGGCGCCGTCAACACCGAGGTAAAGGTGGAACTTCCGGGCGGCGATGAGGTCGTGTCCATCATCACCAAGGCTTCCGCCGAGAGCCTGGGGCTGGCCGAGGGAAAGGATGTCTACGTCATCATCAAGGCCAGCAACGTCATGATCGGCGTGGATTGATGCCGGGCACCGGGAATCGGCGCCAAAGGCTCGGACCTGGGCGCGGTTACTGCCCTGAGGTGGCGGACTGTTTTCACTGGGCCGTCCACCGGGTGTATCCCGCAGTCCGGCTTGTGGTACACGCCGTCAAGGCGTGGATCCCGGCGGCAGGGAGATAAAGGGCTTGGAAACCAGCCGGCTTCTGTTATAATACTGCCGTATTGGTTTTTTAGGTTAGATCTTTCGTCTTCCCGAGGAGACCCGTATCCTCGGGATTTTTTTAGGCGAAGGAGGTGAGAGATTTTGAAGATATACGTGGGGAACCTCAGTTACTCAACCAGTTCAGAGGATCTGCGGGCACTATTCGAGGAGTTCGGTTCGGTAGATTCCGCCGAGGTGGTCATGGACCGCAACACCAACCGGTCCAGGGGCTTCGGGTTCACGGAGATGTCCAACGGGGACGAGGCGAAAGCCGCCATCTCGGCCCTTAACGGCAAGGAGGTGGACGGCCGTGCGCTCAACGTGAGCGAGGCCAGGCCCAAGAGGACCGAGTCCAGGAGCTCGTACCGCTATTGAGTTTCCGGCCCCCGTGTCGAGAGACAAGGGGGACTAGAGGCGTAAAACAGGCGGAGGTCGCGGACCTCCGCCTGTTTGCGTTGAACCTTGTTTGCTCCCCTTTGTTTATGGGCATCCTCACTATTGCAGGCGGAGCAGGGCGCTCCGGGGAAGGTAGAACCCGCCGCTGCGCGGAAGATTATCGGGAGAGGCGGAGGCTGGTCGGCTTGCGGGAGAGGAGACGAGATGGCATCGACTGAGACGGTTTCGGGTGAGGGGGCGAAGCTGGCCGCGATCCTGGCGGCCTTGAGGAAGTCTCTGGACAAGACCAGGAAGTACTTCATAGGCACAACCATCTTTTACCTGGTGCTCATCGCGGTGTTCGCCTTCCTGGTGGCGACGGTGGAAGATGAAAAAGGCAGGGGAGCCGACATAGGGATACTCATCCTGGTCTCCCTCGGCTTCCTGGGGACGTGGATATCCTCCCTGCGGTGGCTGCGCGGCGGCAAGATCACCGTCGCCGGGTTCCTCAACCTCTACCGCCTGCCGCTGGCTGAAAAGCTGGCGCAACTGGAGGACGAGAGCCGGTGGAGCGGCGAGGGGGAGCGGTTGCAGGAGGCGATGGAAGTACTGGAGCGCCAGGCGGCGGCCGAGGAGGAGCACAGGGCATGGCCCAACCGCGCGCTGAGCCTGGTGGTGATCACCATCATCGACCTTCTCATCTGGCTGGTGTGGGACAACTGGCTGATGGCCCTCATCAACCAGGGCATCGCCATGGTGGTCAGCATGACGCATATATCCCTGGGGCCGAGATCTTCCATCCAGGCCCTAGAGGCATTAAAGGGAGAGGGTTAGAGAAAGCCGCCACACGGGTCCCTGGTGGTTACCGTGAGATGGGGCGATGGTGGTGGCGCGCCGTTACGCTGACCCTGCTCCGTTGATTCCGCCCGTGGCCCGGCTCGTACGCGCGGGAAGGAGGCCTTGATGATCGAGGAGACCATGACCGTGGAGGAGAGGATGCAGGCGGCCATCGCCCTGGAGCCCGTGGACCGCCACCCGGTCTTCCCCATCCTGGTGACCTCGGCGCCTCGCCTTTACGGCATCACCCAGGGCGAGGCCTGGAGGAACCACGATGCGGCGAGGGAGGCGCTCATCTGGTGCTTCCGGGAGTTCGGCTACGACGTGGGATCGAAGCCGAACTACTATTACCCCATGCTGCCGGGGAAGTTCTGCGGCGCGCCGGTGCGCAACCTCATCCCCGGCCGGCAGCTCCCGGAGGACGCCCTGTACCAGATCGATGAGAGGCCCCTCTTTTCCCGCGAGGATTACGACAAGATCGCCGCCCTGGGATGGAACGCCTTCTGGGAGGAGAACTACGAGTCCATGAGCGGTAAATCGTGGGAGAAGCTCGTGGCCATGCAGGGATTCTCCAACCGCTTCTACACCGAGGACATGAGGATCTGCGAGGCTGAGGGCATGCCTGTGTTCCTGGGTGTCGCCGTGGATTCGGTGATGATGGCCTTCTCTCTCTGCCGCACCCTGGTGGAGTTCACCCGTGACCTCTACGAGGTGCCGGACAAGGTGGAGGCGGCCATGCGCGCCTCCTGCGGTGACCTCATCGCCAACGCCGTCGAGGTGTGCGGGAACAACGGCAAGATGACCGCCTTCATCGTCCTGGAGCGGGGATCCGGTTTCTACTACCCCCTGGAGCTGTTCGAGCGCTTCGAGTGGCCTTTCCTCCAGGAGTACGTAGATGCCTTTATCGCGGAGGGCATCCTGCCCTGGCTGCACTTCGACACCGATTGGGGGATGAACCTGCCGTACCTCACCCGCCTCCCGGCGGGGAAGTGCGTGTGCGACCTCGACGGCATGACCGATATCTTCCAGGCCAAGGAGATACTGCGCGGGCACACGTGCATCAGCGGCGACGTTCCCGCCGCTCTCCTCACCCTGGGGAGCCCTGAAGACGTCGAGGCCTACTGCCGCCGCCTCATCGACGAGGTGGGGGACGGCGGCGGATTCATGCTCACCACGGGGTGCGAGTGCCCGGTGAACGTGAAGGCGGAGAACCTGCGGGCCATGGTGGATACCGGCAAGTCCTACCGCGGAAAGAAGACGGGGGTCGCGAAGCCGCGCCCGGCTGCGGCGGGCAGGGAGGCGGTCGAGGTCAGCATGCCGGAAGGCGCCGTCGCGCGCGCCTTCACGCAGCTGCGCTACGAGGAAGTGGAGGAACTGGTCGAGCGGGCCGTCGTTGAGGGCACGGACCCCCTGCGCATCCTGGATGAGTGCAGGGCGGGCATGGAACTGGTGGGGGAGCTTTACAGCTCGGGGGAATACTTCCTCTCCGAGCTGATCATCTCGGCGGAGATCTTCAAGGAAGTGGTGGCGCGCGTGGAGCCCATGCTGGAGCGGGGCACGGCGGGACCCACCCTGGGTACCGTGGTCATAGGGACGCCGCGCGGCGATATCCACGACATCGGGAAAAACATCACCGCCACCCTGCTGCGGGTGGGGGGCTTCGAGGTGCGCGACCTGGGGGTGGACGTGTCCCCGGACGCCTTCGTGCGGGAGGTGGCGGAGAGCGGCGCGCGCGTGGTGGCCATGTCCGCGCTTATCACCCCCACCTTCGATTCCATGCGCGAGGTGGTGGAATCCCTGGCCGAAAGCGGCCTGCGGGAAGGGCGCTTCGTGATCATCGGGGGAGGGCCCACAACCGCGCAGGTGAGGGACTACGTTGGCGCGGACGCCTGGACCCTCAACCCCAAGCAGGGCGTCGACCTGTGCCGCGATTATATTACCTCTGGATGAGCCGGATGAAGCGGTTGAGGACGATGGCGTGCTCGGGGCACAGCTCGTAGCAGCAGTAGCAGTTGATGCACTTTGCGGCGTCGAACGAGGGCAAGTCCTTCACCTCTATGGCGCCGACGGGACAGCCCTTCTCGCAGGTGCGGCACCCGGTGCAGCGCCCGGGGTCGGCGCGCAGGGCATGGCGGGAGACGAGCTTGAAGACCAGGCCCTGGAAGGGCGCGGTCCAGGCCATGCGCGGCACGGTGGAGGGTTGCTTGAACCCCCTGAACCTCTCGAGGGGACCCTGCACCTCGATGTCGTCCATGCTGACCGGACCGAGGCCCCGTTCTCCCGCCGTCACCAGCAGCGGCACCCTGGAAGGTTCGATGCCCATCATGTAAGCCATCACCGTGTCCAGCGCGATGCCGTTGCGCGCCGCGAGCATCTTGCCCTCCTCGCGGATGTCCTCGCATGAGGGGCCGTTGCCCTCCATCACCGTCACAGCGTCCATGATCACCAGGTCCGGGACGCGCAACTGGTAGATGTCCACCATGAGCTCGCCGAAGTCGCGGTGACGCGGGGCTACGGCGTGCATGCGCGCCTTCTCTCCTCCCACCAGGAACCCGAAGCTGTTCTTGACCGCGCCGGTGATGATGGTGCTCACGTGGGTCTTGAACTTGGGGACGGAGACGAGTACGTCACAGTCGAGCACCTGGGCCGAGACGGTCGTCTCATCCACGAAGCGCGACCGTATGGGGACGCGGCGCGGTGAGGCGGTGATGTTCACGAAGTCATCACCCAGCGCCTCCTCCAGCCCGGTGTCCTTGAGAACACGTCCGACCCGGCCGTAACCGCGCATCCCCGGGTTGTCGCCCACCTGAACCCGCGCGCCCCTCTCCTGCAGCGAAGCCACCACGGCCTTCACGAACATGGGGTGGGTGATGACGCCGCTCTCCCCGGGCCAGGGCCCCAGGACGTTCGGCTTGACCAGGACGCTCTTGCCCTCCAGCTCGAGGGGAAAGGCATCGAGCACTTCGCGCATGCGCTTCTCGAGCAGCGGCGCGTCGTAGCGCGCCTCGAGTATGAGCACTTTTTCCTTGCCCGCCAAGACCGTCTTCCTTATCCCGTGTTCCGGTTCCTTCAGCCTCGCTTCTTATCTTCGTATGACTCTACCACCTTGCGGTACTTCTCGTGTATCATCCCGCGGTCGAACTCGCGGAACTCCTCGAGCATGGCGTCCTGTTCGTCGCGGTTGAAATATTCCATCACCGGTATGAAGAAGTGACGGTCCTCCTTGGTGATATGGGCGGCGTAGAAACCGACCAGCTCCATGATTATCGCCTCTATCTCGTTGGCGGCGCCGGGATCGCCCGCGAGGTAAACCTCCCTGGCCTCGACCAGCATGCCCACCTTGCGCCTGGCGTACCTGTGCTCCTCCACCAGTTCGAGCATGACCCTCTCGTGCTCCTCGGAGAGGCCCTTCTTCTCCAGCTCCCGGAAGAGGATGTCCTCCTCCTTGCCGTGATGGGTGCGGTCCGCGTAGGTGCGGAAGAAATCCACGGCGCGGTCGATGAACACCGCGTCCACGCGCTTCTCGCTTCCCGCGTTCACCGCTGCACCTTCGAGCAGCTTCGCCATGCGCTCGATGAGACGGTGCTCGGTCATGAGGGGGCCTATGGGCATCATGAGGAAACCCCCTTCTCCTCCAGCCTTGTTTCGAGCATTTCCTTGATAGCCGTGGCGTTGTTATAGCGCTCCTCCCTGGAGCCGAAGAGCAGGGTGAGCGCACCATCGCGGGCTTTGTCCACCAGGCTCTCGAGCAGGTCTTCCTTGCCCGCGAGTTCCGACGCGTACCGCTTCTTGAACTCCTCCCATTTCGAGGTGTCGTGGCCGTACCACTTGCGCAGTTCGTCGCTGGGTGCGACGTCCTTGAGCCATGCGTCCAGAGCGGCTGCTTCCTTGCTCAGGCCCCTGGGCCAGAGCCGGTCCACCAGTATCCTCGCGCCGTCCTCCCGCGACGGCTTGTCGTAAACGCGCTTGACCTTGATCATGAGCCGTACCCCCTTTCCCGCGGCTTTCCACTGGGCCGCTCGCGGTCCACCAAGTACAGCACTGTTATTCCCCACAGGAACAAGGGATAAGCGTCGGGGCTGCCCCGGCACGTGCCGGATTGCCTCCCGCCCGGTCGTGTCCACAATATTGGCAGGTTATTTCCGGTAGGAGAATATCCTCGTGAAGCGGCAGAGAACCCTTTGCGCGGCTATTCTCAAAATCCGCTCGATACGCAATAATCTTATTGAAGGTTATTCTACTTTACTGCCAGTACGCTGATCTCTATACCTTTAAGGGGGAACCATGCTCAAGGATGGTTGGCCGAGGGAAGGCGTGATCGACGAATGGTTCGAGGGGGCACTGGAGACGGCCTATGCGTGCAGGTATCCCAACCTGATGGCGATCTTCCAGGACGGCCTCGTGAAGTATGGGGACGAGGAGATATTCATCTTTCCTACCCTGGGTGAAAGATATACGCGCAAGAGGCTGGACGAAGCGGTGAGGAAGGTCGCTGAGTCTCTCATCGAGGACCACGGCATCGAAAAGGGCGACCGCGTGGCCATGATCCTCCTCAACAATCCGGAGTTCTGCATAAGCTACCTGGCCATCGCGGCGGCCGGGGCCATATCGGTGGTCATAAACGCCAGGCTGGAGACGGAGGAGCTGTGCTTCCAGCTGCGGGACTCCGGCGCCGGGGCCCTGATCGTGGAGGCTGAGCTGTACGAGCGCGTGAAGCCACTGCGGGAGCGTCTCGAGGGCCTGAGGACGATCGTCGTCACTGGCAACGAGGGTATCGACGGGTGCCCTCCCTTTACCAGCCTCCTGGCCAGGGAGGCGCCGACTTGCATCAAGGTCGAGGTAAACGAGAAGGACATCTGCAGCATCTGCTATACCAGCGGTACCACCGGGAGGCCGAAGGGGAGCATCATCACCCACCGCAACGTGGTGGCCAACGCCATGGCCCAGTTGAGCTGCATGCCCTACCTCATGCCGGAAGAATATTCCATGGACGAGCTCTACAGGATCAAGCAGATGATATCGGTGCCCCTCTTCCACGTCACCGCCCTGCACACGCTGTTCAACATCTGCCTGCTCGGCGCGGGCGCCGTGGTTATGCCTGTCTTCCAGGCGGACGAGGTGATCGAGGCCATGATCGAGGAGGAGGTCAACTATTTCGTCGGCGTCACCGCCATGTTCTGGCTGCTGCGCATGCAGCCCAACTACCGGAAACTGGTGGAAGCCGGAAACCTGCGCCTGATGTTCCAGGGCGGGTCCCCCATGCCGGCCGAACTGGGAGAGCTCATGCTCAGGGATTTCCCCGACGCAAAGATAGGCAACGGCTTCGGCATGACCGAGACCACCTCGGTGGGCGCGGGCTCCATCCTGCCCCCGGAGCAGGTCATCAAGCGGGGGACGTCCATAGGTTGGCCGACGCCCCCGACCCTCTTCAAGGTGGTGGACGACCGGCTGCGGGAGGTTTCGCTGGGAGAGCCGGGCGAGCTGCTCATCAGCGGCTCTGGGGTATGCCGCGGCTACTGGAACCTTCCCGACAAGACCAGCGAGTTCTTCGTCATCGACGAGGGGGGGCGCAGGTGGCACCGCTCGGGGGACGTGGTGGTCAAGGACGAGGAGGGGTTCTACACCATCGTAGACCGCAAGAAGGACATGATACTCAGGGGCGGCGAGAACGTGTATTCGGTGGAGGTGGAAAACCTCATCACCATGAACCCCAAGGTGCTGCAGGTGGCGGTGATCGGGGTGCCGGACCAGGTGCTGGGGGAAAAGATAAAGGCCGTGGTCTTTCCCATGCCCGGCCACACCATAACCGCCGGGGAAGTCCTGGAGTTCTGCAAGGGGAAGATAGCCGAATACAAGGTCCCCGACTTCGTGGTCATCTCCGACATGCCCCTGCCCATGAACCCCGGGGGCAAGATCATGAAGGACCGCCTGCGGGACGCCTAGGACGGCCCGCCCGCTTCACGGCATGACGCGAGGCGTCGTGGAAAGATCACCCCGCGGAGCGCCCCTCCCTCAATGCCAGCAGGTGCCGGTATTGCCAGTCACGCTCAGCGGCAACGGCGCCGTCCGCGTCGGGGGGACTTGCGGCACGGTGGACCGCCTGCAAGGCATAGTTCGCGGCGGCGACGGAATGGGCGGGGACGTGCGCGGTAGCCGCCGCCTGGCCCGCGGCACGGGCGGCGGACCGGGCGGCGCTGTCCTCTCCGACCTCGCGGGCGGCGGCATGGGCCGCGAGCGCGGCCTCGCGTATGACCGCCATACTGAAGACCCCCGTGTCTATCCACGCCTGGCAGGTCTGCAGGGCCTTGCGGGGGCGATCGTCCTCGGGATATTCCTTCTCGTAGTAAGGGAGGACGCGCTCGACGCAGGCGATCGCCCAGGCGGCCAGCGTCCCGTGATCGCTCTTCTCCACGATATAGGCCATCTCTCCGTCCGCGCGCGCTAGCGAGAACCCGCGCGCCTTCTTTCGATTCTCCGTATCCATGATGGTTGTACCGCGCATCCCGTCGGGTCGGCGTCTTACATGAAGATACTGCCGAGGGAGAGGCCGAAGGCCATGTCGCCCTCGAACTTTATCTTCCCCTGCATGAAGGCCGTGGGGCCGTTGAGCTCTCCCGTCGCGATCCTGGCTAGATCGCTGGACGAGCCCGCTATCCTCAGGCTGGGCTGGGAGGCGCCGTTGAAGACGGCTTGCACCGGCAAGGTCCAGTCACCCGGCATACCCACTTCGAAATCGACCGTGCCCTTAGTCTGGCTGACCGCGTCGTACTGCTTGCGCCCGGTGAAGGAGGACGCCAGGTCCACCAGGGGCTTCACGAAGTCCTCGGAGAGGACCACCTCCAGCATGGGGTTCTCGATGCCCCCCTCGATCACGGAGATCTCCTTCGCGTCCTTGATGGATATCCCGAACGAGAAGGTCTTCTCGCCCTTGATGGTGACGTTGAGCGTGAAGTCGGTGCCCTCCATATCGGACACGGGCTTCTCCCCCATGCGCTTCGCCACCAGGTCCGGGATATAGGTCTCCAGGTATTCCTGTATCCCGAGGCTGCTCTCTGTCATTCCCCTTTCCCCCTTTCAGGCCGCTCTGGATACCATCCGGCGGCGATGCCCGTCCCGAAGCCGGGATGCCGCCGAGGCGGGCGCTATTCCGACTGTCCGGTGCCGGCATGCCAGGGGTCGCTGACCCTGTCCGGCTTCGCACCCGATGGCTCGCAATAAGCCATTCCCCTTGCCTCCAGCCTGCGCAGTGCCCGCTGCGCCGCCATGTCCTCCAGGCCGAGGGCGGCGGCGATCTCGGAAGTCCCCGCTCCCGGACATTCCCTCAGGTAAGCGAGGATCCTGTCCGCGTCCTCCTTGATCCTGCGCACTGCCTCCCGCCCCTTGTCCGTGAGGCCGATGCTCTCCAGGGACCTCTTCTGTTTTCGCCCCTCCAGGAAGTCGTCTATGTCCTCCTGGGTGACCACGTATCTCTTGCCCACCCGTGCCGCGCGCAGTTCTCCCTGGCGGATATAGTGGCGTACCGTCTGCACGTTTACCCCCAGGCTCTTGGCCACATGGTGGGTGTTGAGGTAGTTGCGCAATATATCTCTCCCATATAGCTTACGTTGTGTTACGTTGTATCACGTTATGTAACATATATCTCAGATATATGTCAAGTTGTCATTTTCGGGGAGAAACACAACGAGAACCTGCTGAGTGAGTTATGGGTGTACCGCGCTAAAGCAGCGGAAGACAATGATCGGGAAAGCGTTCGAGCAGGCTCACTTTCAGGAGTTCGCGAGAGAGAGGGCGCGGATGGCGCGCGGCATGGACGGATAGACGAGGACGCCGCCGGCGAGCAGGCGGTCCTGCAGGCGGCGCTGCATCTCCTCGAAGGCGATGTCCTCTCCGCCCAGCGCCCTGGAATAAAGTACCACCGCCACCGGCTTGCCGTAATCGCGGCGGGCGGCGATGAGCACGTCCATGGCGGCGTTCAAGCCCTCCTCGCCGCCCAGCCCGAAGGCGAAGTTCAGGGCGATGTCGAAGACCAGGATGTCGGTGGAGGCGTTGGCGGCCGCCTCGCGCATGGCCGCCTCGAAGACCGGGAGGTGTATGAGGGGCGCTCCTATGTCCAACGGATTGCCTACCGCCGCTCCGGGAGCGTTCAGGATCTCGCGCAGTCGGGAGAAGCTTTCTCCCGCGAGGGGAGGCACCTCCAGGCCCGCTTCATCCGCCAGGTCGGCGGCATAGGTCCCCAGGCCTCCGCCGCCCCCGCTGAGCATGAGGCGCCTGCCCGGGCTGCGCCCCAGGTGCTTCAGGGTCAGGAGGACGTCGCACATCTCGTCCACCCCCGAGACCTCGATGACGCCGCACTGGCGCAGCAAGCCTTCCCATATCTCCGCGGATCCGGCAAGCGAACCGGTATGGGACACCACCGCCCGCGCCGACGACTCGCTCTTTCCTACCTTCCACAGCACCACCGTCTTGCACGCGGCGGCTTCCTTGAGCGCCTGCATGAGCTGCCGCCCGTCCGCGGTACCCTCCAGGTAGCCGGCGATGCAGGTGGTCTGGGGATCGGCGGTGAAATAACGGATGAGATCGGTCTCGTCCAGGTCCGCCCCGTTGCCGAAGCTGACGATGGCCGAGAAGTCGATTCCCAGGCTCTTGCACTGGCGGCCCACGTGCACCGAGAAGCCGCCGCTCTGGGAGATGAAGGCGACGTCGCCCGGCGTGTAGGAGAAGTCGTAGCCGGGCAGCAGCGCGAGGCGGTTGCGCGGGTTGTAGATGCCGAAGCAGTTCGGCCCCACGATGCGGAAGCCGCCCCGGCGCGCGATCTCGAGCGCCTCCTTCTCCAGCGCCTCGCCGCCCTCGCCGATCTCCCGGAAGCCGGAGGCCATGATGATCACGCCCTTGACCCCCAGGCCCGCGCATTCGCGCAGGATGTCCATGGAGCGGTGGGCGGGGATGGTGAGGTAAACGAGCTCGGGCACCTCCGGCAGCGAGGCCAGGTCGGGGTAGACCTTCTGCCCCATGATCTCGTCCTCGCCGGGATTGACGAGGTACACCGGCCCCGAGAATCCGTAGGTGAGCTGGGACATGGTGAAGAGGGAGCCGAACTTGACCGGCTTCGCCGACGCCCCCACGATGGCCAGGGAGCGGGCGTTGATCACGGCGTCGATTTCCTCGTAGTCGAAACGCAATGCTACCACGTCCTTTTTTCCCGGCGCCATTATATCATCTGAATTCGCTACCACATACGACAGACTGAATCGCGAAAGCGATTGCGACCCCCGCAAGGGGGCGCAACAGTGTCCAGCGCCAGTCCTGGCGAAGCCAGGCCTGGCCTGGCACGCATACGCGCTCTTGGACATGGGCTTCCGGATGGTATAATCACCCCATGGCTGGAAAAAGATTGCTTCTGGCGGAGATGACGAGCCCGGAAGTGGACGCCCTCGACCGGGGCAAGACCCTCTTCGTCATGGCCTTGAGCCCGCTGGAGGTGCACGGCCCCCACCTCCCCCTGGGCACCGACGTGTGGATCGCCGAGGAGATCAGGGACCGTGCCCTGGAGAAGATAGGGGAACGCCACCCCGAACTGGACTACGTGCTCTTCCCCCCTTACTACGTCGGGAGCGACACCATCCCCGGATCGATCGAGGTGGACAGCCGTGCCATAAACCTCGTCCTGCGCGCCAACGCCTCCTTCCTCGCCGCACGCGGGTTCCGCTACCTGCTGGTCACGGACAACCACGGCGGACCGCGCCACCAGATAGCCACGGCCAAGGCGGTGAAGAGGCTTTACGAAAAGGACGGCTTTCAGATCATCGCCCCCTTCCTGTCCTTCTTCCGCCGCATGGTGGAGCTGGACCCGGAGCTGCTCGCGCGCCTTGGCGCCGGCAGGGGCGCGTGCGGCGACGACGAGGACAGCCACGCGGGGCTCAACGAGACCTCCCTCATGCTGAGGACCTTCCCTGCGGAGGTGCGCCCGCAATGGAGGGATCTGCCGCGCGTTTCCATCAACCCGCGCCGCTGGCCCAGCCTCGTCATGGGGACCATTGGCCGCTTGCTGAGCTTTCTTGGCGCGGAGGAACTGGGAAAGGACTTGAGCCACGCCGGTCTCATGCTCTCCTGGGTGACGGAGAAACAGCCCTCCACCTATATCGGCGAGCCCTGCGGCGCATCGCCCGAGGCCGGGGAGCGCATGCTCGACGCCTTCTCCTACGAAGCAGCCGTAGCGGTGGACGCGGCGCTGGCGGGGAAGCCACCCTACCACACGCCGCTGGGTTGGTCCCTGCGCGTCATCGAGCCCAGCCGCTGAGGCGGGGACGGCTCAGGGCGAAGACAAAGACATCTCCCGCAGCTGCACGGCCAGCGCTTCGAATTCCTCGCGCGAGAGGTCGCCGGTGACCATGATCTCGACATCGTCGAGGGTGAGGCGCATCTCCTGGCAGTCCAGGGCCGCGGTGTACGCGGCGCCACCGGCTTCCTCCCCTAAGACCTCCCGGTGCGTGAGGTAGGCGCCTGCGAGAGACCCCAGTCCGGTGGTGTAGTAAGAGAACTCCGGATCGTAGGGACTCTGGCGGATCTCTACCTGGCGCGAGCCGTCGCGCAGCACCAGGTAGAGTTCGCGGAAGCCCGCGGGGAAGCGGGCGGACTCCTCCGACGCCGACAGGTTTGACGCGGCTGGTTCGCGCACGAAGGCGCCGGCGAGCTCAAAACCGTCCAGTCTCGGCAGCAGGGGCTGGAACCCGGCCTCCGCCAGGGCGCTCCCGATATCGATGTGGCGGCACGCACCGTCTCTCTGCGCAGGCTCCGCCTCGGCCGCCAATCCGCCGAACATAGAAGTGATGTCCGGCGGGAAGGATGCCTCCCCGTAATCCGCGTTCTCCACCACGTCCTCGTAGCGGAAGACGACCACCCGCCCCTCGCTCAAGTCGAGCTCTTTCCTCACGGGGAGCCCCGTCTCCGCGTCGAGCCAGATGCGCATGCCCGGCGTGAGCCCGCTCGCGGACTCCAGGCGGTAGGTGGCGGTACCCTCCAGGTCCTCCGTGCCCGTGACCCGCAGCTCGCCCCCCTCGAGCAGGGAGATAACGGATTGGAAATAATCGACGTTGCCGACGAGGTGATATAGAGACATGTAAGCGCCGGTACAGCGTATGGGTGGAACGTGCGACAGGCTCTCCACCCGCAGGGAGTCCGTCCCGCCCCCGCCGGCCCGCATGATGCGGGCGCGGTAGACGTCGCTTCCCTTCTGTGTGGCATGATTTACCAGCCGCCCCTGACCGCCCCCGAGTTCGTAGAAGCTGTACCTGTATTCGTCGGGGAAGCGCAGCTCGAAAACCTCGCGGTAGATAAGTCCCGCGTCCTCGGTGATGCAGGCGTAAGCGACAGAATCTATCTCCCCGCTGCGGCGCGCGAGGAGCTGCGCCACTTCCCTCTCGAGGCCGTCGCCTCCACATCCGCTGGGCAGGAGCAGGGCTGCCAGCAACATGGCCAGGGACATCACGAGCCTGCGCATGCGAAGGTCATCTCCTTCCCGCCTTCATCCACCACACATATCCCGTTTATCCTAACAGAGCCCCGCGCCCGCTTGCACCAGCCGGAAGCGGTGCGCCGCGTGGCGGTGCCGCCCGGTGCGATTTCCTCTTGATATATAATCTTGGAGGAGACGGCACGTACTCGCGGGACGGCAGGGAAGGAGAGAGGCCATGAGGTGGGAGAGCGGCAGGACGCGCAGCATCGATGACGGCATAACCTGGGTCGATCCCCACGTGCACATCATGCCGCCGCGGCGCATGGCCGGCCTGGTGCGCTGGGTGAAGAAGTTCACCCCCGGCTTTCCCATCGGCGAGGACATCACCGCCGAGGACATTCTGCGCAATCTCCGCGACTCCGAGATACCGTATTTCTTCAACCTCGTCTTTCCCCTCTGGGAGGAGGAGACGGCGGACCTCAACCGCTTCAACCGCGACATCTGTGCCGGTATCCCGGAGGCCATACCCTTCGGCTCCGTGCACATAGAGACGCCGGACAAGGAGGCGGAGACCCGCCGCTGCATCGAGGAGTACGGCTTCGTCGGCATGAAACTCCATCCCTTCGCGCAGCGCTTCCCGGCCTTCGGACCGGAGATGCGCCCCATGTTCGAGGTGCTCAACGAGCACCGCAGGCCGCTCCTGGTGCACACGGGGTTCGACGTCTTCTACGGCATGTACATGGACCTGGAGGAGATGGAGGCGGTCATCCGCGATTACCCCGATATGCAGTTGGTCGCGGTGCACGCCCTTTTCCCGCGCTTCGAGCTCGCGCACCGCCTGCTCTCCGAATACCCCAACTTCTGGCTGGACATGACCAACTCCATATCCTGCATGCGCCTCTACGAGGACATCGTGAGCGTGAGCGACGACGTGCCGCCCATGGCCACCAGCCTCGAGGTGGACGACGTCAAGGAGAACTACGGCGATTTCTTCCGCCTCTTCGAGGATTTCCCCCGGCGCATCATGTACGGCACCGATTTCCCCGTGGGGTTCGGGTATCACCCCGCCCTCCTGGACGACCTGAAGTTCTTCGCACTGGGCCGGGAGGCGGAGGAGGCCATGCTCAACGGCACGGTGCAGGAGCTGCTCGCCCGCTGCGGCTTTCCGGACCTGCTCTCGTCGCTGTCGTAATCGTAACCGGGTCTATTGACATCAGCTCGTCAGGAACAACCTTGCATCATCGCCAAACCCTTTAGATTAGGTATATTTACGGAGGTGAGTGATTATGGTGCAGCAAACCCAGACACCACAGCCCATTGTGATCAAGGTGAAGACCCATGGGCTCATTATAAGAGCCCTGTATTTCTGTTTCATCGGCTGGTGGTTCGGGCTCTTCTGGGCGCTGCTCTCCTGGGTCATGTACGCTACCGTTGTCTTCGCCCCCTTGGGCGTGGTCATGCTGAATAAAGTCCCGGGGGCGATTTCTCTGAAGGCGCGGGAGAGGAACATGCGGGTGATAACCGACGAATCCGGCTACACGGCAAAGCTGGAGAACGCGGAGCAGTTCCCGCTCTGGGTCAGGGTCATATACTACCCTTTCGGGCTCGCCTTCAGTTTGGCGGCGATATTTCTAGGCTGGTTTCTGTGCGTAGCGCTCATAACTCTGCCCTTAGGCATCTTGGTGTTCAACAGGGTGCCGGCTATAGCCTCGCTCCATCGAAGATAAGCGGGATATGCCCGCGACGCCGGGCAAGGAAGGGCATGGCGGATGCGCGATATTGTAATGAAGCGCTGACGGTCAAGAAAAGCAACGACTGATAATCGCCTCATATTATCCACCAGCGAGAGGCATTGGCAGCGCAAAGACTAAGGCATCGGCGGGCCACATGAAGATAGAGGCCATGGAGCCTCCCTCATCCATAGGCTTTATGGGAGTGAAGGAGATGAAGGGGCAGATGTCTGCCGTGGTGCGCGACGTCGCCGAGGAGGACAAGTGGATCATCGTAACCTGGCACGGCAGGCCCAGGGCCATGCTCATTCCGTTCTCGGAAGAGGACCTCGAGGATTTTATCCTGGCCAACCACCCTGAGCTCATCGCCAGGCGCAAGGAAGCACGCAAGGAGATAGAGGCCGGCGATTTTCTCACCCACAAGGAGATGGAAAAGCTCTCGGGTGAGTAGATGGCTTACACCCGTGGGTTATAATCAAAGAGGAGGGAGTCAGCCGGGTGGTCGCGGGCGCGGCGGCAGCCGCTCTCGAGGAAAGTCCGGACTCCACAGGGCAGGGAGCTGGGTAACGCCCAGGCGGGGTGACCCGACGGAAAGTGCCACAGAAAGGGAAACCGCCCGCCGGTGCTGCGCATGCGGTGCCGGCAGGCAAGGGTGAAAAGGTGGGGTAAGAGCCCACCAGCGGTTCTGGTGACAGGCCGGCTAGGTAAACCCCTCCCGGAGCAAGGCCAAATAGGAGCCGATGCTGTGGCCCGCAGCGCTCGAGGCTCGGGTGGGCCGCTCGAGGCCGCCGGTAACGGCGGTCCCAGATGGATGACCACCGCCCGGTTCAGTCCGGGTACAGGATCCGGCTTACAGGCTGGCTCCCTCTCCTTTTTTCTCCACCGTTCCGGCCGCAGCGTTTTTGTTCCATACGAGGCCGTGCTATCCTATTGGTATATTTAGGGTTGATCTGCTTAGGGGGTGAACGACTTGTCTCTGACGAGATGCGGGGCTTGCGGGGTGCCCAAGCGCATCGCTTTCATGCATCGCTGGCGGGATGACGGGATCCTGGAAAGCCGCCTCGGCGGGTCCAGGGGCATCCTGGTGGAAAGGGAGGTCTTCGCGGGCGCCCTCGACCACATCGGCGAAACCCTGGGAGTGCCCATCGATCACATCATCATCGACGCCAAGCGGCGGGATGCAAAGCTCTACGTGGACGACGTGGTATCCGGCATCACGGGGGCCATCGCCCGCCTCAGGCCTTTCCGCAGACTGGGATATCTGATCATGATCCGCCAGGCGGCGATGATCGGGCTGGCCAAAGCGCGGTTGCTGAGCTATAAACCCGGCATCAGGTTCGTCGGCCGGGTCAGCTCCGTTTACCACCCCGTCCTGTTCGTCGGCGACGTGTGCGGGGCATTCGAGAGCCTGGAGGGGAAAAGGTGCCGGCCCGTGTACGGGCAGATAGGTGACGTGTGGTATCTGGAGCTATACGTCGATGACAACCTGCCGAAAGAGGAGCGCCTGGAGCTGGAGAGAACCCCCGAGGCGCCGGCCCGGGCCGGTTTCGACCGCTGCGGAACCTGCGGCGTCCCTCTGGGGGTAGGCAACTTCCACTGGGACGTCGCGCAGGGCAAGATCATGGATGAGACCACGGGAGAATGGATAATATATATAGACGTGGAGGGCCTGAATACCATACTGCGCGAGCTGGAGAGGGAACTGGGCGAGGAAATACCTTTCATGGTCTCCAGGTTTTCGTTCGAGACTTACCGCAAGCTTATCGGCAGCCACCCCTCTTACCTCGGGAACCTCTCTTTCATGAAGGTGCGTGGTTTCGGGATACCTGATTCCGACAACCCCTCACGCGAGGAACTGGAGGCCGGCGTGGCCGTGCGCAATCCCTTCAACGCGCCCATGGTGGCGGGCATGGTCGCCGCCGTCAGCGGAGGAGAAGGGGCCGATTTCGACTGGGAGACGCCCGAGCCCGGCGTCTTGCTGGTGAGAGTCAGGGGATAGGCCCGTGGCGAAAGGACGCAGGAGCCGGAGAAACCCGGCGGCGATGCGGCCAAACCGGGACCGGGTCCTTTCCACGCCCGCCTTCCCGGGGTAATATTCAGGTAGCCTTCCCCAGGAAAGAGCCTGAAAATCCACGGGGGTTCCGGCGGCCGCCTGTGTGTCGCGGGTATGCAGGCTTTCGCGAGGTTGTGCCAGACGGTGGACGAGAAAGGGGCAGAGATGGCGGAGAACGACGCGGCGGCAACCGGGCAGTTCGACGAGAAGACCCTGCAGAGAGCGGAGTTCTGCAGGAGCAAGTGCACGGCCTGCAGGGTCGGCAGGGAAAAGGGCAAGGGCTTCTTCAACCGGGTGGTGAGGCTGGAATCAAAACTCAAGGTGTGCCCGTGGTGCAGGGCATACGAAAAAGTGTACGGGGTCCCCGCCTATCTCAACCCCCCGGAGCCTTGAACGATCCCGCCCCCCTAACGGGTGAAGACTGGAAGGAGCTGGCAAGCGAAGCCCGGCGAGTCTTTGCGTTGAACGAGGTGGACCGGGGCGACGTCTATTACCACATGCCCTCCCATGACCATTATCCCTCGCTCTTCGGCTGGGACAGCGGTTTTCATGCCGCGGCCATGACCCACCTGGACGCGGTCAAGGCGGAGCGGGAGCTGGAGACCCTGTTCCGCCAGGAGGGCAAGCACGGTCACCTTCCCCACGAGACGCTGCTTCCCCATCATGCCTCCCGACCGCGCTTACGCAAGATGCTCACCCTGCTGGTGCGCCTGGGCTTCGACCGCAACGGCGCGTCCTACATGGTGGATCCGCCCAGCTATCATTTCGCGGCCGAGATGGTATTCAGGCGTACCCGGAACGAAGCGTGGTTGCTGAGGTCGTGGGACGGCATGCGCCGCAGCCTGGACTTCCTCCTCGAGGAAAGAAACGCGCACGGCGACGGCCTGGTCACCATCTTCCACCCCTGGGAATCCGGCACCGACATGTCCCCCCAGTTCTTCAGCGCCATGGGGCTCGACCGCAGCGGCTGGAGGAACGCGCTGAGGTCGCATCTCTACCCCACCGCCCTTTTCGCCTTCAACCTGCTCAAGGGATGGGACGCCGCGAAGCTGGCCGCGGCCGACCGCTTCGCGTGCGAAGAGCTCACCATGAACTGCCTTACCATCCGCGCCTGCCGCAGCATGTCCTACCTGGCGGGGGAGCTCGGCAAAGGAGAGGAGCAGGACAGGTACGCGAGGAGGGCGAGCGCGATGATGGACGCCATGGACGAGCTGTGCTGGGATGAAAGGGAGGGGTGTTACTTCCCCCGCTTCGGGATAAAACGACCGCGGCTGGCCCGGCGCAAGACCGCGGACTCGCTCATGCCGCTGTTCGGCGGGCTTTGCAGCGGCGCGAGGGCGGAGAGGGTGATAGAGGAACACCTGCTGAACGCGGACGAGTTCTGGACCGAGTACCCCGTGCCCTTTAACCCGGAGAGCGAGTTGCGGGGGGAGGGAGAATGGGTGGACCGCCGCCTCTGGTCGGGGCACTGCGTGTGGATCAACTTCTGTTGGATGCTCGCCATCGGGCTCGGGGAATACGGCTACGAGAAGGAGGCGCGGGAGATGACCGCGAGGGTGGTGCGCATGGTCCTGCGTGAGGGCTTCCACGAATACTACGATTCCCGGAGCGGTGAAGGCAGGAGGATAGCCGACTTCTGCTGGCCGGCCCTAGCCCTGGATATGATGGCGCGCTTCTGGCCGCATGCGGCCGGCGGGGAAGCGTGAATGACCGCGCCGGCGGATGGCGGCGGCGGGCAGTCAATGTCTGACGACGCGGTCGGGGAAGGCGTCCGACATCATCCCGGTGCGCATGTAATCGAGGTAACGCTCTCTCCTGCGCGCTGCGGCTGCGTAGAACGGGATGAGAATAGCCGCTACGATCAGGGTAAGCCACGACCCGAAGCCGATGGCCACCCCCAGGTTCATGATAGTCCTTGCGGATATCCTCAGGAATCCGCGGTGACCGAGGGCGGGGCGGCGAACGGCCAGCCCGCGCCGCCGGCGCTGGATGATGCTCACGTTGTAGAGAAGCCCAAGAAGCCACACGAGCAGCCCCAGGGGGACGGCGACGGGCACGGGTATACCGATGCGCCACCCGGCCGCGAGGCCGGTTATCACGCTGCCCCACAACAATACGAAGTGTAAGATGATGACCCAGTTCGCTTGTGGCATAAGCTTTATATACCCACAGACTGGGGGTGAAAAACAACCCTCCGGCCACGGAATCCAGGGAAATAAGGCCTATTGCGGGAGGTCTAAGGGATTATATTGGAGAAGATAAGTGTGTAATATATGAGTGAAACAAGCCAAACGCGCGGACGTTAGCGCATACGTCAAGGTGCATGAAGACGGGGTGAATTCCGTATTAACCATATACGTGCCGACCTTGCAGGGGAAAGGAGGAGGGTTGGGTGAGTAAGCTTGCGGAGATGAAGGAGCGCCTGCAGCGTATGGTGGGGCTCAGCGCCAGGATGAAGCAGCAACTCGAGAGGCTGAAGGGCCCCGAGGGCACAGAGCTGAAGAGAAAGGCGAAGGATGCCGGAACCCGCATGGGGATCGGCGCGGGCATCTCCGTCTTCGGGCTGACCGTCGTTGCCGTAGCGTCCGTGTACATCATTGCCGTGATAATCCTGCTGGTGAACATAGCGCTGGACCGGCTGTGGCTTTCCGCCCTTATCGTTGTGGCGGGCTCGCTGCTGCTGGGGGCAGTTATAGCCGCGATCGGGGTCGCTATCGCGCGCAAGGCCGCGAAAGAAATCCCCAAGCTCGGCAACGAGGTCATGCAGCCGATCAAGGATGCGGGCGAGGAGATGAAGGAGACGGCGCAGGAGCTGCAGGAGATCGCCAAGGAGGAGGCGGACGAACGCCAGAAGCAGATGCAGGAGGTCCTGGAACAGGCCAAGAAGGTTGTCCCCATCGTCATCGGGGCTTACGTCGGATACCGGGTGATCAAGAAGGTCGTTCGTACCCGCCGGACGAGGAAGATGATGATAAGGGAGGTCACGGAGGAGGGCTGATACCCGGGGAGAACATGCAACGGGAGGGGCCGGCGCGACCGGCCCCTCTCTTTTCCATCCGGCTGGAAGTCCGCATCTTGTATGGTTTTTCGTAAACGCCGGATAATCGCATTGGGCACAAGGGGAAAAGATACCGGAAATCTCAAATATCTAAACCTGTAGTCCAGGTTATTGGTTTATGGGGATTTAGCGGTGAAGCGTGTCTCTTTGGAGTTGGCAATCGGCTGTGATCCAGTATCCATGGGGCTTGGCGCGGATGGGGCTGTCTCTACGCGTGGGGAAGTCCGGCGGGAAGGGTGAGATAGAGAATAGCGTCAGCGGGGGGATTCAGGCAGAAATCCCGCGAGAAAGCATATATATATTACTATAAACTATAGGTTTAGCCTAACGGGTAAACGCGTGGCCATTTGACCATTGCGGCGATTATCGCATTCCCGTGCCCTCCTCGCAGCCCCGTTCCGGTTCGCGCCGGACGAAGGAGCCGGCAGGAAAGCGGCGGCGATGACGGTTTTGTCACAGGGCGCGGATAAACTTGCGGTGGAGGTGTTCTTTCATGGCATATTCGCACAGCCAGCTGGAGACCTATCAGAACTGCCCCCTCAAATACCGCCTGCAATATGTGGACCGTATCCGGACGGGGCGGAAGAGTATCGAGGCGTTCATGGGAAGCACGGTGCACGCAGCGCTGGAGAAGCTCTACCGTGACGTGCTCATGTCGCGCTGTCCGAGCGAGGACGAGATCGCCGACTACTATCAGAGCCTCTGGGATACGACCATAAGCGATGACGTTTTCGTGGTCCGGCAGGATTACTGCGTCGAGGACTACCGTCAGACCGGCCTGCGCTGCGTTAGGGATTATCACCGGCGCCATTACCCCTTCGCCGGCGGCGCGCCGGTCTGGCTGGAGAGGAAAGTGGTCATACCGCTCGAGCACCCCTCGGGCGAGCGGGTGGATTTCACCGGCATCCTCGATCGCCTGGACAGCCTGGGGGAGGGGCGCTACGAGATCCACGATTACAAGACCTCCACCACCCTGCCGTCCCGGCATGACCTGGAGCGGGACCGCCAGCTCAGCCTATACCAGTTGGCGGTGGAGGATGCCTTCGAGGACGCCCGCGAGGTCGAGCTGGTCTGGCATTACCTGGCCTTCGACCGCGAGTTGAGACTGCGCAGGGAGAGGAGCGACCTGGAGAGGATAGCCGCGGAGGCGGCCGCGACCGTGCGTGCCATAGAGTCGTGCGAGGACTTTCCCGCGCGGGAGAGCGCACTGTGCGGCTGGTGCGAGCTGCAGGCATACTGCCCCAAGAGGAAGCACCCGGTCATGGTGATGGAAATGCGGGAGCGCGAGCTGGGGATGGAGCGGGGGGCTCAGCTGGCGGACCAGTATGCCGAATGGTCGAGGCGCAAGAAGGAGGCGGAGGAGCGCCTGGGAGAGTTGAGGGAAGAGATCCTGGAGTTCTCCTCCTATCACGCCGTGGACAACATTCAGGGAAGTTCGTGCATGCTCAAGTTATCGCGCGGCAGGGCGCCGAAGCTCCCGCCTGACGGCTGCGAGCAGCGCGATGAGCTGGAACGTGTGTTGCGGCAGTGTGGGGCCTGGGAGGACGCGAGTCGCCTGGATGCCCGCAGAGCGGCATCGCTGCTGGAGAGAGAAGACATCGACCGGGAAGTGCGCGCCTGCCTCGCGGCCTTGATAAGCTGGGAAGAGACCCCGACCCTTCGCGTCAGCCGCCGCCGGGATTGAGCGTCAACCCTCCAGGAAGGCCAGGACCTCGGCGGCCACTTCCTCCGGGAACATGGACTGGAAGCCGTGCCCGGCGCCCTCGATCTGAACCAGCCTGCTGTTGGGTATGGCATCCGCCAGGATACGCGAGTTCGGCGGCGGGATGAGCACGTCCTCGGTCCCGGTGACGATGAGGGTAGGATGGCGCAGGTCCGCCAGGCGGGAGTGGCAGGACCAGGAGGAGACGCCCGTTATCTGCCACACGAAGCACCGCGGCTCGATGGGGGCCTTGAGGTAGGCGTTGAGGAACTCCTCCATCTTTTGCGGGTTCTCATCGATGTACCGCTGCGGGAAGAGCAGGGGGAGAGACATGCGCGCGATGTCCTCGGAGGTGACGCCGTCCCTCGGGGTGTGCAGCAGGGCGTAGACCTCGGGGCTTGCCAGGACCTGCTCCTGCCCCCCGCAGTTGGTGCAGAACAGCACCAGTCGCCTCACGCGGTCCGGGTGGTTCAGCGCAAGCTCCTGAGCGATCATGCCACCCATGGATGCGCCCAGCACGTGGGCAGACTCCCACCCCAGGTGATCCATGAGCCCCGCCGCGTCCTCGGCCATGAGCGGGACCGGGTAAGGACCCTCTGGTTTGCCGGACCTTCCCGCGCCGCGGTTGTCGTAGGCGACCACGTGGAAGCGTTCCGCCAGGGGCTGGATGAACTCCTCGCCCCACCAGTCGGCGTTGGCGCTCAGCCCCATGATCAGCAGCAGGGGATCGCCGCTCCCGTACTCACGATAATGGATGTTTATACCATTTATCACGGCGTCGCTCATCTTGACATCCATGCCCGACCTCACCTCCTCGCCGTAGCGCAAAATCCGTCTGACCTCGTCCCTTCCCGTGGATATCAACGGTCCGTCACCGTCATCCCCATATGGCCTGGCGATAAGCGCCGGCCTCCCGAGCGGATGCCGCGCCAAGCGCCGCGTCAAGCATAGTCTAATCCCTGCGCGCGCCGGCCACAACGATATCTCGGCCCGAAGCCGTAAAGCCTGCCGCGCCGCCCGCGCCGCGCACGGCCGCATCTGCGCCGGGCTGAGCGAGGATGGGCGTCCTAGTCTCCGGCCGTCTCCCGTGTCCCCATGGCCTTGAGGAAGAAATAGACCAGGCTGGCCAGTGCGATGCCGCCGGCGGCGAAGTACATGGAGGTGTAGTTCCAGAGGTCTGCGAGGGGTCCCATGATGATGCTTCCCAGGCAGATGCCGATGTCGAATACGGCCATGAAGATACCCAGCGCGGCTCCGCGGTCGCCTGCCGGCGTATGGTCCAGCAGGAGGGCGGAAAGGGTTGTAGGAAGATAAGCGAACCCCAGGGCATAGATGAAGCTGCCGGCGATGATGGCGGGCAGGTTGCCGGCGACGGCGATCACCGCCAGTCCCACCAGGGTGATCAAGGCGGAGGTGATTATGAGGGGCTGCCGCGGCAGGCGGTCGGCTTTCCTCCCCATGCCCAGGCGGAAGACGATGAGGGTGACTGCGAAGACGGTGAAGAAGAGCTCTCCCCGCTCCACGCCTGATGCCTCGGAGGAGAGGATGATAAAGGCTTGTAAGGCACCGAAGGTGAGGGTGAAGCCCATAGTGCTTGCGAAGATCGCCTTCTGCAGCGGGGTCATCCTCATGCGCGCGCGCACGCTTTCCCCCTCCGTTTCTCCCGTGACCCGCGTCTCTCGCACGGCCAGGGATACAAAAAACGCCAGCACTGCCAGGCATCCCGCCAGGAGGTAGACAGCCGCGTAACCCCAGGCGTTCTCCATGGCTTTCGCGACGATGGGGCCGGTGGCGATAGCCAGGTCAACCGACATGTAAAAGAACGCTATGGCCTGCAGCCGCCGCGTGGATGGAGCGAGGTCGCCGATGATGGCGTAGGCGGCGGTGTGGAAGGCGGCCAGCCCGATGCCGTTGAGGAAACGGACGAAGAAGAGCGGCAGAGCCGAGCCGAAGGCGGCGTAAAGGAAGGTCGAGGCTCCAAGCGTCAGAGTGCCCCAGACGAGCACGATGCGGCGGCCACGTTTGTCGGCGGTACGGCCGAAGAGGGGCCGCAGGAGGGCGGCTACGGTGAACATGGCCATGAGGGCGCCGATGACGGCGTTTGAATATCCCTTTTCCTCGAGGTAAACGGGCAGGATGGGCACTATGAGATAAATGGAAAAATATGCTAGGGAATTGATCGTGCAAATGGTCACGAAATCCCGCCTGAACAACCTCTCGTCCGGGGACGGACTGACGCTCAACTGATCCTCCGTGCTCTTGTGGTCGGGCGCGAAGTCATGGCGACGGGGTTCCACCCGCGCTCGCCGCGCGATCGCTGCCGCAAAGATGGATACTACGAGAAATTCTCGGTGATGTATACATCGCCGTCGTCGGATACGTAGACTCCTATGCCCTCGCGGGAGAAGGGCGTCAGTATGTTCTCGCGGTGGCCGGGGCTGTCCATCCAGCCCTGCACCGTGGAGCCGGCGAGGTCTTCGAGTTCGTTGTACTCATACTCGTAGATCTCGTTGGTCTCCTCGTTGTAGGTATAGGAGCGGACCACGCTGTAGAGGGCGAGGTTCTCCCCGCCAACGTAGATGCTGTCTCCTATGCGGGTGTTCTGGCGGTAGCCGTGATCCTCGTAGCGGTCGACGAAGTCGTCGCCCTCGGGGCTGACGTGGTCGAAATAGTCCCGCCGCGCCATGTCCTCGCTGTGGGAAAGGGCGATATACGCCAGGGCCTGGTCCCACTGCAGGGGCTGGAAGCCCTGTTCCTCGCGCTCCTGGTTGATCAGGTTATGGATGGAGAACGCGAGGCTGTCAGCGTTGTTTTTTGCGTGCTCGATCCTTTCCTGCAGTTCCGCCTGGAGCTCGGCGGCGCTTTTCTCATCGCTTTCGCGGGAAGGGACGCTGGCCTCCAGGCAGCCCGCCGGCGGCAATGCCGCCAGGGCCAGGATCAGAAGAGCCGCGGCCATCCCGCCGACACGGCGCTTATCTCTCATCTATGCATACCTCCAGGGCACATTTTACCAGATGAGGTGGGCGCACACGCACGCGGCACAAGCCCGCGACGGCGGATGTATGGATGTATAATACAGGTGGAAACCGAGGCGGCCGGCGGCGGGGAGCCGCCCGCAAGCCCGCGGCCCGCGGGCACGCAAGAGTATCCAGGCATGGAGATGAAAGGAGGGAACGAGATGAGGATAGCCGTGGTCGGCGCCGGCTCCATGGGAATGATCATCGGCGCCCTTCTCACCAGGGGTGGGGAGGACATCGTGCTGGTCGACGTGAACGAGCCCCACATCAAGGCGATGAACGAGAAGGGTGCCAGGATAACCGGGCACATGGAGGTGACCGTGCCCGTCAAGGCGATCACCCCTTCCCAGATGGAAGGCATATACGATCTCGTCATCTACCTGGCGAAAACGGTCTACGACGACAAGGCGCTGCCGGAGATACTGCCGTTTATCGGCGACGACAGCACGGTCCTGACCCTGCAGAACGGCGTACCCGAGGAGAGGGTGGCCGCGGTGGTGGGCAGGGAGAGGACACTGGGTGGCGCCATAGGATGGGGGGCGACGCTCCAGGAGCCGGGCGTCTCCGAACTCACCAGCGAGCTGGAGGTCATGACCTATGATGTCGGGGAGATGGACGGCTCCGAGACGGAGCGCGTCAGGAAGATAAAGGAAATCCTGGACAAGGCGGGCAAAGCCGAGTTAACGACGAACCTCATCGGGGTTCGCTGGACTAAGCTCATGGTCAACGTGTCCTTCAGCGGGCTGGGCGCCGCGCTCAACTGCACCTATGGCGAGATCCTCGACAACGACAAGGCGATAGTCGCGGCCACCTCCATAATCGTGGAGACGATAAAGACGGCGCGCGCCCTGGGCGTCACCATGGAGCCAATGCAGGGGGTAGATCCCGGCGTGATGCTGGACATCATCAAGGAGAGCGAGGAGAACGCCCTTAACGTCATCAAGATGGTCTTCGGACACCACCGCGACCTGGTGGCATCGATGCTCCAGGACCTGAGGAAGGGCATCCCCTGCGAGGTGGATACCCTCAACGGCTACCTGAGCGACAAATCGGTGGAGGCCGGCGTTCCCACCCCGGTCAATGACAAGGTGACGGAGATCATCCGCGGCATAGAGGCCGGCAGATACTCGCTGAGCTTCGACAACCTGGGCATGATCGAGGTGCGGCCCCTGCAGGAGATCGTTTAAGGGCCCTTCGGGGGCACCGTCGTGGGAGGGGGGAAAGGCATCGAGATGGCCGAAGAGATGGACCAGGAAGAGATACGGCAGAAGATATTCGCGCTCCTCAACGAATCCCCATTCTACCGGCACCTGGGCATGGAGGTCGTGGAGGCGGGCGAGGGGCGGGCCCTGCTGCGCCTGCCGATCAGGGGTGAGCTGAAGAACCTCTACGGCATCCTGCATGGCGGGGTGATCGCCGCGCTCCTGGATTCCTCGTGCTCCATAGCCGTGGGCACCCTGCTGGGTCCGGATGAAGCCGCGGTTACCCTGGACCAGCGCATCAACTATATCTCCAATGCGAAGGAAGGCGTGCTCTACGGCGAGGGCAGGGCGCTGCACAGGGGCAGGTTCACCGGGGTGGGGCAGGCCGAGGTCAGGGACGAAAACGGCAACCTGGTGGCCGCGGGCATGACCACCTCGTTCGTTATCCAAAGGAGCACGTCCCAGGTACGCGAGGCGAAGGACCCGGTGGACGAAAGGCTTGAATAGTCGCACCTTATCGCAGGCAGCCGAAGCGATCGACCCCTGCTTGAGGTGATGGGAATGGGATCAGGATAGGTCCTGATCCCATTCGCTTGCGCCGGCGCGTTTTCTCCGGTGTTTGCGTTATCATGGGTGATAACATCAAGCGCCGGGAGGATAGGGAGGCAACCGGGTTGCGGGATTTTCAGGGCAAGGTTGTGGTCGTCACCGGCGCCGCCAGCGGTATCGGCAGGGAGATCGCCCTCGCATTCGCCCGGCGGGGAGCGAGGACGGCCGTCGCCGACATCAACGCCGGGGCCCTGGAAAGGGTCCGGCTCGAGCTGACGGCCATGGGCGGCACCGCTTACGCGCAGGTGGTCGACGTCTCCGTGGCGGCGGACGTGGAGAGCCTTTGCGACAACGTCTACCGCGAGATGGGACGGGCCGACGTCCTCTGCAACAATGCCGGTATCGGCATAGCAGGGCGCTTCGAGGACGTTTCGCTGGGGGACTGGGAATGGGCCCTGGGGGTCAATCTACGGGGGGTCCTTCACGGCTGCCATTTCTTCTACCCGCGCATGATCGCCCAGGGCGGCGGCGGGCATATCGTCAACACCGCTTCGGGGGCGGGACTGGCCCCCCTTCCCCTCATGACCGCCTACTGCTGCAGCAAGTACGCCGTGGTCGGATTCTCCGAGACCCTGCGGGCCGAGGCGGCTCCGCACGGCATCGGGGTTTCCGCCATCTGTCCGGGGGTGGTGGATACGCCGATCACCCGCTCGGCCAAGCTGTGCTCGAGGACGGAAAGATCGACGCCCGGGGAGCTGCAGAAACGCATCGCCCGCATCTACGCACGCCGCAATTACACCCCCGACCGCGTCGCGGCCGCGGTGGTGAGGGCCGTGGAGGAGAACCGGGGCGTGGTGCCGGTATGTCCGGAGACCTATGCCGGGGACTGGCTCCACCGCGCGAGCAGGAGGCTCAACGACGCGAACCTGGCTCGCTCGGTGCGCCTTTTTCTCAAGCGCCTGTGAGGGATGCGAGGGGCTGGATCGGGGGGGCATGCGCATGCCGCGGAAGGCACCAGCCCGCCGCGCTTTCGCGGGAAGAGGACTGGTAAAAAAGGGCAAAGGGGTTGAGGGATGAAGACAAGAGCCGGTTTCGAGGGCAAGAAGGTCGCGATCACCGGCGCGGCGAGCGGCATCGGCCTGGAGACGGCGAGGGCCTTCGCCCGCCGGGGGGCGAAGCTCGCCCTCGCCGACGTGAACGGGAACGGCTTGAGCGATGCCCGCCGCGAGCTGGAGTCGGCGGGCGGGGAGGTCAAAGCATACGTCGTCGACGTGACCAGCGCGGAGGAAATGCGGGCTTTCTGCGATGACGTCTTCCACGCCATGGGAAGGGTGGACGTCCTCTGCAACAACGCCGGCGTGGCCGTGGGGGGGAGTTTCGAGGACATAGGGCTGGAGGACTGGGAGTGGATCCTGGGCGCGAACCTCATGGGCGTCATCCACGGCTGCCACTTCTTCTACCCGCGCATGATCGCCCAGGGCGGAGGAGGCCATATCGTCAACGTCGCCTCCGCCGCGGGACTCTTCCCCCTGCCCGGGTCGATCCCCTACACGTGCACCAAGTACGCCGTGGTCGGGTTCTCGGAGACCCTGCGGGCCGAGGCGGCTCAGCACGGCATAGGGGTCTCCGCCATATGCCCGGCTTTCGTGGTCTCCGGCATCTTCGACTCCGCGCGGCAATGCACGCCGAGCGCGGGCATGTCGCGGCAGGAGGCGACGGAGGAATGGATGAAACGCCTGCGCAGGTTGGGGCGCACCCCCGATAAGGTCGCCGCCGCGGTGCTGGACGCCGTGGAGAGGAACAGGGGCGTGGTGGTGTGCTTCTCCGAAGCGCGCATATGCGACCTGTTCCACCGCCTGAGCAGGAGGGCATACGGCGCCTTCGCCGCCCGCGCCGTCGTCATCGGACGGAAGGGCATGGAAGGGAAGTGACTACGGCGCATCGCTGCCGGGAGGGAAAGAGGGGCGTATAACAAAAAAAGGGAGGGGCGGAACCCCTCCCCTCGATCACGTTACCTTACTCCCAGACGTACTTATCTTTCGCCTCGGGCTCGGCCTCAGACGCGGCTTCTCCGGTCGCCTCCCCCTCGCCCTCACCGGCGGCTTCCTTGTCCACCGCGGCGGGCTCTTTCTCCTCCAGCGCCTCCGCCGGAAGGACCTCCTCGTCCACTCCCGCCGATTCCGCCGCAGCGGCCAGGTCCGCCTTCGTGGTGTACTCCTCGTATTCGATGAGCAGGCTCTGGCTCTTCAGGAGGAGTTCGCGCATGGGCGATATCTGCTGCACGATCTGATCGCGGATGGCGGAGAAAGTGGAGAGGATATGCGTCTTCTCCCGCTCCAGGTCGTCGAGGATGCGATCGCTGCGGTCCTGTGCCCTTTTGATGATGGCCGCCGCCTGGCTCCTCGCTTCCTGAAGAATATTGCCCGCGCTCTTCTGCGCGTTCATCAGCGCCGTCTCCAGGGTCTTCTGCATCTCGTCGAACTGCGAGACCTTGCGGTCCATCCTGGTGACTGCCTCTTCCAGCTCCTTGTTCTTGTTGGCAAGCTTCTCCAGCTCGTCCGCGACGGCGTCAAGGAAGGAATCGACTTCCTCCTTGTCATAGCCCTCGGTGCTAACGGTGCTGAACTCCTTAAGATGGATATTCATCGGGCTTATCGCCACTGCCATCTCCTCCTTCAAGAAGATACACCGCCTCTACGAGGCAGCCTCCCGGCCCATGTATAAAAAATAAATCCTGCCCATCTTTTTCGCAACTATATCAGTTTTCATGCCTTTGCGCGACAGGCAGACCAGACCTCACAGTAAGGTACATGTTAATACCCCGGGTTCCTCCCGCTACATCATCAAAACATTATTCTGCTTTTCTTGCGCCCCCTCCTTCAGGGGACGTGCCCCGCCGCTGCCTCGGGCGGCACGCGGCAGGCGCACCAGGACGGGTGCCTCTTGCCGCGGCGGCGGTCGGGGCGCGACCGAAGTCTTGACACGCTTTCATATATAATAGATGTTTATGTAGGCATATCTCTGGACAATACCCCGGTTTAGATGCTAGAAGAGCTCGAGGGGCTGGCGCTCAGGGTACATGTTTTGCGCTTTAAGGTGTTTCCGGGGCAGGAACGAAGATCAAGGAAGAGAAATTAAGAGTGCCGAACCCATCTCGTGTACATGTTAGGAGGGGAGTGCATCGGTGAGCGCTTTCAAATCCAAGAAGTCCCGTTTCGGGAAGCCGAATATCGAGAAAATGGAGGCAAAACGGGACGTCAACGGCCTCATACAGGCCCTGAAGAGCGAAAACGTAAATCTGCGCATCAATGCAGCCCTGGCCCTGGGAAAGCTCAAGAGGGCGCGGGCCGTAGCTCCTCTCATCGAGGCCCTCAGGGACGAGGACGAGGACGTGCGCTGGGGGGCGGCATGGGCCCTGGGCGAGATAGGGAAGCCCGCGGCGCGCCCCCTGATACAGGCGCTGAACGACGTCGACGGGGACGTTAAGTGGAAGGCCGCCTGGGCGCTGGAGAAGATCGGGAAGCCCGTGGTGGATTCCCTCATCCAGGCGTTGAAGGTGGAGTCGGGAGAAGCGAGGGCGAAGATATCGCTGGTGCTGGGTGCCATAGGTGACATCAGGGCGGTCAGGCCCCTGGTGCAGGTCCTGCGGGACGAGGACGAAAACGTGCGCTGGGGGGCGGCCTGGGCCCTGGAGAAGATCGGCGGAGTCGCGGCGAAATCACTCATCAAGTCGCTCGAGGACGAAAACGCGGAGATGCGCAGGGACGCGGCCGTCGCTCTTGGCGTCATACACGACGAAGGGGCGGTGAGCCCCTTGCTTACCGCCATGCGCGATGATGACCCGGGAGTGCGCAGGGAGGCAGCCGCGGCTCTCATCAATATCGGTGACAAGAAGGCCATCCCCACCCTGAAAGGTCTGCTCCGGGAAGGCGAGGAGGACGAGCGCCGCCTGGCGGCCGCCGTGCTCGGGAGCCTGGGCTGGCAGCCGGAAGAGGAGGGGGACAAGCTCCAGTTCTACATCGCAAACCGGGAATGGCAGGAAGCCGTCGAGCTGGGACGGGACTCCATGGTCCCGCTGCTCAGGGCGCTCAAGGGCGAGAATTGGGAGGTACGGAGGCAGGTCGCTCTCGCTCTCAAGGCCAAGGGCGATCCCATGGTGGAAGCCCTGGTGGACGCCATGGACGACGAGGACGAGGACGTTCGCCGCGAGGCGGCGCTCGTCTTCAAGGAAGTGGGGGACGAGACGACGTTGACCCCGCTCCTCGAGGCGTTCAACAACCGGGACTGGTTCGTGCGCCGCAGCGTGGCCCTGACCCTGGGGGAGATCGGCAGCGACCGGGCTATAGACCCCCTTATCGCGGCCCTCAAGGACGAGGACGAGGACGTGCGCCGCGTGGCCGCCTGGGCCCTGGGAAGGCTGGGGGAGATCGCGGTAGACCCCCTCATGGAAGCCCTGGGAGAAGGCGAGACCGAGGTGCGCCGGGGGTCGGCCTGGGCCCTGGGGGTGATAGGGGACGGCAAGGCCTGCGACTGCTTGATATCGGCATTGAGGGACGAGGACGAGGACGTGAGGCGGGGAGCGGCATGGGCGCTGACGGAGATCGGCGAAGTGGCTATCGCGCCCCTCAACCTGGCCCTGGCCGACGAGGATATCAGGGAACAGGTGGAGGAGATAGTGCAGAAGCTGAGCGCCAAGCTGGAGATGGAGGTCGTTCCCGCGGAGATGAGCGAGGAGATGCTCCTGGCCGAGGCGGCCAAGCTGGAGGAGGCGCTGGCGCAACCCCTCGGGCCGGAAACGGCGGAAGAGCTGGAGAAGCTCGAGGCGATGACGGTGGCGGGGATACCGGATGCGACGCAGTGGGAGCCCGCCGAGCCCGGGGAGGAAGAGAAGGAGGTAGCTGCGCTCATCGCCGGCAGGCATTGGGACAGGGTGACCGAACTCGGCAACAATGCGGTGGAACCGCTTATCCGGGCCCTGGAGGACGACGAGGTGGAGATAAGGGAAAGAGCGGCGTGGGCCCTGGGTGTAATCGGCAACGCGAGGGCGATAAACCCCTTGATCTCGAGGCTGACGGACATGGACAGGGACGTCAGGGTGAACGTCGCGGGGTCCCTCAAGAAGATCGGTACCCCCAGCGTGGGGCCGCTCATCGAGGCGCTCGATGCCGATGAAGCTGAGATGCGCAAGGAAGCGGCGAGGGTGTTGGGGGAGATAAGGGATATCCGCGCGACAGCTCCCCTGGCGAGGGCGCTCAAGGACGAGGACGAAAGAGTCCGCGGCAGGGCGGCGAATGCCCTGGAGAAGATCGGCGAACCCGCCATCGAATCGCTCCAGGAGGCCATGCTGGACGAGGACCCCGGCGTCCGCCAACTGGCGTCCTCGATACTCGTGAGGTTGGGATGGAAGCCGGTCGAGGCCGAGTTCCCGCCGGAAAAAGTCGCGGCGCCCGAGGAACTGCCGCCGCTGCCCGAGATCCCCATGCCGGAGGAAGCAGTCCCAGCGGGGGCCGGGGAAAAAGCCGCGGCGCCCGAGGAACTGCCGCCGCTGCCCGAGATACCAATGCCGGAGGAAGCAGTCCCCGCCGGTACCGCGGAGCTGCCGCCGCTGCCCGAGATCCCCATGCCGGAGGAAGCGGTCCCCGCCGGGACCGCGGAGCCGGTGTCGTACGGCAAGGCCAGGCAGCTTATCGTTGAGGGAAAATGGGAGCAGGTGGTCACCCTTGGCGAGGAAGCCCTGGAGGCCCTGCTCGCGGCCCTCGAGGAGGACGATGCTGACGTGCGCCGGGGGGCCGCATGGGCCCTTGGCGTGATCAGGAACCGCAAGGCTACGCTGCACCTGGTCGCCGCGTTGAACGACCCCGATACCTCGGTGCGCAGGGGGGCCGCATGGGCCCTTGGCGTTATCGGAGATCCCGAAGCCACGCCCGCCCTGACCGTCTCCCTGCTCGACGACGATGCGGAGATGAGGCGCAAGACCGCATGGGCCTTGGGCGAGATAGGGGACGACCGGGCAATAGAGCCCTTGACGAGATCCCTGGAAGATGAGGATGAAGACGTACGGCGCGTCTCTCTGCTGGTTCTGGAAAAACTTGGTTGGACACCGCCGGACGAGGCGGAGAAGATCCGCGAGTTCATCGCCGGCCGTCAGTGGGACCGCCTGGCCGGCCTGGGGGACGTGGCGGTGGATTCGCTCGTAGAGGCGCTCAGGACGGGAGATGCCGATACGCGGCTCAAGGCGGCATGGGCCCTGGGAGAGATCGGCGATCCCAGGGGGCTCGAGGTGTTGATGCTGTCGCTAGAGGACGCCGAGTCCAGCGTGCGCGGGAAAGCGGCATGGGCCCTGGGCAGGCTGGGGAGCGAGGCGGCCGTTGACTCACTGGTAAGGGCGCTCGAGGACGAGGACGAGGAGGTGCGTTCCGCGGTTTCCGAGGCCCTGGGAGAACTCGGCTGGAAGCCTCCGGTGGAGGAAGCCGCGGTAGTGGAGGAGGCTGCGCCGGAGGAAGTCACCGCCGCAGAGGAAGCCGCGGTCGTAGAAGAAATCACGGTCACGGAAGAAATCACGGTCACGGAAGAAATTGCGGAGGAAGTGACCGCCGCGGAGGAACTCGCGGTCGTGGAGGAAGTCACGGTCACGGATGAAATCACGGTCACGGAAGAAATTGCGGTCACGGAAGAAATTGCGGAGGAAGTGACCGCCGCAGAGGAACTCACGGTCGTGGAGGAAGTCACGGTCACGGAGGAAATCACGGTCACGGAAGAAGCGGCGGAGGAAGTACCCGCCGAAGCGGCGCCTGCTCCCGTGGAGGTCGAGGCGCCGGTGCCCGAGCCGGTAGCCGGGGAAGTGCCGGCGCCGGTCGAGGCGGAGGCGGAAGCCCCCGTGCCCGTGCTCTCCGCCGGAGAGATGGATGCGGTCAGCCATATGATGGAGGACGGGCGGTGGGACGAGGTGGCGGAGATCGGCGCCCCCGCCGTCGGCCAGCTCGTCCAGGCGGTGGGCAGCCCGGACAGCGAGGTGCGCAAAAAGGCCTCGGCTGTTCTGGGCTTGATAGGAGATGAAAGGGCGGTCACCGCCCTCACGGCGGCCCTCGATGACGGCGACCCGGAGGTGAGGCTGAAGGCGGTCTGGGCGCTGGGCAGGATCAAGGGGGAGCGCGCCATGTCGTCGCTCCGCGAGGCCATGGCGAACGCCCACAGCGACGTCCGCCACAAAGCCGCATCGACACTGGAAAGCCAGGGCTGGAAGCCGGCGAAGGGCCGGGAGGAAGCCGTTTATCTCATCGCCAGCAAGAAATGGCCCAAGCTGGCGGAGCTCGGACGCGCGGCGGAGGAGCCCCTCGCCGCCATGGCCGGCGACGACGACCCGCAGGTGCGCGAAGAGGTGAAGTGGCTGCTCGACGAGATCAAGAGCGCCAGTGAACTGGACGAGCTCCTGGGCAGCCTCAAGAAGGACCAGCAGGGATAGTCCGCTCCCCTTCAAGGCGGCCCAGCGCGGGGGACCGCGCGCCGTCTTCCCCGCGGATAGTGCGTGTCGCCGCGGCGGGTTCACCCCCCCCTTTTTTTTCCGCCCGTTGGGATCATCCCCGCTTAACGGCGCCCGCCCGATGCGGGCGGCGGTACTGAGCATGAGCAATGGAGGCTCGTTCGCGCCGGCGCATGGCAGGGAGGAAGGCCGGATAACACACCAGAGATGCTGTCTTGCAGCTTGTTTTGGCGTGGGCGGGGCCAGGGGGGTGACCTGCGGGAAGGAATAAACGGATTGAAGCGAAATATTTATACAGTATGCGGTTACCGGGCGGGAACCGGGTTTTCCGCTACGGTTTCGCATTCCCGGCAAATACACCGGAACGACCCGGGGATGACGGAGGGGAAGGGTAAACATGGATCTTAAGGATGCGGTGGAGCTATACCGGGAGGTGCTGCGGCGATACTCGCAGGGGTTCTCGCTCGAGGAGGTCCTGGGAAGCGTGGCCGAGGCCCTGGGCGGGGAGTGCGCGGTGTTCTTCGTGCGCAAGGAGTTGTCGTCGTTTCTGGAGCCCCGGCTGGCCTGGAACGTTTCAGAGGCGGACAAGGAACGCATCGATGGCCGCCTCATCCCCATGGACTGGGTCGCACGCCAGCCCGCCCGGCGCTATATCGTGGTGGAGAGGGAGAAGCTGTCGGAGCTCGGGCTCGAGGGGGTCTGCCGCGATCCCTCCGGCGTCGCGGTCATGTTCCCCGTCAGGAGCCATGCCCACCTGCGCGCAGCCCTGCTGACGGTGATCCCGGACCGGGTCTCCCTCCCAGACCAGCAATCGTACCGGGCGGCGGCGGTTGCCGCGGTGCTGGAGAAGATGGTCGAGCTCTTCGCCTTCGAGGACAGGGCGGAGAGGCAGGAAAGCGAGAAGGAGACCTCCGCGGTGGAGCTGGGAATACTATCCAGTTACGTCATAGGCAAGGCGGACCACGCCCGTGCCGCCTCCCTGAGCCTCGACCTCCTCATCAAGCTCCTGAACATGGACGGGGGCACGGTGCACCGCGTGACCGGGGCGCCCGGCGAACAGCGCGCGGCGCTGGTGGCGTCACGGGGATGGGGAGGGATGCCGGAGATAGTCGATCACCTCTTCGAGAACAACCTCATTGACCTGCTGCAGGCCATGAGGCGGTCGCAGGAGGGGGAGTTCTGCCTTGACGCCGGCCGCATCGCCGAGTATTTCCCCGGCGTGAAACCGTTTTTCCATGCCAACCAGGTCAAGTCCTTTCTCCTCACGCCCATCTTCCAGGATGACAGGCTCGTCGGGCTGCTGGCGCTTTTCGGCAAGGCCTATACGGCGATGGAGACCAGGGACATGGAGCTGCTGGCGCAGCTCTCCCACCGCCTGGGCTCGCTCTTCGCCGGAGAGCCGGTGGGGCGGTCGCAGGCGCGCGGGCAGTCGGCGGCATGGGACTTCCCGGCTCTCGTGGAGGACCTTGCCCACATCTCAGACGGGGCGCTGGGTATGGACGATTTCCTCTCCACGGCGCTGCGCGCGGTTGCGGTGGAGGTGGGCGCCACCATGGCCTTCGCCTACGCGGGGGAGGAGACATCCACGGACCGGAGTTTCCTGTGGTACGCCGACTCCGTCTACGGGGGCGAGAGCGTGTTCAGGAAGACGCCCGGCCTCGAGCGCATGGCCTCTCACCTGCACCGCATGGCCGTGGTCAAGCCAGATAATCCCGCCATGAAAGAGCTGCCTGCCGCCGGGCAGGCCATGGGGGAGGGCTTGGCGGTCCTTCTCGTCCCGGCCAGGGAGAGGAGCACGTTCCTCCTCGCCGGCTTCTATTTTCCCGTGGACAGAAGGCTGACCAAACCCGAGATCGACTCCCTGCAGCCGCTGACGGCCATGATGCTCAGCCTCGGGCGGGGCCTCAAGGAGCGCTCGCAGGCGGACGGCTACCGACGTTCCATCGAGATACTCACGGAGATCGAGGGCGACCTGACGGCGTGCGAGGACCCGCGCCGCGCCCTGCGTATCCTGGCGCGGGGAGGACGGGAACTGCTGGATTGCGATCGCACCGCCATCGTGGTCATGGACGAGAGCGCGGGGACCTTCGAGGGGGTGGTGGAGACGGCGGAAGGCGCGGAGACCGGCGACCTCAACCTCCTCGCGGGCGGGGAGATAGCCGCGGTCCTGGAGAAGGGCCATGCCATCTACGGCCCGCTGTCCGGCGATGGCGGGGAGGACGATACTGCCGCGCCCGGTGCCCGCAAGTCCTATATCGCCGTTCCCCTCATCGGGAGGAAGGGCAGGCTGGGCGCGCTTACCTTCGAGAAGATGGGGAGCGAGGACCTTTTTGGGGAGTTCCATCGCCGCATCTCTCACTTCCTCGCCGGGCAGGCGGTGTCCGTGCTGGAATCGTACAAGGAAGGAGCGAGGCTCGAGGGCATGGCCGACGAGAACCGCATACTCCTGCGCATCGCGCGGCGCCTTGCCTCCGCCCTCACGCTGGATGAGATGAGCGGGGGCCTCTACCGGGAGCTGGACGGCACCATCGGGGCCGATCTACTCCTGCTCTCGATCTTCGGCAAGTCCGGGATAAGGCGGCTGGCCTGGCTGAAGGGGGAGAAGGACGACGCCGAGGCCTATGACGAATTGCTGGAGGCCCAGGGCCCACTCATGGTGGCTCTCTCCCACGCGGGGAAGCTCGTCCGCAACAACCTCAACACCTTCCTGCGCGGCCCCGGTGAGGACGAACTGGCGCTCAAGAGCATCCGATCCTACATGGCGGTGGCCCTGCAGGGAGAGGACATGAAGGGGGTCCTCCTGGTCGGCAACTCCCGCGGCGGCGCCTTCGGCGAACGCGAGGTCACGCTCCTGGAGAGGACGGCCGGGCTCATCAGCTCGTCCATCGCCGCGCCGCTGCGCCATGACGCCCTGCAGGGGCGTATCCGCCTCCTCGAGGAGATATGCCGCGCCGGCGAGGAGAAAATACAGAGCAAGAACGACCTCATCAACATGGCCTCGCACGAGGTCCGCCACCCCCTCACCCTGATCATGGGGTTCTCGGAGGTCCTGCGGGATTATGGCGATACCCTGGACGAGAAGGAAAGCCGCGAGGTCATAAGCAAGCTGAGCAAGGCGGCGGAGAGACTGCGCCGCAGCGTGGTGAACATGATGGAGGTATCGCGCATGGAATCCGGCAGGCTCGCCATGCAGGCGGGGGAGGTCGACCTCAACGCCCTCATCGTGAGCCTGGTGGAGGAACTCCAGGCGAGGTCGGTGCAACACGAGATCGAAGTGGACGTGGAGAAGCCGGCCGAGAAGATTATCGCGGACCGCGATAAGCTCGAGATCATCCTCTTCAATCTCATGGACAACGCGGCCAAGTATTCGCCCCCCGGGGGCAGGATCGAGGTCTTCGCCATGCGCGCCGACCGCGAAGTCCTGCTCGGGGTGAGGGACCACGGGCAGGGGATCAGCGAGGAGTGCATCGACCTCATCTTCCAGCCCTTCCGCCAGGGGGAGGGGAGGGAATTCGGGCCCATCAAGGGCATGGGGCTGGGGCTCTATATAGTCAACCGTCTCGTGGAGGCCCACGGCGGGCGGATCGAGGTCCGCAGCGAGCACGGCAGGGGCTCGACCTTCATCGCGCACCTGCCCCAACCCGAGATGGGCGGGGAGATCCCCTCTTATGAGGCCGAAGCCCTGCAGGCCTGATGCGACCGGGACCGGCTCTCGTTATGAACACCTCCATGCATTAGAATAAACCTGGTATCCGTTATAGCCCGGGGGTTGCCGATGTGAGAATCGCCTACACCAGTGATCTGCATGTTGACATATCGCAGCGCAACTGGGAGCTGATCCCCTATCTCGCTGAGATCCTCAAGATGATAGACCCGGACGTTTTCATCATCGCCGGGGATGTCAGCCCCGAGATCGGCGACCTGGAATATACCCTGGAGTGCTTCGCGGGGCTGCAATGCCCCAAGCTCTTCGTCCCCGGGAACCAGGACATCTGGGTCCTCTCCGAGGAGATGCAGGAGGGAGGCCACGATTCCTACGAGAAGTACTATTTCTACCTGCCCGACGCATGTCGGCACAACCAGTTCGTCCCCCTGTGGATGGAGCCCATGATCGTCGGCGGGGTAGGCTTCGTGGGGAGCATAGGATGGTACGATCACGCCGGCCCCAGCGCCGTTCCCAGCGCGTTTTCCCGCGCGCACCATTATCTCCTGGACAGCGTGTGGAACGATATGCGCTGGGCCTGCTGGAGCGATATATCCATGATGATGGAAGGCACGCTGTGGCCGGTCAGAAGGCCCGACGTGGAGGTGGCGCGCGAGTTCAACCTCCGCCTCGACCAGGATATAGACGGTTTCGAGCGGGAGCCCCTCGTCAGCGAGATCGTGGTGGTGACCCACTACCCCCCTTTCTCCGAGCTCTCGGTGGAGGGCGCCCCCTTCCCGGGTTCGCGCGACACCAGCGGCATACTCTTCGCCCACGATAAGGTGACCGTCTCCATCTCGGGGCATATCCACGACAAGAGGGACCTGCTGGTGAGGGACATCAGGGCGGTGCGGTGCCCGGTGGGATACCTGGGCGGGGAACAGCGCAAATACCAGGACATGGTGAAGGATTGCCTGGAGATCATCCACCTCATCGACCGCGACGATTTTCTGCCCGAGGGCAGCCCCTGAGCGCGATCGAGCGCCACCGAACGCCATCAAGCCGCTGACCGGGCGCGGCGGAGGCCGCGCGTGGCGCATGGCGTGGATCATTGCCCGGAAGGGGGCGAGCGGGCAGAATCTTGTTGGCGGAATGCAGGGCGCAGTGAAGGTCGGCCCGTGCGCGATGAGCGCTGCCGGGCAAGGAGAAAGGAGAGCGGAGATGAGCGGCGAGAAGAGATTCAGCAGGGAAGAGGCGGCCAGGATACTGGACAGCCTGGGGCTGTCCGACAAATACGACGCCAACGAGTTCTACATGGGCATCAACGTGGAGCTGGAGCATGGCACCGTCGATCCCGCCACCAACGTCAGCGACGACGACCCCATCATGACCGCGAAGATAGCCCTCGCACACCTCAACGAGCTGCCGAATTATTACACGCTCCTCGAGGAGATGGAGGAAAAAGGCGAGGCCATGCTCAAGTAGGGGACAGCGGCGGCATTGCGGCTGACCAGGCCTCGGGGTAACGGTCTCTCGAGACGGGAGTCGTTATGGCAGCTCAGGTTCCGGTGGAGGGGATGGTGCAGATAAAGCGCAGGAGCTGTTCGCCGCCGTTCCTTATCTGGTGAGATTCCCCGCCGGGGATGAAGACGGCAGTACCCGGCCCCACGACCGCGTTCCCGTCCTCCGAAACCATCTCGCCCTCGCCGGAGAGGATGAATATCTCGTGCTCCCAGGAGTGGCTGTGCCGGGGGGAATAACCCCCGGGCGCTATCTCGAAGACCCGCATGTAATAGTTGGGGGCTCCGTCCTGTTCGGAAACGACCCAGCGGACGGTGACGCCCCGGGTCTCCCCGCCCGGATTCTCGGCCGGCACGTCGGTGTAATGGACTATCTTCATGGGCATCATTATACAGCAGCGCGGCGGCGGCGCGTGATAAGCAGGCCTCCGGCCAGGATGAGCAGGGCGGAGAGCACGAAGACATAGACCCCGGCGTGGGGGCAGGCGGTCAATGACAGCCTCTCGCGGACGACGGATTCAACCACGGGCCCCAGAAGGGGAAAGCCCCTCACCAGCTCCAGCGCCCGCTCGTACAAACCGAGAAAATCATAGGCCTTCTGTACGAGGCTGATGACGTAGCCGGCGGAGCCGCCGAGGAGCAGGAGGGAGAAGGCGACGGCGATGCCCCCGGCGTGTCGCCTCCACAACAGCCCGGCCAGGCAAAGCGCCGCGGCGCAGATGAGGGCGGCGGCAAGCCAGGCGCTGTCCGTCAGCTTGAAGGAGAACGTTCCCAGAGCGATATCCTCGCCCGAGAGGATGCTCTTCCAGGTGGCGTCAGCCCTGGCCCACGGGAGGGCCGCCGCGGCCAGGATGCACAGCGCACAGCCCGCTGCGACCGCGGCCTCGCCCCATCCCCGGCCCGAGGGGATAGAGCCGCTTTCCGCGGCATGAACGCCCTCCGCCGCTCCTCCATCCCGTTGTTGATGCATGATCGCGCCTGCTTCCACGCTCCGCGGCGAAAACGGTGCCTTGGGGCTATTATATAGGCTCCCCGCGGTCGAACGGTTATGATATATGGGAACTTCCGCATGACGCGAGTAGATACGGAGGGCAAGGGGCATGAATCTTCTCGACATGGTGATGAGCCGGAGCGATCGCCTGGTAGCCCCGCTCGCCGGATATCCCGGCGTGAGGCTGGCCGGGCGTTCGGTGCGCGAGGCGCTGCACGATGCGACCGTGCAGCTGGAGGCGCTGAAATCCCTGGAGGAGAGGCTGCGGCCCGACATCGTTTTCCCCCTCCTCGACCTCACCGTCGAGGCCGAATCCATGGGGCTGGGAGTGAACTTCCACGATAAGCTGCCGCCGAGCCTGGCGCAGCAGAAGCTGCCCATGCTGGATAGGTTTTACGCACTCGGCCTGCCCGATCCGGAGAAAGCGGGACGCATGCCGGTCTTCCTCGAGGTCGCGGAGGGCCTTTCCGCCAGGGGGGGCAGGATGAGCGGCGCCTACGTGACCGGTCCCCTCACCCTGCTCGCGCAGCTGCTGGGGACCGGCGAACTGCTCGACCGCGTGAAGCTGGGGGACACCCTCAGCGAGCCCCTTGCCTTCACCACCTCCATCGTGGGCGAATACGCCGCCGCCCTGGCCGCGAGGACGGACATCGTCGTGGTGGTGGATCCCGCTGCCGAGGCCCTGGAGGCCGAGGAATATGAGTCGCTCTACCGCCCGTATATGGGCGGCCTGGTCGGGATAATAAGGTCTTCCGGGGCCATATGCCTGCTGCACGTCTGCGGAGACGTCTCCCACCTTCTCGAGGAAATGAGCCTGACCGGCGCGGAGGGCATCTGCCTCGACTCCAGGGTCAATATCCAGCGCGAGATCGAGAGGATTCTTTCCAGCGTGGTCGTCCTGGGCAACATCGACCCCAAGCGGATCATGCAACGCGGGACCCCGGAGGACGTGCGCTGGGAGGTAAGGCGCCTGCTGCGCAACACCAGCAAGGCGCGCAACTTCGTCCTCTCCACGGGATGCGACGTTCCCGTCGATACCCCCGTGCGCAACCTGGAGGCGATGATGGAGGAGGCGCGCGCCTGGAAGCCGCGCGGCGGGATGTCTTGAGGCGCGCGAGGAGGAGATTGCTCTTGCGTTGCCCGCTTTGGAGCCCGCGAAGGTCGCGCCGGAGATGCCGTGCCCTGATCGCGGCGCTGGCCTTGCTGGCGATCGCCTCCGGCGCTCCGGCGGGAATGGCCCTCGCCCAAGTGGAAAACCCCGCCCCGCAACTTCCCATCCTGCTGCTGAACGGCGCGATCTATTCCCAGGAATACGAGGTAGGAGACCTGCCGGAGTCATTCCGGGTGGAGGGGTACCCCTCGGAGACGACCGCCCTGTACGTGGTGCAGTGCGAGGGCTCCATCAAGGAGGCGTGGGTGGAAGACCTGCGGCGCATCGGGGGAGATCCGCGCGGCTACCTGCCCTACAACACCCTGCTGGCGAGCATGGACGGTGATGCCCTCTCGCGGCTGCGCGAGCTGGACTTCGTCGCCTGGCACGGTGTTTACCAGCCGTACTTCAAGCTGTCGCCGGCGCTGCAGCTGCGCCTCTCGCAGGGGGGCGAGGTGGTTATCCTGGTGGAGCTCTTCTCGCCGCTCTCTCTCCAGGAGACCCTGGGCGCTATGCGGGAGATCCCCGTGGAGGTCACCGGGTGGCAGAGCGACGCGTGGTGCGGCATGATCGTCCTGCGCGCCGCGGTGGGTGACCTCGCGGAGGTGGCCTCCCTGCCCGCGGTGGAGTGGATGGAACTATGCACGGCGGGGACGCTTCCCGCGGCATACGCGGGTGCCGGAGACGCCTCCGCATACGCTACGATACACGGGCAGGCGGCGGGAGGCGAAGCGGAGAAGGTCGCCGTGATGGATACCGGGATCGGGAACGGCGGCCTCCAGGGCATCCCCGCTGCCCTGGAGGGAAGCGTAGCCTCCCTGGTCTCGCTGAGGGGGGACGGGGGCGCGGACTCGAGCGGGCACGGCACGCTCGTGGCCGCTTCCCTCCTAGCGGCCGCGGCGCGAAGCGCGTCGGTCCCCTCCCCCCGGCTCATCGTAGAGGCATACGCCACCGGCTACGGAATGGGCTGCCCCCCGCAGCCCCTCTCCCTCTATTCCCTGCTGGAGGACGCCTACGAGCGCGGGGCGAGGGTTCTTCTGAGCGGCAGCGTGCCCGAGGGCAAGGAGTCGCTGGGCGCCTACGGGATATACGCCTTCCAGCGGGACGCCTTCGTGTGGAGGAACGCGTCCATGGCGATCGTCGAGGCGGCAGGCAACGAGGGTACCGACGCCGACGGTGACGGCAGGGTGGACGCGGGCAGCCTGCTGGGCGGCGCGACGGCAAAGAACGTGTTGAGCATGGGGGGCAGCGAGAGCGCCACGCCGCCGCAGGAGTCAGGGCCCCTCGACTATTCCCAGCTCGAGAGCATGTTCTCCGGGGTTTTCCCCGCCGCGCCCCTGCGGGAGGACTCCAGCGTCGGAGAAAAGCCCGGCATGGCCGCCTTCAGCTCCCGGGGCCCCACCCGGGACGGCAGGATCAAGCCGGACCTGGTGGCCCCCGCCACCGCCGTCCCCCTCCCGTTGCCGCAGGGCGCGGAGGCGCCGGGCACGGTGCCGTCGGGGACCGATGGCTACGTCCTGGCCTACGGCACCAGTATGGCCGCCGCAAATGCCGCGGCGTCCCTGGCATCCATGAGGCTGCCCCTTGCCGAGGTGCTTGAGGCGGAACCGTCGGCCGCCATGCTCAAGGCCTTCCTGGTGAACGGGGCCAGAGAACTCTCTCCCGGCCAGTACGGCGAGGAGGATCTCGAGATATCGCCGTCACCGAACGAGGTGGAGGGCTGGGGAGGCCTTGACCTCGAGGCGTTCAGGCAGGTGGGCTCCTGGGTGAAGGTACTCGACGACAGGGAAGGCATGCGCTTGGAGGAATCGCGCGTATTCCGCGTGGAGGTGACGGCGGGAAAGGAACTGCGGATCACCCTCGCCTGGTCGGATTATCCGTCCCTGCCCCAGGCCCGGCTCCATCTCGTGAACGACCTCGACCTGCGCGTGATCGACCCCGACGGCAACGCATATTACCCCAATGGCAGGAACTCCCGTGACCCTCTTAACAACGTCGAGCGGGTGGTGCTGGACGTCTCCGGAAAAACGGGCGACTACACCATAGAGCTCAAGGCTCGAAACGTGCCCTTTGCGCCCCAGCCCTTCGCCCTGGTCGCCCAGGTCTACTGATGCCCCTTCGGGGCCGATGGGCGCAGGCCAGCTGCGGACTGGAGCGGGTGATAGAGTATGGTGCAGGAGTTTCTGGTGCGGAAAGGAGGGCGGATGTCCGGAAGGCATGCTGACGGAAAGGAAGACGCCGTTTATCGCGCGCTGCAGGAGTTCCTCGACCGCTTTCCCCTCGGTTTCCCGGCCACGGAATCGGGCGTGGAGATAAAGATTCTCAAGAGGCTCTTCACCCCCGAGGAAGCTGAGATAGCGGTGCTCACCTCACCCGTGCCCGAGGATGCGGAGCAGATCGCCGCGCGCTGCGGCCGCGATGCGGGGGAACTGGAGGAGAAACTCCTCGCCATGTCCCGCAAGGGCCTGGTGTTCCGAGGCCGCAGGGAGGGAAAGAACTTCTTCAACACGGCCCCGTTCATGATCGGGCTGTACGAATACTCCGTTGAGACGATGGACGCGGAGCTGGCGTCCCTCTACCGCGACTATTACGAGGCGGCCTACATGGACGAGATGGCCGCGAGCGGCGTCCCCGGCTTCAGGGTCTTCCCTATCGGCGAGAGCGTGGAGGCGGACATGGTCCTCTACCCATTCCTCAACCTGGTGGAGGAGGTAAAGGCGGCGCGTGTGATCTCCGTGGCCGAGTGCATATGCCGCAAGGAGGCGCGCCTGACCGGAGAGGGATGCGACCACCCCCTGGAGACCTGCCTCAGTTTCGGCGTCGCCGCCGAATACTATATAGAGAACGGCATCGGCCGCGAGATATCCGCGCAGGAGGCCATCGCCATCCTGGAGGAGGCGGACGGGTCGGGCCTGGTCCACGCCGGGGTGAACACCACCCACCTCTCCAACATATGCAACTGCTGCCCCTGCTGCTGCGCTTCCATGAAGGGCATGGTCCAGAAGGGGCTGGACAAGCGCTGCTTCATGAACGCCCTCTTCGAGGCGGTGGTGGACGAGGAAGCCTGCACGGGCTGCGGGGAGTGCCTGGAGCGCTGCCCCGTGGGCGCCATCAGCGTGGGGGAGACGGCCGCCGTGGACCGGGAGAAATGCCTGGGGTGCGGGCTGTGCGCGGGAAGCTGCGAGGCGGAGGCGATCACCGTATCGCTGCGGGAGGACCGCGAGGATCCCTACGACCGCGTGCTCAACATGGGCCTGGCCATCATGGAGGGAAAGAAGAAGCGCGGCGAGCGGGGATGAAGGGCCGTCCCGTTATTCCTTGCCGGTCCTTCGCTTCAGCTTCTCGAGGGCGCGGTAGGCCTCCTGCCTGATATCGCTGTCGCCCTTGTCTATCAAGGCCTGCAGGACTTCCGCGGCACCGGAATCACCCACTTGGCCCAGGGCTTCGACGGCGTTGACGCGTACCGCGCTGCTGTCGTCTCCCAGCACCTCGATGAGGTGTATAGAGGAGCGAGGATCCCCGATCTTTCCGAGAGCGCGGGCTGCGGCCGCGCGCACCTGGGCGGAAGGGTCCCGGAGGCTCGAGATGAGGGCCCCGCACGCCGTGGACTCGCCCATCTCCCCCAACGCCTCGGCGGCGCCGAGTCGCACCTCCTCGCGCTCGCTCTTCAGGGCCGACAGCATCGGTCCCGTGCTGCCGCCCTTCCTCAGCGCCGCCGCCGCTTCCTTGCGCACCAGTTCCTCGCCGTCGTGCAGGGCCTCGAGCAGGGGATCGACGATCTCCGCTCCCCCGATCATGCCCAGGGCCTTGGCCGCCGCCGCCCTCACCGTCGTCCAGTCATCCTTGAGCGCCTCGATGAGAGGGACCGTCGCCGCGGTATCGCCTATCTCCCCCAGTGCCTGGGAGGCGTCCCTGCGCACGTACTCGTCGCTGTCATTCAAGGCGGTTATCAGGCTCGGCACGGCCGTCGCGTCGCCCAGCTTCCCCAGGGCCTCCGCCGCCGCCGCCCTCACGATGAGCCACTCGTCGCCGAGCGCTCCCATGAGGGGCTCCAGCGCACGGACGTCCCCGATATCCCCCAGGGCCTCCGCCGCGTTGGCCCGCTTTTCCTCGTTCGCGTCCACCAGGGCCTTGACGCAACGTTCGAAGGCACCCTTCTTCTTCAGCTTCTTGGGGTTTATTCTGAAAAGCGCCATCTTCACCAACCGCCTTTCCTCGCAGTATGCACTTCCCCAGTCCTATAGCCAGATTTCATTATACTCGCTTTACCAGGTCGAGAGCCCGACGGCACCGTCCCACGTCAGGTGCTACCGATGCCTTATGTCACTGTGCTGGGATAAAATGCTCATAGGAGACCAAGCACCTAAGCGCTGGTGGAACAATGGGGAACTATGCATAGGCCTTATGCGTATAAGAAAGGATGATTACAGAATGAGAGCAATCCAGCGGAAGGTCAGGGGCTTCGCATACGCTGGATATTCCGGGGATGTTTAGCTGCTTGAATAATGGTGCGCCCGGAAGGACTCGAACCTTCAACCTTGGGATTAAGAGTCCCCTGCTCTGCCAAATTGAGCTACGGGCGCACGCGAATATATATTATGTAATCAGGGGTGGAAAAAGGCAAGATATAATCGGGCCGCTCCCGCGGGGGGAGCGGCCTTCATCTAGATAAAGAGGCTATGATGCAATAGTGTATCGCGTGTTACTTCTTGCCCGCGACGGCCTGCTTCATCGCCGCTCCGGGCTTGAAGGACACGACCTTGGTCGCCTTGATCTTGATGGCCTCGCCGGTCCTGGGGTTCACGCCCTTGCGGGCGGCCCTCTTCCTTACCTCCCAGGTACCGAAGCCTACCAGCGTGACCTTGTCACCCTTCTTCAGAGCACTGGTCACGGTGTTGATCACGGCGTCAACGGCTGCGGCGGCATCCTTCTTGCTAATCTTGCCGTCCTTGGCGACGGCATCGATCAGTTCCGCCTTGTTCATAAGTCACCTCCTTCATATCTCCCTATTTCCTGAAGGATAATTCGCTTCGATAGTGATTTTCCCTTTATTCATCGAAAATAAACTGATTTGGGTGGAAATCCTCCCGCACGCGTGCCGGGGGAGCCCGCGGCGGGCGGAGGACGGCGGGGTGCCGTCACTCGTAAGGATTGGAGTCCTCTATGGCCTGCAGCGCCGCCGCTATGGCTTCCAGCACCCTGTCCCTGCCCTCGCGTTCCCGCGCCGCCCGCAGGGGCTCCACGGCCTTCGTGCTGCCAAGCCTGCCCAGGGCCCTGGCGGCTTCGAGCACGTCGCTCTCGATGTCGCTCTCGAGCATGGGAAGCAGGCAGTCGATAGCCCGCAAGCTGTGCATTTCCCCCAGGGCGCGGGCCGCCACGGCCCTCACGCCGGCCGAGGATTCCGTGAGCATCTCGCTTATGGGGGCCCAAAGGCTCGGCTCTCCCATGTGCGACAGCGATTCGACCGCCCGCAGGCGCACGATGCTGGCCACGTCGCTCAGGGCCTCCACCAGGAAGGGCGTGGCCTTACGGTCGCCCAGCTTGCCCAACGCCCTTACCGCGCTGTAGCGCAGGGAAAGACTGTGGCTGCGCGTCGTCTTGCACAGGTCGTCCACGACCTGGGGGTCTCCGATATCGGCGAGGGCGTCGACGATGAACTGGCATACGCCGGGGATGTCCTTCTCCAGGCGTTCCAGGAGGGGGCGCACCGCCTTCCTGTCGCCGATCATGCCCAGCGCCCTGGCCGCTCCCTTGCGGATGTCGGGGTTCTCGTGGGAAAGGGCCTCGACCAGGTAGGGGAAAGCGCCCTTTCCCTGGGATGCCAGGATGTCAGATGCCGCGAAGCGCATGTAGGGCTGCGAATCCCCCATGGCCTCGACGAGACCGCGCAGGTCTCCCTTTGCTGCCATATTATGTAATTCTTCTCTGTCCTTCATGGTAAAGATTATATTCCATTGCCCGGCTACTGTCCCATACCCAGCCTCCGAGCCAGGGAAACGGGCAGCCCCGCGGCCACTATCTTGGCCTGCGCCGCCGCCACGTCGTAGCGGAGGAAGCGGAATTCCACGTTCATCTCGTCAGCGTCCATGATGCAGAGGGTGGCGACGGGAAGGCCGCCGCGATATTGCCCGCAGCTGCCGGCGTTGAACATGTAATGCGCTCCGGGCTTCACGAGGAAGCGGTCGCCGCCGCCGACGGCTTTCTCTCCCACGCGGTGGTTCTCGGCGTCGAAGGCGTAGGCCGCGCAGACGTGGGTGTGCCCGATGAAACAGAGGAAGTTGGCGGGAGGCGGGTACTCAAAAGCCAGGGCCTTGAGCGCGTAGGCGGCGTCGAAGGAATCGAAGACGTATTCGTCAGGGTCCGCGGGGGAGCCGTGAAAGAGGTAGAGGGAATCCTCGACGGCGAGTTCCTCGGGGAGAGAAAGCAGCCACTCCCGGTGGTCGTCGCCGAGAGCGGCGCGCGTGAAGTGCAGGGCCTCCATGGCCACGGGGTTCATGTTCGGCTCCAGGCCCTCGTCCAGCTCCCGCAGGCCGCGTTCGTGGTTCCCCTGGATGCAGCGCGCGCCCGTTTCCCGCACCAGCCCGACACAGGCGTTGGGATCGGCACCGTATCCGACGATGTCACCGCAGCAGAGCAGGGCGTCAACCCCCCGCCGCTCCGCTTCTTCCAGCACGGCCTGCAGCCCCTCCAGGTTGGAGTGGATATCGGAGAATACGGCGAACCTCATGGCGCCCCCCTTCCGTCTTTTATCGATTATATACGACGATGTTCCGAGCCTCTTACCGCCCGCTCGAGGGCCGTTCGGGAGCTCGTGCGCCCGAGGCGAGCGGGAAGCGCGATTGCACTGGTGAGGACGCTGTATATGGCATATCATTGACGCAAGGAAAGGAGGACATAATGAAACGCACGATCGCGGCATCTTTGATCGCCCTGTTGCTGCTGGCCTTTGCCGGGTGTGGCGGCGGGGACAAGGACGAGGCCCGGGACGGCCTTTCCCTTCTCATGGAAGCCTCCCAGGCCATGCTGGAGGTGAGCGGCTACCGCATGAGCGGGACTGTCGGGATGGAGGTAGGGGCACCGGGCGGCGGGGGCCAGGGACAGGCCATGACCGTGGACCTGACGGCGGATGTCCAGAACGCCGACGACGGGATGCGCCAGCGCATGCTCATAGACATGGGCGGCTACGAGGTCGAGGCCTATATCATCGGCGGCGTTTATTACCAGAACGTGCCCGGCCAGGGGTGGACCAAGACCAGCACCGGGGCTTACTTGAGCCAGGGTATGAACCTTGGGGTGGTGGACGCCGAGCAGATGGAGATGATGGCGGACATGGCCGAGGATATCGAGGTCGTGGAGGAGAGCGACGAGGTCTTCGCGCTCTCCTTTCGACTGGACCAGGAATACGCGCAGGCGGTCATGGACCTCTACCGTAAATACGTGGATGAGCAGGACGAGGGGGTCTCCGAGGAGTGGCTGAGCATGGCCGAGGAGGCCATGGCGGATTTCCATGCCGAGCTGCGCATCTGGCTCAACCGGGCGGACAAGCTCATGCGGCGCATGGAGATGTCGTACGTCATGGGCGGGATGAGCGAGATAGGCGAGGTAACGAGCTCCATGGAAGTGGACCTTTTCGATTACGGCGAGGACATAGTCGTTGAGCTCCCCGCGGAGGCGGCGCAGGCGCAAGAGATCGAGCTGGCGCAGTAAGCCCCCGCGTCTCCGTATTGCCGCGAAGCGGCTTTCCAGGCCGCTTCGCGGTGTGATGTCCACCCGCCGCGCATGCCTTCGGCCGCATAACCTTTTGCTGTAGAATGATGGAGACGGGTATTTGCTTTGCATGTGGAGGTCGCTGCCATGTCCGATTACATGGAGGGTAAGAGCCGCTGGTGGGGATGGGGATACCTGGACCGCAGGTTCGACGTCGAGAACCGCGAGAACATCATGCCCTTCATGCGGGAAAACCTGGGGATGGCGCTTGACCGCGACAGGTTCACGGACCCCGGCCTGGAGGAGATAGACATCCCGGCGCCGCGCCTGGAGGACGAGGCACTGCGCGAGCTGCGGGAGCTGTGCGGGCCCGAGAACGTCTCCACGGACAAGTTCCAGCGCGTCAGTCACAGCATGGGCAAGAGTTACCGCGACTTGCTGCGCATGCGTATGCGCCGCGTGGACAGGCCGGTGGACGCCGTCGTGTGGCCCAGGGAGGAAGAGGAGATCGTCTCCATCCTTCGCATGGGAGAGGCGAGGAACCTGGAGATCATCCCCTTTGGCGGGGGCTCGAGCGTGACCGGCGGGGTGGAGCCGCTGGCGAAGGACAGGGACGGCGCCCTAAGCCTGGACCTGGCGCGGCTCAACCGCGTCCTGCGCGTGGAGGCGACCTCGCAGACGGCCGCGATACAGGCGGGGGCGCTGGGGCCGGAGATAGAGGAACAGCTCAACGAGCAGGGTTATACCCTGGGTCATTTCCCGGAGAGCTTCGACCACTCCACGCTGGGAGGGTGGATCGCCACCCGCGCATCGGGGCGCCAGTCGACCGGCTACGGGGACATCGAGGACATGGTGCTGGCCCTGCGCATGGTCACCCCGCGCGGCGTCGTCGATACCCGCAGGGTTCCGAACACCGCTTCCGGCCCTTCCGTGCTCCAGTTCTGCATCGGTTCCGAGGGGATACTCGGCGTCATCACCGAGGCCACCATGAGGATACGCCCCATGCCTGAGGTCTTCGACTACCGCGGGCTGATATTCCGCAATTTCGCGGCGGGGGTCTCGGCCATACGCGAGATGATGCAGCAGGGCATGGTGCCGACCTGCGTACGTCTCTCCGACCGTACCGAGACCGCCCTGGTCGGGAGCTTCCGCTCCACCACCGGCAACAAGTGGAAGAAAAAGGGAGAGGAGGCGGCCCTCAAGGTCCTCGCCAGGAGGGGCTTTTCCTTCGACGACGGCGCCTTCATGGTCATGGGCTTGGAGGGCGGGAGGGAGGAGACGGAATACATGCGCGCCGGCATATTGCGCTTGTGCCGCGGCCTGGGCGGCCTTCACCTGGGCACCGGCCCCGGCAGGCAGTGGTATGAGAGCAGGCACGACACCGCGTATTTCCGCGAGCAGCTCATGAACCGGGGGGTGCTGGTGGACACCATCGAGACCGCCACCACCTGGGACAACCTCCTGCACCTCTACGGCGAGGTCCGCAGCGCGCTGCGCGCGGCGCTGGAGGAGGGCGGCGGCAGGAGCATGGTGGGTTGTCACGTGTCGCATGCTTACCGGGAAGGCGCCTCCCTCTACTACACCCTCTTCGCGCCCATGACGGAGGAGGGCGGTGAGGAAGAGCAGTGGGAGAGGGTCAAGCGGGCGGCCTCCGAGGCCATCGTGGAGAACGGGGGGACGATCAGCCATCATCACGGGGTGGGGTACGAGCATTCTCCCTGGATGCGGCGGGAGGTCGGGGAGATCTCCCTCGAGGCGATCAGGGCCGTGAAAAAGGTCATGGATCCCGCTTGCATCCTTAATCCGGGGAAGCTCATACCCGCGCGATAGTCAGAGCAGGAATGGACAGGCGGTGCCGGGCACCGCACGGCGGAGGCCGCGGAGGTGCGTGACGCCATGGACATGGTACCCGTATTCGTCTACGGGACGCTCAAGCCGGGGGAGAAGATGTTCCGGCACATCAGCCACACGGTGCGGGACATCGTTCCGGCGACCATAACGGGGCGTCTGTACGAGACTCCCTTCGGATACCCGCTGCTGGTGGAACCGGGCCTCGCGGAGGGACCCGCGATCAGCGGCGTGCTGCTCGTCCCCCTGGAAGGTTGCTACGAGGAGATGGTGAGCATAATCGACGTCATCGAGGGCGAGGCCGGCTTCGAGAAAGGCGAGATGGAGGTGACCCTGGAGAGCGGACGCAGGCTCACCGCAGTCGTGCACTTCTACCGCGAGGCGCCGCCTTACGCCCACCCCTTCCCCGGCACGGACTGGCCCTGAAGCGAGCCCGCGGCGGGCAAAGACGCTTTCAGCCCAGGGCTTCGGCGGACCTGACCGTGAACACGAGGCTCGAGGGGGAGGGGGAATGCCATTCCACCTCCGCGGCCTTGCCCTCGGCGACCTCGAAGAGGGCCGCCATCTGGCCGGCCAGGAGGTGTTCGTTGTAGGGGTTGTCCACGGTTACGGTCAAGCCGTCGTAACCGTACCTGTAATCCACGGGATTGCCCTGGCCGCGGGGCGGCAGGGTAGCAAGGGCGTTCTCGTAGATGCTCTCCCTCTCGCGGCGGGGGAGCACTCCGCCGCCGCCGGCCATGCCCAAGTCGCGCATGCGCCGGTGGGTGTAGTCCTTCTCGGCCTGGATGATCAGGGGATAGATGTCCTCCCCGAGTTCCTTCTCCATCTCCCGGAAGACTATGGTGGGGACATAGCCGTCCAGGAAGGTCAGGCGCGTGTTGCGGCGGTTGTCCATGATAATGCCCTCGCCCTCGTTCCAGCGCAGGTATCCCAGTTCAATGGGGGTGCCGCAGGAGCGGCAACGGGGCATATGAAAGTGGCCGGGCTTGAGGGCCGGATACGCGAGGTCGAGACGCCTGGATATCTCCGGCCTTGCCTGCACGGGGCGGATGGAGACCACGTCCTCCCCGTCCTCCTTCGTCCACGCATGCTCGAACGGCCTTCTCTCCAGGCTCTCGAATGCCCCCAGGACGATGGCGGCCATGAGTTCGCGGTTGTAGGGGTTGCGGATGACGGCTTCCCCTCCCTTGCCGGAGCGGTAGCGGAGCGGGCGCGCGTAAGCCTGTCCGAGCCACACCGCCAGGTGGCAGAAGGCCCGCACCACCACGCGCTTGCTCGGACCCCAGCGGCCCAAGGTGAATGGAAACCGGTTCAACTGCGAATCGATGGTGTGGACGGACGCGTTGCGCTGCGCCTCGAAGACGAGGTGCGAGATGGGCAATCCCAGGTGCTCCTCGATGCGCGAGAAGATGTGGGAGAGGAAGTCCGATTCGATGATCACCACGCGGTAATCAGGGTTGACGGCCATGGTGATGGTCCCGTTCTCGTTCCAGCGTATGAGCTTGCTGAGCCAGTAGGGGAACCCGCATTCCCGGCACCGCTTCATCGCCACGATAGATCCTCCCCGCTATCCTCTTTTGTTTTCCCTATATATTAGACGATTTCGTCCGGCCGTGTAGAGGGCTTTAGCTAAGGCGCGTTCAACCCGGGGGGCGCGACCTGCGTGTCGACCCCCATGAGCCTCTCGCCCCTGTAAAGGAGTATCACCCCGTCGTAGATGACGATGGTGTTCTCGGGCATGAGGCTGTCCTGCACCGCGTGTGTGTAGAGGGGATCGCCCAGCAGCGCGGTGGCTTCGCCCGGTGTCATCAGGAGGTCGAAGTCCTGGGGCCGGAGGTCGGTGGGCGGATATTTCTCCGACTCGTCCGCGGCGGGCTCCTCGCCGAAGAGGCGCCCGTTATCGAAATCGAGGGCCTTGCCGTGCTCGAAATAAACCCATGTCTCGATCCTTTCAGAACCCTCCGGGTCGATGGAGATGAAGAAGTGGTCGGGATACCCGTACCGATCCACGGTCCGGCTCTGGTCGGCGGAGAGGCCGGGTATGTTAGCGGCGGCCGTTTCCTCCTCGACCTGCGGCGGGGTCGGGAGTTCCTGCTCACCGCACCCGGCGAGCGCTGAAAGCAGGAAGGGCAGCGCGACCAGAGCCGCCGCGAGTACGGCGCCTGGGCCAGCCCTCTGCCGGCGGGGAAGGCGCATGCGCCAGGGTTTTCTCATTTCGACCACTCCTTCGCATGGCGGCAACCGCGGCCATGCCGTCGCTAACAATGATATCCAAAGAGCCCCTTTCCGCGCACCTCCACGGCGTCCCGGCGGCAAGGGCGGGAAACGGGAGGGCAACTCGAGGCGCGCGGCGCAGTTCAAAACGACGATGCAGGAAGAATAACGGCCGCGGCGCTTTGATATAATTGCCGCCGGGATCTATCTGAGGGGAAAGGAGCGCCATGTTGCGTCGCAAGGCCTTCACCGCCTTCCTGGCCGCGTCCTTTATGTCCCTGTCGCTCCTGGCATACGGCTGCGGCGGCGGGGGGGAGAGGACCACCGAGGTGGTCTTGGGGAAGCCGGCACCGCAGGGCGCCTTCGCCCTCTACTATCCCGTGGCCTCCTCCACCACCCCGCGCGTTCCCGCCTATTCCGTGGCCCCGGGCCTCTCAGGCGTCGAGGGAGCGCGGCAGGCCGGGCTCGCGCCCGAGGTGGCAAGCGCGCTGGCGGCGCAGGGGTTCGCGGCCGTCGCGGGAAGCGCTGACACGCTGTACGGGGCCTACGAGGCCATCACGGGCCCCAGGTTCGTCAGCGTCGACGCGCTCACGTACACCCTCGACCGCCTGTGTGCGCACGTGCTCGGCGATGTCGAGGAGAGGTTCCTCGCCGCCGAGCTGAACGGACTGGTGCGCGCCCTTTTCGATACGTCCATGCGCATGTACGAGGGATGCGAGGGCACGGTGAAAGACGCGGCCCTCGCGAACCTCGCCTACCTCGCCGTGGCCGCGCGCCTGCTGGGGGCCGATGTGGACGTCCCCTCCGAGCTCGCGGGCGCGGTCGAGGAGGAGCTGTCGCTCATCGCGGGCATGGCCGGCACCAGCCCGTCTCCGCTCTTCGCTTACGCGCAGGACTACGGGCGCTATGCGCCGCCCGGCCGTTACCGGGACGGCGGCACGCTCGAGGGTTATTTCCAGGCCATGACCTGGCTGGGCTGCACGGGATTCTACCCGCGGCCGGGCAACGGGCCCGCGGACGTCACGGCCGGGCGCGGCATGGCCCGCCAGGTGCTGCTGCTGGTGGGGGCGCTGCACATGGCAGAGGTGGACGGTGAACGGGCATACGAGGCGTGGGACCGCATCTACCGCACCACGTCGTTTTTCACCCCCTGCGCCGTGGACCTGGATGCCGACACCTGTACCCGCGTGGCGCGGGAGGTCTTCGGGGACAGCTTCCCGCTGAGCCGCCTCGGCGATGACGCGCTGGTGGACGGGTTCGCGACACGCGCCCTGGAGGAGAGGATGCCGCGCCTGGCGACGCTGGCGGCCGGGGGATACGAGGTCGCGGAGCCGCCGGCGGCCTTCCGCCTCTTCGCGCAACCCTGCCATGCGGAGGACCTCGTCTTCGCGCAGCTCGTATCGCCGCGGGTCGCGGAGAGGTTCATGCCGCGGGGCCTGGACCTGCCCGCGGCCCTGGGCTCGGACCGCGCCCTCGATATCCTGGACCGGTACTACGGCGAAAACGCCTACGAGGGTTACGCGGAGAACATGAACGGGCTGCGTTCGCTGTTCAGGGCGATCGACCCGGCGCAGGTCAACTCCAACCTCTACTGGAGCCGCCTGGACGTCCTCCGCCTTCTGCTCGAGCCATACGGCGAGGGATACCCCGCCTTCATGAGGGCGCCGTCCTGGGAGGACCACGGGCTCTACTCCTTCCTGGGAGCGTGGGCGGACATGCGCCGGGACGGGGCTCCCCTTGCCGCGGTGAGCGGAGCGGGGGGCACGCCGGCCCGGGATGCGGCGCGGGGGGGATACGTGGAGCCCGTCCCCGAGGCCTATGCCCGACTCGCCGCGGTGGCGGATATGATAAGGCGCGGGCTGGACGGGCGGGGCATGGCCTCGGCGCCGGCGCGGGAACGGCTCGACGCCCTCTACGGTCTCCTGCTGGAGCTCAAGACCATGGCGGAGAAGGAGCTTCGTGGCGAGGCCCTGAGCGACGAGGAGTACGCGGCCATCGCTGACATCGGCGGGACCATGCGCTACCTCGTCACCTTTCCCGCGGGGGGAGGGGAAGCGGGGGAGCTGGAGGCCGATGCCTCTCCGTCCCTGGCCACGTCCGTGTACACGGACGAGAGCTTTGGTGAGTCGCTGCAGGCGGCGGCGGGTAGCCCCCTGGTATATTACGTCGTCGTCCCCGTGGAGGGGAGGCTGGTCCTTGCCACGGGGGCTGGTTATTCGTATTACGAGTTCGTGAAGCCCGCGGACGGCACCGTGAGCGGCGAGGAATGGCGGGAGATGCTGGAGGCGGGCCGGCTGCCGGACAGGCCCGCGTGGTCGTCGTCCTTCCTGCGGTAAGCGTTGCGCGCAGAGGAAAGGGCCCCGGCCTGCCGGAGCCCTTCCACTCACCCCCCGGTGACGCTGCCGTTTGCCTGCCTGCTATCTCGTGAACTGGTACTGCAGCAGCCCTATCCACCAGAGTCCGTAATAAAGGGTGGCCCAGATGGAGTCCCTCATGTCGAGCATGCCGAAATCGTTGTTGAAGTAGTACTTGCCGCGCGAGGCCGAGATGGTATAGTGGCCCTTCTCGCAGCCGTAGGGAGGCCAGGTGCACAGCTTGTAATAAGGTGCCACCTGTTTCCACTTGCGCTGCCCCACCACCCAGACCTTGTAGGTTCCCGGGCTCAACCCCCGGAACTGATAGTAGCCGTTGGCGTTGGTGGTCGTGGACGCGATCTTGCGCCCGTACCAGTTGGTGAGCACGACCGTCCAGCCTTCCAGGCGCTTCTCAGCCCACTGCTTTATGAGGTCGGCGCTGGCGTCGCTCCAGACGTCCCCGGCGATGGTGGCCGTGGTCGACTTGATCTGGAAGGAACTGTTCTCGACATCCTTGGCCATGGGGTAGTAATACATGTAATAGCGGACATCAAGTTGCCCCCAGTTTACCCGGAAGATCGCCTCCCTCTCGGTGCCGTTCAGCGCCTTGTACGTGCCGTCTTCCACCAGCACCAACCTGTAGTACGTCTCTATGTCGGTCCTCACCGGCAGCTCTCTCCATCCCACCCATCCATGCTGATAGACGGGTGGGTTGCTGGGAAACCAGCCGGTTATGGCATTGCCGATGAATCCGCCCGGTCCTGACTTCTGGGTGCTGACGAGCGCCCAGGGCCCCTCGGCGGACTCAGCGCTGTAGAGCTCGACAGCGATGCCGTCGACCAGCTCGTCGATGCTGTAATCGTTGTCGGGATTGATGCTGTCGTCCCAGACCAGGGCCTCGATGACGCCGATGTTGGCGCTTGACGCGGCCGCCTCCTCCGGCTCTGCCGCCGGCTCCGTTTCCTGCGCCAGGGCGGTAGCGGCGCCCGCCAGCAGGGACGCGGTGAGCATGGTCACGATCAGCATGAAGACCAACCATTTTGTAGCCCGTCTCATTCGCATCTACCTCCTAGTTCTCTCGTCCATCGGTCCGGGAAGCGTCGCGCGGATCGCTTCGACGGGACCCATACGGGAAACCGCGCGTGCCTGAAAAGCTTGGAGCGGAGGTCAGCGATGTAGTGATACGAGGATAAAAAGGAGGCTATAATATCTACGCCGAATGGGTCCCGACCGAAACGCCCGTTGCTTCAGGACCCCTTGCTCCCCTCGCATGCCCTGTAGCTTCTTCGCCCCGCTTGGTCTCCCTTCTTTGTTTCCTGCCCTATATGAAAGCCCGGTCACCTGAAATGACCGGGCATTTTCCCGCTATATCGTCTCCGAGCCGGACCTTTGTCCTTGCTGTCTGTTGCCTCGTCACCTGACCGGCCCCCGCTTCCATTCCCCCGAATGTCTTTGATGAGCTCGTACTGCCTTGGTTGTTACCTAATGCTACCATCCGGTAACCGCCAAGTCAAACAAACGGGGGCCATCATGTTCGATATTTTGCAGGCATCAAAGATTTCGCAACGCAAGAATCGACGATACGAGAAACCGGCCGGATGTATGCAGGCGGGAAGAGATTTCTGATAATATTAAGCCCTGGTTTGTACTCTTTCCAGAGCAACGTGAGTCCGGGGTAAGGCTGTTCGCGAGCGAGGAGGTGCGAGATGCTTATCTTCGAGTATCTGGAGAAATGGGCGCGGGAGAGGCCTGAGAGGGAGGCCATCGTCTATGCCGACCGGCGGATAGATTACGAGCAGTACGAGCGCGAGACCGCCAGGATCGCGCGCGGGCTGCTCAAACTGGGGGTGAAGCGGGGGGACAAGGTCGGCCTTTACATACCCAACCATCCGGAGTTCGTGTTCGGCTACATCGCCTGCACGATGCTGGGCGCGGCGGCGGTTCCGGTAACGTGGCGATTCGCGGCATCGGAGGTGAAATACGTCCTCGGTCACTCCGATTCATCCGTGGTAATCATGGAGACGTCCTTCATGGACTCCGATTTCATCGAGAAGATAAACGCGGTGCGGGACGAACTGCCCGAGCTGCGCGACATCGTGGTCATAGGGTCGCAGGAGGACGTGGCCAGGGTGCCGGGGGCCGTATCCTACGACGACCTCCTCTCGGAGGACACCGGCCTGGACGAGGAACTGGAGGCGAGGAAGAAGGAGGTCCAGGAGGACGACGTGGCCCTGCTCCTTTTCACCTCCGGCACCACCGGGCTTCCGAAGGCCCCCATGCTGACCCACCGCAACCTCCTGGGGTACGTGGCCGGCCAGATGGAATCCACGGGTGTCACCGGAGACGAGCGTCTGCTCATGGACATACCCAACAACCACGTGGGGGGTGCGGTCATGGCCGTCCTCAGCGTCCTTTATACCGGAAACACGCTGGTGATGCTGGACACCTTCGTGCCCCAGCAGGTGCTGCAGACGGTGCAGGACGAGCGCATCTCGGTCATGGGCCAGGTGCCGGCGCAGTACATACTGCTCTTCATGCAGCCGGATTTCGACAGCTACGACCTCTCGAGCGTGAAATTCCCGGTGACGTCCGGCGCCCCGGTGCCCCCGGAGCTCGTCGTCCAGATCAAGGAGAAGATGGGGGTAGCTCCGTTCGTCGGCTACGGCCTCACGGAGACCAGCGGCGCCATCACCTTCACCCGCCAGGACCATCCGATAGAGAAGATCACCAGCACCATCGGCGTGCCAAACGTGGGCATAGAGGTGCGCATCATGAGCCCGGAGCGCGAGGAGATGCCGCGGGGCGAGGCGGGAGAGATCGCGGTGCGCGGCGACGCGGTGATGAAGGGCTACTACAAACGCGATGACGCCAACGCGGAGGCCTTCGACGGGGGCGGCTTCTTCTACACCGGCGACATGGGCTTCATCGACGAGGACGGGTTCGTGCACATCCTGGGCCGGAAGAAGGAGATGTATATCAGGGGCGGGGAGAACGTCTATCCGCCCGAGGTGGAGGACGTGCTCGTACAGCACCCCAAGGTCCTCTTCGCGGCGGTCCTGGGCTATCCCGACCCGGTGATGGGAGAGAAGGGAAGGGCGTACGTGGTTCCCCAACCGGGCGCGGAGTTGACGGAGGACGAGATCAGGTCCTTCTGCCGCGAGCACCTGGCCAAATACAAGGTACCGGACCAGGTGGTCTTCCGTGACGAGCTGCCGCTCACGCCCCTGGGTAAGGTGCACAAGTTCGCCCTTTACGAGGAGATGAAGGAGGAAGCCTGAGCCTCGGCCTCGACTGACGCAATTCACCGCAACGTGACCGGGCCTTCTCGGCCCGGTCTTCGTTTGCGGCACCTTACCGTTTCAAGCCGCAAGCCCGCGCGTCCGAAAAGACCAGTATGATCGCCGCGGACAGCGGCGGCGGGAGGGCCTCCCGCGGGGGGAGAAGCGCCGTGACGCGGTGCGGGCGGGGGGAGCGTGTAAGAAAGCAGGCTGGCTGCCGTTTTAAGAGACAGGAGCAGGAAATGCCCCTGGTGCCGATGGACCAGGAAAGAGAGAAGGAGCTCGTGCTCGAGGCGAGAACCAGCATGGATGCCTTCGCGGAGCTGTACGATTACTACGTGGACGGTATCTATGGTTACGTTCTCAGGCGCGTGGGAAACGCGAGCGACGCGGAGGACATCACCGCGCGCACCTTCGAGAAGGCCCTGGGGGGGATCGGGGATTTCAAGTGGAAGGGCGCCTCATTCTGTTCCTGGCTGGTGCGCATCGCCGCCAACTGCGTCATCGACCACTACCGGCGGGAGGGCAGGGCTAAGATGGTCGACCTGGAGGAGGTGCTGCCCCTGCTGGAGGCGAGCGACAACCCCACGAGCGGCGTGGAGCGCGAGGAGGAGCGCCGCCTGCTCCTGAGGGCGATACATGGACTCCCGGAGAGGTATCGCACGGTGATCGAGCTGAAGTTCGTCGACGACCTGGACAGCCAGGTCATCGCGGACACCATCGGGTGCACGAAGGGCAACCTCGCGGTCAGGCTGCACCGGGCCCTCAAGGCGCTGAGGCGCGAGATCGAGAGGCTGGAGAAGGAGGGGTTGCGATGAACGCCAAGTACTACTCGCAATACCTCCTGCGTGCACTCGACGGCGAGGACCTGAGGCTGGACGAGGAGCTGAAGGGCCTGGTCGAGTTGGGCGACAGGATCCGCCGCATTGCGCCCGCGGACCGGGCCCTGGGAGAAGACGTCCGCCGCAGGATCTGGGAGGGCGCCGTCTCGCGCGGGCGCGAAAACGTGGCCCCGCTCCGCCGCGAGTCCCACATGCCGCGACTGGCCTGGGCGGGCGCGGCGGTGCTGGCGGCGGCGCTCATAGCCGTACTTGTCATCGTCCTCGTGAACCTGGGAGGCCCCGCGACGCCGCAGCATGGCGAGATGGCCATGCTCTACCTGGACCGCGGCGAGGTGACCATACGCGACGTGCGGGGAGAGGAACGCGCGGCCGGGGCGGACGAGGCGATAGCCGACGGCGACGTGATCACCGCGTCCGCCGGCGCCCGGGGGATCGTGGAGTTCGAGTCGGGCTGCATCCTGCGCCTGCAGGGCGAGGCGGAGATCGTGTTCTCCGACGCCGGGGGCGCCCTCGTCGCCGAGGTCGTCGCGGGCCGGAGCTATCACCGCGTAATGGAGGGAGCCGATTACGTCACGCGATCGGGCGGCGTAACGCTCACCGCCAGGGGCACGGCCTTCACCCTGGACGTGGAGGGGAACTCGGGCAGGGTCATCGCCGTGCAATCGTCGCTGGACGTGGTAAGGGAGGGCCCCGCGGCGCATGCCTCCAGGCTTCAGCAGGGCGATGTCTTCATCTGGGGGGAGGGGGACGAAGCGCGGGTGACGGCCGCCACGCGTGAGGACCTGGACGACGAATGGCTGAGGTGGAACAGGTCCCGGGACGAGGCGCTGGGACTGCCAACGGGCATGTTCGCGCTCCTCGACGAGGAGGCCGCGGAGGGGGAAGCGGCGGCGCCGGAGGAACCCGAAGTCCCCGCGGCGGAGGAGCCGGAGCAGCCGGCACCCGCCCCGCAGCCCGCCCCTGCGCCGCAGCCGGCCCCCGTCCCGCCCGCGAGCAGGAGCGTGAGCCTCTCCGCGTCGGCGAGGCAGGGTGCCGTGGACTTCAGCTGGACCGTAAGCGGCTACGCCGACTACCAGGGGTTCAAACTCTGCCGCTCCGAGACCGACCCCAACCCCAGCTACCCCGGTGACTGGTGGTTGTACATAGACGGGGCCGCCGCCCGCTCCGCCACGGACGGCAGCGTGGAGGCGGGGCGCACGTATTATTACCGGCTGGCCGTGTACAGCGGTGGGGCGGCGATAGGATACAGCAACGCCGTCCAGGTGACCGTGCCGGGCACGCCGCCCCAGGAGCTCTCCGTCTCCCTTGGCGCGGCGGTCGAGGGCGGCGCGGTCAAGCTGAGCTGGAGCGTGAGCGGCGACGGCACCTATTCCGGCTTCAAGGTCTGCCGCTCCGAGACCGACCCCAACCCCAGCTACCCCGGAGAGGCGCTCACCCTCGTGGACGCGGGCGCGAGGTACTACGCCGACGCCTCCATCGCCTCCGGCCACGTCTATTACTACCGCGTGGGCATATACAAGGACGGAGATATCCTCGTCTACAGCAACTCCGTCAAGGTCGTCGTCCCCTGACCCCGTAGTAACCCCTTAGTCTTCGTAGTCTTCGTCGTCTTTGGAGAGCTCCCTCTCGAGGAAACCGGGTTTGCGCGGCCGCATGGTATACGGCTCGAGGATGAAGGGGATGATGAAGACCACGAGAACGGCTATGCCGAGAAGCACCCAGTCCGATATCGACGTGTCCGTCTCGGGTTCCTCGACGGGCAGGGCGGACCCCCCGGGCTCGAGGATGTTAAGGGATGAGAAGGCGGAGGCGGGGATCTCCTGCGACCCCTCGATATAATCGCGGAAAAAGGCGGACCAGTCGCGCCCGGTCATGCCCCCGAGGGCGGAGATGATATCGGCGTTGGAAAGGGGTCCCTCCGGCCCGCCGATCTCGTAGAGGCTGCGCAGAAAGCCCGCCAGATCGAGGGAGTAGGGCTGCATGGAGCGCAGCTCGGAGTCGATGGCAGCGCAGAACGAGGCGCCCCCGCGCGCGAGCAGCGCGGCCGCGTCACCGGACCTGTATCCCAACTCACCCGCCTGCGCTATGGAAACCGTGGATCGCGACCTGGCCTCGCGGTAGGCGTTGTAGCCCAGGTTAAAGCGGTTCCAGAAGAGGTCGCTGCCCCAGAGACCCGCCTCGTAGGGGAGCAGGTCCTGCAGGTACCAGGACGACCCCTCCAGCAGCCACGACGCCTCGCTGTCGACGTGGAGCCTGCGCGAGATGAGCAGGGAAGCCATGCCGCGCGCCGTCGCCGCGATGGCATCGTCGGAGAGCGGGTCGTATTGCGATGAAGCGGGTATGACCAGGCTGCTCGCAAACGGCGCCGAGGGATGGTACGCGTCCTTCGCCGAGCCCTCCTCGCCGCGAAGGAGGAGGACAAGCACGAGGCGGTGCCCTTCCTCCAGGTCCAGGCCGCCGAGCAGCCCCTCGGCCTCCTCCTGCACGCCGCGCGCCTTGCCGCCGTATTCGGCCAGGCTGTCGCCTGCGGCCGCGGTTGACGCCTCGGGCGCGGCGACGAGGAGCGACCCCTGCTCGTACAGGGACAGCTCTCCCGCGCAGATGGGATTGCCCAGGAGCTCGTCCATGCTGGATGGCTGCCCGCTCCAGGGCAGAGCGTCCCGCCACGGCGGCGGCATCTGCAGCTCCACGGTGGGGAGGTAATCCGGCCCGCGCGGATGCACGAAAACGGCGTATCCCGGCAGGTAGGCCAGGTCCGAGTCCAGCACGGGGAAGAACGGCCACGGGGCGTCCGATCCCGCCAGAGAATCCAGGTAGGGCGTGCCCGCCTCGTACCCGTTCAAGCGCACGCTGTAGGTGAACGTCAGCCCCCCCTCGTGCTCCAGCGACCAGGTGTCGCCGTCCCGGCTGAACTCCAGGTCCCGGCCGGAGTCGTCGCGCGCCGTCTCCCCCTCTATGTGGGACGAAAGACCGGCCGCTAGCCCACCGCCGTAGACGTCCGGCAGCTCGAGAACCAGCGGACCGGAAACGGCCTCCAACTCCAGGGAGATCCTCAGCTCGCCTTCCCCGGCGCGGGTGAGGTCCACGGTGTAACGCACCTCCCTGGCCTCGGATGCCAGGGACCCCGCGGCCGGCGTCAGGAGCGAGGCAAAGATAAGGACGAGAGGCAGCAGCAAATAGAATCTCTTCATAAGAACACCAGCACCCATTATCCCAGAAAGAAAGCTCCATATGAAGCCGACGCGGGGGATGGTTCCCTGCGGGTGTCGACGCGGGATCGCGGACCCCTCGCGGCCTGCTCGGCGGGACCGCCGATCCCCATGGCATCTGCTCGGACGGGATATATGATCGCCCTCGCCATAAGCTACGGCACGGCCCGGGACAAGTTCCGGGCGTGCCGGGGAGGTTACTTATTCCTTCTCTGCCAGCGGGTGCGCTTGAGGAGCTTCTTGTGCTTCTTCTTGCGCATCTTCTTGCGGCGTTTCTTCACTACCGAACTCAAGTATCACCACCTCTTGGCTCGCTTTGCTGTGCAAATCCCATTCATTATACCCCATACGCCGCGGGTAACCAAAAGATGCAGCCGCCGGGGTTCCCGTCCCGCTGCCCCCCGCGGGGCGCCCGGACAAACCAGGGTTGGCGAAAAGGGTTACAATGGTCTGGAGGCGTGAGAGGATCGGGGACGGCGATGAGAGATTTCGTGAGCGGAAAACTGGTGAGCGGCGGCGGCATCTGCGAGGAGTGCGGCAAGCGACTGCGGGGCGGGGAGAAGGTCTACGCCCTCGCGGTAGAGGTGGAGGGCGTAAAAGAATACCTCTATTGCCAGGGATGCCAGCCGGACGAAGGCGAGCTGCCCCAGGGCGTCCTAAGCCTGGAGCCCGCCCAGGTCGTGGAGGAACTCGGCACGGACGAACGCCGCATGGGTTTCGAGGTCGTGGCGGGCTCGCTGTGCTCCCGCTGCGGCCACTACTTCGACGTGGACGAATGGTTGTTCGTAGGCGTGGTCGAGGCGCTCTCCAGCGGCGTCGTCTACTGCTGCGAATGCTACGAGTCCGAGGTAGGGGACGAGGAAGAGACCGAGGAGGAGGAATAGCCCGCCGGAGGCGGGGCCCGCGTCACAGCGAGCGCCGCTTGGTGGACTCCGCCAGGTTCAGCCTGTGTATATGCCTGAGGGACGGGAACTCCGAGAGCACCATGAGCACGATCACGATCACGCCGGTGATGATGAAGGTCCACACGGAGATGGCCGGCGTGAAGGCGAAGAGGTCGGTCTCGTACAGCCTCATGGCCTGGACCATGACGAAGCGGGCGGCGATGTAGCCGGGGACCAGGCCCAACAGTCCCATGATCACGTTCTCCAGGGTGAGAGACAAAGATGCCTTCCACTGCGGGACACCCAGGGTGAGCATGGTCGCCACCTCCTGTTCGCGCTCCATGATGTTGATGGTCGAGGTGTTGAAGACCAGGGAAAAGGCCATGATGAGCCCGAAGACCAGCATCACCGCGATGACTATGTACATCAGGGCCATGTAGGAGTTTATCTCCTTCTCGATCTGGCCCAGGTCCACCAGGGTCAGGACCTCGGGCATGTCGTATAGGGCGTCCCTGACCTCCTGGTAATAGCCCTCGTCCAGCTGGATGTAGAAGGCCGAGGACCTCGTGCCGTAGCCCAGCAGGTCCCTGGCCTCCTCCACGGGCACGTACACGAAGGACCCCATGGGCTCCATGATGAATTCGGATACCATGAAGGAGCGGGAACGGTTGAAGGCGCTGACCTTTACCATGTCCCCGACGTCGATGCTCAGCTGGTCGCGATAGTTCCTGCTCATCAGGCAGTGGCCGGGGCTTATCTCGACCGCCTGGTTCTTCTCGTCCAGGAAACCGCGCATCACCGTGTCCACGAGGGTTCCCATGAGTATGCTGTTGACGTCCTCGTCGCCGTTGCTGACGGTGCAGGGGGCGCCGATGGCGGGCTCCACCACGGTGACGCCCGCTATCTTCTCGATCTTGTTCTGTGTCACCCGCGTCTGCGGGTCGAGGAAGAGCACGGCGATGTCGAAGGTGAAGAGGTGGTCGAAGGCCTGGTCCATGTTGGCGTTCACGGTGTCGTTGATACCGAGGTTGAGCATGATGAGGATGATGGCGAACATGATCCCGATGACGGTGAAGGCGGTACGGCGCCGGTTGCGGAAGATATTGCGCAGGGGCAGCCGCCAGAAGACGCGCAGGCGGCCGATGCGAGGCAGCAGCCGCTCCACCCAGGTGACCTTACCGTACCTCGTGGGATCGACCACGCCGCGGAGGGCCTCGGTGGGCTGGACCTTCGCCGACCTGCGCGCGGGCACTATCCCCGATATGGCACAGAACCCCATGGCCATGAGGAACCCGTAGAGGAACACCTCGGGATAGGTGCCGTAGCGCACGAAGGGGATCTTCATGACGCTGGAATAGACCTTGGACACGATGCCGGTCGCCCCCCACCCCAACAGGCTGCCGAGGAAGACACCGACCAGCCCCACCACCAGCGCGAAGGACATGTAGTGGAAGAGCACGGTGCGCGAGGAATATCCCACGGCGCGCATGAGGCCGATAATGGGCCTCTGGGTGCGCACCAGCCGGGAGAGGATCATGTAGATGCTGAAGGCGGCTATGGAGAAGAAGAGTATGGGGAAGAAGAGGGCAAAGTCGTGGAAGGAGCGCAGGTCCATCTCCACGAGCATGTTGGAGATCTGGTTGTCCCTGGTGGTGACCTCCTCGATCCCGTAGGGCTTGAGTATGCTGCGCACCTGTCGCTCGGTGGTCTCCAGCAGGGAGTAGTCCGTGAGGGTGAAGGTGAACTCGTTATAGGAGTTGGAGGCGAAGCCGGTGAGCGCCCTTGCCTGGTCCATGCCCAGGTAGAAGACGCCGAAGACCGTCGCCGAGGTCATCGGGAACTGGCGGTTGCGGAAGACGACCATGTACTCGGGGCTGGAGACCACACCCGCGATGCGGATGGGCACCCTCCGGCCGCCCTTGACGGCGTAGATTAAGTCGCCTTCGCCCAGTTCGTTGAAGGCGGCGAAGTGGTTTTCCACCAGGCAGGTAAGCTCATTCTCCTGGCTGGTGAGCGCGCTCCCCTCCCTTACGTAGAGCATGTTCACGTAGGGTTCCGCGGCAGGGACCCCGATTATCTGGCCGGTTATGCGCGTCCCGTCCTCCAGCTCCATGCCCAGCTGGCCGTTCACCCTGGGGGTGAGGAGGTCGACGTTGGGAAGTTCTGCCAGGCGTTCCGCCGCGCGCTCGGGCGCGCGGTCGACCCGGACGAGCAGGTCCGCGAAATGCAGGCGGTCGTAGGTATGCTGGTAGGACTCCGAGAGGTTGAGGAAGGACATGTACGAGGCCGTGAAGAGGAGTATCCCGATGGCCACCACCGACGAGATGGCGAAAAAGCGGAACTTCGACTCCAATATCTCCCGCAACAGTTTCTTGCGCAGCAGCTTCATATCCCGTCACGCCTCGATGTGAAAGATGTACCTTCCGTTGTATCGCTTCCGTCCGGCCCGCAGGCAAGGCGCCTTGCGGATATTATGGCACACTCGGGGTCACCCCTGACCGTGCCGCGGGGGTTAGCCCCGGGTTGTGCCGCAGCACACTTGGGGTTTTCCATCGGATCGTGCCACAGCGCACTCGGGGTCACCCCTGACCGTGCCGCGGGGGTTAGCCGCGGTTGTGCCGTATATGTCGTTATGGACCCGGTCGCGATGTATAATCTAGGCGGATCAAGGCGAGGAACCGCCCTGGCCGCGCGAGTGAACGGAAAGGAGTGACCGTATTGCTGCCCTACGACAGTTTTCTCATCGACCCCCCGTGGCTGGCCTCCCTGGGCTTCCTCTACGCGAAGGTCACGGACAGGCTGTACGAGGACGCGGACAAGAAGGCCAGGGCGAGGAAGTTCCTCGACCTCACGACCCTAGGCATCTTCTACGTGACCAGCATCAGCCTCTACTTCAACCGGGAATGGACGCGCTGGATCTGGGAGATGTGCAAGGCCGAATCCGGGCGGGACTGGATGATCAACTCCGGGGTCTTCCACTTCGACCACGAAAACGTGAGTCCCGCGGGCCACGCCGTCTGCGCCGCCCTCTTTGCCACCTACCCGCTGGCGCTCAAACTCGGATACAGGCTTGCCGAGGGCAAGGGCTGCGAGTGCGAGTGCGGGTGCTGCGCGGGCGAAAGCGAGGTTTGACCGCCCGCGGCTTCAGGCCGCAAGACGGGCATGGCCCCCTGGCCTGAGGACACCCCACGCCTTCGCCCCGTGCTGAGTCAGTCCCGGCCGGATCGGAGTTGCGTATGCGCGGAAAATGGAGATACCACCTGTCCCTCTTCACCGTGTGCTGGATCTGGGGGCTTGCCTTCGTGGCGGTCAAGGTGGCACTGGACGAGGCGTCGTTCGTAACGGTGAACCTGGCGCGTTTCTGCATGGCCGCGCTCGCCCTGCTTCCCATACTCCTCGTTTACCGCAAACACCGGCCGCGCCTCAGCAACGCCGACAGGGCCCGCGTGCTGGTCGCGGGCATATGCGCCGTGTACGGCTACCACCTGGCCGTCAACTACGGAACGACGCTTCTGCCGGCGGGCACCGCCGGACTGCTGGCGAACACCACCCCCATATACGCGGCCGTGCTCGCTTATATCTTCCTCAAGGAGAAGATGGGGGTGTTGAGGGTGGGCGGCATCCTCTTCGCCCTGGTCGGCGTGGCGCTGATCACCGTCTACGGCGCGGGGGAATCGGTCTCAGCCGGCCGGCTGCAGGGTATCGCCTTCGTCCTCCTGGCCGCCTTTTCCTGGGCGGTCTACACGGTGGTGCTGCGCCCCCTGACGCGGGCGCACGGGGTCATCTTCGTGACCTCCTACAGTATAATCGTCGGCGCCCTGCTGCAGCTTCCCCTGCTTTTTTGGGGGGGCTGCGTGGGGGAGCTGCGCGACCTCTCCGGCGCCGGCTGGGCCTGGCTGGTTTTCCTCGGCCTGGGGAGTACGGTGGCCGGTTACTTCCTCTACTCCAATGGGATCGAGGGGCTCGGGGCAACGGTGGCCGCCTATTACACCTACCTCATAGCGCCCATTGCCCTTTTCTGGGGATGGGCGATCCTGGACGAGAGCATAAACTCGGCCATACTTCTGGGGACCGCGATGATCATAATCGGCCTCCTGGCCGTAAGCCGCAAGGCCGGCGGGGGGCGTGGACCGGAGCCGGAGGGTTGACGCGTGCCTGCCGCCCCGCGAGGAATGGTTCAGTCCGGCTCGGGCGCCTCCCCGTAGAAGCCCTGCGCTTCCTCGAGGGATATCTTCGCCGAGTTCTCGCGGTAGCGCGGCGGCAGCGACTGGTAAAAGGTGTGCCCCAGCCAGAGCAGGGCCTCCCTGTCGTCGTCTATGCTGCCCTTGACCACCGCCGGTACGCCCGCCACCATGGTCCGCGACTCCACCCGCGCCCCCGCCATGACCACGGCGCCCGAGGCCACCACGGAGCCCTCCTCGAGCACGGCGCCGTCGTTGATCACCGCGTTCATCCCCACCAGCACGTGTCCCTCGATGCGGCAGCCGTGCAGGACCGCCCCGTGCCCGATGTGGGAGGCGGGGCCCAGGAAGGTGGTCTCCTCGGGGCGGGCGTGGATGACCGCGTTGTCCTGCAGGTTGGACCCCTCCATCATGATCACCGCTCCCCAGTCGCCGCGCATCACCGCTCCGGGGCCCACGTAGCACCCGTCCCCGATATACACCTTGCCGATGATCACCGCCGAGGGATCGACGTAGGCGCTGGGGGATATGCGGGGCTTCCTTCCCTCGAAGACGTATATGGGCATGGCCTCCTCCTTGACTCATCTGTGCAAAAAGATTCTACCCGATATGGTAAAAGCGCGCCTGTTGGGGAAACATGGAGTTATGGCCGTGGATCCCCGGTGGGCGCGGGATGGACATCGCGCAAGGGCCGAGTCATTGAGGAGGAAGTTATGAGCGCGGGCAGGATAGTCCTCATCGTGGTGGGTTCGCTCTTCGTGCTGGGGGCGATCGTCGCCCTCTTCGCGGGAGGGGGTGTCATCTGGGCGAGCCAGTACCACAAGGACGCGGAAGGCTTCCACGCCACCGACCCCATGCCGATGAGAAGCGCGACCTACGCCGTGATATCCGACACCATCGAGATCGACAGGGGCGCCTCGGAGGCGTTGAACTGGCTGGGCATGGACAGGATGAAGTTGGGAGCGGAGAACGACGACCCGTCGCGGCCCGTGTTCATAGGCATCGCGGATGCGGAGGACGTGGACGCGTATCTCTCCGGCGTCGAGCACGACGAGATCCGGAGGCTGGAGGTCTTCCGCTCGCGCTTCGATTTCGAGAGACGCGGCGGAAGCGCCATGCCGGAGGCCCCGGGAAGCCGGGATTTCTGGCTGGATAAGGCGGAGGGGACGGGGGAGCAGGAGATAGTCTTCGATATCGAGGAGGGCGATTACACCATACTGGTCATGAACGCGGACGCCTCCGAGGGCATCGACGTGGAGGCCGTCTTCGGGGTGAAGTCCTCGGGCGTGGTCGTTCTCATCGGGGTAGCCTTCTTGGTCGTCGCGCTGGCCCTGCTGGCGGGAGGGATCGTCATGATCGTCTTCGGGGCCAGGAGCCCGCGGCCGGGCGTCCCCCCGGCGGCGCCTCCGGCTCCCGCGTCATAACCGGGCATATGCGGCGCGGCCATGCGCCGGGGACCGGCCCCACGAGGCGCTCCCGCACGCGGACGCGGGCCAGGTTCGCCGGGAGATTTGTTAAAATGACTGGTGTCTGCGGAGGGGTGTAGCGGACGGCAAAGGAGGAATACCGTGCGAGCACTGGTCATGGGAGGAGGGCTGGCGGGGCTTTCCGCCGCGGTTCACCTGGTGGACAAGGGTTTCGACGTGACCCTGCTGGAGGCGGAGGAGGAACTCGGCGGGCGGGCCATGTCCTGGGTGGACGAGGACGGGGACACCATCGACAACGCCCTCCACGTCTTCTTCCCGCATTACGTGAACATCCTGGGCTTCTTCGCGAAGGTGGGCGCGCCCGACGTCATCCGCTGGACGGACACGCTGACCTATATAAAGGAGGGCGGCGACGCCGCCCACTTCACCCCCTTCGATCTGCCCGCCCCACTGCACGGGCTGTCCATCGCGAAGTTCCACCACATCGGGCCCGTGGACATGCTGCGCTTCGGCCCGGCGGCCATGCGCGCCCTCTCCATGAGCGAGGCGGCGGTGGCCTCCTACGACCGCGTGACGGTGGAGGATTTCCTGCACGGCTACGGGGTGTCGCAGAAGCTCATCGACAACATGCTGCGCGCCATGGTCAACGGCCTCACCTTCCTCGAGCCCTACGAGGTTTCGGCAAAGGCGGCGGCCTACTGGATACGCAACCTCACTACCACCAGGGAGGCGGTGAAGGTGGGCTTCGCCCGCGGCGGCCTCGGCGAGATATACGTGCGCAAGGCGGTGGAATACATCACCGCGCGCGGCGGCAAGGTGATGAGCGGCGTGGGCGTGAAGTCCATCGGGCTCAAGGGGAAAGCGGTGCTCAACGTAACCCCAACCAAGGGGCGCAACATGCGCGCGGACGTTTACGTATCGGCCCTGCCCTACGGGGTGCTGCGGCGCGTGCTGCCCGAGGAGGCATACCGCTACCAGTATTTCCGCAACCTGTGGCGTTTCGAGGAGGCGCCGTCCCTCTCGGCCATGGTGTGGTTCGACCGCAAGGTGCTGGAGCTGGCAAACATCGCTACGGGGATAGGGACGGTCTTCAACTGGTTCGCCGACCTCACCCAGGTGGTGCCGGAGGCCTTCCCGCAGGAGGGCTCGGTCCTCGAGCTGGTGATCACGCCCTGCGGTCACCTCAGGCCACTGAGCGACGAGCGCATCCTGGAGATGGTGATCGCCGATATCCGCAAACTTCTCCCCGGGGCCAGGGACGCGGAGGTGCTGAAATCGCGCCTGGTGCGCGACAGGCAGGGGATATTCGCCCAGCGCCCGCACATGGACCGCTACCGGCCCACCCAGAGGACGCCCCTGGATAACCTCTACCTGTGCGGCGACTTCACCATGGCCGGGCACTCGGCCGGCATGGAGGGGGCGGTGGTGTCAGGCAAGCTCGCCACCTCGGCCATACTCCTGGACAAGATGCAGGTGGTGGAGGATTACGTCGAGCATCCCCATTTCTCGCACGGGCTAATCCCCTTCATCAAGTACGGCCAGCCCGCGCTGCTTGCCCTCCTGGCCCTGAGGATGCTGAAGAATAAGCTATCCTAGCAATTGGGGTCACCTTTAAAGACCCAAGTCAAGGGTAAACTCCTCTAGGCCCCTTTCCCAAGGGGTTCGCGAAGTTCTATTGACTTGGGAGGACGCCTCCGAACGGGCACCTTGCCCCTTTCGCCTTGGC
>JAQVFR010000037.1 GCA_028697145.1 Actinomycetota bacterium | reverse complement strand
AAATTCGTTGAAGTGGTATCCTCAAGATCAGCTACTTAGGCAACAGGCCCTGGATTGGGCTTGCTTTCACCAGGATGAGGGTGCCTACTTTTCGTTGACAGCTACGTACTGATTGCCATAGTGGCAATATACACACGAATAAGGGGATACTAAGATGAGAGAATTCTTCTCGGGCCTCACCCGCAAGCAGTGGATTTACCTGATCGCTGGTTTCCTTATAGTATTCGCAGTAATTCTAGCGGCAGCAGGAGTAGGGCAAGAAAAGAAGGGGCCGAAGCAGGCCGCAACCCCCATTACCCAAGAACAGCAAAAGACCGCAGAGGCAGACAGGCTTGAAGAAACCTCAGCCGATCAAGATGGAGAGGACCAAAGCGAGGCGGCAGCTCAATCCAATACTGGGGAAGTTGTAACTGTTACAAGAGTTGTGGACGGGGATACCATTGAAGTCACTTTCCCAGATGGCAAAGTTGAGAAGGTCCGCTATATTGGGATAAATACCCCCGAAGCAGGGCAACCCTACTACTCAGAGTCAACTGTAGCCAACTCATCCTTAGTGGCAGGCAAACAGGTGCGCATGGAGAAGGATGTAAGCGAGATAGACAAGTATGGGAGACTCCTAAGATATGTATATGTCGGCGACCTTATGGTAAACGCTGAGCTGGTGGCTAGAGGATATGCCAACACTGCTACGTATCCACCAGACGTGAAGTATTCTGAACATTTCTTAGCGCTTGAAGCACAGGCAAGAAATAATAACTTGGGACTTTGGGCACCGCCCCCGTCAGTTAATGCTGAACCTCCACCGGTTGTCGCTCAACCAGCCCCTACAGGCGTGGATGTTACGGTCTATATTACGAAGACCGGAGAGAAGTACCACAGCGACGGATGTCAGTACTTACGGCAAAGTAAAATCCCGATTTCCTTATCGGATGCAAAAGCTCGAGGGTATGAGCCATGAAGCCGCTGTAACCCGCCCAGGTAGGGCGAGAATCAAGCGATAGAGGAGGATAGGTTCCCAAGAGCCCTACGGCTATTTAGGCTGTTCAGAATCTTCAAAATGGGCAGGTATTCAGAATCAATGAAGATTCTAGGGAACGTCCTAAAGGATAAGAAAGCGATGCTTATGGTCACCCTATTCGTGGCATTCATTCTTATAATCGTTGCCTCTAGCCTCCTCTTTTTCATCGAAAACCCCGAACAACCAGAGGCATTCTCAAGTATACCGGCAACCATGTGGTGGGGCGTGGAAACGCTGCAGCGTCGAATAATCGCCGGGCAGAAACTTGCCCAGGACGGCTATAAGGTCAGAGAAACTCTTCCCCCTATCGGGAAGAGGGCCCCTGTAGTATTTTGGAGGCCAGGTCTTCCTCCAGTGCTCCATGCTTTCCACCGCCCGGAGTTTTCCTTCCAGGCACTCGGGCTCGTTTTGCGCCAGCCACATTAAGCGGTGTATTGGGTGGAGATAGCTCTTGACTACCTCGAAGTTGCGCGAGGTGCCAGACTGCAGCATCGGGGTAGGTTGACAAATAGTACCTTATATGGGTACGATAGTACCTATAATGGGTACTTATAGAGAAACAGAGATAACTAGCCTGGCTTCCGCACTGTTCGGCGCAACGCGCTTGTCTATACTATCCTTGCTTTTCATAAACGATACCGAATCGTTCTACCTGCGGGAGATAATGCGGATCCTCGGAAAAGGCAGGGGATCGGTGCAAAGGGAGCTGGCCAATCTTACGTATGCGGGAGTAATCCTTCGTTTCGAACGGGGTAATCAGGTGTTCTATCAGGCGAATAAAGACTCACCTATATTCTCGGATCTCAAATCACTATTGGTGAAGACAGCGGGAATGTCCGATGTCATCAGGGCTTCGTTGTCAGACCTCGAGGATAAGATAAGAGTGGCATTTATATACGGCTCTTTCGCCGATGGGACAGATACGGCCCAAAGCGATGTGGATATCTTCGTAATCGGAGATATTTCGTTGCGTGAGGTTGTCTCGAGGCTGCGGGATGCTCAAGTCACAATAGGACGGGAGATCAATCCCACCACCTATAGCGCGGGCGAATTCCGTGAGAAGCTGCAGGCGGGACATCACTTCGTGAGTTCCATCTATGGTACATCAAAGATATTCCTAGTTGGGAACGAGGATGAGCTTAAGGGATTGGCATAAGAAGAAATGGCTGACTGAGCACGTCACCAGCTCGGCGGAGATTTCAGGATTGCTCGAAGTCATATAGCGAGACATACCCGACAGCCAGGTGCCGGGCTTGAGCCCTGACTGGAAGATGAACATCGCATATAATGCTGCCCTGCAAGCGGCGACCATCGCCCTTTATGCTTGCGGCTTTCGTGCCTCGCGCGAGGCCCACCATCTGAGGGTTATCCAGAGCCTCGAATTCACGATCAAGGCCGATAAGGAGATCATCGACCAGCTCGACCAATTCAGGAAGAAGAGGAATATCAGCGACTATGAATCAGCGGGACAAGTCTCAGATAGCGAAGCCAGCGAGATGTTGGAACTGGCGATTTTCTTAAGGGACACGGTCAAAGAATGGTTGAGCGAAAACTCTCCCGAGTTGATTGAATAAGAACGATCCTTGATGGGCGGCTTGATCAAATCACCAACCCTTAACCGATGCAAGGAAGAGTTACTGCAAGCCAAGCCAAGTTATGCCCGCAATACTGCGATGACCACAGGAGGGGGGTCCCGCAGCAGTAATGTAAGAGAAGAGGTCAGTTTTCTTTGCTATCCTGAATCATCTTCTCTATAAGGGGCTTGGTTTCAGGTAGATTCACGGTAATAATCTACCAAATTATTTAGAGATCTATGCCGAAATACTCATGAGAGACAATATTTCTAAGCCCCATCATTCTTCCCCATGGGATGTTGGGATACCTAGACCTGATTTCGAGCGGAATATTTCTAGAAGCCTCGCCAATTATCTCCAGGTTTCTGAGAACCGCATCTACAGTTAGGCTGTCTTCCTGGAAATCTTCGAGCGAAACTTCTTGTATATATTTCTGTATCTTCTGGATGGAACCGACAATATCCTCGAGGAAAAGCTTGTATGGTCTGTTCTTCATACGTAAGCTACCTCTCTTAGTATCCTTTCCTTGAATTGCGATCTTAGTGCATTGGATGTTACCAGGTCGACCTTTAAGCTCAACGTGTCCTCAAGGTATTCAAGAAGATCTATAAACTCCCAGCCGATGGGCTCGCTGAACTCAACGAGGATATCGATGTCACTAATATCTTCCTGATCCCCCCTTACGTAAGAACCGAAAATGCCTATCTCCTTAACCTTAAATCTTTCAGCAAGAATCGGCTTCTGAGACGATAAGGTTTTCTTGATCTCCCCTAAGTCCTTCATCCCGGCCCTCCTACTACCTGGAAACTTACATAAATTATACCCCATACGAGAGACAGAGAATTCAATAATAGGTTCGAATCAAGAAGCCCAATCCATTCTGTAATGTCCTAACCTATACGGAATCAAAAGGCTGCATGAATACAAATCTAGGGCATAAAGAAGGGGACTCTCGTGGAGTTATTTTAAAACCAGATCAGGCGGATAGGTTATCAGCCAGGTATGGGCTGACTAGCACTTGATGGCTACCATTCCTTCAATGGCAGGATTTCTGCCATGCTCTGATAGTGTTTATCGCTGTGTATGAGGTATAGATCATAGGTTATAGCCGCAGTACCGATCAGGACATCAATCGCAGGGATAGTAATGCCTTTCCTTCTCAGAGTAAACATATTATCGGTTGCATCATGCCATATGTCATCCCCGATCTGTGCAAGGTGGAAGAGGGAAAAAGTATCTCGCAGTTCCTTGAGTTTCTTCAGGCTTCTAACGCCAGCGGCAAGTTCCAGCAGAACAGGTTCAGTGGTGACGATCCTGTCCTCCCTGATCAGATGCTGGACTTGTTCGCCGATATCGGAATCCGCGGAATCCTTTTTGTAGAATTCGATCCAGGCCGAGGTATCGACCAATACCAAGCTGTTATCCATTTTTGCGTAACAACCCCAGCTCTTCGTGGGTTAGCCCCGATAGCTCGGATCCCCTCTGCAGGGCGGCACTCTTTAGCTTTTTCTGCCTGATTATCATCTTCAGCCCTTCGTCTACCACCTTTTTCGTGGTTTTTATCCCCGAGGCCTTTTTCGCCTCAGATAGCAATCTGTCGTCTATTTCGAGAGTCGTCCTCGGCATTATCTCCTCCTTCTAAATATGCCTTATTAATACAAATAATATATATCAATAATACGATAAAGGCATATTAATGGCAACCAAGATTTGCTGCCTGTTGGTTATGGCCACTAGTGGTGCAGCTCGCCAGAGCGGCCTCATCTGGCCTTAAGATAATCCCTGGGAGCGCAAACGATCAATCCCTCGATTCGTCTAGAGAAGTATTCCCCAAAATGTCTGATGTCGCCGGTTATGAAGTGAGTGGCTTTGGATGACATAATGATTACAATAACTAGACATATATGGCATAATGATGACATGAAATACGAGAAATTGCAGGAAATCGTGGGCGACGAGCCATTGTTCGAAACCGGTCTGCTCCTGGCGGGGGACGTCGACCCCGCGAGCGTACGCCGGCAGCTGTCGCGCCTGACCGCTTCCGGCCGCCTGCTGCAGTTGCGGCGCGGCCTGTACGCCCTGGCGCCACCCTATCAGAAGGTCAAGCCGCATCCCTTCCTGGTCGCAAATCATATCGTGCGGCCCTCCTATGTGAGCCTGCAGTCAGCCCTCGCATACCATGGCATCATCCCGGAACACGTGCCTGTGGTTACCAGCATCACTACATCACGGCCGGGCGTGTGGAGCACGGCCCTCGGAGACTTCGAATACCGTCATATCAAGAAGGACTTGTTCTTCGGAAGTCATGTGGAGGACCTGGGTGGAGGGCAGGAAGCCCTGGTCGCCACCCCAGAGAAGGCTTTGCTCGACTTGCTGTATCTCCAACCTGGATCGGATCGGCCGGCATATCTTCAAGAGCTGCGCCTCGAGAACCTGGAAGCAGTGGACCTAGATTCACTGGTGGGCCTCACCGAGGAAGCCGGCAGCCCCAAGCTGCGCAGGGCGATAAACAGGCTGAAAGAGATGGCACACCTGGCGGCAGGGGAGTACGAGACGCTATGAAAGACTACCTGTCAGGGTTGACACGGTCCGCACCATCGCCTCTGCAGGCGCGTAACGATGTGCGAGAGTACCTGCAGGCGCGCATCCTGGCCGTTCTGCAGCGCCAGGGGGCTATGGTCCCGCTTGCCTTTCATGGAGGGACGGCACTGCGGTTCCTCTTCGCGACCGCCAGATACTCGGAAGACCTCGATTTCTCCCTTGATGGAAAAAGGAACGAATACGATTTCCGCGCATACCTGAGGGCGGTCGAGAGGGAGTTCTCTCTTGAAAGGTACGAGGTGCAGCTCAAGGTCAACGACAAGAAGACCGTGCACAGCGCTTTCATCCGCTTCCCGGGGCTATATTATGAGTTGGGCTTGTCCTCGCACAGCAGAGAGACGTCGTCCGTTAAGGTGGAGGTGGATACGCATCCTCCAGCGGGCGCGACCCTTGCCACCACGGTCATCAGGCGCCACGTCGTCCTGCAGCTGCAGCATCACGACAGGGCCACCCTCCTGGCGGACAAGCTGCATGCTATCCTGCAGCGCCCATATCTCAAGGGACGCGATCTCTATGATCTCGCCTGGTACTTGAGTGACCCGGAATGGCCCCCGCCTAATCTTGCTTACCTCAACAACGCACTGCGGCAGACGGGATGGGATGGGAGTCCGTTAAGCGAAAGGAATTGGCGCAAAGCGGTCCGGGAGAGGCTCGAGCTGGTTTCCTGGGAGGAAGCGGTGGACGATGTAACTCCCTTCCTGGGCCTGGGAGCAGACCCTGCCGTTCTCAACAGGGACAACGTCATGCGCCTTCTGCGGAGATCCGCGATCCGGTGATCACGGGTGGGCCACTCGCGTCACCTTTCGCACAGATATTATGGGATGATAATAAACAGGGGAAAGACCCGGCGGGCATATTGGTTGTTATCAGAAAAGAAGGAGGTTTCCCCATGGAAAAGATCGAGGTAAGCCTGGAGATGATGTGTTACCCCATGCCGTGCATGATCCTGGGGACGAAGGTGGGGGAGAAGGCGAACTTCATGACCGTGGCCTGGTTTACTCAGATCAGCCTCAAACCGGCCTATATCCTGGCGTCCCTGGACAAGAGCCACTACTCGAACCCGGGTATCAAGGAGACCGGGGCGTTCAGCATCAACGTCCCGTCCACCGCCATGGCCGAGGTGACCGATTACTGCGGGCTGGTGTCCGGCAAAAAGTACGACAAGTCAACCGTGTTCGAGGTCTTCTACGGCAAGGAAGGCAAGGCTCCCATGATCGTGGAGTGCCCGTATAACCTCGAGTGCAGGCTGGTGCAGACCGTCGAGCTCGCGGCCGAAGAGCTCTTCATCGGCGAGGTCGTCGCCGCCTACTCGGACGAGCGGTGCCTCACCGACGGCGTGCCGGACATGGCGAAGGTCGATCCCCTGCTCCTTAACGTGCCGCAGATGGCTTATCTGGGCGTGGGCTCTCACGTCGGGCGCGCGTTCAAGATGGGCAAGGCGCGCATCGGGAAAGATTAGGGGGGCAGGAGAACCTCCGGCGAGCGCTGGAGGGTCAGGCCGGTCCCTTCAACCGATGCGGCGGAATTCGGGTACGACCTCGAGGCCGAAGACCCTTACCACGAAGTCCAGGTAGGCGTCCCACCACTCCTCGCTGCTCATGGTGCCGGTCCCCTTCAGCGCGTCGAGGTGGAAGAGTGACGCCTGCAGAAAATAAGCAGCGGTGGCTTCCGGATAGGGCACGTCCATGGTCCCTTCCGCGATGCCCTGCCTGATGAGATCGGCCACGACGGGCAGGTAAAGCCGGAACGCTATTCTGCCCACACGATCGCGCATGTGCGACAGCCTCCGCGCCGCCGACTCATCGGTCCAGCGTTCGGCCGTCTCAAAGGCCATGAGGAATTCCGCGGTCCGCTCGATCTTTTCGAGAGCTGTGAGATCGCCTCTCGCGGTGATCTCCTGGATGACGTCGAAGCCCTCCATGACTATGGTCTCGGCCACAGCGTCGAAGGCGGCTTCCTTGTCCTTGAAGTAGAAGTAAAAGGTGCCCTGGGATACGCCCGCTTCCCTCACGATATCGCTGACGCTGGCAGCCGCGTAACCCTTGCGGCGGAATACCCTGCGCGCAGCCTCTGTCAGCTCCGCCTTTCTCTCCTCCGGCCTTTTCCTCGTCCTCACCAACGTCATCACCGGCCTGTTCGCCCGGGGAACACGCCCGCGGCTGACACGGGTCGAGCTCCGTTATTGACAGATTGTCAATAACATAATATCATCTTTTCCATGATTCCGGCAGTCTCATCTAAGAAGGGATTGGCCCGTAAGATAAGTCACCTGGCAGCATCCGTTATCGCAGGGAGGTGCTGATCCTATGAAGGTCCTGGTCACCGGCGCAGGTGGATTCATCGGCCGGCATGTGGCCGCGGAGTTACTTCAACTGGGCCATGCGGTGCGCGCGACCGACCTGCCCGCCTGCGACCTCGCGCAGGCTGCTGCCGCGGGGGCAGAGGTGATGCCGGGAGACCTGCTCGATCCCGAGCACGTGCGCGGACTGCTGGAGGGCATCACCCACGTCGTTCACTGCGCGGCGACCTTCAACCTCGGCCTTCCGGTCGAGACCTGTCTGCGCGTCAACCGCGACGCCGCATGCCTTCTCTGCGACGAGGCCGGCCGCAGGGGGCTCGAGCAGTTCCTGCACATAAGCACCGGGGGCGTTTACGGACAGTCGGTCTACACCCCAGTGCGCGAGGACCATCCCCACCATCCTGCGGACGCGTATTCCCTGAGCAAGGAGGCGGGCGAGAGCGCGGTCGTGCACCGCATGCGCGAGTACGGCATCCCGCTGACGGTCTTCCGCCCCACTGCGGTCTACGGCCCCCACAGCACCTACATCGCGGGCGCCTTCTACGTGCTGCCTTCCATGCTGCGCTATTACGGCGTCAGAAAACTCCCTTCCCTCGTGGGCGGCAAGTCGCTGACCCTCGTCCACGTGGAGGACATCGCCGGGGCCATCGGGTTCTGTCTCGATAACCCGGCCGCCTTCGACGAGGACTTCAACCTCGCCGAGGACGAACCACTGGTGGCGGGGGAGTTCTTCGACTTCCTCTACGGGCTCTTCGACATAGACGTGGCCTTCCGCCTGCCTTACCCGAAGCGGCTCATCGAGGGCGCGGCGCTGCTGGCACTGAGGCTGCCGGCACCCGTCTCGTTCGGTTTGCTCAACCGCGTGCTCGAGAAGCTGTGGGAGAGGATAGTCGCCGAGCGCGGCCTGGTGAAGGCCCTCAGGCCCCATTTCGACAAGGACTTCATGTATTTCCTGCTGGGCAACCACTACCTGGACAACTCCAAGATCAGGGGCATCGGTTACGTCTCGCGCTACCCTACGTGCCTCGATGGGCTGGGGGAGACCATCGAGTGGTACCGGAAGGAGCGCTGGCTTCCTTAATGCCGGCAAAGGACAGGAAGGAGCGCCAGCTTCCTTAGCGCTGGCAAATGATGGAAAGTAGCGGCGGCTTTCTCAACGCAGGCAAAGGACAGGAAGAACAGGTGATGGGTGAATCAGGGCAACAGCCCGCGAGACGACGGAGGTGATGGCGATGACGGTACCGCTGGACCTGGGGATCAATTCCTGGTTGGGGATGACCTTTTCCCTGGTGGCGAAGGAAAAGCTCGAGGAGCTGGGCCCCGGGGAGTCGGTCCTCGGCAGCAGGCCCTTTGCCCACGGCCTGGCCTTCTCCATGGCGGTGGGGGTCGGTATCGCGGGCATCTGTTACAAACTGGCCCCCGACTGGATGCTCATGTACTACGGCGACCACGAGAAGATACCGCAGCCCGTCCAGGTAGCCATGTTCGGGCTGTACCCGGCCATGTACACGCTGGGGTTCCTCCTCGCTCAGCAGCTGGAGAAGAAGAAAGGCAAGCTGGGCTGGGCGGCATGGTCGGGGAACCTGGCCGAGGTGCTCGCCTACATCGCCCTGTCCATGGACAGGCTGCTCAAGGTGGGGACCACTGACGAATACGAGAGGGGAGAGGCGCGCAGCATCTTCAAGACGGCCCTGGCGCCGATACTCATCGTCGGGATGCCCGGGGCTGTACCCGCCCTGCGCTATTTCGCGAAGAAAGCCGCGCGATAAGAGGGGGCCAGGTCCCTCGAATCGTCTAATAATGTTCTGGAATACTTAATACATTCGTTAAGTTGCCAAGAACTATAATGCAAGGGAGGGGGTGGGTTACAGGCACGGCTCCCCCAGGTCGAGATAATATTGACAGTCATCAGTTTCGACCGGACAGGGAGGGAATAGATGAGGAACGGGAAGTGTCGACCGGTAGTGGCAGTCGTTCTGGCATCGGTTCTAGGCCTTGCCCTGATGGCGGCGGGCGCGGGCTGCGGTGGGGAAGAGGTGACCCCGCCGGACAGCATCAGGGACACTTTCCAGCTGGACGCGGACTCGCAGGGGTGCCTGGAAGTGGTCAGCAACATCGTCAACACCAGCGTCGTATCCAACGACCCCAATGTGTACAAGGCGGAGTACGAGGCTGGATTCATCCAGGGCAAGCTGCAGAAGGACGCCATCATCTCCTACCGTGACAACACCTGGGACAGTGCGTACCTGCTCGACCCCTCGCACACCTATCCCAAGCAGATCCCGCCGACACGGGACGAGCTGGCGATGGCGGAAAGGACCCTTGTGGCGAACTGGGACTACACCATGGACTTTATCCGCGCGGAGGGGACCACGCAGGCGGGCAAGGGGCTGCGGCAGCTCATGTACAGGCTTATCGGCATCCACGACGGCTCCACCACAGGCGAACCCCAGGCGCTGGCCTTCGACGACTCGTGGTTCCCGCAGTACTCGGGCGGCGAGCTGACCCTCGGCTACGAGACAGCCGGGCTCACCTTCCTCGACGTCTACTTCGTGAACGCCAGCGCTGATATGTTCTACCTCCTCCCCGATCACGCGCCTCCACAGGCAGCGCTGCCGTCATCTCCACTCATAAGCACCGCCATGGAGCGGCCGAGCAAGTGCTCGGCTTTCGTCAAGAAGACGGGCGACGATATCTACCTCACTCACAACAGCTGGAACACGTTCATGGACCAGAGCCAGTCGCTGTCGCTCTGGGTCAACGGCGATTTCATGACCGCCAACCTGTCCGGACCGGGTTTCATCTGCTCCGGGGCCGACTTCGGCTACAACAACAGGGGCATCATCTTCAACGAGACCACTCACCGTTACTCTTATAGCGAGCCGAAGGTGGATGCGCTGTGGATGTTCTGGCGCGCCGCGCTGGCGGAACAGTTCTCGTCCTCCATCGACGAGTTCTTCGATTACATCTCGTTGGAAGCGTCCGGCACCTACATGAACGGTTACATGGTCGTGGATACCAATCGGGACGAGATCGGCCTGGTCGAGATGTCTTACCAGAGCTTCGTCTTCTACCGGCCTGACGGGCAGGGCGGCGTTGCCGTCTCGACCAAGCCGGAGGGGCTGAGCACGGCTTACGACACGGAACTGGTGCAGCCGGACTTTATCCTGGGCATCAACTACCCGGCTTCGCTGCTCATCCGTGAGGAACTCCAGCCGCAGGATAACCGCCCGGCGCGCAGGCGGCAGTTCATGGCGCAGATCGGGGGGGTCTCGGACGTGGAATCCGCGAAGGCTCTGATCACCTATACCGATCCGCAGAACCCGCTGTCGATCTACGGACGCTGGGACCTGGGTTACGGGGAGACCCCCGAGCCCAAGACCATACCCGATGGCTCGGTGGACGCCAAGGCCGTCTCCGCTTCGATGGTCCGGGACACTTACGATCTCGAGGGCGTCCTGGACTACGGCTCGCCGGTCAAGGCTTTCTGGATGAAGTTCGGCACCCCCTACGTCGACGGCAAACCGTTTATCTGGAGCGAGTCGCAGTGGAGCGACCAGAGACTGCGTGACGCTCCGGACGCCGTGGACGGGCAGTGGGAGCTCCTGAACGCTTACATCCGATAGGCATGTGAACGCTTACACGTCAGGCATGCCTAGTCATAGACTGCAACGCCGGCTTTCCCGTCTTGCTTTGCTATTGTAGGATGATATCAAATAGTCGGAGAGATCATCTCTTAGGTTACGGAACCACGTTCACGGGGGAGGGCTCATGGGAAAGCAAGTCGTTGTGATCGGGGCGGGCTGTGCGGGATTGGCGGCGACCTATACCCTGAAAAAGGCCGGGGTCGATGTCGTGGCCCTGGAGGCCGGCGACCGGCCGGGCGGGCGCTGCTGGAACATGAGAAGGGACGGGTTCCTGCTCCCCGTCGGCGCCGGCCTCACCGAGACGCAGTGGGCCGTCACGCACAAGTTCGTGAGAGAACTGGGGATGTCGGACCAGACGCACATAGTGGAGCAACTGAGGCTGGGCTTCTGGCGCAACGGCAAGATAAGTTACCTTCTCAAGGGCACCCCCATGCAGATGGTGAAGAACGTCCCCGAGATGCTCAGGTTCAGGGGATGGCCCCTCAAGGCCTATCCCCAGGCTGCGAAGCTGGTCCTGGCCATGCTGAAATACATGCGCAGGCTCGACCACGTCACCAGGGATTTCGAACCGCTCATGGAGCTGGGGGACGTCAGCTCCGCCCGGTTCGCTCTCGAGCACGGCGGCCCCGAGATCCTGGACCATCTAATCTCGCCGTTCCTCGGCACCATGGTGCTGGCGCGTCCCGATGAGGTCACCATCGCGCACCTCATCGCGCTGGCCTTCCTCATGGGCGGGGTATGCGTGATGGAAAACGGCATGGGGTCGATCAACGAGGGGCTCTACGAGAAGGTGAAGGACGACGTGCGGCTGTCCACCCCGGTCACCAGGGTCGTCATCGAGGACAGGAAGGTCAAGGGGGTCGAGACCGAAGGCGGGTTCATCGAGGCGGGCCAGGTGATATGCGCCACCGATGCCGTGCTGGCGCGGCAGCTCATCCCGGACCTGCCCGATACCATGCGCAAGCCCCTCGAGACGTGCGAGTACAGCTCGAGCTACAATTATATCTTCGCCCTGGAGAAGAAGATCACTCCCGAGTATTTCGTGGCGACCCTGATCCCGGGCAGCGAGCGCTCCATCCTGACCACCATCTTCGAGATCGCCGGCGGAGGCATGAAGACGGCGCCGGAGGGCGCGGGGCTGATGTATGCATTCACGGCCGGGTGGCACGACCGGGAACTCGGCCGGCTCTCGGAGGACGAGCGGCGCAGGCGCGTCATCGCGGAGGTCCAGAAATACTGGCCGGAGTTCCCCGACGAGCCCCTGTTCACCGAGTGCATACGCTGGCCCAGGGCGGTCAACCTGGAGACCCCCGGGCAGTTTCCCGCCATCCACGAATTCCTGAAGCATCACGCCAGGGACGTGAAGGGCCTGCACCTGGCCGGGGAGTACCTGTTCCTCATCGCGTGCACGGAAGGCGCGTTCGCCACCGGCGAGCAGGCCGCCAACATGGTGCTGGAGGATATGTAGGGGGCGGCTCCTGCATGTGGCGGGTCCGGCTATTTCTGCGCCTGCGGGGCGGCGGTTCCCTCGATCATCAGGTCCAGGATAGCCTTGGTCCACGACTTCTTCGCTTTTCCCTTGTCCTTTGACAGTGCGATGCGGCGCGCGCCCTCGAAGACCACGGCGTTGAAGGCGTAGGCCGTCTCCCTTATCTCGATATCCGGGCGCAGGAACCCCTTTGCGATCCCGTCCTTGATGTAGAACGAGGAGAAGTCGGCGAAGAGGTCGAGGGCCTTCTGCGCCTTGCGGCTCATCTCCTCGTCGATGCCCTGGGCCTCGTGGAAGAGCAGCTTGGATATGAAAGGGTCCTCGACCAGGATATCGAAGAGATTGTCCAGGCCCCTTTTCATCTGCTCCGCGTATTCCTCCAGCGTGCCGGACGTGCCCGGGGCGTCGGCCATGACGCCTTCGGAGATGCGCGCGATGACCATGTCTATTATCTGCGAGAAGACGTCCTTCTTGTTCTCGAAGTAGCGGTAGAAGAGGCCCTGGGCCATGCCGGTCTCCTGGGCGATGTCCTCGATCCTGGTGCGGTGATAGCCCTTCTCGGAGATGACCCGGTAGGCCGCCTCCATGATCTCCGCTCGCTTCCGGGTTGTCTTATCCATGGGTCAATGATAGCATTATCAAGTGAATGAAGCTTCATTCAACATTTATCTTCTTTCCGTTAGAGAGCATATGGGGGGCATGGAGAAAAAAACAAGGCCCATGGCTGCCTTCACGCCGGCATTTTCCCGTTAGGCTACGACATTCGGGGAATGCGTGGGGAAAAAGCAAGGCCTTCGACTTTCTCCATGCCCGGGCCGGACAAGAGGAGGGGTGCGGAACATGAGAAGAGAGATGCCGAGGGGGGCGAGGATCCTGCCGGTGTTGCTCGCGGTGGCGCTCGTTGCCATGCCGGCCGCGGGCGCCGCGCCGGGGGCGCCTCGCCGTGACGTATCCGGCGCCGCGGCGCCGGGCGCGCCGCTGCCGCAGGGATTGCAGGAGAGCTCCAGGACCTGGAGCGGGCACGGGGTCGAGGTGTCGATAGAGCAGAAATACCTGTACGCCAGGCCGGATCTCGACAGGGCGGTCTCCTACCCGGAGGCCCTGGATTACATCCCGTACCTGCGCTACGCGGTGAAAGGGACGTCTAGCGCGAACGCCAACGCCGTGGTGGTGGCGCTCTCGGGCCTTCATGCCGGGAACAACGGCTTCGATTATTTCGCCAAGCAACTCGTCTCCCTGGCCAGGGCGGACAGGGGCATGAACGTCGAGGTCTGGGCCCTGGACAGGAGGGTGAACAACCTCGAGGACACCACCGGCCTCAACGAGGCCGAGAGGCTGGGGCGCGCGGGCGACCTGCAGGGCGCGGTGGACGCGCTCAACGGCTATTACTACGGGGGGATGGCCATCGACGGCCGCACCTTCCAGGGGTTCATCACGGACCGGGACGCCCCCTATCTCTCCGAGTTCGGCCTCAAGGTGGCCATGGAGGATATCTATACCCTGATCAAGACGGCGTTCCCGGACCAGAACGCGAGGAAGAAGAGGGTTTACGTGGCGGGCGATTCGCTCGGGGCCGTGATGACCGCCGATTTCGCTTGTTGGGACTTCGACGGCGATCCCGCCACCACGGCGGACATCGGCTACAACAACATCGCCGGCGTCATAGCCCTGGATGCCCTGATGACCCCGAACGCCGTCCCCGTCAGTCAGGACGTATTGAAGATCATCGCGGACTTCCTCCCGGGCGCGTTCAAGAGCCTCATCAACACGACGAGCCTGAGCGCGTACGCCACGACCCTGAGCATGCTGCGCAGCGGCACCATGGACGTGCTCATGCCTACCTCTGAGATCGGGTACGTCCCCACCACCTATCTCGGGGTCGAGGTCAACGCCATGATGGCGGACGCGGCGCCGGATCAGGAATCCACTTTCTACCGGGACACGGCGGACCTGGACGTCGATCCGCGCAGCGACGTCATCCTGAGGATAGCGATGTCGAAGGACCTGTGGCATTTCCTCAGCGGGGAGGTGTATCAGAAGAAGGTGCGCTGGACGAACGAGGCGCTCTTCGGGATCGTGTTCGACAACAATTTCAATCCCATCACCATGAACGAGTCGGCCATGGGTTTCCTCGGCGGCCCGGTGAGCGAGAAGAGCTTCCCCGCCATCGGCAACCTGGACGCCATACTGCCCAGCTCGCTGTGGTACCCGATGAGCGGCTTCATGCCCTACGACAGGATGTACATCCCCAGCAGCACCACCTATCTCTACGGATGGGTGAACTCGGACGAGATCGACGGTGACGCGTACGCGCGCAGGTACACCAGCTCCGCGGACGAGGTCTCTGACCTGCACGATGTCGCGAAGTGCTGCTACGAGGGGCCCAGCAATATAGCCGAGTGGTACTACACCACAAGGCTTTTCGCCGACATCATGATCGCCAACACCTCCGGGGCGGAGAGGTACGGCCTCAACCTCCTGCACGCCGACGACCTGGCGGGCGTGCCCACCTTCATCAGGCTGAACAAGGAAGGCACGAACATCGGCTACGCGAAGATGAACGGCATGGACACCCGTGGGATCGAGCTGCCCGGGCAGCACCTGGACGTGCTCATGGCAGACGTGGACCGTGACGCGGTGAGCAAGGCCAAGTCCGTGATGTACTGGCCGCTGTGCGACTGGATAAACGGCATCAGCGGCCCGGTGGTCGCCTGCAGGATCGTGGCAGCGGCGGGCGCGGGGGGAAACATCGAGCCGGCGGGCGAGGTAAGCGTGAGCTACGGGTCCGACCAGGTCTTCACCATCACTCCCGATGCCGGCTACCAGGTGGCGGACGTGCTGGTGGACGGGGCGAGCGTGGGGGCCGTCACGAGCTATACCTTCAGCGTAGTAACGGCGGACCACAGCATAGAAGCCTGCTTCTCCGTGGTGCCGGTGCCGGAGCCGCTTCCCTGCGGGCCCGGAGCCGGGGCGGGCGTCCTCATGCTTGGATTGAGCCTAGGCCTCCTTTCCTGCGTGGGCTCCGGGATGAGGAGGCTCAGGAAGCGCGGCCGCGGTTAGGACCGGCGGGGGGCTAATCCATGCCCACCCATTCCTCGGGGGGACCGATGAGGACGAAGGGCCCGGGGTTCAGGGGCCCGCCCGAGAAACCCATGTAGCCGGCGCAGATGAAGAGGTCCTCGTTCACCTGGCGCAGCTCGTCGTGCATGCCGTGCACGAGGCCCGTGTTGTGGGGCGCGTAGTCCAGGTGAAAGGAATCGCTCTTGTCCGTGCCTATGGTCGTGGGGCCGATCTTGGTCAACATCTTGCGCGTGCGCATGACCTTGCCCGTCTTCTTGTCCAGGAAGAGATTGTAGCCCCAGCCCTCGTTCTCGCCCTCGGGCATGAAGGCCTTGCCCACCCACTCCGTGCTCGGAGTAAGCGTGCCGGTGGGGAAGACGTGGTGGGTGAAGTAAGCGGTCGAGCCACCCAGCACTCCCCCCGAGAGCACCTTCGCCTTGTACTCTCCCTTCATCTTCTCGAACCCCGGCGCCTTGGCGGCGTAGAAGAGCTGCATGGTGTCGCGGCGGTTGAGCCTCTCCACGTCCTCCCAGGTGGCCTTCTCGGGGTTCACCCCGAGGATCTCCGCCATGCTCCTGCCGTCGGGCACGCGCGGGCCGGCCTGCAGGATGTTGACGGCGAAAAGGCCAACGTTCGCGGCCAGCGCTCCGCCCGTCAGGGTAATCACCTTCTTGAGATTCATCACTCTCCTCCTTCGCTATATCCATGCGCTTATCGCCTTACATATGATTCTATACCCAACCGCGCCCGGCCATACGATACACGATGGGTGGGGCCAGGCCGGTCTCGAGGCGCAGTTCCCTGAAGCGGCTTTTCCCGTTCCCCATCGCGGCATTTCTCGGCTTCTGGAAGAGGGAAAACCGCCCGGCGCAGAAGTTCATGGATGTCTTCTGGAAAACCGCCCCCGCCTATCTTTTCGCTCGCTACGTCGCTTTCGGCAAGCGCCCTCCGGCGGGCGAGGTCGAGTTCCAGCGCGAGCTGATCTTCTCCACCCGGCTGCCGTCCCTGGCCCCATGCTGGAGTGCCCGGAGGAGGTGAACCGCGACATCGAGGAGTTCGCGCGGGAGTGTTTCGCCCGTCAGGGGAAACGCGGCCTGAAGGAAGTCGGGGAGCAGCTGTGAAGAACCATCCCCGCGTAGCCGGAAAGGGCTATCGCATCAGGCGCGCGGCGGCTCTGCGGCAGGGGCGCGTTTCTGGGCGGCGATCTCGGAGGCGCTGGCATAGGGGTGGGAGTACCTGCCCTTGACCTCGGTGTATGATTTCATCCACCACTTGGACTTTATCTGGACCGCCTGCTCGGGGCAGTAGTTGAGGCACGCGTAGCAGAGGTGGCACTTGACGTCCTTGCGCCACAGGGGCCCCTCTCCCCGCATCTCTATCTTGCCGGACAGGCAGACCTTCTCGCAGATGGCACAACCCGTGCACTTCTCGTCCGAGAAGAAATAGTCGCGGGCGCCGTCGAACTCGGCATAGAACATCCCCAGGGCGACAAGTCGGACTATGATCCACGCCATGGGCGCCGAGAGGTTCTCCTCGAGGGAATAGGGGGGCGCGTCCTCTTCACGGAACGTCTCCCTGCGCAGGACGGTGCCGGCGATCGCGTCCATCCTGGCCAGGGCCTCCCGTTCAAGTTCCGCCGTCTCCTCCTCGCTCAAGGGTCGCCATTCCTTGAGCTTGGGGTCGTTCAGCGCCATGTTCAAGGTGAAGAAAGCGTCCAGGCTCCTGCCCTGCCTGCGCAGGCTCCTGTCGATCACGGCGAAGGCGTCGTGGGGAGTGTTGTGCCGCGTCGCCACGGCGAAGACGTAGTCGCTGCCCCGCAGGTCGAGTTTCTTCAGGAAGCGCTTCACGGGGATGGCCAGGGTCATGCCGTGGATGGGGAACACCAGCCCCACCGCCTCGGCGCTGGTGGTTATGGACTCACGGCCCACGAGGGCGGCGATGGGTATGAGCTGCGTCTCCGGGATCCTCTGCTCGAGTCCTCGCGCCGCGAAGAGCGAGTTGCCGGTGCCCGAGAAATAAAAGATGTCCGTTGCGCCCAAGGCCTCCTCCTGTTTCCTTTTCCGCCCGGCACCGCGTCTGCCTTCCTATCGCCCCGCCGAACAAGCCCCTGTTGCGTCTGCCTCCCTTACGCTCCGGCGCACTACTTCTAATTATATGTTTGCGTGCGGGCTAGAGTTCCCAGGCGGCGTCGAAGCCGTCCCGCACCGCGTTATGGATTCGCCCCGGCTCCCGGGCGTCGCCGACCACGCGCACGCGCGGCACGCGCCCCCCGAGCTCCCGCGCCAGGCGGTCGTCGCTCCTCACCCCCACCGCCAGCACGACGCCGTCCACCGGGCGGGTAACGCGCCGGCCGGTCTTCAGGTTCTGCAGGGCGATCTCTCCCTCGCCTATCTCCACCACCGTGCGGTTCCTTACGGTCAGGTCTCCTATTCTGCCCTCGCTGAAGAGCAATGGGTACCTGGTATCATTTCCCATGATCTTCACCCCCGATAGATCAACGCCCTGAATATGTCAACCGGCGAGCTCCTCGAAGCGGGCCCGGTACAGGCGCAGGCCCTCCACCAGGTCGCCTTCGGGTTCGGCCCTGACCATCCTCCAACCCAGCCGGGATACGTCCAGGGAGTATGCCGGCGTTTTCTTCATGCCCTCCAGGCCCACCAGGAAGCCGCCCGCGCTGGTGGTCTCCGTGATCGCCCGCCCCTCCTCGTCCTCTATATAATACAGTTCCCTTTTGGGCACGTGGGAGGCGAGCAGCAGCCGGAAGAGGGGATCCGCCGCGCCGCCCGCCGACAGTACCACCGGGGCGTTCTCTCCCCCCGAGACCAGTTCGATGGTGGCCGCCGACATCACAGAGGTCATGAGGTTCAGCGCCATATAGGCCGTGGCGCCGGAGCGGTCTGCCATCACCTCGTCCATGCCCAGCACCCTGGACTGGGAACGCGGGAACGGCCCGGTGCCGGCGGCCACCCCGGGGAGCACGAATATCTCCCTCGCCGCGATCATCTCGCGCAGCGCCGCGGGATCGTATTCGCCGGGGAGCGTCTCCAGGCCGAATTCGTCGAGGAAGAGTCCGTTGCCGGCCAGGCCCTTGCCCCCGTAGTGCTGGAACTCGAGCCCGGTCGGGGCCAGCGCGGTGAGCACCACCCTGCCGCCAAGGTCCGCCTGGTACATCACGTGCCTGCCGAATCCCTCGGCCGGCAGCTCGGTGCGCTCCGCCGCGGTCACCAGCCTGGCCATACCCCAGCTCCCGGCCTGGAAGGTGACGAAGTCGCGGCCGGAGAAGGCGCCGCGGCCGGCCGCGACCACCGGGACGTCGCCGAAGGTGGAGTCGTGCCCGCCCTTGAGCACCGCGAAACGCAGGCGCTCTCCGCCGGGGCCCTCCCCCGGCTCGGCGTAGTCGAAGATCTCGCTGCTGCGGCCCGGAACGGCGGGGAAGAGGTCGCCGGCGAACTTCCTGCCCGTCTTCTCCTGCATGAGGCGCTCGATGTTCATGGCGAAGGGGGTCCACGCTCCGTCCCGGTACAGCCCTGTGTGACACATTACGTAGGTGACCTCGAGGCCCTCGCGCTCCGCCGGAGGCGCCTGGCCGCAGGCGAGCCTGGCGAGAAGCTCGGGACCGAAGGCGATCCCGCCGGCCGCCGCGACCTCGTCGGGATGGAGGAGGGCCATGTCCGCGATAGACCAGCCCGGCACCGCGTAGCCCACGAAGTTCGGGGGCAGGCCGTACATCTCGTACCTCTCTTGCGGTGAGGCCAGGCGGTTCACAATCTCGTCCGTGGAGGGATCGGTCGAGCCGAAATAGGACAGGACGCCGCCTCTCCTCTTCTCCCCCGCGTAGTCCTCGACCTCGGCGGGAAGCAGCCTGCCGGCCCTGTCGATGAGGCCGATAACGGCGCCCCTGGCGATGGGCACCAGCGCCTCGATGTCGCCCGCCCGCTCGAAGGCGCGGATCTCCGTCAGGAACCGGTCCACGATGTCCGGCCAGTCCAGCCATAGCCTGCCGTCGCTCGAGGCGATGACCTCGCCCCTGCGGCTCCACCCCTCCCGCCTCGGCAGCGGCCGCATCGTCTCCGTGTCGTAGAAATCGAGCCTGGTGCTGCCCAGGCCGTCCGTTATCACCGCGATCAAGCCCGCCATCACGTCCCCTTTCTCGCGTGCGCTCGCATACCGGCGCACCGCCCGGGCCTCGTTCGTCCCCCAAGGTCTTTTATTCCCATCCCCCTCTCCCTTCCGTCAATCTACTATGGCAAGGCCATCGCATACAACAGCTATCACGCGCGCACCGGACGCACGCGGGGTCCCGGGCACATGAGCATCACCACCGGCCCGCCATGCCTTTCGCCGGCATGTAATAGGGAAGCGTGAAGGGGTCATCCGTAAGGAGAGTATGAATAAGGGCGCCGGAATTCGCGACGGCCAGTCCGCGGGCGTGCGGGCGGTATGCCGCCGCGGATACGGGTGGAGCGCTTCCTGCGCGGGCCCGGTCTGTGCCCGGAACCCGACGGATGGTAATATTGATTCGGCCGAGGGGCCATAACGCGGAGAAGTTGCGTAGACCGACAAAGGAAAGGACGCCGCAGTGTTCAACGCAGCAGCCGGCCTCGCGCTTGCCGGCGGCAGGTCAACAGCATGAACAAGGTAGAGGTGGAGGCGCTTTCGCGACGCTTCGGCGAGATGTACGCGGTGAGGGACCTCTCCTTCACGGCGGGGCAGGGCGAGGTTTTCGGCCTGCTGGGCCCCAACGGCGCCGGCAAGACCACCACCATCCGCGTGCTCTCCACCGTCATCGCCCCCCACGAGGGGACCGCCCGGGTTAACGGCTACGACGTGCGCACCCACACCCGCGAGGTGCGCTCGTCCCTGGGGGTGCTCACCACCGAGATCGGGCTGTACGAGCGCTTCAGCGCGCGGGAGAACATCGCCTACTTCGCACGCCTCTACGGCATGGCGGAGGAGGAGATCGCGCCCCGCATCGATTACCTCCTGGACCTGCTGGACGCACGGGACTTCCAGGACCAGCGCGCCACCGGGCTCTCCACCGGCATGCGCCAGAAGGTAGCCATCGCCCGCAGCGTGGTGCACGACCCCCCGGTCATCATCTTCGACGAGCCCACCCTGGGGTTGGACGTGCTGGCCTCGCAGACGGTGCGCGACTTCATCGCGGACGCCCGGGAGATGGGCAAGACGGTGATCCTTTCCACCCATGACATGCACACGGCCCAGAGGCTGTGCGACCGCCTGGCGGTGCTGCACCAGGGGAACCTGGTGGCGTACGGCACCCCCGAAGAGATCATCGCCTCCGCGGGCGGTGAAGATCTCGAGGACGCGTTCGTCAAGCTGGTGGAGGGACCGTGATGGGCGGGAGGATGAGGCGTTCCCTGGTCATCCTCCGCAAGGAGCTCAAGGACACCGTGCGCGATCGGCGGACCCTGGTGACCATGGTCCTCGTGCCCGTGCTGCTCATGCCGCTCATCCTCATCGGTACGGTCAAGCTCCAGGAGTGGTCCATGCGCTCCCACGCGGAGGACGTGGTGGAGCTGGCGGTGACGGGGGCGGAGTACGCCCCCGGTCTCATGGACAAGCTGGCGTCCGACGGCAAGATCGAGGTGGCGGGGGCTTCCGGCGACGCGGTGGCGATGCTCAAGGACGGCGAGATAGACGGCCACCTCATCATCCCCTCGGACTTCGAGGAGAGGATAGTGGCGGGTGAAGGCAGCGCGGTGACCATGCAGGCGAACTCCACCAAGGACAATTCCGCCGCGGCGGTGGACAAGGTGGCCCTCATCGTCGATGACTACAGCGAGGACGTGGTGGCCGAGCGCCTGCGGGACCTCGAGCTGGACACCGGGGTCCTCAACGGGGTGGTGCTGGTGCCCGAGGACACCGCCACCGAAAAGGAGAAGGGCGGGACCTTTCTCGCCTACCTGCTGCCCATGTTCCTGGTCATCTTCGCCCTCGTCGGCGGCATGTACACCGCCATGGATATCTCGGCGGGGGAGAAGGAGCGCAAGACCCTGGAGGCGCTGCTGATGACCCCGGCCTCGCGCACCGAGATCGTCACCGGGAAGTTCCTCGCCGTCGCCACCATCGCCGTGATCACCATCGTCCTCTCGGTCGGCGCCATCTTCGTCACCGCCCCCATGATGGCGAGCTCGCTGGGAGCGGTGGATGTCAGCCTGGACGCCGCGACCGCACTGATCATGCTCCCCATCGCCGTGCTGCTGGCCGCCATGTTCGCGGCGCTTCTCCTGGCGGTGTCCATCTTCGCCCGCAGCTACAAGGAGGCCCAGAACTACGTCACCCCCCTCTACCTGCTGGCGGTGCTGCCGGTGATCGTGGCCAACGTCGTTCCCTCCGGGGGGAGCGACGCGCTTTTCGTGATCCCGGGCTTCAGCGCCGTGGTGCTCTTCCGCGAGCTGCTGATGGATGAGTTTATCCTCTCCCACATCCTTGTCACCGCCGCGACCACCATCATCTACACCGCGCTCTCCATCCGCTGGGCGGCCGCCATCTACTCGCGCGGGGACGTGCTGGTGGACGAGGGGGGCGGCCCGGGCAAAGCCTTTTCCCCGCTGGCAATGCTGCGCCGGCGGCGCCGGTGACAGCGGCCATGGGCGTCGAATGCCCCGGTCGAGATGCATGCGGTAAAAACGGGCAGCAGGCGGTCACGCAGGCTTTCGCGCATCACTCCATGCATCTTCCCGGGCGAAAACGGTGCAGGCCGGCGCTGCGGGCGCTCCCGACGTAAAGGCGCCGGGAGCCCCTCGTGCGGCGCGCCACGGATCCTTAACGCCGATACCTCGTTTCACTCCCTGGTGATAAAATATTGGAGCGGGGTCGGTGGCCCGGAAGACCTCGGATTATATGTATCCATGCCGGTATGAGTTCATGAAGATCAAGGCGTTCGATCTGACGCGTCCTCCGCATTCTCTCGGGCAAGGGAGGTGATAAAGGAGGGGATCACGGGCATCGATCGAGACACATGCGATCCTCGTGCCGCGATTCCCGGGCAAGAATCAGTCCGTGGCCGTGACTCAACACCTGGCTTCAATGCGATGGGGGAAGGCAGAGGGATCCGTATCCGAGAGATCCCTGCCTTTCCGCAAGACGACAAGAAACCATGCATATTGAAAGGAGCAGCGTCGTGAAAAAGTCTCGCGTTAAGCTGTGGGTGCTTCTCGTGGCCGTCGTGGCCATGGTCCTCGTTTCAACCGCCGGATTCACCGCGGCGGCTCCGAAGAACAACCCCAAATGCGACGTCGTTATCGTCAACGGCAGGGTGATGGATCCCCTGACCCGGTACGACGAGACAGCCACCGTGGGGATAAAGGATGGAAAGATCGTCGCCGTTACCACCCACCCCGGAGAGACCTCGTCCCTGAAGGGGAAGGCGGCAAAAGTCATCGATGCGACGGGAATGATAGTCGCCCCGGGATTCATCAACGTTCACGGACACGAGGGCGTGATCTACGATACCCTCGCTTACGGCGCCCTGGACGGCATCACCACGTGGATCGGGGGAAACTGCGGCTCGTCGCCGTACCCGCTGGCCGATTTCTTCGCGGACCTGGAGGCGACGGGGATCACCTCGAACTACGGGGCTTTCCTGGGCCATCACGAACTCAGGGGCTCCGTGGGGCTTGGCCCCTACACGGTGGCGACGCAGGAGCAGATAGACTCCATGGTGGGGAAGGTGGCCGCCGAGATGGAGGCGGGCGCCCTGGGGATGTCGTTCGGGCCCTTCTATCATCCCATGGTCACCTACCCTGAAATGAAGGCGCTGGCGGCGGAGACGGCGGCCCACGGGGGCGGCGCTTCGATACACGTGCGCTACGCGGTCCCTTACCCCGTGCCGGCGGATCCCACCGGGAACCCGAAGCAGGACCTGCTCGACGTCAACGCCATCGATGAAGCGATCAACCTGGCGAGGGAGACGGGCATACCCCTCCTCATCTCCCACATGGGCGGCCCCCTCCTGGGCAAGGGAAGCGCCGGCCTCGCCCTCGAGATGATCGGAACGGCCCTCGAGGAAGGCCTCAGGATCGGGGCCGACATGTATTCCTACGATTACGTGACCATATCCATCCTGCACCCGCTCTTCATGCTCCCCGAAGCGGAACTCAACAAGGTGCTCGAGCTCACCGGCGGCGTTGCGTCCGATTATTATCCCCTATCGGACATAATGATCGGCGGGGAGCTCTATATGGCGGCCTTCGAGCGCTTTGAGTCCGCGGGGCAACTGCTCTATCTGAGGTCGCAGGTCCTGGCGGGGCAACTGGCGCCCTTCACCGTCTGCGGCGACGTCATCAAGCCCGAGAAGACGTGGCTGTGGATGAACTCCCCCTATGTGATGTTCGAGAACGACGGCTCCGTCGCCTCGAACCCCGACCTCTCCCGGCCGGCCACCACCGGCAACTACTCCAACTTCTTCGGCTACTGGGTGAGGGAAAAGGGCGCCCTCGACATGATGACGGCGCTTTACAAGTCGTCGACCATGCCGGCGCTCTTCCTGGGGCTCGAAGGCAAAGGCAGGCTCCAGGTCGGCTGCGACGCGGACATCGTGGTCTTCAACCCGGACACCATCATCGACACCTCGAAGCACAGCCCGGGGGAGACGCTGAACCAACCCATCGGCATCCCCCACGTCATCGTGAACGGCGTGCTCGTGCTGGAGAACGGCGAACCGACGGGCGCGAGGCCCGGCAAGGTGATCCGCCGCAGCTGGGACTTCCCGGGTTATCTGCCTGGACCCTGGAACGAGTAGGGCCCCGCGCATGAGAGACCGGGCTTTCGCCTGAACTCGTGATCTTGATGGCTGGAATGTGCCGCCGGCGGCAAAGCGGCCCGGTGAACGGAGCCGGGCCCGGGTACGAACGGGCGGCATATTCCGGCCATCCGGCCCGTTCGGGGTCAACGCCCGCGGGATTTCCGGTACGGGATGCCGGCATCCCTCTCTTCTTCGGTGGGATCCGCGTCCCGCTCCCCCGGAGCCGCCGCCGTGAGCCCCTCGATAAGCCTTTCGCCCTCCTGCTGGTGGGAGACGAGAAAAGGCAGGCTGAGGATCACGGGGACACCCCGGACCAGGGGGTTTTTACTTGCGAGCATCCCGTCCATGAGCTCGGCTTTCCCGGGACCGTCCAGGCGGTTGAAGGTACTGCCCCTGCGGGCCAGGGACATGAGATGAAGCAATACGATGCAGGCCTTGTAGGTAAGGCGAAACCTGGGCGTGCTCATGCTCAGGTACCAGGACGTGAGAGAAGCCTGGCTTTCCGGTTCGCTCTCGGGCAATCCCCGCCAGAAACGGCTGCCGGAGTAGAACCGTGCCAACTTGTCCACCTGATCGCGGAATATCCTGTTCATGCCCCACCCTTTCGTCCTGCGATTACTACTTCCGCTCGCATTCCCTCTTTTTGCATGCGCTCTTGGCCCCGCCATCCCTGAATACGCACGTCGCGGGGATATCCTTCTCCCCGTCGCCTGCGAAATGCGCAGACGGAACACGCCGGCCGAGTCACATATTAAGTTAGCTTATCTGGGGTAAGCACAGCATTGATCATCGTCAGTCTGCGGCTTTTCACCAGCTTGATCGGGGTACGATACGGCGGATGGCCCGCGGCGGGCGATCTGACGCGGTCCTCGCGCGGGGTCCCGGAGGCCCGCGGGGCCACTGCGATGGGGCGCCGTCTCGACCCGGGGGAGGAAAGATGAAAGGAGGCAACGGCTGTATACTGAGGTGGAGCGACCATGGATTAGTGGCGGGATTGGCGCCGCTCGGGAAGGCAAGCGATCAAAGGGAAGGTGTTGCAACATGGTTTTCGACCTCGTTATTCGCAACGGCACCGTCTACGACGGAAACAAGGGGAAGGGGCTGCGGGCGGACGTGGGGATAAAGGGCGGGCGCATAGAGGCGGTGGGCGACCTGGAAGGCGGCGAGGGCGGCCGCGCGCTTGATGCAAAAGGGCTGGCGGTGTGCCCCGGCTTCATCAACATACACTCGCACGACGACCTCTACCTGTTGCAGCCCGAACGGCCGAGCATCTGCGAGGCCTACATGCGCCAGGGTATAACCACCAGCGTGGTGGGCAACTGCGGCTGGTCGGCCGCCCCGTGGTTTCCGCGGCACGGCGATATCCTGCGCCAGCTCTTGGTGAGCATGGGCCTTCCCGGGGAACTCGAGCCGCGCTGGCAGACCCAGGCGGAGTTTCATTCCCATCTCCAGTCCCTGTCGCCCCCCTTCAACCTTGTCCCCCTGGCCGCCCACGGGCCGATACGCGTCGCCGCCATGGGCAGCGAGAACCGTTTCTCCAGGCCGGAGGAACTCGACGAGATGAAGCGCCTGCTGCGCGAGTCCATGGAGGCCGGTTGCCGTGGCTTCTCCACGGGGCTTACCTATTTCCCCGGGGTGTACGCGCACACCGACGAGATAGTCGAGCTGGCGCGCGTCTGCGGCGAATACGGGGGCAGGTACGCGACCCACGTACGGGGCCACTCCGAGACCTACGACAGGTCGGTGGCCGAGGCCATAGAGATAGCCGAGAGGGCCTCATGCCCGCTGCAGCTCTCCCATGTCTTCGCCGTGCCTTACCTGGGCGCCCTCGCGGGCTTCCTGTATTACGCGGTGGGAATGCTCGAGGCGGTAAACCGCGTGATCCCGCTCCCCGGCCTGCCCAACGCCATCCTCGAGAAGGCCATGCGCGAGGTCGATGCGGCCCTGGGCAGGGGAGTGGACATAGGCATGGACTTCGTGCCCTACGTGCTGGGAAACACCACCATCACCCAGCTCTACCCGCCGTGGGCCAACCTCGGGGGCACGGAGGAACTGCTGGAGCGGCTGAGGGATCCCGCGACGAGGGCGCGCATCCGCCGGGACGTGGAGAGGTTGCGGCCGGCGTGGCCGCTATGGAACGAGGATTCCTGGCCGGACAACTATGTCAAGTCCCTGGGCTGGCGGATGTTCCGCATCCTCTCCGTGGGGAGCGGGAAGAACCGGGACATGGAGGGCAGGTCCATAACGGAGCTGGCCCGCAAGGCCGGCAAGGACTGCTTCGATTTCCTCGCCGATCTCACCATCGAGGAGGAGGGCTCCGTCACTTTCACCTTCGGCCTTCCCGCCCGCCCCTGGACCGAGAAGGCGCTCACCGGCGTCCAGGGCCACCCCGGGATGTCGGTCGGCGCGGACACCGTCTGGCCCATGGCTGGAAATCCGCCGCCTTCGGGCTACGGCTGCTTCCCCCGCGTTTTCGGCCACTACGTGCGGGAACTCCACATGTACTCCCTGGAGGAGGCGATCTGGCGCTGCACGGGCCTCGCCGCCTCCCGCTTCAAACTTGGCGACAGGGGTATGATAAGAGAGGGAGCATGGGCGGACATCGTGGTCTTCGACCCGGAGACGATCGATGAGAAGGGCACCATCGAGGATCCCAGGCAGTACCCGGACGGGATAGTCCACGTGCTGGTGAACGGGGAAGTGGCCGTCGAGGACGGCGCGTACCGGGAGGGAGCGGCCGCCGGCCGCGTCCTCACCGCCTAGGCCCGCCGACCGCGGCTGGCGTGCCGGGCAGGTGCCAGGTAAGGATTTACATGGGAATTACTGGTTAGACCGGAAAGGATATGGCCATGAAGCCGAAGCGTTTCAGACCGGACTGGACGGAGCAGCCCCCCAAGCCCGGAACCATCCGTTCCATCGTCAAATACGGGGACCCGCACAGCTACAAACACCCCAGCGACGCCTGGGTGAAGATGATGCTGCGGGAGTTCAACATGAGCAAGGCCGACTTCTCGGTCAAGCGCAACGAGGGCCACGAGCCGGTGGTGCTGGACCGCCCGCCTGCGATGGAGCCCGCGCACGTCGAGGCGCTGGCGCGCATCGTGGGCGAGGAGAACGTGGCCACGGACGATTACAGCCGCGTGAGGTACGCGACCGGCATGACCTCGGAGGAGATCTGGGAGTTGCGCCGCGGGGTCATCCGGGAGGTGGCGGACGTGGTGGTGCACCCGCGCGACAAGAAGGACGTGCGCGAGATCGTGCGTTACTGCGACGCCGAGCGCATCCCCATCACCGTCTTCAGCGCGGGCTCTTCCGTGAACTTCGGCTGCCGGCCGTACAAGGGCGGGGTCACCCTGGTGATGAGCACCCACATGAACAAGCTCCTGGAGATAAACGAACTCAACCACACTGCCCGCGTGCAGCCGGGCATGTTCGGCCCCGCCTACGAGGAGGCACTGAACAACGCCCCCGAGGGCTTCGGCTGCAAGCGCCGCTACACCTGCGGGCATTTCCCCCAGTCCTTCGAATACTCGACGGTGGGGGGCTGGGTGGTGACCCTGGGCTCGGGCCAGGCCTCCACCTATTACGGCGACGCCTGCGACATCGTTTTCAGCCAGGAATACGTGACCCCGGTGGGGACCATCAGGACCCTCGACTACCCGGCCACGGCCACCGGCCCCAAGGTGAACGATATCTTCAAGGGTTCGGAGGGCACCTTCGGCATCCTGGTCGAGCTGACCATGAAGATCTACCGCTACATGCCCGAAAACCGGCGCTATTTCAGCTTCATGTTCCCCACCTGGGAGGCCGCGGTGGACGCAAGCCGCGAGGTCATGCAGCGCGAGTCCGGCATGCCCGCCATCTATCGCATCTCCGACCCCGAGGAGACCGACCGGGGCCTGAAGCTCTACGGCGTGCCGGGGTTCGTCGACGCCGGCCTGGCCCGCCTGGGCTTCAAGCCGGGGCGGCGCAGCCTGTGCCTGGGCAACGTGGAGGGGGACGGGGAGTACACCCGCCTGGTGGCGCGCACGATAAAGCGCGTCGCCCGCGAGCACGGCGCCCTTCCCCTGAGCGGCTACCCCGCGCGCATGTGGGAGCATACCCGCTACACCGAGCCGTACATGCGCGAGGACTTGAACGACTACGGCATCTTCCTGGACACGCTGGAGACCAGCGTCACCTGGGACAACCTGCACCGCGTGCACCAGGGGGTGCGCGCCTTCATAAAGAGCCGGCCTGGCACTATCTGCATGACCCACGCCTCGCACTTCTACCCCCAAGGTACCAACCTCTACTTCATCCTCATGGCGCGCATGGGGGCGGACGAGTACGTGGAGTTCCAGAACGGCATCATCGACCGGGTGCTTGAGCACGGCGGCACCCCGAGCCACCACCACGGCATCGGCCGCCTGCTGGCGCCCTGGATGGAGCCGCACCTGGGCAGGGAGCAGATGGAGGTCCTGCGGGCGCTCAAGCGCCACTTCGACCCGCATGGCATCATGAACCCGGGAGGCCAGCTGGGCCTGGACGAGATCCCGCCGCGGAGATAGGCCGCGTCCGGCGGGTTCCGCCGCTCCTGCTCCCGACACGGGCAATGAGATAATTGGCGCTGCAGGGGAACAATGATGGTTGTGAAAGGACATCGGGGAAGATTCCATTACCCGCAAAGGAGAGGAGAGATGACGGAGAAATACAAGTCCGGTACCTTTTGCGTCGATATCCAGTGCCCCAGGCACAAGGACCTGGAATCGCTGGAAGGCGATGCCTACCTGGAGAAGAAGAGGGAGCACTGTAAGGACTGCACGGCCTGGGAGTTCTTTATCTGGCTGGACAAGCGCGGCTACAGGATCATCAAGGTGCTTGACCAGATATCCGCCAAAGAGCTTGCCGCGCGTATCAAGGGAATCGACCCTGTGACGGTTAAGGACCTCACGATAGACGAGATAATGTGCCTGTGAGGACACTTGACGGCTGCAGGCGGACACGGCCGTGCGCCGCGTGATGACGTGCATACGCATCCGCGGGTTTCCCCCGCGGACAGGCGGCGGGGAAGGCGGTTGCAATGCTGGTATAAAAGCCCACAACAGGCTATTATTGCCAGGCTACACACGGGTATGGGAAATGCTTCACCGGGGGGTCGATCAGCGATCCGCCACAACCTCGAGGGGGTAAGAGATGGGAGTCATAGGGTGGATAATCATCGGAGGGATCGCCGGGTGGTTGGCCTCGATTATAACCGGGACGAACAAGAAGTTCGGGATCTTTTACAACATCCTGATAGGCATCGCCGGCGCCTTCATCGGCGGGCTCGTGTTCGGCTACGTGACGGATGCCGACAAGGCCTTCGACTTCAGTATCTGGAGCCTGCTCATCGCCCTCGGCGGAGCGGTGGTGCTGCTCCTCATCCTGAAGCTCATCTTCAAGAAAACGCTTTCCGGAGACGAGAAGTTCTCCATCCGGAAGAGATGAAAAAGCCGGCTTAGAGAGCGAACCATCAGCATCATGTCCGAGCGGATATTGATCGGCAAGAACGCGGCGGGCAGTGAGGCCTGCCTGCTGCCCAGGCTCGCCAACCGCCACGGCCTCGTGGCCGGAGCGACGGGAACGGGCAAGACGACCACCCTCAAGCTCCTGGCGGAGCGCTTCAGCAGGATAGGCGTGCCGGTTTTCCTCGCCGACGTCAAGGGCGACGTGACAGGCATCTCGCAGCCGGGGGTGATGAACGATATTATCCAGGGCAGGATCGACAGCCTCGGCATCGACCCCCCGGAGTTCGGCGGCCTCCCCACCATATTCTGGGATCTCTACGGCGAGAAGGGCCACCCCATCAGGACGACGGTATCCGAGATGGGGCCCCTGCTGCTGGCGCGCGTCCTGGACCTCAACGAGACGCAGGAGTCGGTCATGGCCGTCGTCTTCAAGCTGGCTGACGACGAGGGGCTGCTGCTGGACAACCTCCAGGACCTGAAGGCTGTCCTGGGCTACGTGGCGGATCACGCCGCGGAATACAAGGCGGAATACGGCAATATAGCCAGGACGAGCGTCGGGGCGATCACGCGCAAGATCATCTCCCTCGAGCAGCAGGGAGTGGACCAGTTCTTCGGAGAGCCCGCGCTCGAACTGAGCGACCTCATGAGGATCGCCCCGGACGGCAAGGGCTACGTCAGCCTGCTGGCGGCGGACAAGCTCATCCAGTCGCCCAAGCTCTACTCCACCTTCCTGCTGTGGATGCTGAGCGAGCTGTTCGAGCAGATGCCTGAGGTGGGAGATCCGGAAAAGCCCAGGTTCGCCTTCTTCTTCGACGAGGCCCACCTGCTCTTCGACGACACGCCTGATATCCTGAAGGACAAGATCCTCCAGGTGGTGAGGTTGATCCGCAGCAAGGGAGTCGGGGTCTACTTCATCACCCAGAACCCCGTGGACATCCCCGATGACGTGCTGGGGCAGCTCGGCAACCGCATCCAGCACGCCCTGAGGGCCTACACCCCGAAGGAGCAGAAGGGCATCAAGCAGGCGGCCGAGACCTACCGCACGAACCCGGACCTCGACGTCGCCCGCGCCGTGCAGGAGCTCGAGGTGGGGGAGGCCCTCATGAGCTTCCTCGACGACAAGGGCGCGCCGACCGTGGTGGACCGCTTCTTCGTCCTGCCGCCGGGAACGGCCTTCGGGCCGGCCGAGCCGGACGCGCTCGCCGCCGCCAGGGGGGAGAGCCAGGTGGCGGGAAAGTACGAGAACGCCATCGACGACGAATCCGCCTACGAGGTGCTGCAGGCGCGCGTGGCCGCGGCCACTGCCGCGGTGGAATCGGAGCCCGCCGAGGCGCCCGGGCCCGCACGGAAGGAACCGCAAAAGGCGGCGAAGGCCCCGCGCCGCAAGGACAGCGTCTTCGAGGCCATGGCCAAGAGCACGGCCAGAAGCATCGGTTCTCAACTCGGCAACCAGCTCGTGCGAGGGGTACTCGGCACCATATTCGGCGGCAAGAGATAGGGGCGCGGGGTCGCGGTTGTGACCGCGGCGCGGAGGCGCTTACCGTTCAGACCAGGCCGAGCTTCTCCGGCGCCTTCACGATGGGCCGGGCGAGGCCGGTCATGTCCAGCATCCTCCAGTTACGGAAGAAGCCCGGGGATGACACGTGCCTCATGAAGAAGTTGAACCTGCCGAAGAGCCGATCCTCGCGGTTTTGTCTGCCTCCAATTATGGAGGCTTATGCCCGTGTATGCGACCCCTTGAACCGATAGTGTCGGTTGTTATCGCTGGCGCGGCAGGTCAGCAATCTACTATTATGGTGGGGCAAAAGGATCACACGGGGCGGAGTTCCGGCACAGCGCCCCGGCGGTCGCGGAGAATAATAACGGGAGGTGAGGGTATTGGCGCCCAGGGAAGTATTGGTCTATGGCGCCGGGATGTCCGGCATGGTGGCGGCTTATAACCTGGCGGTGGAGGGGCACGAGGTGCTGGTGCGCGACCAGGAGCCCTCCTACGGGGGCTCGAGCGCGTTCAATCCCTCCCTGCACACCACGCCGCTGGACGTGGCGAAGACTTCGGATTACGTGGGCATCGACCTCACGGACGTGTTCGTCCCGGTCAGTTCCCTGGCCCTCTACTTTCACGATTACGAGGTCCCGGCCCCGGTCGCCATGTCCTATCACGTCGAGCGCAGCTCGCGGCCGCAGAGCCTGGACACCCTGCTTTATAACAAGTGCCTGGAGGCCGGGGTCAAGTTCGAGTTCGACTCGCAGTTGCGCGCGGAGGACGTGGCGAAGCTCGAGCCCGGGACCATCATCGCCTGCGGGCTCAACAAGCCGGCCTACGATTACCTCAACTTACCCTGCGTCGAATGGTACGCGTGGATGGCCTCGGGGGAGGCGGAGTCGGACCCGTACGCGTGGATCTGGCTGGACGAGTGCATAAACGAGTACGGCTACATCTCCTTCGCCAACGGCATCTACTACAACCTGCTCTTCGCGTACGGCCAGGAGATACCGCGCGAGGGGCTCGAGAGGTACCGCTCCTTTATGCACAGGGTGAGGGGCATGGAGGAGGACGACTGGGAATACGTCCACGGCGCCGCGCCCGCCGCGTCGCCGGACGCGCCGCAGCTCTTCCGCGACGGGCTCATCATGTGCGGGACGATGAGCGGCTCCATCGATCCATTCATGGGTTTCGGGATCTCGGGCGCACTGATATCGGGGAAGGTGGCCGCCATCGCCGTGACCGACCGCGAGAAAGCCCTCGAGGAGTTCGAGCGCTTCAACCGCAACTTCGCTAGGGCCTACGAGTTCAAGCGCGGCCTGTGGGCCGAGCTGCGCTCCCGCGTGGACATTCTCGAGGACCTGGCGCGCATACTGGGCCCGGAACGCACCGTCATGCTCCTCATCGAGGCGCTGCGCAGGTGGAGGAAGAGCTCGGCCATACCGGGGTTCAGCCCCCTCAGCTGCCACTAACGTCCCAACCCTGGGGTCAGCCCTTAACATTCATCATTTCATTAGCGTTGCTAACTATTCTCTCGGCGAGCTCCGCTTACACGAAGGTGATACATTGGCTGATAAATCCCGGCGGAGATAACCTCCGCTTGATTAGCATTGCTAACGTTTTGATGAATGTTAAGGGCTGACCCCATGCCATCACGGCGGGTTCCCCTATGGCCGGTCGGCCCAGGCGGCGAAGAATTCCCGCAGCACGCGCTCGTACCAGTTGTTATCGACGGTCTTGAAAGCGCAG
>JAQVFR010000049.1 GCA_028697145.1 Actinomycetota bacterium | reverse complement strand
TTTACTCTACCGAGTACAAGGGCGGCGTCTTGGACGACGGGTGCGTTCTCATGAACCCGGCCCCCCTCGTGAACATGACCTGCATCGGCGTTGGCCTCGTCCCCTGGATAATCGTCTCGGGGACCTTTGTCCTCCACCATCCCTTCGAGCCCCTGCTCTTCATGAGGCAGCTCATCGAGGAGGGGGTGAACTTTACCCTGGCCGTGCCCGCGATGGCGGTGGGGATCCTCAAGCATCCGGCGGTGGACGCGTTCGACCTCGGCAAGCTGAAGTTCCTCGCCCAGGGTTCCGCCCCTCCCCCCGCGTGGACCTTCCTCGAGGTCAAGCGCAGGTGGGGCACGGAATCGATAAATATCTGGGGGCAGAACGAGGGCACCGGCCTCTTCTCGCTGCCGGAGGTCATCCCCGATCTGGAGATGAGGGCGAGCGGGTTTCCGCGGGGCTGGCGCGGGGTGGAGTGGGATATTCCCGTCATGCAGGCGGTGGAGGTAAAGATAGTGGACGAGGGGGGCAACGAACTGACGAATCCGGACGACGTGGGCGAGCTATGTTACAGGGCGCCGCTCACCATGGCGGGCTACTTCAATCAGCCCGAGCTGACCGAGCGGGCCTTCGACGAGGAGGGATTCTTCCACACCGGCGATCTCTTCCGGATCCTAGACGACCGCACCATCGCCTTCTTCGACCGCAAGAAGGATATGATCATACGCGGCGGTTTCAACATCAGCGCCGCCGAGGTCGAGAATATCCTGAAAGGGCACCCCGCGATAACCGACGCCGCGGTCGTGGGCATGCCGGACGAGGTGCTCGGGGAGCGTAGCTGCGCCTTCGTGGTGCTAGCGGAAGGCGCAACGCTTACCCTGGAGGACGTGCAGGAGTTCATGCGCGGCGAGGAGGTGGCCAACTACAAGTGGCCGGAGAGGATAGAGGTGGTGGAGGAGATACCCAGGAATCCGGTGGGCAAGGTGGTGAAGACGGAGCTGCGGAAGGGTCTTGCGGGAGGTGAAGAACAGGAGGATCCAACCACCGCACGATAGCGGTAACGGGCCGCGGCACAAGGAAAGCCGGAGGCCCGTAGTGGACCGTTGGGGGCTCACCAGCCTGAGGCACGAGGCGAGGCTTGACCCCGATGCCTGAGGCACGAGGCGGGACCCTGGCTTTCCCGCCTCCCTCAGATCAAGCCCAGGTCTGATAGGAGCAGCTTGGTAAACACCTTGCTCCCGGCTGCATTAAGATGATTTGAATCGACGAACAACCCGAGGTCCTCGGTCATCCGCGGGTCGTGCGAATAGTCGATATAAGGGATGCCGTATTTTTCTTGTATCTTTGTCACCTTCGCGTGAAAATCCCTGTAGAACTCCTCCGTAAATACCTCGTTGTAATACCTGGTAAAAGGAGTTGTCACGAGCAAGGGCTTGAAGCCATGCTCCTGGCAGTATTCGATTATCCCGTAAAGATACGGGAGGTTGAACTCCTCGTTTCTCCCCTGCGCCGTGACCTTGTTATGAAAATCAAGGAATCCCAACGCATCCCGCTTCCAGGCCTCCACGTCCTCGACGTCGTAGTCGATGCCGGAGAACGCGTATAACCAATATATGTCAAACGCTACGGCCGGCTTGTCCTTTATCAGGTACTTCGCGTTTAAGGATGCCCCGAGGATTGGGAACAGGCCGATCTTTACGTAATCCGTCAGCTTGTGGTTGTAAACGGACCCGTAATCCAGGATCTTGTAATACCACCTGGTCTGATCCTCGGAGATCTTGTTCTGGTCGAAGGAAAAATATGATATGGGGATGACGACCACGCAGCCTTCAGACAGCTTGTCGCTGTATTCCTCCAGCACCTGCAGGTCGTAATAAAGGCTTTGACCAGGCAGGGCGAAGTTGAAGCCGGTTATCCCGCTTATATTTTCGTAATCGAATCCGTATGCCCCATGTGAAGAACCCAGGTTCGCGACCTCGATGTCATCCGGCATGTCGTAGAACTTGAACATGTCATCGAGGCTCCGGTATCCGTTCGTCCTCACGTAGAAGAAACTCAGGGTATACAGCAACATCAGGCCTATGGCGGCGAAACAGGATCCCCTTATCATGAACTTCTTCATGTCGCTCCTCTGAACGCGCCTGACAGATATGACGACGGATAGTCCGTCTCCGGTCCCGGATTCCGGGCAGCAGGCTTTCCTGTCGAGCACGCCCCGGTTTCATCCCTTGCAGCGTCATGGGTGATCCCCAGGTCGGCGAGGAGGATTTGCGTGAACATCTTTCTCCCGGCCGGGTTCAAGTGGTCGGAGTCCCCGAACAGGTCAAGCCTCTCCCCGAAGCGGGGATCGTGCGAATAATCCAGGTAGGGAACGCCATACTCCTCGGTCAGGCAGGCAATAGCCGCGTAGAATTCCGAGTAATCATCAGCCGTATACCAGTAATTGTAGTGATTCGTGAAGGGCGTGGTTATCAGGACCGGCTTGAAGCCGTTGTCCCGGCAGAACGCGATCATCTCACCGAGGATCCCGACGCTGTATCCGCTGCCCGCGCACTCCTTCTTCAGGTCCTCGAAGAGCCCGTAATAGTAGAGCGCGTTATATATGTAGAATTCCTCGTCGGCGCCTGGGCATGCGAAAAGATCGGGGTCGACGTCCTCCCTGTCTTTTATCAGGTACCTGGCGTTGAAGGAGGCCGTCAGGATGGGGAGCAGCCGGAACCTGATGTATTCGACCGCATCATGATCGGGGATCGACCCATGGGCGAGGACCCGGTAATAGAGGATGCGTTGATCGGGATCGATCCCCTGCAGCAATGAGACGCAGGATACGGGGATGAGAACGACGCAACCCTCGGCCAGCTTGCTGCCGTATTCCTTCAGGACCTGGAGGTCGAAATAATGGCTCTGGCCGCGCAAGCCGAAATTGAACCCGGTCACGGTGTCGATCCCGCCATAGTCGAGCCCGAATTCCCCGTGCGAGGAACCCAGGTTCATGACGTTGATGCCGTCAGGGACCGTCCGGAACTTATACGTGCCGTCCAGGCTCTTGTACCCGTTGGTCCTCACGTAGAGGAGGTTCAGGACGGACAGCAGGATGAGAGCTATGGCGGCGAAGCACGCTCCTCTGAATATGAACTTCTTCATTGCCCCCCTCAGAATTGCATGTATATGAACTGGCTGCCGGTGGCCACCGCGAATATCAGCATGGTGAAGAGGAAGACGTAATACACCGGCCACCTGAGATATATGGGCAACCTGCCCAGCCGCTCGATTATCGGCCCTCTCAGGCCGATCAGGCCCACGATGAAGATGAAGAGGACCACCAGCAGGTACAACCCGTAGCCCTCGAACCAGGTGGTGAACAGGTTGCTCAGGTCGCTCCAGCCGAACGAGAACATGTTCCTGTAGACGTCGAAGGCGTCGCTCACCGAACTAGCCCGGAAGAGGACCCAGGCCAGACCGACCAGGCAGAAAGTGAAGATGATCTTGCCCGTGTCGAGGAGCTTCCCCCCGTGCCTTTCCTCCGCACCCTCTTTACTCCCCGCCGCCAGCTGGGTGAAGGCCATGTATGCCAGGTAATACAGGCCGTGAAGCGCGCCCCAGAGCACGAAGGTCCAGCTGGCGCCGTGCCACAGCCCGCTCACCAGAAAGACTATGAGCACGTTCACGTAAGCCCTCCACCTGGGTCCCCTGTTCCCCCCCAGGGGGACGTAAAGATAGTCCCTAAGCCAGGAGGTAAGGGATATGTGCCATCTGCGCCAGAACTCGCGCACGTTCCTCGCGAAATATGGCTTATCGAAGTTCTCCAGCAGGTCGTAGCCCAATATCATCGCGCATGCGCGCGTCATATTGGTGTATCCTGCGAAATCGCAATAGAGCTGCACCGCGAAGAAAAGGGTGGCGAAGAGCAGCGGCAGGCCCCGGTAGCTGTGTACGTCGCCGTAGACCTGGTTTACGTATAAGCCGAGCCTGTCCGCGATGACGATTTTCAGGAACATCCCCCATGCGAACAGCTTGATCGCGTAAGTGACCCTGTCGTAATCAAAACGGTAATGGCCGTGAAGTTGGGGCAGCAGGTGCGACCCTCTCTCGATGGGGCCCGCCAGGAGGGTTGGGAAGAAGGACACGTAGAGGGCAAGATAACCGAAGTGCCTTTCGGGCCTGATGTCGCCCCTGTACACGTCGACGAGGTAGGACAGGGTCTGCAGGGTATAGAAGGAGATGCCCAGCGGCACGATGAGGCCGAGCCCTTCGGACCCCTCGAGGATATTTGCGTGGGCAAGCAGCGATTCAAGGTCTATACCGAAGAGGTTCAGGTACTTGAAGAAGAAAAGGAAGCCCAGGTTCACCGCTATGGCGATGGCCAGAAAGGGGCCCCTTCCGCTCCGGGTCTCCTTTTCTCCCATGCGCATGCCGCAATAATACGTCACCGCCGTCGAAACCAGGATGACCAGGACGTAGTGGGGTTTGCCTCCGACGATGAAGAAGTAGTAGCTCCCGGCAAGCAACAGAGCCCACCTGAACCTGTAGGGAATGGCGAAATAGGTTACCGCTATGACCAGAAAGAACGCTGCGAACTTGAGTGTATTCAAAAGCATAGAAGAATTTAACCACGAAAAGGGCATTTGTTGAATAGAATTGTTTGCGCTCCGCTAGCGGCTCCCCATTCACCGGGGCGAACATTACGGCGCAGGTCGGCTGGCGTTTTCATCTCGCCGACCCCGATCCCTCGCAGAACTCGCCAGGCTGACCGTGTGGCCGCCAGGATGGGTGGGCCCCCGTTTTCCGCGCGGCCCGTAGGCTGGGGGCTCGCCCTGCCCTCAGGACGCGCCTTCCGTTCTGCCCGGGGAATCGCCCTACCCCGTTCCGGGCTCCTCGTAAAGCTCCCTCCAGGGGGCATAGCCGGCGGGATTGCCGGGCACCCATTCCGGCGGTATCCTGTACGCGCGGTAAAGGCGCCCGAAGCCCTGGATGCCCGTGCCGTCGACGTACTCCCACACGGTCTCCCCCGCGGGGTCGACCTCGAAGACCCTGCCGACGGAACCCTCGTCGATGAGGGTGTTGCCGTTGGGAAGCCTCTGGGCGGAGCTGATGTAGAAGCTGAAGAAGTTGGGGTCCTCGTACTTCCACACCAGGTCCAGGGTGACGGGATCGAACTCCAGGATGCGGGAGGTCCACCTGAAAAGGAGGGGATATCCGGCCGCGCCGCCGTTGTCGAAGACCAGGATGTTGCCCTCGCCGGGCAGTCCCGCGGGGATCATGTGGGCGTGATGCTGCCCGATGATCTGGCCTAGCTTATCTCCCTCGGGGGTGCCGGCGCCGTAATCGGGCCCTACCTTCCACACGATCTCTCCCACCTCGTACCCGTTGCCCTCCACCATGTTGACTATCCATATGATGTTGGATGCCCTGGAATCCATGATGAGGTTGTCGGGGTGAAAGCGCGGGTCCCCGGCCTTGGTTGCGGGGTCGTACCAGCGGTTGGGCCCGACCCTGGACACGCTGTTGACGTGCAGGTAATCACCGCCGGAATTGTAGATGATGTTCCGGGCCTCCTCGTCGAAGCCGAACTCGTCGTAGTGCTCGGAGGATTTCCATAGCAGCCCGGTCTCCCGCGTCTCCCAGTCCACCTGGTAGACTATGTCGTCCAGGAGTGGCTGCGCACTTATCTCCGGGTCCACGGTATCCATCCTGCCCAGGACCAGGACCTTGCCGCCGCGGGCTTGCGGCTCCTGCCCCGGCGCGTAGTACCCGACGGGATTCCCGTCCCTCTGGAAGTCGTGGTGGACCCGGGCCGACATCACGCCGTCCACCTCCTCCCAGTCGGTGAACTTCCACTCGACCTCTCCCTCCCAGTTCAACTGGACTATCTCGGACAGCTCCAGGCGGGCGACGCCGAAACCGCCCTGGCCCATCAACGATCCACCAGGGAACATCTTGGCCGGGAAGCTGTTGAGGGTCCAGGTCTTTACGGTGTTGCCGTTCATGTCCAGCAGCTTGGCCGCGTTGTCGTTGCTGATGAGGGTGTAGCCGTTACAGCACTTGACGGGATCGTAGTAGTTCAGGCAACCGGACAGCGGTATGCAGACGAGCGCGACCACCGCTATCAATACCAGAGTAAGCAGCATGGAAAGGATTTTGGCGAGTCTCATCTTCATACCCCCCGATAGTTTTCCGGCAATAACCCCATAGGACCCCATACCTGGGCAAAAATATATTAACAGATGCCCGCCCCATATTCCACGAGTGAGCTTTCGAGTACATTTGTTATTGACGCAACGGGCGGAGACGGCGGTTCACCAAGCTGAGCCCGGCCGGGGCGTGAGGAAGCCCGCGGCGATTCCCTTGAGGAGCGGGCGTTGCCGCGGGCCGGCAGCCCCTTGCTAGAGAGGGTGGCCGACGGCGGCCATATAGATGGCGCTCTCCTCGACCCCGTCCACCCCGAGCAGGGCATTGAGTTCGTCGTCGAAGAGGGCCCCCACGGTACACACGCCGAGTTCCTGGCTGGTGGCGGCGAGGTAGAGGTTCTGCGCGATGTGGCCTGCGTCCATGAAGATATAACGGTAGCCGCGCTGTTCGTATTTCCACTTGGAGCGCTCGAAGACGGCGGTCCACACGAGGACGGCCGCGGCTTCGTAGCATATCCCCTGGTAGAGAGCGGCCTTGGCCGTGTCGGTGCGCAGGTCGCCCAGCCTCAGCTCCTCGAGGGCGTGCGCACGTATGGCGTAATGGTAAAGGCCGCGCTCCAGGCCCGGGACGTTGCTGGCCACGACGTAGGTGTCGATGGGGTAGAGGGCGCCCGCGGACGGCGCTGTGCGGAACTCGTAGCCCTGCTGCACGCGCTGGATGCCGGTGCATGCCCACAGCAGGTAGGAGAGGTCCGCGAGGGAGAGGGGCTCTCCGGAGAAATCACGCACGCTCTTTCTCTTCCTCAAGGCCTCGTCCAGGCCCATCTCCCTCCCGGGCTCCGGCCGGGGCAGCTCTATCCTGCGGCTGCCGGGATATTCCCTGTAAACGGGGGGCTTGCTGCTCCAGTCGAGCTCCCGTCCGAGCATCTTCTCCGGGTAGTACTTCGTCTCGCGGTGATACCTGTCACCTATTCCCTCCGCCAGCTCCTCCACCTCCAGTATGGGGGTCTATTTTTTACATAAGATATGGTATATTATGGCATATCATACCGCGGTATGCAAAAAACAAGACCTGACTCCTTTATTCCAGTGATTTACTAAGATCCGCATCATAATTCTGACCCAGGAAAGATAATCTCCCGTAAGCCGCCCCCGACCCCGCTCAAAGCCGTTCGGGGGCGCGCTTGAGGTAGAATAAACAGTTATGAGGATGATAAACAAATCGAGGCCTGCTGCCGTACGCGCTGTTCTCGTCGCGACCTTGTTGCTGGTCCTGCTGTCCTTGATGGCGGTGGGATCTGCAACCGCCAGCACCCGTGATCGCCACGTGCCCAGCGCGGACGGTTTCGCCGCCGCCTCGGCTGGCATTTACCGCACCTGGGCCCACGACTCGGTGGGCGTCACCGCTCCCTCCCCGCAGTGGTTCCTGGCGGAGGGGGCCACCGCCGGCGACTTCGAGACCTGGCTGCTGGTGCAGAACCCCGAAGACGCCCCCGCCACCATAGACGTGAAGCTGCACACGGAAGCGGGAGAGAAGCAGGGGCCCTCAGACACCATACCCGCGCGCACCCGCCGCTCCTACAACCTGGGCGACTACGCCACCTCCTACGACGTCTCGGCCGCGGTCACCGCCACTTCGGATGTCATCTGCGAGAGGGCCATGTACGGGGCAGGCCGCACCTGGGCCCACGACTCGGTGGGCGTCACCGCTCCCTCCCCGCAGTGGTTCCTGGCGGAGGGGGCCACCGCCGGCGACTTCGAGACCTGGCTGCTGGTGCAGAACCCCGAAGACGCCCCCGCC
>JAQVFR010000008.1 GCA_028697145.1 Actinomycetota bacterium | reverse complement strand
GCCATTACCTCGAGACCAGGCGTCGAATAGACAGCCACCCCTACCGTTCGAGACCACTCCCCTTCCAGACCAACGCTGGGAATAACATGAACCACCTCGGACACAAGCCATGGGGGTCACGTTTTGCTCGTGCGCGACAAAACCCCTGCTGCCAACAGGCAACATACCGCGGTATGCAAAAAACAAGACCTGACCCCCGGGTGACCCCCGGGTGACCCCCGGGTGCCGCTGTTTTCTCCCATGCGCAATCTGGGAACAATTGAAAGTAGGGGAATGATGGCAAAAAGGAGGTGAGTGCGGTGAACCGCAAGGAGCTTCTCACCAAGGTGCGTGATGAGGCCGGGCTGCAGAACCTGAGGCAGGCGGACAACGCCGTGAGGGTTATCGTGGGTATCCTCAAGGCCTTGCTCAGCGAGGAAGTCGCCCTGGAGGTGGAGACATCCCTTCCCGTTGACCTCAGGGAGGGATGGAAGATGGTAGAGCCCTATCCCGCCGATATCCTCGAGAGGGAGGACATGTATTTTGGCGAGGCGGGGGATAGGGAGGCCGCGCAGGCACCCACCATAACCCACGGCTGAGCTACGGCGCGGGACGTTCCATACGCCGAAGTCGCCGCGATGAGTTCGAGCCGCTGCTCAATCCCAGGTAAAACGACGCGTTTACCAGCGAAAACTGAGGCTTGCGACCACCCGTTTTCATTTGCATTATAGTGGGCTTATGGATATAATACTTTGGGTGTGCCGGAGGGGATATAGAGCACCAGCCACTCGCGATGAGGACTTCACCGGGGACTCTGGAGCCTTCGCAGGAAGGCCGTGAGCCGTCGGTTTTATATACGTTTAAACCCGGCTGTGGAGGCCGAAACACGGAAAACTTGACCGGTCGAGAAAGCGTCGTGAAAGGAAAGGAGTTGCAGCATGGTTCCGAGTGACCTGGAAATCGCGCAAGCAGCGGAACTACTCCCAATCGTCGAGATCGCCAGGAAGATGGGACTGGAAGATGACGAGATCGACCTGTACGGCAAGTACAAGGCCAAGATCAACTTCGAGGCCTTCCTGGAAAGGACGAAGGACAAGCCTGACGGCAAGTACATCGACGTGACCGCCATCACTCCAACTCCCCTGGGCGAGGGCAAGACGGTGACCTCCATCGGTCTCACCGAGTCCCTGGCCAAGATCGGAAAGAACGTGGTGCTGACGCTGCGCGAGCCCTCCATGGGACCGGTGTTCGGCATCAAAGGCGGGGCCGCCGGAGGGGGATACTCGCAGGTGGTCCCCATGGAGGACCTCAACCTCCACTTCACCGGCGACATACACGCCGTCACCGCCGCCAACAACCTGCTGGCGGCGATGGTTGATACCAGCATCCTGCTGGGCAATCCGCTGGACATAGACCCCCTGACCATCTCCTGGAGGAGGGTAAGCGACATCAGCGACCGCGCTCTGCGTGACATCGTCATCGGCCTGGGCGGCAGGGAGAACGGTTACGTCCGCCAGACCGGATTCGACATCAGCGTGGCCTCAGAGGTCATGGCCATCCTGGCCCTGGCCACCAGTCTCAAGGACCTGAGGGAGCGCCTGTCCAGGATCGTGGTGGCCTACAACCGCGACGGCAAGCCGGTCACCGCCGAGGACCTCAAGGCAGCGGGGGCCATGACCGTGCTCCTCAAGGAGGCCCTCAAGCCCAACCTCATCCAGACCCTGGAGCACAACCCCTGCATCATGCACGCCGGCCCCTTCGCCAACATTGCCCACGGCAACAATTCCATCGTGGCCGACTACGTCGCGCTCAAGTGCGGCGACTACGTGGTGACGGAGTCCGGCTTCGGGGCCGACTGCGGCGCCGAGAAGATGATGGACATCAAGTGCCGCTACTCGGGTATAACCCCGGACTGCGTGGTCATCACCTCCACCATACGCGCCCTCAAGATGCACGGCGGCGCATTCGAGGCACGCCCGGGCAAGAAGCTCGACGAGGAACTGGTGAAGAAGGAGAACATGCCGGCCCTGGAGGATGGCACCGGGAACCTGGTCAAGCAGATCGAGAACATGAAGCTCTTCGGCGTCCCGGTGGTGGTGACCATCAACCGGCGCACCACCGATACCGACGCGGAGATCGCGCTGGTGAAGAAGCTTGCCGAGGAAGCTGGCGTGTCGGCCTGCGTGCCCATCGACGTATGGGCCAAGGGCGGAGAGGGCGGCCAGGAAGCTGCCGAGGCCGTCGTGGCCGCCTGCGACCAGCCCAAGGACTTCAAGTTCCTCTATCCCCTCGAGGCCTCCATCAAGGAGAAGATCGAGGCCATCGCCACCAAGATATATGGGGCCGACGGGGTGGATTACACGTCTCAGGCGGAGCAGGCGATCAAGAGGTTCGAGGAGGCGGGCTTCGACAAGCTGCCCATCTGCATGGCCAAGACCCATCTCTCCCTGTCACACGATCCCAACCTCAAGGGCGTGCCCAAGGGTTTCCGCCTGCCGGTGGTAGATATCAGGCCATCCGTGGGCGCCGGATTCCTCTATCCGCTGTGCGGCGCCATGAGGACCATGCCGGGCTTGCCCAGCCATCCGGCGGCGATGGACGTGGACATCGACAAGGACGGGAAGACCCTCGGATTGTTCTAGGTCACGCGCGACGAGAGCATGACGGACGAAAGCGATGCCCCGGTCCGAGGGACCGGGGCATCTACCCGAAAAAGGTATGAAATAGGAAGGACGATACTTGGAGGGCAACTGCAGAGTCCTGTTCCTGCCGGATAACCGCTATATAGTGGTCTCGCGGGGAGATAACCTGCTCAGGGCGGCCATGGACGCCGACGTGCACATCAACGCCTCCTGCGGGGGCTCGGGTTCGTGCGGGAAGTGCAGGGTGGTGATCGAGGAGGGAGAGGTCGATCGGGAGCCGAATCCAAAGCTCACCGGGGCCGATATCGCCAAGGGTTACGCCATGGCCTGCCAGACCAGGGTGCTCTCCGACCTCCAGGTGACGGTGCCCCTGGAATCGCGCATCGGAGACAAGAGGATCTTCGAGCGCGCGGAGCCCACGCCGGCACACGGCTACCTGCTGGCCGCGGCCGACTGGGAGGAGCGCCTGCCCGAATGGGTGCTCGACCCTCCCACCCGCAAGGTGCACCTCGTCCTGTCCGAGCCCACCCTGGATGACAACACCAGCGACGCGGAGCGCATCAAACGGGGTCTGGCGGTGGAGGCGGGGCTGCGCGACGTGGTTATAGATTACCCCGTGCTGCAGCGGCTTCCCAACATGATACGCCAGAGCGACTGGGACATCACCGTGACCGTGCTGGACTCCGGGGACGAGCTGCGCGCCGTGCGCATCGAGCAGGGCGACACCACGCGGAGGCAGTCGGCCATAGCCATAGACGTGGGCACCACCACCATCTCGGCCGAGCTCATCGACCTCTATACCGGCGAGGTCACCGCGCGGGCCTCCGACTACAACGCCCAGGTCGCCTTCGGGGAGGACGTGATCACGCGCATCATCTACGCCACCCGCGGCACCGGCCTGGCCAAGCTGCAGTCGGTGGTCGTCGGCACCATCTGGAACCTCATCAAGAACCTGGTGGAGCAGGCTGGCATCGAGTACTGCAATATCACCCACGTGGTGGTGGCGGGCAACACCACCATCACGCACCTGCTCCTCGGCCTCAACCCCAAATACATCCGGGAGGAGCCCTACATCCCCTCGGGGACCATCTTCCCCTGGATCAAATGCTCCGATATCGGCCTGCGCATCGCCGCCGGCGTCTACCTCTACGCCATACCCTGCGTGGCGAGTTACGTGGGAGGCGACATCGTGGCGGGCATCCTCGCCTCGGGAGTCTTCAATACCGACAAGATGACCCTGTATATCGACATCGGCACCAACGGCGAGATGGTGCTGGGGAACCGGGAATGGCTGCTCTCCTGCTCGTGTTCCGCCGGTCCGGCCTTCGAGGGCGGAGGGGTGAAGCACGGCATGCGCGCCACCGGCGGCGCCATCGAACAGGTGCGCATCGACAAGGTCGGCTACGAGCCCATGATCATAACCGTGGGGAACAGGAAACCCATCGGCATCTGCGGCTCGGGCCTCATCGACCTGCTTTCCGAGATGTTCCTCACCGGCATCATGAACGAAAAAGGCAAGATAAACACCGACCTTCCCACGGACCGCGTGCGCGACAGGGAAGGCGGCGCGGAATACGTACTGGTATGGGCCGAGGATTCCGCCACCCGCAGGGATATCGTCATCACCGAGGTGGACATCGACAACCTCATGCGGGCGAAAGCGGCGGTATATGCGGGCATCGAGATCCTGCTCTCCTCCATGGACATGGATGCCTCCATGATCGACGAGCTGCTCATCGCGGGGGCCTTCGGGCGCTATCTCGAGGTGGACAAGGCGGTTACCATAGGCCTGCTCCCGGATATCGGATACGACAAGATCAAGTTCGTGGGGAACGGCTCGCTTCTGGGCGCGCATCTCGCGGCCCTCTCCAAGGAGATGTTGAACAAGGCAAACGAGATCGCACGGCAGATGACCTACCTGGAGCTGTCCATGAACCCCACGTTCATGGACCATTACATGTCGGCGCTGTTCTTCCCGCACACCGACCTGGAAGCGTTTCCGACCGTGATAGAGAAGCTGGAATCCGTACGCTCGATACAGCGCATGGCCGCCGGGACCGTGGCCGGCGAGGCGGAAGGGAGCTGAGGTGTCATACGTTATCGCCGTAGCGGGCAAGGGTGGCACCGGAAAGACCACCTTCTCGGCCATCAGCGTGTCCTGGCTGGTGCGCAACACGGGAAAGGCGGTGCTGGCGGTCGACGCCGATTCCAACGCCAACCTCGACCTGGCCCTGGGCACGCGGGCGGAAAAGACCATAGGCTCCATACGCGAGTACCTCACGGACAACATCAAGAACCTGCCCGCGGGCATGTCCAAGGAAACGTGGGTGGAGATGCTCCTGCAGCAGGCCCTGGTGGAGGAGAAGGGTTTCGACCTCGTCTCCATGGGCAGGCCCGAGGGGCCCGGCTGTTACTGCTATCTCAACAACATCTTCCGCCGCTACCTGGATATCATGACCGGCAACTACGATTACGTCGTCATGGACAACGAGGCGGGCATGGAACATCTCTCCCGCCGCACCACCACCGGGGTGAACGTGATGTTCATCTCCTCCGACCCCTCGGTGCGCGGGGTGGAGACCGCACTGCGCATCCGCGACCTCGCCCGCGAGCTGAAGCTGAACATAGCGCGCATGGCCCTGGTGGTCACGAGGGTGCGAAACGGGCTCCCCGACAACCTGCGCTCCATCGCCGAGGGCGCTAACCTCGAGATCGCCGGAGCGGTGCCCGACGACGACACCGTCCGGGACTACGACGAGGCGGGCAAGGCGCTCTCGGAGCTACCGGAGAGTAGCCCGGCCCGGCGGGCGGTCGAGGAGATACTGGCCGCGCACGTTAAAACCGGTTCCGGAGGCGGATAACGCAGCAGATAACAGGGCAGATAATAATATAGAAAGATTATGGCATAATCGCCTAAATGATGAGATAATCATGAACTGGACCGGGGAGGTCTGACGATGTACGTAGAGAAGCCCATGCTCGTATTTTTGGACAAGCTCGCCTCCAGGTCACCGGAGCCGGGCGGTGGGTCGGTTTCGGCACTCGTGGGTGCGCTTGGAGCCGCCTTGGTTTCGATGGTAGCGAACCTCACCCTGGGCAAGGAAAAATATGCCGGCGTCCAGGGCCAGGTGGAAAAGCTGCTCGCGTCCTCAGAGAAACTCCGCGACGAACTGCAGGGCCTGATCCAGAAAGACACGGAGGTGTACGCGGACGTCTCCGCCGCTTTCAAGCTTCCCCGTGAGACGGAAGAGGAGAAGGCGGAGAGAGCGAAGCGCGTACAGGAGGCCCTGAAACTCGCCACCGAGGTCCCCTTCGAGATCGCCGAGAAGTGCCTGGAAGTAGCGCGCCTGTCCGAGACGTCCGCGGTGATCGGGAACGTCGGGGCGGTGAGCGACGCGGGGGTCGCCGTGCTCCTCGCCGAGGCCGCGGCGCAGAGCGCCGCGCTCAACGTGAAGATCAACGTGAACAGCATAGAGGACCGCGGGTTCTCGGACGCCAAATGGGACCGCATCTGCGAGATCCTGGAGGAGGCCGCGGACCTGCGCGAGCGCGTGGTGCAGATGACATACGAGAAATTGGGTTGATCCCGCCGCCGGCGGCATAGTCGACCCGATTGCGTGGAGGCGGAGCGGGAGCGAAGCCGAAATGGCGACCTCGTTTGACATATACCGTGGCAGGGAAGACAGCACGACACTGCTTGCGGCAGTGAAGCGAAGACCCGGTTAGGACGTGACAGGAAAGGAGCGAGGCATATGACCTTGGTCATCGACTGTGTGGCCATCGGCGACGAGCTGATGAAGGAGATTATCGCGGAAACGGAAGCGCTCAAGTCCAAGGGCATCACCCCGGGTATCGCCACCCTGCTGGTGGGCGACGACTTCGGGGCCCGGATGTACAGGGGCCAGGTGGAGAAGTTCTGCGAGGAAGCGGGGTTCAACTACATCAATGAGAATCCGCCGGCGGACGTGAGCGAGGAAGAGGTCGTGGAGATCGTCAAGAAGCTCAACGCCGACAAGACGGTGAGCGGCATCCTCCCCCTCCGCCCCTTCCCGGAACACATAGCTGACAGCGCCGTGATCAACTCCATAGACGTGGGCAAGGACATCGATACCTTCCACCCGTTCAACATGGGCAAGTTGGCCCTGGGTGAGCCGACCTTCCCGCCCGCGACCCCCTCGGCGGTGGTGGAGATCCTCGACCGCTATGCCCGGGACGTGAAAAAGATGGATCCCAAGGATTTTTACGAGGGCGCGGAGGTCTGCGTCGTGGGGCACTCCAACATCGTGGGAAAGCCCCTGGCCTTCCTCATGCTCAACCGCAACGCCTCCACCACCGTGGTGCACGTGTTCACGTCCATGAAGGGAAACCTGGAGAAGCACACCAAGCAGGCCGACATCCTCATCGTGGCCGCCGGCAAAGCCGATCTCGTCGGTCCCGACCAGGTCAAGGAAGGGGCAGTCGTGGTGGACGTGGGCATCAACCGCGTCAAGGTGCTGGACGAGAAGGGCGAGCCGGTCCTCAATGAAAAGGGCAAGCCCAAGACGAAGACGGTAGGTGACGTCTCCTTCGATGCCGTCAAGGACATGACCGAGGCCATCACCCCCGTCCCCGGCGGCGTCGGCTCGGTCACCAACCGCATGCTCATGAAGAACGCCCTGCGCGCCTGCAAGATCCAGAACGGCCTGGAATGACAAACGACAAGGCCTTTGTTCAGCAGGAAGAATATCATATAAGACGGCGGTAAGAAGATACGGGAAAGGAGAGAAGAGATGGCATTCAATCTACCGACGGAGACAGCCAAGGGCAAAGTCCGCGAGGTAGAGTTGGGCGCTGGCGACAAGGCGAAGAAGGTGGGCGGAGAGAACGTCCTTCCCTTCCATCTCTGGGAGGGGGACATGCCCAACAAGCCACTTGTCGCTGCGGAAGTTTCCGACGAGGTGGGAGAGCTCATCCCCGCGCTGGAGAAGGCGCTGGGAGAGGTGAAGAACGACCCCGTGGCCTGGGCCAGGAAAGCAGCGGAGGAGTGGGGGGCCGACGCCATATTCCTGCTGCTCACCTCGACCGACCCCAAGGCCAGCAACGCAGCCGCGGATGCGGCCGCCGAGACCGTCCTCAAGGTTGAGGAGGCCGTCAGCGTCCCGGTGATCGTCTACGGCACCGAGGACCTGGACAAGGACGCCGAGCTGGCCAAGGTCATCGCCACCAAGGCTGAGGGCAAGAACCTCCTCATCGGACCGGCCAAGGAGGAGAACTTCAAGAAGGTGGGAGCCCCGGCCATCGGGTACAAGCAGACCGTCGCGGGCATGACCCCCATCGACGTCAACTTGGCCAAGCAGCTCAACATCCTCCTCACCAACCTGGGCATGGAGGCCGAGAGGCTGGTCATCGACCCGACCACCGGCGCCCTCGGTTACGGCCTGGAGTACACCTACTCGGTGATGGAGCGCCTGAAGATCGCCGGCCTCATGCAGGACGACGCCATGACCCAGATGCCCATGCTGGCCAACATCGGTTTCCAGGCGTGGAAGACCAAGGAGGCAAAGAGTTCCGAGGACGAGTACCCCGAGTGGGGGGACCCGGAGAAGCGCGGCATCATGTGGGAGACCCTCACCGCCGTATCCCTGCTCCTCGCCGGGGCGGACATCCTGGTGCTCAGGCACCCCGAGAGCATGCGCATGGTTAAGCAGTTAATAGCCGACCTGTCGGGATAGGCTTTGATATAGCGAGAGGTTCACGAAGGACCTGAGACAAAGTTCACAGGAGGAAGTATAGAAATGGCAGAATTCGAGGAGATGTCAGCGTGTGAGACCACGCTGGAGATGTTGAAAAAAGCGAAGGAGGATGAACAGGAGACCGCCTTCGACCGCGTGCAGCAGCAGAAGGGATGCGCCTTCGGAGAGGCGGGAAGCTGCTGCCGCATCTGCAACATGGGTCCCTGCCGCATCAATCCCAAGAAACCCGACGAGAGCCGGGGGGTGTGCGGCGCCAACATGGACACCATCGTGGCGCGCAACTTCGCGCGCATGGTGGCCGGCGGATCCTCGGCCCACTCCGATCACGGCCGCGCCGTGGCGGAGACCCTGATCATGGCGGCAAAGGGAGAGGCGGTGGATTACCAGATAAAGGACCGCATCAAGCTGCTGGAGGTCGCGGCCGACCTGGACGTCGAGATCGGCGACCGCGAGATCAACGACATCGCCCTGGAGGTGGGCGAGCGCTGCATGGCCATGTTCGGGCAGCAGGAGGGCGAGCTGGCCTTCGCCCAGAGGGCCCCGGAGAAGCGCAAGGAGATCTGGCGCAACCTGGGCGTCTTCCCCCGCGGCATAGACCGCGAGGTGGTGGAGCTCATGCACCGCACCCACATGGGAGTGGACCAGGACTACGAGAACATACTCGTGGGGGCTGCCCGGACCGCGCTGTCCGACGGCTGGGGCGGCTCCATGATCGGCACCGAGCTGCAGGACATCATGTTCGAGACCCCCGTGCCCATCGAGGCCAAGATCGACCTGGGGGTTCTGGAGGAGGACCAGGTTAATATAGTAGTGCACGGCCACGAGCCCATCCTCTCCGAGATGATCGTTCTCGCCGCCAACCTGCCGGAGATGCAGGAGAAGGCGGAGAGAGTGGGCGCCAAGGGTATAAACCTTGCGGGCATCTGCTGCACCGCCAACGAGATCCTCACCCGCCACGGCATCCCCGTGGCCGGAAACGTGCTGCAGCAGGAGATGGCCCTCCTCACCGGAGCGGTGGAGGCCATGATCGTGGACGTGCAGTGCATCTACCAGGGAATAGGGCAGATCGCCAACTGCATCCACACCGACATCATCACCACCTCCCCCAAGGCCAAGATGCCCTACGCGAAGCACGTGGAGTTCCACGAGGACCGTGCCCTGGAGATAGCCAAGGATATCGTGTCCTCGGCCATCGACAACTTCAAGAACCGGGGCAGGGTGGCCATACCGGACAAGACCGAAGCCCTCATCGCCGGCTTCAACCACGAGTACATAAACTACATGCTGGGCGGGAAATTCCGCGCTTCCTACCGGCCCCTCAACGACGCCGTCATCGACGGCCGCATCCGCGGCGTGGTGGGCGTGGTGGGCTGCAACAATCCGCGCGTCAAGCACGACGACATCCACGTCAGGGTGACCAGGGAACTCATCGCCAACGGCTGCCTGGTGGTCATGACCGGCTGCGCGGCGCAGTCCGTGGCCAAGGCCGGCCTCATGCTGCCGGAGGTGGCCCGCGAGATCTGCCCACAGGGGCTGTGGGAGGTCTGTGAGGCCGTGGGGATCCCGCCGGTGCTGCACTGCGGCTCCTGCGTGGACAACAGCCGCATCCTCATCGCCTGCACCGCCATGGTGCACGAGGGCGGCCTGGGCGACGACATCTGCGAGCTTCCCGTCGCCGGCTGCGCGCCGGAGTGGATGAGCGAGAAGGCCATCTCCATCGGCGAGTACTTCGTGGCCTCGGGCGTGTACACCGTGTTCGGCGTGAGCTGGCCCACCCTGGGAAGCAAGAACGTGACGGAGTACCTGTTCGAGAGGTATAACGACCTCTTCAAGAACACCTGGGACTTCGAGGCGGACCCGGAGAAGATGGTCGGCAAGATCCTCAGCCACATTGACAGCAAGAGGGAGGCCCTGGGCATATCCGCCAAGCGGGAAAGGGTGCTCTACGACATGGCCATGCGGAGGGAGTTGGAGATCTAATGAGTAGGATAATCGCAACCGGAGCCATCAAGGGAGCCTACAAGGAGGTGGCCGAGGCCGAGCGCATGTTCAGCGAGACGGTCGAGGCGGCCGGCGCCACCGCAGCGGTGGAGTTCCCCAACACGGGTTATTACCTGCCCATCATCTATGCCCTCACCGGCCACAAGGTGGAGAAGGTGGAGGACATGGCCAAAGCGCTGGAGTTGGCCAAGGACCTCCTTCCCCCGGTGCCGCGGCAGGGCCACTGGGTGCCCTACCTCGGGCATACCCTGGACGCGGGCATCGCCACCCTCTTCGCCGGGGAGATAATCGAGGGATGCAAGTACGTCGCCAACCCGCCCGTGGACGACATGTGGCTGGGCGCGGCGGACGACGTGATCATGCGCGAACGCGGGGTGGAGTTCGTGGACGGCACCGCCCCCGGGTTCTGCGCCCTCACCGGCATCGCGTCCACATCGGAGATGGCGGACCAGATCGTGGTGGAGCTGCTGCAGAAGAACCTCTACGTGTGGATGTCCGGCCATATCGAGGGCAGGACGATCACCGAGCAGCTCATGGAGGTGGACCGCCAGTTGGGCTGGGACACGCGCATCGTACCGTACGGCAAGGAGATGTCGGCGACGGTGTATTCCCTGGGATTTGCCGCCCGTGCGGCCATGTCCTTCGGCGGCGCGCAGCCCGGCGACTTCAGCAAGATCCTGCGCTACAACAAGAACCGCATCTTCGCCTTCGTGCTGGCGCTGGACTACGTTGACGAGCAGAAATACGCGTACGCGGCGGGAGCCATAAACTACGGCTTCCCCACCATCGCCAACACCAAGACCCCGGAGATCCTCCCAACCGGCGTGTGCACCTACGAGCACGTGGTCTCGGACATCGAGGAGAAGGATATCGTCCAGAAGTGCGTCGAGGTCAGGGGACTGAAGATACAGATCGCCGAGATCCCCATCCCCATGGCCTTCGGACCCGCCTTCGAGGGCGAGGTCATCCGCAAGGACGACATGTACATGCAGTTCGGAGGGAACATCACCCCGGCTTTCGAGTACGTGATGATGAAGGAAATAAGCGAGATCGACGACCACGACATACAGGTCGTAGGCCCGGAGATCGACGACGTGGAGGAGGGCGCGGCCCTTCCCCTGGGTATCGTGGTCGAAGTGGCGGGGCGCAAGATGCAGGAGGACTTCGAGTCCATCCTGGAGCGCCAGATCCACCACCTCATCAACGGCGCCGAGGGAATATGGCACATGGGCCAGCGCGACATCGTGTGGACGCGTATCAGCAAGAAGGCCCAGTCCAAGGGGTTCAAGATCCGCCACTATGGCGAGATCATCCATGCCAAGCTCATCAACGACTTCCCCTCCATCGTGGACAAGGTCAAGGTGACCATCTACACAAACCCGGAGGACGTCGAGAAGTGGCTGGGAATTGCGCGCCAGGCATACCGCTACCGCGACGAGAAGACGGCGGGCATGACCGACGAGTCCGTGGACACCTTCTACTCCTGCACGCTGTGCCAGTCCTTCGCCCCCACCCACGTGTGCATCATCAGCCCGCAGAGGCTGGGGCTGTGCGGGGCGTACAACTGGCTGGACGGCAAGGCAGCCTACGAGATCGACCCCACCGGCCCCAACCAGCCGGTGAAGAAGGGCGACTGCACAGACGAAGTAAAGGGCAGTTGGCCGGCCATCGACGAGTTCGTGAAGGACAAGTCGGGGGGGACGGTGGAGTCCGTGTTCATGTACACCATGATGGAGGACCCCATGACCTCCTGCGGGTGCTTCGAGTGCATCGTGGCCTTCCTGCCCATGTGCAACGGCGTGATGATCGTCAACCGCGAGCATACCGGCGAGACCCCCTGCGGCATGGCCTTCTCGACCCTGGCCAACACGGTCGGCGGCGGCAACGTGACGCCGGGGTTCATCGGCATCGGGAAGGTGTATATCACCTCCAAGAAGTTCATCTCCGCCGACGGCGGCTTCAAGCGCGTGGTGTGGATGCCCAAGGCACTCAAGGAGACCCTGGCCGAGCAGCTGGAAAAGCGCGTCCAGGACGAGGACATAGGCGACCCCGACTTCATCAGCAAGATCGCCGACGAGGAAGTGGGCACCACGGAGGAGGAGATCCTCCCCTGGCTGGAGGAGAAGGGACATCCCGCCCTGACCATGGACCCGATGTTCTGATAAGAGGATCGCAAGGAGGGGGATGCCTCCCCCTCCTTCATCTGAAATAACAAGGTGGGAAAACCGCTGATAGTAGGAAGGAGTTAGTGATGGGACTTTCGGGCTTGGATATCTTCAAAAAGCTACCCAAGACCAACTGTAAAGAATGCGGCTTCCCGACCTGCCTCGCCTTCGCCATGAAGCTGGCGGCGGGACAGACGGCGCTCGACGAATGTCCGTATGTTACGGACGAGGTGCGCGCGGAGCTGGCGGAGGCCAGCGCCCCGCCCATCCGTGGGGTCACCGTGGGAAGCGGGGACGAGGCCTTCAAGGTGGGCGAGGAACTGGTGCTCTTCCGCCACGAGAAGACCTTCTTCAACCCCGCAGTCTTGGGTGTCTTGATAAGCGACGACATGGACGACGCCAAGGTGGACGAACTGCTCGAGCAGGCGAAGGAATGCGAGCACGAGCGCGTGGGCGTCATCCTCAAGGTCGGGGCCCTGGCCCTCAAAGCCGCCTCGGGCGACGCCGGCAAGTTCAAGGCCCTGGTGGAGAAGGTGAAGGGCGCCTCCGCCAAGCCCCTCATCCTCATGGCCGAGGACGTAGAGGTCATGAAGGCCGGAGTGGAGGCCGCGGGGGATTCGCGCCCGCTGCTCTACGCGGCCGACGAGGCCAACGCGGACGCCATGGGCGCCCTGGCCAAGGAAAAGGAACTGCCGCTGGCGGTAAAGGCTGCCGACCTGGACAAACTGGCCGAACTCTCCGACAAGCTCACCGGCATGGGCGTAAAGGACCTCATCCTGGATCCCGCGCCGCGCAAGCCGGGGGAGACCTTCAAGGACCTGGTGGCCATGAGGCGCGCGGCTTTAAACGAGAAGTTCGCGGCCTTCGGCTTCCCGACCATCACCTTCCCGGTGGAGGAAACGGACGACGAACTGTACGAGACGGCCCTGGCCGGCATGTACATCTGCAAGTACGGCGGCATCGTCATCCTCTCCCACGCGGAGCAGTGGAGGATGTACCCGCTGCTGGTGCTGGGCCTCAACGTCTACACCGACCCCCAGCGGCCCATGGCCGTGGACTCCAAGTGGTACGAGATCGGCTCCCCGGACGAGAACAGCCCGGTGCTGTTGACCACGAACTTCTCCCTGACCTACTTCATCGTCTCGGGCGAGATCGAGGGGAGCAAGATCCCGGCCTGGCTGGGTATCGTGGACGTGGACGGGCAGTCCGTGCTCACCGCCTGGGCGGCGGGCAAGTTCGTGCCCGAGGTCATCGCCAAGTTCGTGAACACCTCGGGTATCGCGGACAAGGTGAAGCACCGCAAGCTGATCATCCCCGGCTACGTGGCCCAGATCTCGGGCGAGCTGGAGGAGGAGCTCCCGGACTGGGAGATCGTCATCGGCACCAGGGAGGCGGCCGACCTGCCGGCCTTCCTGCGCCAGTTCTCCACCACGTGACGGGATGAAAGACCGCGCGGCGGCCGGGCGGGAGGCGCCGGACAGCGCACATGCGCCCGGCCGGCGGGATGAGAGAAAACACGGCAACGATTACAGCACAGAGGAGGAAAGTAAGAGATGATCATCACCACATCGAAGCCCTTCGAGGAGGTGCTGAAGCAGCTCGAGGGCGAGGACAAGGTGTTCATCGTGGGATGCGGCCTCTGCGCCACCACCTGTGAGACGGGTGGCGAGCCGCAGGTCGCGGAGATGAAGGCCAAGCTCGAGGCGGAGGGCAAGACCGTCACCGGCACCATCGTCTTCGACGAGGTATGCCACGAGCTCAACACCAAGAGGAAGTTCCGCGAGAACAAGGAGGCGGTGGAGGCCGCCGACGGCTTCGTGGTCATGGCATGCGGCGCCGGGACCCAGTCGGTGCGCGAGGCCACGGAAAAGGGAGTGCACTCCGCCAACAACACCGTCTTCCTGGGCAACATCCAGAGGCACGGGCAGTTCGTGGAGAAGTGCTCGCTGTGCGGCGACTGCGTTCTCGAGGACTTCGGGGCCATCTGCCCGGTAACCCGCTGCCACAAGGGCATACTCAACGGGCCCTGCGGCGGCACGGACGAGGGCAAGTGCGAGACGGACAAGGAGAAGGACTGCGGCTGGACCCTTATCTACAACCAGCTGGAGAAGATGGGCAAGCTGGACCGCTTCAGGCGCGTCTACGGCCTCAAGAACTGGCAGGCGAACATGAAGCCCGGCCGCGTCATATTCGAGAAGTGCGAAGAGGGGGGTGAATAGGATGACCATGCTCCTGGAGAAACACGTCAAGCCGAGCATCAAGGAGGTCATGGAGTCCGGCACCTTCCTGGTCTCGGGAGAGATCGGGCCCCCCAAGGGGACGGACATCGACGAGATGATCCACCACATCGACCTGCTCAAAGACAAGGTGCACGCCATGAACATCACCGACAACCAGTCCTCGGTGATGCGCTATCCCTCCCTGGGGACGGCCCTGATCATACTGGAGCACGGCGGCGAGCCCAACCTGCAGGTCACCTGCCGCGACCGCAACCGCCTCGCCATCGAGGCCGACCTGCTCTTCGCATACACCCGCGGCGTGCGCAGCGTGCTCTGCCTCACCGGGGACTCCATCCCGGTAGGCGACCACAAGGAGGCCAAGGCGGTGTTCGACTGCGAGAGCGTACAGCTGCTGCAGATGATCCGCAACCTGGAAGAGGGCAAGGACTCCGGCGGCAACGAGCTCAAGGGCGGCGTGGAGTTCTACAAGGGCGCCATCGTAACCCCGGAAGCCCATCCGATCGAGCCCCAGATGATCAAGTTCGCCAAGAAGATCGAGGCGGGGGCCCAGTGGTTCCAGACCCAGGCCGTCTACGACATGGACAACTTCAAGCGTTTCATGGAACAGGCCCGCAAGATCGACGACAAGGTCAAGATCTGCGCGGGACTGGTGCTGCTCACCAGCATGGGCGCCATCAAGTACATGAACGCCAACGTCCCCGGCGTGTTCGTGCCCGATGACCTGGTCAAGGAGATGGCGGACGCCCCCAAGGGCGAGGCCCTGAACACCGGCGTCAGGATCATGGCGCGCCAGATTAGGCAGTGCATCGACGAGAAGCTCTGCGACGGCGTGCACATCATGGCCATCGGGAAAGAGGACGTGGTGCCTCGGATACTCGACGAAGCCGGAGTGGATATCAACAAGCTGTAGCACATGCGCAGACGTGCGATCTGTGGATCGAGGCGCTGGGTGCTAAGTAGTAGCGATTGGGGTCAGGATAAATCCTGACCCCAATGACCCCACCCTGCGGGGAACAGAGCGAACGCGGGCGGTAAGTAAAGGGAATCGGGGTCAGGCCTTGACGGCCTTTAGCCCATCTTTGGCCTGAGATGATGGCTACTCGAGGTCGGTGATGCAGAGGGATCGCTTGCGCTTCGAAGAGACGCCGGTCTGAGGTAATGGCGGTCGGGGCCAGTATTAATAATGGCCCACAGCGCTACGCGTCGCTGGCCTTGATATGCGGGTGAGGGCTCATTCTTGGCAACACGTGAGCCCTGCCAGCGAGTCACGGAGAGAGGCGAAAGTGCGGAGACGGACGGGTTATAGATCGAGGTGTGGGTGGTAGGTAATGGGAAACTGGGAACCGCACATGATGGCTACGGCCATCGGCAGCCTTCCCCATACGGATCCGGAAGAAGCCTGCGCCATGACCTTGCGCCACTTGACTGAAGCGCCGGTATGGCCCCAACTGCCCCACCGGGATTTCCGTGAGAACATGTATGCCCAGTACAGCGAGGGCCTGCCGGGCGTCGTGATCGACGCGGAAAGGCTAAAGGTCTATTGTGATACCTCACGCGACCTCCTGCCGGAGATAGAGGGGGTATACAGGGCGTACGTGGACGGGGATCACACTTCCATGGCCGTGGGAGAGGACCACGCCGCGGGCCTGTACGCCTTCGCCGCCAGGGTGAGGGAGGGGGGCACCAGGTATACTCTTCTCAAGGGCCAGGTGACCGGGCCCATAAGCTTTGGGCTGACCGTCCTCGATGAGAACAACCGCCCCATCCTGTACAACGACGAGCTGGCGGATGCCATGGTCAAGCTCCTCAATCTCAAGGCGAGGTGGATGGAGGCTTTCCTCAGGGACACCGGGGCGGCCGAGGAGGTGCTCATCTTCTTCGACGAGCCCTACCTGGTGTCGGTGGGGTCAGCCCTGGTGAGCGTGAGCCCGGAGAGAGTCGTGGATTCCCTGCGGCAGTGCACGGAGGGCCTGACCTGCCTGACCGGCGCCCATTGCTGCGGCAATACCGACTGGACCCTGCTTTTCAAGGCGGGGGTCCAGGTGGTCAACTTCGATGCTTACAGTTACCTGGAGAGCATGGCGCTTTACCCGGACGAACTGGCCGCTTTCCTGCAAGAAGGCGGCGTGCTGGCCTGGGGTCTCGCGGTGAACAAGCCGGATATCGACGGTGAGGACGCGGACAGCCTGTCACGCCGTTTCGAGCGAGGGGTCGAACTGCTCGTATCGCGAGGCGTGCCGCGGGACCTCCTCCTGGAGAGGGCCATGTTCACGCCGGCATGCGGGCTGGAGGGCGTTTCGGCCGCGCAGGCGGAGAGAGCGTATGCCCTGACCGCGGAGCTGTCGCGGAGGTTGCGCGGTTGATAGAAGCCGGGAAGAACGGTACGGGAGTGAAGTGATGGAGAAGGGACACGAACCCGAGGAGCGCCGCGAGAGGCATTACGACGAACGCATGCCGCGCTGGCTGCATCGGCCCGTGCGCGCTGGTCGCAACCTGCACGAGGTTGACGGTATCCTGCGCGGTCTGAGCCTGCACACCGTGTGTGAAAGCGCCAAGTGTCCCAACCGCATGGAATGTTATTCCAACCGTACCGCCACCTTCATGCTCCTGGGCGAGGTCTGTTCGCGGGATTGCGCCTTCTGCTCGGTGGCGAAGGGGGTTCCGCACGAGGTGGACGCGGAGGAGCCGGGCAGGGTGGCAGCGGCGGCGGAGAGGATGGAGCTCGAGCACGTCGTCATGACCAGCGTGACCCGTGACGACCTCCCGGACGGAGGGGCAGCCCACTTCGCAGCCGTCATACGAGAGGTGAAAAGGCGGCTGCCGGGGGCGACGGTCGAGGTCCTGACGCCGGATTTCCAGGGGGACGAGGAAGCGCTCAGGGCGGTACTGGACGCTGAGCCCGACGTCTTCAACCACAACCTGGAGACGGTGGAGGAGCTCTACCCGGGGGTGCGCCCGCGGGCGGATTATCACCGCTCGCTGGGTTTGCTGCGGGCGGCCGGGGAAATCGCGCCGCACGTGGGGAAGAAGAGCGGGCTGATGGTGGGCTTGGGGGAAACGCGTCCCCAGCTCAGGCGCCTTTTCCGGGACCTGGCGGAAGCCGGGTGTGATATGCTCACCATCGGGCAGTACCTGCGCCCTTCCAGGGAGCAACTGAGGGTTGAGAGGTTCCTCACCCCGCATGAGTTCGAGGAGCTGGCCGGAGAGGCGGAGGAAGCGGGCATCCCCGTGGTCGCTTCCGCGCCTTTCGTGCGCAGTTCCTACCGGGCGAGGGAGCTTTTGCATAAGCAGGAAATACAGTGGGCCGCAGCGTCGGCCACAGGCTTGATCAAGGAGGAGGAAAGATATGCTGATCATCGGTGAAAAGGTCAACGTGATGATGAAGGCCATCGGGGCGGCCATCAAGGACCGCGACAAGAAGCCCATCCAGGAGATGGCCCTGTTGCAGGCGGAAGGCGGCGCCAGCTGGCTGGACATAAACCTGGGTCCCGCTACCAAGGAAGGCCCGGAGAAGATGCGGTTCGTGGTGGAATCCGTGCAGGAGGTCACCGACCTGCCGCTGGCGCTGGACACCATGAACATAGACGCCATGAAGGCCGGGCTGGAAGTGGTGAAGGGCGAGGTGATGATCAACTCCATCTCCTCCGGGCCCGAGCGTATAGAGAAGCTCATGCCCATGGCCGTCGAGCATAACGCTTGGGTGGTCGGTCTCACCCTCAACGCCCAGGGCAACGTCCCGCGCGACGCCGACGAGAGGGTGGAGGTGGCCTACAACATCCTCATGGCCGCCCAGGAGTACGGCATCCCCATGGAAAAGATCCTCATCGACCCCATCGTCCTGCCCATCAGCGTCACCCAGGACCAGGTGCACGCACTCGTGGACGCCATGGACATGCTGCAGGGCGTCTTCGCGGAATTCGACCCGGCTCCGGGCACGGTGGTCGGGCTCTCGAACGTCTCCAACGGCGTGCCGGACGAGTCGCTGTGCAGCCTCATCAATCGCACCCTTCTCGCTGTGCTCATGGCCAAGGGCCTCACGGCGGCGATCGTCGATCCCAACGACGAGGAGCTCATGGGCATCATCGGCAAGAACGAGGAATACCAGATCGTGGAGAAGATAGTGAAGGGCGAGGCCGTGGACGAGAGCGATCCGCTCACCATCAAACTGCTGAAGACCTGGCGCGTGCTGACGGAGGAGACGCTCTACGCGCATTCGTATCTGGAGCTGTAGATAGGGGCGCTGGTCCGAGGTAATGGGAATTGGGGCTCCGGCCCTTCGGGCGTATAAGTGGGAGGAAACGGGAGAAGGAAATGAATGACGCAGCCTGTCAGTGCAAACAACGCTTTGCGGACCCGGATGACCTGGCTCCCCTGGAGGAGATCCTGGAAAGGTACAGCGGGGAGAGAGGGGCGCTCATCCCCCTGCTCCAGGACGCCCAGGAGGCTTACGGCTACCTCGATGAGAGGGTCATGCGAGCATTGGCCAGGGAAGCCGGCTACCAGTTGAGCCAGGTTTACGGCGTTGCCACCTTCTACACCCAGTTCAGGCTGGAGCCCATCGGGGAGCACCTCATCCGCGTCTGCCACGGCACGGCATGCCACGTGGCCGGAGCCGAGCTCATCTCCGAGGAGATATCGAACCTGCTGGGCATCAAGGACGGCCAGACCACCCCGGATATGAAGTTCACGGTGGAGTCGGTGATGTGCGTGGGGGCGTGTTCCCTGTCGCCCATCATGATCGTGGACGATGACACCCACGGCAAGCTCAAGCCCGCGAATATCCGCAGGATCATCAAAAAGTACCGGGGCGGCGGCGGGGAGACGGAAGAATGAGCACGGACGGCAAGACCAAGCTGGTGCTGGGCTACGGGACCTGTGGCATCGCCGCCGGGGCGGCGGCGGTCAAGGAGGCCCTGGAGAGCGAGCTGGCGACGGGCAAGTACGACGCCTACCTGGACATAGCCGGCTGCATGGGGTTCTGTTTCAGGGAGCCCATCGTCGAGGTGACGCAAGCGGACGGGAAGTCGGTCGTCTACGGCGACCTCACCGCCAAGCGGGTTCCACAACTCCTCGAGGCCCTGGCCGCGGGCGAGGTCATAGAGGACTGGGTGGTACGCCGCTCGGACGACCCCGACGCCGGAGAGGGCGACTTCCTCTCCAACCAGCACCGTATCGTGCTGCGGAACTGCGGCAACATAAACCCCGAGAGCATCGAGGAGTACATCGCCACCGGCGGATATGACGCGGCGCGCAAGGTCCTTAACTCCATGACCCCCGAGGAGGCCATAGACGAAGTAGGGATGTCCGGAATAAGGGGCCGAGGCGGCGCCGGATTCCCCACCGGGACCAAGTGGGGCTTCGCGCGCAAGGCGAAGGGGGACCAGAAATACCTGGTGTGCAACGCGGACGAGGGGGACCCCGGGGCCTTCATGGACCGCAGCGTGCTGGAGGGCGACCCGCACTCCGTCATCGAGGGCATGATCATCGCGGGATACGCCATCGGGGCCACCCAGGCATATATATACTGCCGCGCCGAGTACCCCCTGGCCCTCAAGAGGCTGGACATCGCCATCGCGGCCTGCCACGAGATGGGCTTCCTGGGCAAGGGCATCTTCGGCACCGACTGGGACTTCGACATCAGGATAAAGAAGGGGGCGGGAGCCTTCGTGTGCGGCGAGGAGACAGCCCTCATCGCCTCCATCGAGGGCAAGCGGGGCATGCCCCGGCCGCGTCCGCCCTTCCCGGCCAACGAAGGCCTGTGGGGCAAGCCCACCAACATCAACAACGTGGAGACGCTGGCGGCCATCCCCTGGATCATCGCCAAAGGCGGCGACAAGTATGCCTCGGTCGGAACCGAGAAGAGCAAGGGGACCAAGGTCTTCTGCCTCGCCGGCAAGGTGCGCCGCAGCGGCCTGGCGGAGGTGCCCATGGGCTACACCCTGCGCCAGGTGATCTTCGACGTCGGGGGCGGCGTACGGGAGGGGAAGGAGTTCAAGGCGGTGCAGATGGGAGGCCCCTCGGGAGGATGCCTTCCGGCCAGCCTCCTGGACACCCTGGTGGACTACGACGCCATCACCGCCACCGGGGCCATCATGGGCTCCGGCGGCATGATCGTGGCCGACTCCTCCACCTGCATGGTGGACCTGGCCCGCTACTTCCTCTCCTTCACCCAGGAGGAGAGCTGCGGCAAGTGCGTGCCCTGCCGCATCGGCACCAAGCGCATGCTGGAGATCCTCACCCGCATCTGCGCGGGGGAGGGAGAGGCGGAGGACATGGAGAGGCTGGAGGTCCTGGCCGCGGACATCAAGGCCGGCAGCCTGTGCGCCCTGGGGGGGACGGCCCCTAACCCGGTGCTCACGACCCTTAAATATTTCCGCGACGAGTACGAGGACCATATCCTCCGCGGGAAATGCACGGCCGGGGTATGCCCCGCCCTCATAACCCTGCGCATCCGGGAGGACATATGTACCGGGTGCGGCGCCTGCGCCAAGGTCTGCCCGGTAGAGGCCATCTCGGGGGAGAAGAAGGAACCCCACTCCATCGACGCGGACACATGTATTCGCTGCAAGCTGTGCCTCAGCCGGTGCCCGGAAGAGGCCATCTACGCGGAATGAGGTGGTAGAGATGGAAAAGATCCACATGAACATAGACGGCAAGGATATCGAGACCACCTCCGACCGCACCATCCTGGAGGCGGCGCGCGAGAACGGGCTGCGCATCCCCAGCCTCTGCAACGAACAGCGCATGGAGCCATACGGGGCTTGCCGCATCTGCCTGGTCGAGGTGGAGGGGGCCAGGGGCCTCCTGCCGGCCTGCTATACCACGGTGACCGACGGCATGGTGGTGCGCACCGCCACCGATGAACTCATGAGGATAAGGCGGACCATCCTCGAGCTCATCCTCTCCGACCACCCCAAGGATTGCATGACCTGCGAGAGCACGGGCAACTGCGAGCTGCAGGACCTGGCCTACGAGTACGGCGTGAAGGACCATCGTTTCAGGGGTGAGGAACACCACTACGAGGTGCTTGCGGACAACCCCCTCATCGAGCGCGACTACGACAAGTGCATCCTGTGCGGCCGCTGTATCCGCATCTGCCGCGAGGTGCAGGGCGTGGGTGTATACGACTTCGTCAACCGGGGCTTCGATTCCGTTCCCGGCATCCCCTACAACAAACCGATGATGGAATCGCCGTGTGAGTTCTGCGGCCAGTGCGTTTCCACCTGCCCCACCGGGGCTATAATCTCCATACCCTCCAAGGGCAAGGGGCGCACATGGCAGGTTGAGAAAGTCAGGACCACCTGCCCCTATTGCGGCTGCGGCTGCCAGCTCGACCTGCACGTGCGCGACGGCGAGATAGTGGAGGTGTCGTCACCGGTGATGGTGGGCCCGGGCCAGGGCAACCTGTGCGTGAAGGGGCGCTACGGTTATCCCTTCGTGCATCATGAGGACCGCTTGACCAGGCCGCTTATCCGCAAGGGCGGCGAGCTGGTGCCGGCCGGTTGGGAGGAAGCCCTGGAGACCGTCTCCAAACATTTGAGGAAGGCCATGGACGGCAAGGGCCCGGACTCGATCGCCTTCCTTTCCTCCGCCCGGTGCACCAACGAGGAGAACTACCTGCTGCAGAAACTGGCCCGCGCGGTGGTCGGCACCAACAATGTGGACCACTGCGCCCGGTTATGACACAGCTCCACCGTCGCCGGTCTGGCGACAGCTTTCGGGAGCGGTGCCATGACCAACTCCATCGAGGACCTGGAGGAAGCGGACTGCATCCTGGCCATAGGATCGAATACCACCGAGGGACATCCCATCGTCGGCCTGCGCATCAAGCGGGCGGTGATGCGGGACGACTGCAAGCTCATCGTGGCCGAGCCGCGCCACATCCGCCTCTGTTATTACGCGCAGCAGTGGCTGCGCCACAGGCCGGGCAGCGACGTGGCCCTGCTCAACGGCATGATGAACGTCATCCTCTCCGAGGGCCTGGAGGACGAGGAGTTCATCCGGGAAAGATGCGAGGGCTTCAAGGAGTTCAAGAAGGTGGTGGAGGAGTACACGCCGGAGCGAGCCGCGGAGATCTGCGGCGTCGAGGCGGACGACATCCGGCGCGCCGCTCGCACCTTCGCCACGGCGGACAGCGCCGCCATCGTCTACGCCATGGGCATCACCCAGCACACCACCGGTGTCGACAATGTGCTCTCCCTGGCCAACCTGGCCATGCTCACGGGCAACCTGGGCAAGGAGGGGGCGGGGGTGAACCCCCTGCGCGGCCAGAACAACGTGCAGGGTGCGTGCGACATGGGGGCGCTTCCCAACGTCTTCACGGGTTACCAGCCCGTGACCGACGCCGCGGTCAGGGACAGGTTCGAGCACGCCTGGGACGTCGACTACCTCCCGGGGAACCCCGGCCTGACCCTCATGGAGATGATGGACGGAGCCCACAAAGGGGACATCGATGTCCTGTATATAATGGGTGAAAACCCGGTCATCTCGGACCCCGACGTGGAGCATCTGAAGGAAGCACTCGACAAGGTGGATTTCCTTGTGGTACAGGATATCTTCCTCACCGAGACCGCCCGCTACGCGGACGTGGTTTTTCCCGCCGCCTCCTTCGCGGAGAAGGAAGGCACCTTCACCAACACCGACCGCCGCGTGCAGAGAGTGCGCAAGGCGATCGAGCCGCCCGGGGAAGCGAGGGACGATTCCTGGATCATCGCCCAGATCGCTTCCAGGCTCGAATACGACATGGGCGACGTCTCCGCGCCGCGGGTGATGGATGAGATCGCCTCCCTTACCCCTTCGTACGGCGGCGTCTCGTATGCCAGGCTGGAGGAAGGCGCGATCACGTGGCCGTGCCCCGACGCCGGTCACCCCGGAACTCCCATCCTTCATATAGAAAAATTTACCAAAGGAAAAGGCCTGTTCAGCCCGGTGGAGTACAAGCCGCCGGCCGAGATGCCCGACGAGGAGTACCCGCTTATCCTGACCACGGGAAGGCTGCTTACCCACTACCATACCGGAACCATGACGCGGCGAGTGAGGGAACTGGACGAGTTGGTGCCCCGCAACAGGGTATGGGTGAATCCGGCCGACGCCGAGAGGCTGGGGGTGGAGGAAGGCCAGGAAGTAGCCGTGCAGTCACGTCGCGGCGCCATAAAGCTTGAGGCGAGGGTAACGGAGAAGGTGGGAGAGGGTGTCGTATTCGTGCCCTTCCATTTCGGCGAGTCTCCCGCCAACGCGCTCACGAATCCCGCCCTGGACCCGGTGGCCAAGATACCGGAGTACAAGGTGGCGGCGGTGCGTATCCTCACAGGTAAGTCCATGGCGGGCATCGAATACAGTATAAGCACGATCTGACGACGCCCACGGACGGCAAATACGGGTTTCTTGCTGACCACAGATAGTTTCGATGGTAGAATAGTAACGGACTGGGGCGCGAGGTGCCGGGTGGGAACATGCCTGAAGGGTCTGGTATTGTAGAGAGACCGCGGTAGATCGCAGAAACGGGAGAGATGTTATATGAATCTATACCAGAATCTCGTGAAAACGACGGAGAGAAATCCCGATGCCACGGCCCTCTTTTTCGGGCACGACACCATTTCTTACGGAGAGCTCCTTGCGCGCACCAACCGCCTGGCCAACGGCCTGCGCGGCCTTGGGCTGGATGAGAATTCCAAGGTGGCGATCCTGCTCCGCAACGTGCCCGAGTTCATCATATCCTATTACGCCGTCCTTGGGCTGGGCGCGACGGCGGTGCCGTTGTGCTACATGTGCCTGGCGGAGGAAGTCGAGAAGATAGTCTGCGACTCCATGGTGGAGACCCTGATCACGAACTTCGAATTCGACGACCTCGTCAAGGAACTGCAGTCATCCATGTGCTCCCAGATAAGCCGGATAATCGTCAAGGACGCGCCGGAGCTGGAAGGGGTCATACAATACGAGAAGCTGGTCGAAGGACAGCCCGAACAGCTCGACGCGTTCGACCGCGCCGACGACGACACGGCGGCCATCCTCTACGCGCCCACGTCCTCCAAGATCGTGAGGGGATGCATGCTCACCCACCGCAACCTGGACTGGAACACGGAGGCCATGACCAGGCAATGCGCCCTCACCAGTGAGGATGTGATCATGGCGGTGCTGCCGTTCTTCGCGGTCTACGGGCAGAGCTGCGTCATGAACTCCGCCATCAAGGCGGGCGCCAGCCTGGTGCTGCAGGAGTCCTTCATCCCCGGAGAAGTACTCAAGGCCCTGCAGCACGAGCAGGTGACCGTGTTCTTCGGGGTGCCCACCATGTTCGTATACATCCTCAACCACCCCCTCATCTACCAGTATGACCTGGGAACGGTGCGCCTGTGGTTCACCGGCGGGGCTCCCTTCCCGCGCGAGGTCATGGACCGCTGGAACAACGAATTGGGGTCGAGGATTTACGAGGGTTATGGCCTCACCGAGGCCGCGCCCCTGGTGGCGGCGCAACCCCTGGAAGGACCGTACAAGATCGGCTCCATCGGGGTGCCCCCGGAGGGCATAGAGGTCAAGGTCGTTGACGAGGAGGGCAAGGAGCTGGACCGCGGCGAGGTGGGCGAGCTCGTCGTAAAGGGCCCCAACGTCATGAGGGGTTATTACAACAAGCCGGAGGAAACGGAGAAGATACTCAAGGACGGCTGGCTCTACACCGGCGACATGGTCTATATAGACGAGGACGGCTATATATTCATCGTGGGCCGAAAAAAGGACCTCATCATCCGCGGTGGCTTCAACATCTATCCCCGCGAGATCGAAGAGGTTCTGGTTTCCCACCCCCTCATCTCCGAGGCGGCGGTGGTGGGGATCCCCAACAAGTACCTGGGCGAGGAAGTGAAGGCCTACGTGAAACAGAAGCCGGGCTCCAACCTCACCGAGGAGCAGGTGCTCGAGTACTGCGAGGAGCACCTCCCCTATTACAAGACACCCAAGTTCGTGGTGTTCGTCAGGTCCTTCAAGAAGGATCCCTCGGGACAGATCCTCAAGGACCTCATCGAGGAGGAGTAGCAAGGACGTTTCGCGCCCGATATCCCGTGGATCAACCGCCGCCCCCCCAGGGGGCGGCGGATCTCGTTTCGACAAAGCAACCGACGTACGCGGCTCGACAGTTTGAGGTAGAATACGGGACGAGGCGTACCTCGCGGATCCCGCCCCGCTCTCGAGCGATGGGGAATGCCGGCGGGGGACCGGGGCCGCGGCCGGCGGGCGGCAGGAGCGGAGGATCGCGTGGACGGTTCCTTCATCGACAGGTTTCTGGACTGGGTCATGCCCCTCTTCTCGAGCTGGGGCTACCTCATAGTCTTCGCCGGCGTATTCCTGGAGAGCATCTTCCTCACGGGCTGGATCGCGCCCGGCACCACCGTGATCCTCATCGGGAGCTTCTATGCCGCACAGGGGGAGCTGAACGTCTTCATGCTGTGGGTGACGAGCGTGGTGGCCGCCCTCCTCGGCGACAACGTGGGGTATTTCATCGGGCGCAGATTGGGACGCACCGCGGTGGAGAGGTACAACGACAAGCCCAGGCTGCGAAAAGGAATAGAGAGAAGCCAGGGCTTTTTCGCCCGTTACGGCGGGGTGACCGTCCTCTTCGGACGCATGCTCTCGGGCGTGGACGCCTTCATCCCCGTCACCGCCGGCATCAACCGCATGCCCCACTGGAAGTACATGGCATACGATGTGCCGGGAGCAATGCTGTGGTCGGGTATCTTTTGCGCCCTGGGCTATTTTTTCGGGAACAACTGGCGGACCATCGATAATATCATCAACTGGTTGGGATGGGGCCTGCTGGGGCTGATCATTCTGCTCGTAGCGGCCTGGCTGTTGTTGAGGCGTCGCAGGAAGAGCGGGGGATCCGCCATGGCGGACGACTGACGGCCGGGCGGTGCGGCCAGCGCACTCGCCCGCTCCGAGCGGCAGCTTGCCGGGATGCATCCTCCCCGCTCTCGTCCTGCCCCCTTGGCATTCCGTGGGGGGTTGGATATAATCAGAAGCTGACACTAACTATATACTATTAAGTCACAATAGCTTACTGATGATGGACGCAAGGCGGAAAGGCGGCCGCGGCAACAAGGAGGAGGGACCGTCATGGCAGACTACGATATCGTGGTGGTCGGCGCGGGACTGGGGGGCCTGACCACGGGCTCCCTGTGCGCCAGGAACGGCCTTAAGACGCTTGTGCTCGAGCAGTCCGACATCATCGGCGGCTGCTGCTCCACCTTCGAGCATGACGGTTACCATTTCGACGTGGGGGCGTCCATCGTGGAGCTTGTCCGCCCGCTGGAGATGGCCTTCGAGCGCATGGGCAAGAATATGTCAGACTACGTCGACCTCGTCCCCTGCGATCCCATCTACTCCTTCATCACTCCCGAGGGGAACCGCTTCACCATCCCCATCGACATCGAGGAGACGAACGAGATCGTGAAGAAGATGGCCCCAGAGGACTACGACAACTGGATCAAGTTCGAGGAGTTCGGCATGTGGCTCCTCGACTACGCCATGGAAGCTCTCATCGCCACGGACATGAGCACCTTCTCCAGGGCTCTCAAGGTCGTGCTCAAATATCCCAAGATCTACAAGATGTTGCCCTACTTCCTCAAGAACCACGAGATGGTGGTGACCAAGGCCTTCGCCAACAGGGACATGCTGGCCTCGGTGTCCTTCCAGTCTTTCTTCGCCGGGGCGCCCCCTTACCTGGGCTCGGGCATCTTCGGGATGATCGCCCTCTCCGAGCACCTGGGCATCTTCTACCCCAGGGGCGGCATGATCGCCATCCCCAGGGGCATCATGGAGGCCGGCCAGGGGTTCGGGCTGGAGGTGCGCACCGGGGCCAAGGTGGACCGGTTCGTCGTCGAGGACCGGGCCGTCAAGGGCGTCGTACTCTCGGACGGCAGCACCATCACCGCAAGGGCGGTGGCCTCCAACCTCAACGGGCGCGTCACCTACCTGAAGATGGTCGGCCCCGACAACCTGCCCAACTGGGCCTTCAAGGCGGTCAGCAGCTACTTTAATTCCATGCCCTGCCCCATGATCTACGTTGGCCTGGACACCAGGCCGGACCTCAACGCCCACCACACCATAGTCACCGGTTCCGTGGAGTTCATGAACGAGGTATGGGACAAGTACTACACCAAGGGTCTCATCCCCGAAAACGCCATGAGCCTGATCTGCTGGCCCACCGAGACCGACCCCTCCCTGGCCCCCGACGGGCACCACATCCTCTCCTGGATCTGCAACGCTCCCGCGCCCTATTCGCCGCTGGGTGAGAACTGGGATCTCATCAAGGACTGGTACGGCGAAAAGGCCATAGGGGAGCTGGAGCGCTACGCGCTGCCGGGCGCCCGCGACCACCTGACCAAGCTCCTGGTCTCCACCCCTCTGGACTTCGAGCGCAGGCTGCTGCACCCGGAAGGCGGCATATACGGCCTCTTCAGCGACATGACCTCGCTGGCGATGTTCCGCATGCGCAACCGCTCGCTTGCCGTGAAGAACCTGTACTTAACCGGCGCCTCCACCCACTTCGGTGGAGGGGTCCCCACCAGCGTTGCCTCCGGCGTGGTCACGGCGGACAAGATCGCACAGGACTTCAAGCTCCAGGGATAGCGGAAGGTAGGAATGGTTACCGCGATTTCTTCCGCGGGTGGGGCGGGAGAGGGAAAGAGGAGGGTCCACTCGCTTCGATTTACATGTTTTCCGTGCGTATGGTATCATTTCCGAAATCTGAGGTTAGGACGTACGTCGGGGTAGAGGTACTCGATCTCGGGAGATGTGCCATTGGGTGGAGGTTACGCCTTTTCGAGAAGACTCCTGCTCTGCATAATCCTGTTCGCCTTCTGGATCGCGCTCACGGCAACGCTTGCCCTTTATGACCTTGTTCTGGGCGCCGTATGCTCGGCTTTCGTGGCCGTCCTCACCGTGGCCCTCCTGGGGAGGGCCCTGGACCCGCGCATAACCCCCATGGTCCTGCTCCGGCTTCCCTGGTTCCTGCTCAGGCTTATCTGGGAGATAATCAAGGCCAATTACGACGTGGCGAAGATCATCCTGCACCCCAGGCTGCCCATAGATCCCGAGATAGTCGAATACCGAACCTACCTTCCCGGCGACCTGCCGCGAACGGTGTTCTCCGATTCCATCACGCTGACGCCGGGTACGGTCACGGTTGAGCTGGAGGAAGACCTGCTCAAGATCCACTGCCTCTGCCCCTATCACCAGGAGGGGCTGGCCGGTCTCGAGAGGATGGTCGCCTGGCTGTTCGGGGTGAAGAGACATGGATGATTTCCTGACCGTCATCGCCCTCATCATCAGCCTCAACGCCGTAGTGTGCCTGTACCGGGCGGCCATCGGGCCCACCGCGCAGGACCGGCTTCTGGGCGTGAATATCGTGGGGACCAAGACGCTGGTGGTGGTGATCCTGGTTACCTTCATCCAGGCCGAGGGTTTCTTCCTCGACGTGGCCATCGTCTATACCCTCCTCCTCTTCGTGGTGACCGTGGCCCTTTCGCGTTACCTGGAGGCGGAGGGATGGGAGGAGATGTAGCATGGTCCAGGACATCGTGGCGGGCGCGTTCTGCTGCGTCGGCACCTTCTTCTTCCTAGTGGGCACCACCGGTCTCATCCGCATGCCGGACGTCTTCAGCCGGCTGCATCCCTCCACCAAGTGCGACACCCTGGGGGCCTGCTCGCTGATTGTCGGCATGGCCGTGTACAGCGGCTGGTCGTGGGAGCTCTTAAAACTCATCATCATCGCCTGCTTCGTGCTGCTCTCCAGCGCCACCTGCGGGCATGCCATCGGGCGCTCCGCCCTGAGGGGAGACATAAAGTGCTGGAGGAGGAAGAACGGGGTGGAAGATGGGCACGGCACTTAACCTCACTTTTATCGTCCTCCTCGTGGTCACGGCCCTTCTCGCGGTCCTCGCCCGCGACCTCCTGGCGGCGGTTATCATCTTCTCCGCGTACAGCCTGATCATGGCCTTGATGTGGCAGCGCCTGCAGGCCCCGGACCTGGCCCTCACCGAGGCCGCGGTGGGGGCGGGAGTGACCACGGTCCTGTTCGTGGTGGCCATCTTCAAGACTCGCCGCAGAGAGGAGGAAGAGGAGTGAAGAGGTTGATCTCCCTGGTCTTCATCGCGGCCCTTTTCGCGCTCCTCCTCTACGTGGTGGCCAACATGCCCCCCATGGGCGACCCGGACAATCCCACGAACTCCAGCGAGGTGATCGAGCGCTACCTCGAGAAGGGCGGGGAGGAGACGCACGCGGACAACGTCGTCACCGGCATCATCATCAACTACAGGGGATACGACACCATGGGCGAGGTGACGGTCATCTTCTGCGCTCTCGCCGCCGTCCTGGCCGTGCTGGGCAGGGAGAGGCGGGGGAGGATTTACGCCTATGTCGACCGTTCCAGGGTCCCGTCCTCGGTGATCGTCAGGACCATGGTGGCCTTACTCGTGCCCTTCATCATCCTTTTCTCCGTCTACACCATCCTGCACGGCGAGATATCGCCCGGCGGAGGTTTTCAGGGCGGCGCCATCGTGGGGGGAAGCATGATCGTCTTCACCACCATCTTCGGCCTCCTCGAGTCTTCGCAGCGCATCCCGCAGAGACTGCGCTTTCCCCTCGAGGGCTCCGCGGTCATCACCTTCTTCGCCGTGGGCGCGCTGGGGCTGGCGGGAGGGGGGAATTTTCTCACCTTTGCCTGGCCCGAGATCGCCGGGAACCTGCAACCTTCGCTGGTGGTATGGTTGACCGTGCTTGTCGAGACAGGCATAGGGCTGGGCGGAGCCATGGTGCTCATCTCCATTCTCTTCAGCATGATCAGGGAGGAGGAAGAGATTGCGGTTGTTCCATAATTACCACTATATCGCGTCCATGCTCCTCTTCTGCATAGGCCTCTACACGGTTATCGTGCGGCGCAACATCATCAAGAAGCTGATCGGCCTGAACATCATGGAAACATCGGTTTTCCTCTTCCTCATATCCCTCGGTTACCTGGACGGGGGAATTGCCCCCATAGGTATCGGCGGCGCCGATCCCTCGCGTATGGTCAACCCCCTGCCCCAGGCGCTCATCCTCACCGGCATCGTGGTGGCGGTGAGCGTGACCGCGCTGGCCCTCGCACTGGTCATCCTGCTCTACCGCCAGTACGGCACCCTGGACGTCGACCGCCTCTTCCGCGACGAGGAGACCGGCGGGGAAGAGGGGGAGGAGAAGGGGGAAACGGCATAGTGGGCGCATACCGCCATTTCCCCGTGTTCATGGTCACCGTGCCCCTGGTGTGCGCGGTGCTCCTGCCCTTTCTTGGATATCTCAGGCAGAAGTGGGTGCCGTGGGCCGCCATGCTGCCGCTGGCTTTCTCCAGCGTTCTGGGATTGCTGCTCATCGGGAAGATACCGGCGGAGGGATACCTGGGCTACGAGCTCGGGGGCTGGCCGCCGCCCTGGGGGATAGAGTTGCGCGTGGACCGGGTGGGCCACTTCCTCATGCTCATCGTCTGCGGTATAACCCTGCTTGCCCTCGCCTTCTCACGCCGCTACATCTCCAGGGAGGTCTCGGGCGGGCGCCTGACCGCCTACTACGTCCTTTTCCTGCTCATGTCGGGGGCCATGCTCGGTTTCGTGGCCACCGGCGACGTGTTCAACCTCTTCGTGTTCATGGAGATACTGGCGCTCTCTTCCTATGCCCTGGTGGCCATAACCGGCAACCGCAACGCGGTCCGTGCCGCCTTCAAATACGTGCTCATGGGGGCCCCGTCGTCCATCATGGTGCTGTTGGCGATAGGTTTCATCTACTCCGCCACGGGTACGCTGAACATGGCGGACCTCACCCTTCGCATCGCCGATTCGCGATACAGCGAGGTGCTGATCGTCGCCTACATCCTCTTCGTCATCGGTTTTGGGGTGAAGGCGGCGCTGTTCCCGCTGCACATGTGGCTGCCCGATGCCCACTCCATCGCCCCCTCTCCCATCAGCGCCCTCCTCTCGGGGCTGCTGGTGGAGGTAAGCACCTTCGCGATCTTCAGGATAACCTTCTCGGTGTTCTCCATGGGGTCCTCGGGGCTCTTCGCGAGCACCCTGGACGCGGTGGGGATATTCGCGGCGGCGGCGGTGCTGTACGGAGGGATCATGGCCATATTGCAGAAGGACCTCAAGATGATGATCGCCTATTCCACCGTCAGCCACATCGGCTATATATTCCTGGGGATAACGGCAATGACCGCGGAGGGCCTCACCGGCGCCATGTACCACATGCTCGACCACGGACTGGCCAAAGCCTGCCTCTTTCTCTGCGCCGGCAACTTCATCTTCGTCAAAGGTTACCGGCGCATCGAGGACCTCAAGGGCGCCTGGAGGCAGATGCCCTGGACCTGCTTCGCCTTCGCCCTGGCCTCGATCTCCGTGGTCGCCATCCCGCCCACCGCGGGTTTCATCAGCAAGTGGTACCTCATCCTGGGCAACATCAAGGGCGGCAACTACGCCTACGTGGTGGTCCTGCTGGTGGGAGCCATCCTGGCCGCGGTCTATTGCTTCCGCATCATCTACTACATGTTTTTCCAGCCGGGCAAGGAAGGCGCCTGGGAGGGGGAGTCCCGCGACGCGGCGCCCTCCATGCTGGCGCCGGTATGGGTCCTCTCGCTGGGCACCCTGTTTTTCGGGATATTATCTTACCTTTTGATACCGTCGCTGCTGGACGCGATGAATTTTTTGTTATGAGGGACAAAGGGGGTAGTCGATGTCGGACTCAAGTAACTTCTCGGTGATACCGCTGGTAGCGATGCTGCTTCCCTGGGTGTCGCTGCTGGCCATCCTGGTCATGCCGAAGAAGAACAGGCGATTGCGATTGTGGATCTGTTTCCTGGGCACCCTGGCCACCGTCGGGGTGGTGCTGTCGATGCTGCCGGGCATCCTGGACGGCAACACCTATACCATCAAACTGGCCAGCGTCGTGGAGGGCCTGGAGATACGCCTCACCGTGGACATGCTGGGCTTCTACTTCTCGCTCATCCTGTCCTTCATCTGGATGCTGTCCACCCTCTACTCCATCTCCTACATCGACCACAAGGAGAACCGCTTCTTCGCCTTCATGGCCCTGTGCGAGTCCTTCCTGCTGGGGTGCGCCTTCTCCTCCAACATGTTCACTTATTTCATCTTCTACGAGATGATGACCTTCGGCTCCTACCCCCTCATAATCCACGAGGAGACGGCCATGGCCCGCCGGGCCGGATACAAGTACCTGGTCTATGCCATCGCCGCCGGCACGGTGCTCTTCTTCGCCATCGTCGCCCACTACTTCTGGGGGGACGGGCAGATGGGCTTCGGCCAGTACGGCGTGTTGAGCCTGGAGTTCGCGGGCCGCGCCGCCCTCATGGCCATCTTCTTCACCTACCTGGCCGGGTTCGGGGTCAAGGCGGCGATCATGCCTCTGCACGGCTGGGTGCCCGATGCCCACCCCGCCGCGCCGTCGCCCGCCAGCGCCCTGCTCTCGGGCGTCATCCTCAAGGCGGGGGCATTCGGCATCATCCGCGTGGTTTTCAACGTCTTCGGGGTGGATCTCATGCGAGAGCTGAACGTCTTCATCGTCATGGCCGTCCTCGCCTGCATCACCATCGTGGTGGCGTCGGTCTTCGCCCTCACCCAGGACAACCTCAAGCGGCGGCTCGCCTACTCCAGCATCGGGCAGGTATCCTACATCATCCTTGGCCTGGCCATGCTGGCACAGGACGGAGCCCTGGGCGGCGTCATGCACCTGACCCACCACGCCCTCATGAAGGGCTGCCTCTTTCTTTGTGCCGGGGTGGTCCTGGTGAAGACGGGCAAGAAGAACATCAGCGAGATGAGGGGGGTGGGGTACAAGCTACCGATAACCATGATCTGCTTCTCGGTGTGCGCCCTGGCCATGATGGGGACCCCCCCTTCGGTCGGGTTCATCACCAAGTGGCTGCTGGGTAGCGGCTCACTCCAGGCGGGCCTGCCCGTGTACGTCGTCGTGCTGCTGGTCAGCGCCCTGCTGAACGCGGCCTATTTCCTGCCCATAATCTACATAGCCTTCTTCCGCTGGGAGGGCGACGAAGAGGAGGGGCACGGCGAGGGACACCGCCCCAAGCTGGTCTTCGGCAAGGAGGCCGACCACAAGCTGGTGGTGCCGGTGGTCGTCCTGGCCTCCCTGGTGGTCATCGTGGGCCTGTGGGTGAACGTGCCCGGGTTCCCGTACTCCCTGGCCAACCCGGTGGTGGAGGATATCTACGGCAGCGAAGTGTCCGGTCACGTTTACGAGGACGTGAACGAAAACGGCGTATTCGATGAAGAAGATGCGGGCCTGGAGGGAGTGAGCGTCCAGCTCGTCCTGGACGGAGAGGTCGTGGAGAGCGCTACCTCGGGCGCGGGCGGCCTCTTCGAGTTCGGCGGCGTCGAGGAGGGGACCTACGAGATCGTGCTGGTCGCCGCGAAGGGCATGTCCGCCGTCGGTTCCACGACCATGAGGGGGGTGAGGGTCACCCTTGAAGAGGACGTGGAGCTGGAGAGACCTTTCCTGGTCGCGCCCTGACTTGATGAGGTAAGGGGTTGCACGAGACCAAGGTAGCGATGCTCGCATATTCCATCCTGCCCGTGCTGGCGATGGCGTTTCCCCTTGCCGGCGCGGCGCTGGCCGCCGCGGCGGGGGAGAGGCGGGCGCGGCTGCGCAACTGGGCCGCGGTGACCGCCACCGCGGCGACGCTGCTCTTGGCGGTGCTCATCCTGGTGAAGGTGCTCGGCGTGGGCTCCGTCTGTTTCAACCTGGACATCATGCGCATCGGTGACAGGTTCGTGTGCAACCTCGAGGTGGACGCCATCGGCGCCTTCTTCGTATTCTTCTCGTCGGTGCTGTGGTTCGCGGCCTCCCTGCACGCTTTCCGATACATGGAGCACGAACACAAGCGCACCCGCTTCTTCTTCTTCATGCTCCTCACCGAGTCCGCGACCCTGGGCGTGTTCATGGTGCAGGACTTCTTCAGCCTCTACCTCTTCTTCGAGGCCATGGGACTGCTCGCCTACGTGCTGGTGATACACTCCGAGACGGAGAAGGCGCGCTCTGCGGCGACAAAGTACATCTGCATGACCGTGGTTGGCGGTCTGAGCCTCATCGGCGGCATCTTCTTCTACCTGGGCGGAGCCGGAACCGTCGCCTTCGCGCCCCCGGCCGGCAGCGCCTGGCTGGGCGGCCCCTTCGGGGTGGCGGCACTGGTCTTCCTCCTCGCCGGCTTCGGGGTCAAGGCCGGTATGCTGCCGCTGCACATCTGGCTTCCCGACGCCCATCCCGCCGCGCCATCACCGGCAAGCGCCCTGCTCTCCGGGGTGATGATAAAGGCGGGGGCGTACGGCATACTGCGCACGGCGCTGACCTTTTTGCAGCAGCCCGCGGCACACGGCGGCGAGGCCGAGGCGATGAGCGGCGGCCACGCCGCGGAAGGAGCGGCGCACGCGGCATCCGGGCTGGCGGGGGACGTGCGCATGCTGGGTTTCGCCATCATCTGGATAGCGGTGGCCACCATGTTCGTGGGCATGCTCCTGGCCCTGGTGCAGAACGACATCAAGCGAACCCTGGCCTACTCCAGCGTGAGCCAGATGGGGTATATCCTCTTCGGCATCGGCTGCATGACCTATCTGGGGGCGGAGGGCGCCATGGGCATGGGCGGCACCCTCTATCACGTCATCAACCACGCTTTCTTCAAGGGATGCTTCTTCCTCGCCGCGGGCTCGATACTCTTCTGCGCCCACGAGCTGGATATGTTCAAGCTGGGAGGGTTGTGGAGACGTATGCCCCTGACCACGCTTTTCTGGTGCATCGCCGCCCTGGGAATCATGGGCATCCCGCTGTGGGGCGGCTTCGTGTCCAAGACGCTGCTGCACCATGCCGTGATCGAGTCGCACGAATTCGCGCTGCACGCGCAGCTGGCGACGGCGGGCTGGGTCAAGGCAGCCGAGGTCATATTCGTCATAACCAGCGGCGGGACCATCGGCTACATCACCAAGATGACCTACTATACTTTCTTCCGCCGGCCGGATGCGGAGCGCGCGCACCACCTCGAGCACGTGAAGGAAGCGCCGGCATGGATGCTCGCGGGCACGGGCCTGCTCGCTGCCGGGGTGGTGTTCAACGGCCTCTTCCCCGGCGTGCTCCTGAGCAAGCTGGTCGGTCCAACGGTGCAGACGGTGCCGGGATTCGATGCCCACATGGCCGCGCACGTGGCGGAGGTGCCCATCTTCATCTGGGATAATATAAAGGAAGTCCTGATCCCCCTGGCCATCGGCATCACCGTGTTCGTGCTGGGCGCCTGGCCGGACCTCCTGCGCAGGAGGCGGTATGGTCCGGAGCTGTTCCAGGCAAGGTTGCCGCGCTGGCTGGGCGTCGATTACTGGTATGTGCGGGGGGCGAAGGGTTCGCTCACGATGCTCTTCGTCGGGCAGAGGACCTACGCTCCCATCAAGACCAGGGTGTTGGAGGCGATAAAGCAGGGTGCTTACGGTACGGCCCACTTGTTCAGGGACGTAGTGGCCCCCGCCCTCACCGAGCGCCCCTACCGGCGCGCCAGGGACGGAGTCCTCATGCTGGCGGGGCATGCCAGGGAGAGGCTCATGCCCAGGATGAGGGAGTACCAGGGAGATATCGCGGTGGGTGCCCTGGTTCTCGCGGTTGCCCTCACCATCTTTCTCATCATGAGGCTGCTGTGACGGATGAGAGGAAGACGAAGGTAGGCCGTGGGGGACGGCGCGGAGAGGCGGCGTCCACCGACATGCGCATGCGGAGAGAGCAGGGGACATGCTGGTGATGATCTTTAGCGGAGACGGAATAGGGATGCTGGCTCGTGGCGCGTCGTCACAATTGGCTGCGGCGGCAGGGGGCGGATTCTCCAGGGATTTCTATGCGGTGCTGGTGGCGGCGCTGGCGGGAATCGCCGTGCTGCTCTACGCCGCCGCGTCGGACCTGTTTGAGCTGAGACTCTTCAAGTTCGATCCTTACACCCTCAAGATGCCCAGGGAGGCGAGGGTGGAGTACTGGTACACCCGGGCGGCGAGGAGGGTCTGGTCGTGGCTGTCCATCAAGCCGCCGAAGGAGACGCGCGCCGATTACTGGTACACCCGGGCGGCGAGGAGGTTCGAAGCATCCCTCGCCAGCGGTGGGTGGAGCTACGCGAAGGCGAAGAAGCAGGCCAAGGTCAGGGCGAAGAGGGACTGGAGGAGCATGCGCAAGCAGACCCGCGCCCTTCTTCCGGAAGCGGTCAAGAGGTTGAACCGGGATATCGCCCTGGGAGCCCTGGCTATCGCCGTTGTGCTGGTGGCGCTGATAGTCGTCAGCCTGCTGTAGACCGGCGCCGTGGAGGCCCGCCTGGGGCAGGTGGAGCCGACGAGTCGAGACAGGGGGAGAAGATGGGAAGAGCGGTTCCTCTTTTGGCGTTTGCATTGAGCGTGCTATTGTTATTTGGAAATCTAGCCCCGGCTCTTGCCCAGGAGGAGGGCGGCGGCGGGGGTGAGGGAGGCAGCAGCCTTCGCCTCATCATCATCGTAGCTGCCGTCTGGCTGGTGATCATCGCCGCCATCGTCACGGTGGTCGTGGTGACCAGGAGGAAGTCCGGAGAGGATGACAGGGAAAGCCGCGAGGGGTAGCGGAGGACGGCTCAGCCGGAAAGGGAAGGTGGTAATGTATGGAAGACAAGCTGAACGCGTTATCGCGGTGGCTGCTGGCGCTGGCAGTCATCTTCATACCGCTGACGGTGATAGTCATGGTCTCGAGCGTCTGGGGCTTGAACTACCAGTTCGACACGAACCAGTGGACACGCTACCTGCTCTTCGCGTCCTGGGTGCTCATGGCCGTATCCGCCGTAGTGGGTATCAGCAGCCTCGTCAGCCCGCCCGAACTCGGTTCCGAGAAAGGGGAGGCAAGGGTGGGAGCGCCTGCCTCCGCGGCGGACTCAGAAGCCGAGGAAGAAGGGGAGGGAGAGACGCGGACCGCGGCGGAGGGAGCCGCCAGGCCGGGCCTGAACGCCGCCTATGCCTTTACGCTCGCACAAGCCGTCACCTTCGTCCTGGGATTGATGGTATACGTCGTCTACACGTCCTGGTTGATCCTGGGACTGCAGGCCTACCCTTCACCGGGGTTATAAGAAGCATCCTATGGCGGAATACCTGCGCCGCTTCTATCGCGAGAGCATGGATGCGGCCGGCCTGGTGCCGTTCCGCGTGATCATCAGGGAAAGCGACCTCCTCGTTTTCGCACAGCGCGACCTGACCGCGGAGGCGCGCGCTTCTCTAGCCGCCCACCGTGCCGACCTGGAGGATTTCATAGTGCGCCAGCCCCGTTTCCGTACCACCCACCGTCCCTACGATGTGCCGGAGGATTCCCCGCCGGTGGTGAGACTCATGGCCTCGGCGGCGGCGGGAGCGGGGGTTGGTCCCATGGGCGCAGTCGCGGGAGCGATAGCGCAAGTTGTGGGGGAGGACCTGAAGCCGCTGTCACCCGAGATCATCGTGGAGAACGGAGGGGATATCTTCATCCGCTCCCGCCGCGAGAGGCGCGTGGGCGTCTTCGCGGGAGATTCCCCCTTGAGCGGCAGGCTCGCTCTGAGGATACCGCCGACCCCGCCGCAGGGCCTGGGGGTCTGCACCTCTTCCGCCACGGTGGGCCCCTCCTTCAGCGCGGGCCGCGCCGATGCGGCCCTGGTGGTGGCGGGGAACGCGGCCCTTGCAGATGCCGCCGCCAGCGCACTGGGCAACCGCGTCAAACAAAGGGACGACGTGGAGGAGGCCCTGGCGGCCGTCTCGGCCATCGCCGGCGTCATCGGCTGCCTGGTGATCATCGGCGAACATCTCGGGGTGCTGGGAGACCTGGAAATAGAGAGGACCTGACCCCGCTCGTGCATGAGCGGACACCCCATAGCTATGTATACGTGCCAGGCCTGGATAATCGGAATTATCCAGGCCTGGACACTGTTGCGCCGTCCTGAGGGCGTCGCAATCGTTTTCGCAATACACCCAGTCGTTGCCTTAGTCTTTAGGTAGCAGGGAGGATATAGTCTCAAGCAGTTCCTCCGGCTCGACCGGCTTCTCCAGGTAGGCTGCGTAGCCCATGCTCTTTCCCGACTCCAGCTCGTAGCGGCGCTTGCTCACCTCCTCCCGCACCGAGGTAAGAACGACGACCGGCAGCTGCGACCACCTCTCATATGCGGGTTCGCGCAGGGTGTTGAAAACGGCAAAACCGTCAACCCTGGGCATGAGCAGGTCCAGGATCACCAGGTCCGGGCCCTCCGACCTTATCTTCTCCAGGGCTTCGGCGCCGTCCCTGGCCATCACCACCTCGTATCCCTCGTCCTCCAGGATTATGGATACCACGTCGACCACATCGGGATCGTCGTCGGCGAGCAGGATCTTTCTACCCATGATCTACCTCCCTTGCTGTTTTCATTTCCCTTCCTCCCCGCTGGCGACGCCGAAGCGCGTGGCGCTGTCGCCCTCCAGCATCCAGCGGTCCTCGAGCAGGCAAGTCACGCCCACGGGGATGGCGAAGGAGACCCTCGTGCCCACCCCCGTTTCAGGCACCGGGCTCTCCAGGCGGATGTGGCCATGATGCATGTCCACGATGCGCTTGCAGATGGATAGCCCGAGTCCCGTCCCCTCCGCTGATTCCGGGTCTCCCTTGTAGAACTCCTCGAAGACGTGGGGGAGGTGCTCGGGCGCGACGCCGCTGCCGCTGTCCTCCACGCTCACCGCGACCGCATCGCCCTGACGTCCGGCGCGGATGGTTATCCTGCCGCCGCGCGGGGTGTGGCGCACCGAATTGGAGACGAGATTGAGGATCAATTGCTGCAGGCGTATGTCCGAGGCAAACACGTCCGGCAGGGGACGGCGGATCTCCGTGGCGACCGCGATGCTCTTGGGCGAGGCAAGTTCGTGGGCCATCTCCACCGCCGCGCCCAGCACCTCCTCCCAAGAGACGGACTTGAGTTCCTTGATCACCTGTCCGCTCTCCAGGCGCGACAGCTCCAGCAGGTCGCTGATGAGCTCCATCATCCCGTCCATGCGCTCGATGCTGCGGTGGATGCCCCTGACCATGCGCTCGTCGAGGCATCCCGTGCCCTTGCGCAGCAGCAGCTTGAGATACCCCTGCACCGCCACCAGGGGAGACTTGAGGTCGTGGGTGACCATGGAGAGGAAACTCAGGAAATGGCGGCGTTCGTCCCTTATGCGCTGAAGGTCCCGCCTGGCCTGTTCCGCGTCCCTCTCCAGGCGGTCCCGCGACTCCGCGCTCCTGAGGATGCCGCCCACCAGCTCCGCGATGGATTCCAGGAAGTCCAGGTCCTCACGGTCGAAGCTCATGGCCTCGGAGAAATACAGCCGCAGTATGCCGCGCACTCGTTCGCCGTCCCGGAAGGGAAGGAAGACGATGGAGGATACGCCCTGGCGCCGCAGTCCCTCCTTCTCCCTCACGCGGGGGTCCCGGGCAGCGTCCCAGATGAAGAGGGGCGCTCCCCCGATAACCTGCCGCAAAGCGTCATCACCCAGTATCAGACTCTCCCGCAGGCCGCCCTCGTCAATGCCGCAGCAGATGCGGGGCACGAGGCGCCTGCCGTCGTCCGACAGGGTGAACAGGGAACAGCCCTTGGCATCCATACCGCGCGCGGTCGCCTCGACCAGGGCGCGGATGATGTTCTCCGCGCCTCCCGCCGCGGTCACGGATTGGGCGATCTCGTGGATGATCTCGTGTCGCAAAGGTCCACCCGGCCTTGAATGGGAAGAAAGCTGCCCCGACGCTACTGGATTTTATATATTATACATACCCCCGCACCGTCTGGATAACCACGTGGTGCTATGCATAGACGGGGTTTGATATATTACAGGAGGACATACGTTCTCGCATCTCGACGGGCCGTGGCGAACGGCAGGGGAGCCTGCGCATGGATGTGAATGAGGCTCGCGAAAAGGCGGAGAGCCTGCGCGAGGATCTGAATTACCATAACTATCGTTACTACGTCCTCGACGACCCCGTGGTCTCGGACGAGGAATACGACGGTATGATGCGCGAACTCATGCGCATCGAGGAGGCCTATCCCGGGTTGGTCACCGCCGATTCGCCCACCCGCAGGGTGGGGGCTCCTCCCGGCGAGGCCTTTCAACCAGTGCGCCACCGCGCGCGCATGATGAGCCTCGACAACGTCTTCGACACGGAGGAGTTGGCCGCTTTCATCCGTCGCGTGGAGAACGCGGTGGGGTACACCGATTACGTCTGCGAGCTCAAGATCGACGGCGCCGGGATCGCCCTCACCTACGAGGACGGGGTGCTCATGCGCGGCGCCACGCGGGGTGACGGCGTAACCGGTGAGGACGTAACGTCGAACCTCAAGACCATCAGGTCCCTGCCCCTGCGCCTTCTGCGTGAGAGGTCCGTGCCTTACCTGGAGGTAAGGGGCGAGGTGTTCATGCCCAAGGAGTCCTTCCGGGAGCTGAACCGCCAGAGAGAAGAACTCGGGCAGCAGGCCTTCGCCAACCCCCGCAACGCGGCGGCGGGCTCCCTGCGCCAGCTGGACCCACACGTGACCGCGTCGCGCAACCTCGACCTCATCTGTTACGAGATCGGCTACGTCGAGGGGAAGGCGTTCTCCACCCACGAGGAGGTGTTGGAACAGGTCGCGGCATGGGGGTTTCACGTCGGCGAGCAATGGCGCCGGGCCGCGGGGGCCACGGAGATCATGGAGTTCTGCAGGGAGTGGATGGAACGCAGGGAGGAGCTGGCCTACGAGGTGGATGGGGCGGTGGTCAAAGTCAACCGCCTCGACCTGCGCGACCGTATGGGGTCGACCAGCAAGGCGCCGCGCTGGGCGGTGGCGTTTAAGTTCCCCGCGGAGGAGAAGGAGACCCGCCTTATCGCCATCGAGGTCAACGTGGGTCGCACCGGCGCCCTCACCCCCACCGCCGTCCTCGAGCCCGTGTTCGTGGGAGGCTCGACCGTCTCACGCGCCACCCTGCACAACGAGGACGAGGTGCGGCGCAAGGGCGTGAAGATCGGCGACACCGTGCTGGTGCACAAGGCGGGAGATGTCATACCAGAAGTGATCAAGCCCATCGTGGAGCTGAGGGACGGCACGGAGAGGGACTTCGTCATGCCCGACCGCTGCCCCGCGTGCGGCAGCAAGGTATTCCGTCCCGAGGGGGAGGTGGTGTCCAGGTGTATAAACGTGGACTGTCCCGCCCGGCTCTTCGAAAGCGTGCTCCACTTCGGGTCACGGGGCGCCATGGACATCGAGGGCCTCGGCCCGGCGACTATCTCGGAGCTGATGGAAATGGGGTACGTGCGCAACGTGGAGGACGTCTACTACCTCGACGAGGAGCAGCTCTACTCGCTCACCGGCTTCAAGGAAAAGTCCGTGGCCAACATGATGGCCTCCATCGCCACGAGCAAGCAGCGCCCACTTTCCCGTTTGCTGTTCGCCCTGGGCATCCGCCACGTCGGATCACACGTGGCCGAGGTGCTGGCCCGTCGCTACCGCACCATGGAAAGGCTGGCGCAGGCGAGCGAGGAGGAGCTACGGGATATCGACGAGGTTGGACCGACCATCGCGGGCAGCGTCAAGGCGTTTTTCGCGGAGCCCCGCAACCTCGAGCTCATCCGCAGGCTGAAGGAGGCGGGGGTGAACATGGAGGAGGAGGTGGAGGAGGGCCACGGCCCCCTCGCGGGTCTTACCTTCGTCCTTACCGGAGCCCTGGAGTCGATGACCAGGGAAGAGGCGCGTCAGGCCATAGAGGAGCGGGGCGGGCGGGTAGCTTCGAGCGTGAGCCGCAGGACCGATTACGTGGTCGCGGGGGCCGACCCCGGAAGCAAGTACGACAAAGCCCGCGAACTTGATGTTAAGATCATCGGGGAGGGCGAACTCGCCGCGATGCTGCGGGAACGGGAATAAGGGGCGGCGAAAGGAGAGAGATGATAGAGAGAAAAGACGTAGAGTACGTGGCCTTGCTGGCCCGGCTCGAGCTGAGCGAGGAGGAGGCCGAGAGGTTCACCCGCCAGCTGGGGCAGGTGCTGGAGCACGCCGAAAGGATAAAGTCCCTGGATACAAGCGACGTGGAGCCCACCTCTCATGCCATCCCGCTCAAGAACGTCATGCGTGCGGACGAGGTGCGTCCCGGCCTCTCGCAGGAGGAGGCGCTTTCGGGCGCCCCGCACAGCGAGGGGGGCTACTTCGTGGTGCCGAAGATAATCTGACGCGTAGAAGGAGACGCTGTTGGGCCCCTATATCATGTTGGCGACGGCCCTGGTGCTGCTGGGGATGGCCGCGTGGCTGTGGGAACTGGGCGAGGCGAGGGGAGAGCCGGCGCGCCTCCTTCTGGTGTGGATCGCCTTCAGCGCGGTGACGGCGCTCATCGCCGCGGCCGGGATGTGGATCGAGGACGCGTCGATGGGACAATCCTTCACCGCCGCCTCCCGCACGTATTATATGATCGCCGCCTTCATCCTCTTCCTGTTCGCCCGCTCCTTCAGCGTCGGGATTGATTTCACCGTGCTCTACTGGTCGGTCCCCCTGCAGCTGGGACTGGCCGGGATCATCATAAACTGGCAGAGCATGTTCGAGCTGAGAGGCGGAGCCTGGGTCCTGGACCTGGAAAACCCCGCCGCGATTCTCATCATGGCCGTGACCTTGCTATACGACCTGCTAGCGCTGATCTACGCCGTCATCCTCTACCTCACCCTGCGCCGTGAGGGGCGGCAAAAAGAGAAGGGCAGGTCGGGGACCATGGTCGCCGCCGTATGCCTCCTCTTCCTGGCCAGCGCCACGGGCAGTGTCGTAGGCGGGGAATCCGGCTATGTAGCAGGCGCCGTTTTTCTCTTTTATATAGCGGGCGTGCTGCTGCTGATCTGGGCCTTTCGCGGCCCCTTCGCGTTCAGGACGGTGGAGAGATAAAGGAGAGCGTGGCATTGGATTCATTTTACGATATGAAAGCATGGGAGTTGTTGGGACTTATAGCCGGCGGCGAGGTGAAGGCGGCGGAAGTCCTGGACTCGGTGCTCGACCGCATGGAGCGGGTGGAGGAAAGGGTGCATTCGTATATAACGCCGACCCCGGAGGAGGCGCGCGCGGCGGCGGATGCGGCGGACCGTGCGGCGGCCGGCGGAGGTGCCGGGAAGGCGGCGGGTATACCCATGGCGGTCAAGGACGTCCTGTGCACGCGGGGGGTGCGTACTACCTGCGGCTCGCGCATGCTCGAGGGTTACGTCCCCGTATACGACGCCACCGTGGTCGAGAGGCTGCGAGGAGAGGGCCTGGTCATGGTGGGAAAAGCGAACATGGACGAGTTCGCCATGGGTTCGTCCACCGAGAACTCCGCATTCGGCCCCACCCGCAATCCCTGGGACCTGGAACGGGTGCCGGGCGGCTCGAGCGGCGGCTCGGCCGCGGCGGTGGCGGCGGGAGAGGCCATATGGGCGCTGGGATCGGATACGGGCGGCTCCATCCGACAGCCCGCGTCCTTCTGCGGCCTGGTGGGAATGAAACCCACTTACGGCCTGGTGTCCCGTTACGGCCTGGTAGCCTTCGCTTCCTCCCTCGACCAGGTGGGGCCCATCACGCGCGACGTGAAGGACTGCGCCCTCCTGCTCTCGCTCCTTGCGGGCCACGATCCCATGGATTCCACCTCTCTGGACGCCGCGGTGCCGGACTATCTCGCGGCCATGGAAGGGGATATCCGGGGGATCAGGGTCGGAGTGCCGCGGGAACTGATGCAGGAGGGCCTGACGGACGGCGTGAGGAAAGCGGTGGAGGGCTGCCTCGATCTTTTCGCCCGGCTGGGCGCGGAGGTCGAGGAGGCGACCCTGCCCAACCTGGACTACGCGCTCTCCGCATACTATATCATCGCCCCGGCAGAGGCCAGCTCCAACCTGGCGCGCTTCGACGGCGTCCGCTACGGGCTGCGCGTGAAGGGGGCCGATGACATGATAGAGATGTACGGGCGCACACGCGCAGCCGGGTTCGGGCCGGAGGTGAAGAGGCGCATCATGCTGGGCACGTATGCCCTGTCGGCCGGATACTACGAGGCGTATTACGGACAGGCGCAGAAGGTGAGGACCCTCATCGTCAGGGATTTCCAGGATGCCTTCGAGAGGTTCGACATCCTGGTCAGCCCCACCTCGCCGACCCCGGCGTTCGGGTTGGGGGAAAGAACGGAAGACCTGCTGGCCATGTACCTCTCCGACGTATGCACCATACCAGTCAACCTGGCCGGCATTCCCGCCATCAGCATTCCCTGCGGACTGGAGGACGGGCTGCCGCTTGGCCTGCAGATAATGGGCAAGGTCCTGGGGGAGGCGACGGTACTGCGCGCCGCGCGCGCCATGGAGGAGGCGCTCTCCTTCAAGGCAAGGCCGGGGGCCGAGAAGGGGGTGGGAGCGTGAGCGAGTACGAGGCGGTGATCGGGCTGGAGATCCACGCCGAGCTCAAGACCCTCTCCAAGATGTTCTGTTGCTGCGACGCCTCCTTCGGCGGCGAGCCCAACTCCAGGACCTGCCCGGTATGCCTGGGGTTGCCCGGGGTGCTGCCGGTGCTCAACCGCAGGGCGGTGGAGCTGGCAACGCGCCTGGCCCTGGCCTTGCAGTGCGAGATAGCTCCCCACAGCATCTTTCACCGCAAGAATTACTTCTATCCCGATATGCCTAAAAATTTCCAGATATCCCAGTACGACCTGCCCTTGGGGGTGGGCGGCCACCTCGACCTGGAGATGGAGGAGGCCGCAGTGCGGGTGGGCATCACCCGCGTGCACCTGGAGGAGGACACGGGCAAGACGGTGCACGTGGGCGAGAGCGGCAGGATCCACGGCTCGGAATACAGCCTGGAAGATTTCAACCGCGCCGGCGTGCCCCTGCTGGAGATCGTGACCGAGCCGGACATCCGCACCCCCGGGCATGCCAGGGCTTTCCTGCAGGAGCTGAAGAGCATCATGGAGCACCTGGAGATCTCGGACTGCAAGATGGAGGAGGGAAGCCTGCGCTGCGACGCCAATATCTCGCTGCGCAAGCGTGGCGGGACACAGTTCGGGGTGAAGGCCGAGGTGAAGAACATGAATTCCTTCCGGGCCCTTTACCGCGCCCTCGATTACGAGATCAAGAGGCAGAACGAGGTATTGTCGCAGGGGGGAGAGGTGGTGCAGGAGACGCGGCACTGGGACGCGGACGCCAACGTGACCACGCCCCTGCGCACCAAGGAATACGCATTCGACTACCGCTATTTCCCCGAGCCGGACCTGGTACCGCTGGAGCTGGAGCGCTCCTTCATCGATGAGGTGCGCGCCGGGCTGCCCGAGCTTCCGGCGGAGAGGAGGAGGCGCTTCCGCGAGGACTACGGCCTGCCCGAGCACGACGCAGCCCTGCTGACATCCTCCAAGGCCATGGGGGACTTCTTCGAGAGCGCGGTGGAGGCGGGAGCCGATCCCAAGGCGGCGAGCAACTGGATGATGGGGGAACTTTCCGCCCACCTCAACGCTCAGAGTATGGAGATAGGCGAGGTGCTGGTGGCGCCCGCCCAGCTGGCGGAGATGATCGCGCTGGTGGACGGGGGGGTCATCAGCGGTAAGATAGCCAAAGCGGTTTTCGAGGAGATGCTGGAGAGCGGCAGGGACCCCGGGGACATCGTGCGGGAGAAAGGCATCACCCAGATCAGCGACGAGGAAGAGCTGGCCAGGCTCATAGAGGAGGCGATAAGGGAAAACCCGGCAAGCGTCGAAGATTACCGCAAGGGAAAGGAAAAGGCCCTGGGATTCCTGGTGGGACAGGTTATGCGCAAGACGAAAGGCCGGGCCAATCCGCAGGTGGTTAACGATCTTCTGCGGAAAAGCCTGGAAAGTTAGGCTTGAGAAGCCCGACAAGAGAGGGATGGGAGGCACGGATGAACGGAGAAGCAGAGAAGACATGTCCGGGCTGCGGCAAACCGGTGAAGGAAGGAGCGTCGTTCTGCACAGACTGCGGGGCGGCCCTGGGAGGTCCCGCCGGCGCCGGTGACGCCGCCACCGCTCCCGTGCCGCCGGTGACGCAGGAGGCCACGCAGCCGCTGCCGCAAGCCGGGATCCCGGCGCAGGCTCCCCCCACCACCGAAGCGGCCGGGGAAGAACCTCCCGCGCCGGGGTATGCTCCCGGACCTCCCCCAAGGAAGAGCAAGGCGGCGCTCCTGGTGGGCTTGATAGGAGGAGTTCTCGTCGTCGCGGGAATCGTGGTGCTGGTGCTGTGGCTGACCATGTGGAGAGACGGAGGCGGCGGAACGGATGAACCCATAGCGCTGGCCGAAAAGTATATAAGCGCCATGGAGAAAGGCGACGTAGACGCTTACCTGGCCTGTTTCGAGGAAGGCTTCCTGGAGGACATCGAGATCTTCGAGGGCATGGATATGAAGGAATTGCTGAAGATGAGCTTCGAGATGATGACGGTGAAGTTCGAGGATTATGCCCTGGAGCTCAAGTCGGAGCAAGGGAGCAGCGCCACGGTGGTGACCACGGAGGGCAACGCCGTCTTTTCCGTCATGGGATTCGAACAGGAGTATGACCTGGCCGATGATCCCATGGTGTTCGAGATGACGAAGAAGGGCGGCAGATGGTACCTCACCCAGGATCCAATGCCGGGCTCCATGGGGGGCGACGTGGACTTCGACATGGATGACCTCGACATGGGGGACCTGGAGGACCTCGACATGGGGGACATGGAGGGCTTCAACCTGGAGGACATGGAGGATTTAGAGAGCTTCCTGCCCGAAGGGATGAGCCTCGAAGACCTGGAGAATATGAGCCCCGAACAGCTGCAGGATCTGCTGGATGAGCTGGAGCAGCTCATGGAGGACCTTCCCGGGAACAGCAGTTGAAGCGTCTAGAGCACTCCGCGGTGAACGGAGAGGGTATGCGGCGGGGGGCGACCCCCGCCCTTGATCAACCTGGCCCCCGAAGAGAAGAAGCCGCAGGGGGACTGGTCCCGTAACCGGCCGCGAGAAGCGCAAAGCGGGGATCGGTGGACCCCCGCTTCGACTCGTTCTCTGCTCTGCAATCGGTTTATGACTCGGCGACCAGCTTCTCGTAGGCGGCTGCGTCCAGGAGGTCTTCGACCCCGGAATCCTCCGCCAGCTCGACCTTGACCATCCAGCCTGCCTCGTAGCAGTCCTCGTTGATGATCTCCGGCGCCTCGACCACTTCCTTGTTGGTCTCGACGATGGTCCCGTTCACCGGGCTATATACGTCGGAAACCGACTTTACGGACTCGATCTCGGCATAGGGCTTGCCCGCCCCTACCTCCGTCCCCGTCTCGGGAAGCTCGAGGAAGACTATCTCCCCCAACTGGTCCTGGGCGTAATAGGTTATTCCCAGGGTGGCCATGTTGCCGTCGATCCTTGCCCAGCAGTGCTCCGCATGATACTTGAGGTCCTCGGGATACATCTACTTCACCTCCACGTAGCTCGTTTACGACTATGCAATAATATCGCAACCGCTATCCGTATGCCATCAAGCCTTATTTGCGTGCCGGGGCGGCGTGTATGGCGCGGCCGTGAGCCGCTTCCGCCGCTTCCATGACTGCCTCCGCGAGGCTGGGATGAGCGTGGACCGTCCTCCCGATCTGTTCCGCGGTTATGCCCATCTGGATGGCCAGGGCCAGCTCGTGTATGAGGTCGGAGGCATGGGCGCTCATGATCTGGCAGCCGATGATCTTGTCCGACGAAGCATCCACCACCAACTGGATGAAACCCTGCCCCTTGCCCATGGCCAGGGCCTTGCCCAGGCCACCGAACATGAAGCGGCCGATGCGGGTCTCCACGCCCTGCTCCTCGGCCTTGGAGGGCGTCAGGCCGACGCTGGCGATCTCCGGTTCGGTGAAGATGCAGGCGGGAACGACGTTGTAGTTCATGACCGCGTCCACGCCCATGGCGTTTTCCGCGGCGCAGACTCCCTCGAAGGAGGCAACGTGGGCGAGGAGGATCCCTCCGACCACGTCGCCGATGGCGTAGACCCCTGGCACGCTGGTCTCCATGCGTTCATTGACGACGATCTCGCCGCGCTTGCCGAGTTCGACACCGACCTCGTCCAGACCGAGCCCGGCTGAGTTGAGGGACCTGCCAATGGAGACCAGCAGCTTGTCCGCCTCGAGGATATCGCCGCTGGAGAGCTTGGCCTTCACGCCGTCGGAACGGTATTCCACCATCTCGTCGATGGTGGTCTCGGTGAGTATCTCGATCCCCTTCTTGTTCAGGATGCGCTTCATCTGCTGTGAGATGCGGTCGTCCTCGGTGGGGAGGATGCGGGACATGAGCTCCACCATGGTGACCTTGGTCCCGAGGGCATTGTAGATGGTGGCGAACTCCGAGCCCACCACGCCGCTGCCGACGATGATCATGGACTTGGGGATCTCGGTGAGCTCCAGCCCCTCCGTCGAGGTGAGTATGGCCGGCTGGTCGAAGTCGAAGGTGGGCAGGCGTGCCGGCTCGGATCCGGTGGCGAGTATCACTCTCTCGGTTTCGATGACCTTCTCGCCCTCGTCCGTGGCCACCTTCACCTGGCCGGGTGAGGCCAGGGAGGCCGTTCCCTTCACGTATTCCACCTTGTTGGCCTTGAGAAGCTGCGCGATGCCGTTACGAAGCTGCTCGCTTATCTTCTCCTTGCGCTCGACCATGGCCTTGAGGTCGGGAACGGGATCGGAGACCTTGATGCCATATTCATCCGCATCCTTGATGACCTCCAGCGCCTCTGCGCAAGCGAGCAGGGCTTTTGTCGGTATACAGCCCCAGTTGAGGCAGGTCCCTCCCAGGAGGTTTTTCTCCACCAGTACCACCCCGCTGCCCAGCTGGGCCGCCCTGATGGCGGCCACGTATCCTCCCGGGCCTGCCCCGATGACTACTACCTTGGCTTTCTGCGAATCTGCTGCCATGTCTTCCTCCTTCGAGCTTTCACGAATCCAGCGGGTTTACGACCCGTGACGGTCTTTTGAACATCCAGGATATTTTATCATTAACCCCGCCCTATCCATAACCCGCCCGTCCGCGCACCCGCGCCCTCTCCCCAATCCGCCACACGGGCTCGGTTTTGCGTCCGAGCCGCAGGCGAGGAATGTCAAGACCGAGCCCATACCCGCCTATCAGAGCGGAGCGACGCGAAGCGCTGCGGGCCAGGATTTATCCTGGCCCCAACCCGCATTACCTCATGCCCGGCGCATCGATAGACAGCCACCCCTGCCGTTCGAGACCACTCCCCTCCAGACCAACGCCGGGAAGAACGTGAACCACCTCGGACACAAGCCATGGGGGTCACTTCTTGCACGAACGCGATAAGACCCCGGTTGCCAACAAGCAACATACCGCGGTATGCAAAAAACAAGACCCCCAGTTGGTTTTGAGCTTGGTCTTTGCGAAATGGAGGGTTGTAGTCGATAATGATAGCCGTGGTCCGGGAAAGCAGGCGCCGCAGGACCGCGAAATAACTGCAAGAGCAGCAATTACGCATGAAATCAAGAGGATACGCGAGGAGTGGATCGATGGGTATGACCATTGCGGAGAGGATATTCTCCGCCCACTGTGGCCGCGATGTGAGGGCGGGGGAACTGGTGGTCACGAAGGTGGACTTCATGATGGGCCAGGACGGCACGTCGCCCCTGGCTGTCAATGCCTTCCGCGAGCTCGGCGGCGAAAAGGTGCAGGACCCATCGCGGGTGGCGCTGGTCATAGACCACAGCGCGCCCAGCCCCCTGGAGGGGGTGTCAAACCTCCACGCCATGATGCGCGCCTTCGCCGCGGAGCAGGGGGTGGGCATATACGACGTGGGGTGCGGGGTGTGCCACTGCCTCCTGCCCGAACAGGGCCACGTGGCGCCCGGCGACATCGTCATCGGGGCCGATTCACACACCACCACTTACGGTGCCATCAACGCCTTCTCGACCGGGGTGGGGTCCACCGACCTGGCCGCGGCCATGCTCACCGGCAAGCTGTGGTTCAAGGTCCCGCCCACCATGCGCCTGGAACTGCAAGGCAAGCTGCAGGAAGGCGTCTATTCCAAGGACGTCGCCCTCTTCCTGGCCGGCGAGATCACGGCGGACGGCGCCACCTACCTGGCGGTGGAGTACGGCGGCGAGGTGATAGACTCGCTGAGCGTGGAGGCGCGCTTCACCATATCCAACATGGCGGTGGAGATGGGGGCCAAGGCGGGACTCATGGAGGCGGACGAGAAGACCATGGCGTGGCTGGAAGGACGCGTTACGCGCTCCTGCGCACCGGCAGCTCCCGACCCGGATGCCGACTACGCGGAGGTGAGGGAATGCGACCTCGGCGGCCTGACGCCCCAGGTGGCGGAGCCACACCGTGTGGACAACGCGAGGCCGGTGGAGGAGGTGGAGGGCACCCCCATACAGGAGGCGGTCATCGGCACCTGCACCAACGGGCGCCTGGAGGACCTGGAGGTGGCGGCCCGCATCCTGGCCGGCAGGAGGGTAAGCCCCGAGGTGCGCCTCATCGTGGCGCCCGCGTCCCGGCAGGTGCTCATGGACGCCATGGACAGGGGCGTAGCGCAGAGGCTGATAGAGGCCGGCGCGGCATTCGTGACCCCGGGATGCGGACCGTGCGTGGGCACCCATAACGGCGTGCCATCAGACGGGGAGCGGGTGATATCCACCGCCAACCGCAACTTCAAGGGCCGAATGGGCAACGCCAACGCCTTTATCTACCTGGCAAGCCCCGCCACCGTGGCGGCGAGCGCGGTGGCTGGAAAGATAACCGACCCCCGCCGCATGCTGTAAGCACGGAAGGAAAAGGAACAAGCTCATGGACCGGGACATGATACTGAGGGGTAAGGCCCATGTATTCGGGGACGACGTCAACACCGACTACATCATCTCGGGCAAATACAAGTTCAAGACGCTGGACATGGACGAGCTGGCCTGCCATTGCATGGAGGACATCGACCCCGACTTCTACGCAAGGGTGCAGCCGGGAGATTTCATCGTCGCCGGTGGCAACTTCGGCTGCGGCTCGTCCCGGGAGCAGGCCCCCCTGGTCATCAAGCACGCCGGGGTAAGTGCCGTCCTGGCCCGCTCCTTCGCGCGCATCTTCTTCCGCAACGCCATCAACAAGGGACTGCCCGCTGTGGAGTGCGACACGGCCGGCATCGAGGCCGGTGACGAGCTGGAGGTCGACCTGGGGGCGGGCAGGGTGAGGAACCTAACCCGTGGAAGCGAGGCCGAGATAACACCGCTGCCCGCCGTGATGATGGACATCCTCGCGGAGGGCGGGCTCACCGCATACCTGAGGAAACATGGAGGATTCGAGCTATGAGGAAGGTTACCCTGATACCGGGCGACGGCATAGGGCCGGAAATCGTCGAGGCCTGCCGCAGGATCATCGAGGCGGCGGGAGTGGAGATAGCATGGGAAGTGCAGGAGGCGGGGGCCGGCGTCATGGAGAAATACGGCACCCCCCTGCCCGCCCACGTGCTGGATTCCATCCGTGAGAACAAGGTGGCCATGAAGGGACCGGTCACCACCCCGGTCGGTTCCGGTTTCCGCAGCATCAACGTCGCCCTGCGCAAGGAACTCGACCTCTACGTCAACCTGCGCCCGGCGAAGAGCATCGAGGGCGTGCGCTCGCCCTACAGGGACATCGACCTGGTGGTGGTGAGGGAGAACACCGAGGATCTCTACGCCGGCATCGAGCGCCAGGTGGACGAGGACACGGCGGAGAGCATCAAGCTCATCACCCGCGGGGCGTCCGAGCGCGTCTGCCGCTTCGCCTTCGACTACGCCCGCCGCGAGGGGCGGAGCAAGGTCACCGCGGTGCACAAGGCCAACATACTAAAGTTCACCGATGGCCTCTTCCTCGAGGTCGCGCGGAGCGTGGCGACGGCCTACCCGGATATCGAGTTCGAGGACCGCATCGTGGACAACATGGCCATGCAGCTGGTGCAGAAACCGCATATCTACGACGTGCTGGTCCTGCCCAACCTCTACGGAGACATCATCTCCGACCTCTGCGCCGGGCTGGTGGGAGGGCTGGGGGTAGCTCCCAGCGCCAATATCGGCGAGGATATACAGGTCTTCGAACCGGTGCACGGCAGCGCGCCCAAGTACACGGGCATGAACAAGGTCAACCCCACCGCCCAGATCCTCACCGGCGTGCTCATGCTGCACCACATCGGCGAGGAGGAGGCGGCGCGGCGCATCTACGGCGCGACGGCGGCGGTCATAGCCGAGGGCAAGACGGTCACCTACGACCTGGGCGGCGAGGCCGGGACCTCGGATATGGCGGATGCGATAATCGCGAGGCTTTAGGCTGTCGCGCACTGATACGCGCCTTTGGCCGTTTGGACCGGCTCCCTCTTGATACCACGGTCTCGCTCGCATGCTGGACGGTATGGTGCAAATCCACCCCTCATGACGCCGCCTTGCAGGTGCCATTGAATATTTGACATATGCCCAATTAAGGCGTTATCATGATTATGGGCATATGACCGTAAAGATATAGGAGGTGAGCAGATGCCGCCGAGAGGAAGAGGAGGCTCCGGTTTCGGAGGCAGGCCGGGAAGGGGAAGAGGAAATCCCTATCCGCACTGCAGGTTCTATCCATGGCTGCCGAGGCGATGGTGGGCTTACCCCGGATACGGTTATTCGGGAGCCATGAGTCCGGGAATCTATGGGAGCGGAGAATATCCCGCATCGGCGCCGTGGTTGCCTGGAGGTGCTGGACCAGGAGGCGTCTGGGGCGGGTACGGCCCCGGCTATTGAGTGTGCTCGAGGAGACTATCGTGAACGGAAGGAGGGTCGCAAGTGGGAGGTTATGGCAATAGGAACATGTACTATGCTACCGGCCTTCCGGGGTGGATGAGGTTCGGTTACAGCCCGGGATGGCAGGGGCGTAGCGCCAGCGGATTGGGACCTTGCGCGGAATACATCATGACCGGCAGATGGCCTACCCCGCAGATGCAGCAGGCGTTTCAGGCAGGCGCAGGAATGGGGCCGGCGGCCGGAGGCTTCAACGAGCTGGATTATCTGAAGAGGCAGTCCGAGCTGCTCACCCAGCAGTTGGAGAACATCAGCAAGCGTATCGACGACCTCGAGAAGGCTGACGAATAGAGGCTTGACAACGAGAAACAGGGCCAGGCCGTTTGGCCTGGCCCTGTTGGTGAAAAGGGCGATGTCTCACGAGCTGGTCACTGCCGCACGGTGGTAATCGCCGGCATGAGACGGAACACAGGCAATGCCTGCATGCCACCCGAAGGCGATTGGGAACGGTTCTGCTAGAATGGGTTTGGGGAGTGATGTGAGATGATGGACCTGGACCTGCGGCAGATAGAAGTCGTCGCGGTAGTGGGAGCTTCCAGGGACCGCGGGAAGTTCGGCTACAAGGTGCTCATGGACCTCAAACATGGCGGCTACGAGGCTTACGGCGTGAATCCCGCTTGCGATGAGATAGAAGGGGTCCCTTGCTACCCGGACCTGGCAAGCCTGCCGCGCAGGCCTGACCTGGTCATCACCGTGGTCCCTCCCGAGGTCACGGAGAAGGTGGTGAGGGAGGCTGAGCAGGCGGGCATAGAGCGCATATGGATGCAGCCGGGTTCGGAATGCGACGAGGCGGCGGCATACTGCGAAAAAAGCGGCATCGAATACATGCGCGACGCCTGCATCATGGTCTTCCGGAGAGAGCAGGGCGTTGGTGGGAGGTAAAGGATTGAGGCCAGGATAAGTCCCACAGCCCTGTCGGCGAGTCATGGAGCAGACGGGGGAAACCTTGACGACCGCTTCCATTATCTAAATAATACAGTCTATAACTGCGGTTTCCGATTGCCTTCTTTGCTATACCGGAGGGAAATAATGGGACTTATAAGCGACTCCGCGAAAAAGGGCCTGGCGAGGGCGCCCCACCGCTCCCTGCTCAAGGCCATCGGCTACACCGACCGCGAGATCGGGCAGCCCTGGGTGGGGGTGGCCTGCGCGGCGAACGAGGTCATACCCGGACACACCCACCTGCAGCAGGTGGCGGACGCGGTGAAGGCGGGCGTGCGCATGGCGGGGGGGACTCCCATGCAGTTCGGGGTCATCGGCATCTGCGACGGCATCGCCATGGGGCATGCCGGCATGCACTACTCGCTGCCCTCGCGCGAGATCATCGCTGACAGCGTGGAGATGATGGCCAGGGCGCAGGCTTTCGACGCCATGGTGCTGGTGACCAATTGCGACAAGATCGATCCCGGCATGCTCATGGCGGCGGCGCGGGTGAACATCCCGACGGTGGTGGTGAGCGGCGGGCCCATGCTGGCGGGACGCCACCGCGCCCGCGACGTGGATTTCATCACCGTCATGGAGGCGCAGGGCGCGGTGGAGGCGGGACGCATGGAGGCGGAGGAACTCGCGGAGCTCGAGGAATGCGCCTGCCCGGGCTGCGGGAGCTGCGCCGGGCTCTTCACGGCCAACTCCATGAACTGCCTCACCGAGGCCATCGGCATGGGGCTTCCCGGCAACGGCACCATCCCCGCCGTGTACGCACAGCGCCTGCGCCTGGCCAAGGAGGCGGGCATGGCGGTCATGGAGATGCTGAGTATCGGGCGCAGGCCGAGAGACATCATCACCCCGGAGTCGCTGCGCAACGCCCTGGCGGTGGACATGGCCGTCGGGGGGTCGTCCAACACCGTCCTGCACCTCCTGGCTGTCGCCTACGAGGCGCGCCTGGAGCTGGACCTGGATACCATACAGGAGATATGCGACGCCACGCCCAACCTGGCGCGCATCAGTCCGGCGGGCGAGGGCCGCCACCACATGCAGGACCTGCACGAGGCGGGAGGCATACCCGCGGTGATGGGAGAGCTTTCCAGGAAGGGGCTCATCGACCTCGATGCCCCTTGCGTGGCTGCGGACCGCATCGGGGACATCGTGGCGGGCAGGAACACCCTCAACCCCGAGGTGCTCAGGCCGGTGGACGATCCCTACATGCCCACGGGCGGCCTGGCCATCCTCAGCGGAAACCTGGCGCCGGAGGGGGCCGTGGTCAAGCAGTCCGCCGTGCCGGAGAACCTGCTGCGCCACCGCGGCCCCGCGCGGGTCTTCGACGGCGAGGAGGAGGCGGTGGAGGCCATGCGGGCCGGACGCATCAGCGAGGGCGACGTCATCGTGGTGCGCTACGAGGGACCGAGCGGAGGCCCCGGCATGCGCGAGATGCTCAATCCCACCGCCACCCTCGCGGGCATGGGCCTGTCGGGCAAGGTCGCGCTCATAACCGACGGCCGCTTCTCGGGCGGCTCGCGCGGGGCGGCGATAGGGCATATCTCCCCCGAGGCCGCGCAGGGAGGGCCTATCGCCCTGCTGGAGGAGGGGGACGTCATAGAGCTGGACATACCCGGGCGCCGCATCGACGCCGCCGTGGATGACGCGGAGATGAAGCGGAGGGCGGAAGCCTGGAGGCCACCCGCGCCAAGGGTAACGGAGGGCGTGCTGGCCGAGTATGCGCGGCGCGTCTCCAGCGCGAGCAGGGGGGCCGTGAGACTGCGGTTCGAGGAATGCTGAGGAAAGCGAGAAGGTGGTGGGCGTGAGACTTACCGGAGCCAGAGCGCTGGTGAAGAGCCTCGAGGACGAGGGCGTCGAGGTAATCTTCGGCATCCCCGGCGGCGTGATGCTCCCGGTATTCGACGCACTTTACGAGAGCAGGATGCGCAAGGTGCTCACCCGGCACGAGCAGGGGGCCGCGCATGCCGCCGACGGTTATGCCCGCGTGACCGGCCGCGTGGGGGTGTGCATGTCCACCTCGGGCCCGGGAGCGACCAACCTGGTCACGGGCATCGCCAACGCCTACATGGACTCCGTGCCCATGGTGGCCATAAGCGGGCAGGTGGCGACCAACCTCATAGGCACCGATGCCTTCCAGGAGGCGGACACCACCGGCATAACCCTGCCCATAGCCAAGCACAATTATCTCGTCAAGGACCCGGCGGACATACCCGACGTGGTGCAGGAGGCCTTCTATATCGCGCACACGGGTCGCCCGGGGCCGGTGGTCATCGACCTGCCCGTCGACGTCTCCCGCGCCGAGCTCGAATACCGCCGGCGGGAGCATCCCGTGCTGCGCGGTTACAAGCCCACCGTCAAGGGCCACAAGAAGCAGATCAGGATGGCGGCCCGCGCCATCCTGGAGTCCAGGAGTCCGGTGATATACGCGGGAGGGGGCGTGATCACCGCCGGCGCGGAGGGTGAGCTCAAGAAGCTGGCGGCGGGCAACAAGATCTTCGTCGCCCACACCCTCATGGGCAAGGGGGCTTTCCCGGAGAGCCACCGGCTCTCCCTGGGTATGCTGGGGATGCACGGCACCAGGTGCGCCAACTATGCCATCTGCGAGACCGACCTCATCGTGGCGGTGGGGGCGCGTTTCGACGACCGCATCACCGGTAAGCTCTCGGAGTTCGCCCCCAAGGCCAGGGTGATCCACATCGATATCGACCCCGCGGAGATCAGCAAGAACGTGCGTGCCCACATCCCCATCGTCGGGGACTGCAGGCAGGTCCTCAAGGAGCTGAACGCGGCCATCAGGGAGTTGAAGGATGAGGTGCAGTCGCCGGACCGGCGCGAATGGGATTCCCTGGTCATGGACTGGAAAGAGAAGTATCCCCTGACCTACGAGAAAGGCCCCGGACTCAAGCCCCAGTACGTGGTGGAGAAGATACATGAGATCACGGGGGGAAACGCGATTATCTGCACCGAGGTGGGGCAGAACCAGATGTGGGCGGCGCAGTTCTACCCCATGGAAAAGCCCCGGCGCTTCGTCTCCTCCGGCGGGCTGGGCACCATGGGCTTCGGCTTCCCCGCCTCCATCGGGGCGCAGCTGGGCCGGCCCGGTGACCTGGTATTTGACATCGCCGGCGACGGCAGCTTCCAGATGACCATGCAGGAGCTGGCCACGGCGGTGCTCGAGGGGGCCCCGGTGAAGGTGGCCATCCTCAACAACGGCTACCTGGGCATGGTGCGGCAGTGGCAGCAGCTCTTCTATAACCGCACCTACTCCTGTTCCTGCCTGGAGAGGGAGCAGGAGAGCCCCGACTTCGTGGCCCTGGCCGAGGCCTTCGGGGCCAAGGGGATAAGGGTGACGGATCCCGACCTGGTGGAGGCGGCAATCGTGGAGGCGATAGAGACGGACTGCCCGGTGCTCATCGATTTCCGCGTCGAGCCGGAGGAGAACGTCTACCCCATGGTGGCCCCCGGGGCGCCGCTGTACGATATGATCGGTGACATGCTCTACCCGGTGGAGAAGATCCACCCGGAGAAGGCCGAGGAGCCGTTCCTCTAAGGGGTGATGGGGATGAAGCACACGCTTTCCGTTCTGGTGGAGAACAAGCCCGGCGTCCTGGCCAGGGTGGCGGAGCTCTTCGCCCGCCGCGGCTTCAACATCGAGAGCCTGGCGGTGGGGACCACCGAGAAGCCGGACATCTCGCGCATGACCATCGTGGTGGACGTGGAGGAGCACTCCCTGGAGCAGGTGCGCAAACAGCTGCACAAGCTCATCAACGTCATCGAGATCACCGACCTCGACCCCGAGACCTCGGTGGCGCGGGAGATGGTCATGGCCAAGATAAAGGTCGACGCGGGGAACCGCTCAGAGGTCATCGAGATCGCGGATATCTTCCGGGGGAACATCATCGACGTATCGAGCGAGAGCATCATCGTTGAGGTCACCGGCAACGCCCCCAAGCTAAGGGCCTTCGAGGACCTGCTCAAACCGTACGGAATAAGGGAACTGGTGAGGACCGGCAAGGTGGCCTTGCCGCGCGGTAAATAGCACAGCAAGCTCAGCATGAGGAGGTAGGAAGAAATGGCGGATATATATTACGGGGAAGACGCGGACCTCTCGCTCCTGGACGGAAAGACGGTGGCCGTGATCGGATATGGCAGCCAGGGACATGCGCATGCCCTCAACCTGCGCGACTCCGGGGTGCGGGTGGTGGTGGGACTGCGCGAGTCCGATCCCGACCGCGAGCGGGCGCAGCAAGCCGGCTTCGAGGTTCTGGGCCTCGCCGAGGCCGCCGCGGCGGGAGACATCGTGGTCATGCTGGTGCCCGACCAGTTCCAGAAAGAGGTCTACGAAAACAGCGTCAAGCCAGGGCTCGCGGAGGGCAACGCCCTCTTCTTCGCCCACGGCTTCAACATCCATTTCAGCCAGATCGTCCCCCCCGAGAACGTCGACGTGATCATGGTGGCCCCCAAGGGGCCGGGCCATATCGTGCGCCGCATGTACGAGGAGGGGAGCGGGGTCCCCTCGCTGGTGGCGGTGCACCAGGATTACACCGGACGCGCCCTGGGCGTCGGCCTCGCCTACGCCAAGGGGCTGGGGGCGGCGCGCGCCGGCGTGATCAGGACCACCTTCGAGGAGGAGACGGAGACCGATCTCTTCGGCGAACAGTGCGTGCTCTGCGGGGGCGTCACCGAGCTCGTCCGCGCGGGTTTCGACACCCTGGTCGAGGCGGGCTACCAGCCGGAGATCGCATACTTCGAGTGCCTACACGAACTCAAGCTCATCGTGGACCTCATCTACGAGAGGGGCATCTCCTACATGCGTTACTCCATCAGCGACACCGCCGAGTACGGCGACCTCACGCGCGGGCGCAGGATCATCACCGAGGACACGCGGCGGGAGATGCGCGCCATCCTGGAGGAGATCGTGAGCGGCAGGTTCGCGAGCGAGTGGATACTGGAGAACCAGGCGGGGCGCCCGGCCTATAACGCCCTGCGGCGCAGGGACGCGGCTCACCTCATCGAGCAGGTCGGGCGCGAGTTGCGCTCCATGATGAGCTGGCTGCCCAAGGAATAGGAAGAAAGGTTCCGACCGCCGCGAGCAGGCGGGCGGGATTTATGATAATTTTAGGGAGCGAGGCTCCACCCGGGGCCTGGCGACCTTGGAGTAGGCCGGAACTGAAACCAGGACACAGGTCGGCGGTGAAGGTTACTCTGAAATCGGAGGCGTGGCGGTGATGGATAAAGCGACAGGAGGAGGTCCGCAATGATCCGCAAGGAGTACCTGATGACCCCGGGGCCCACGCCCATCCCGCACCAGGTGAGCCTGGTGCAGGCCGAGCCCATCATCCACCACCGCACCCCGGCCTATACGGAGCTGTTCGTGCGCATGGTGGAGGGCCTGAAGAAGGTCCTGCTGACGAAGAACGACGTGCTCACCTTCGCGGCCTCGGGGACCGGGGCCATGGAGGGGGCGGTGGCCAACTGCTTCAGCCCCGGCGACCGCGTGCTGGTGGCGGCGGGAGGGAAGTTCGGGCAGCGCTTCGCCGAGATAGGCAGGGTCTACGGCCTGGAGGTGGAGGAATACGAATACCCCTGGGACGAGGCGGCAGACGCGGAGGTCATAGCGCGTTACCTGCGGGAAAAACCGGACACCAGGGGGGTGTTCGTCACCCACTCCGAGACCTCCACGGGTGTGGTCAACGACGTCAAGGCCATCGGAGAGGCGGTGAGGGGCACCGGCGCCATCCTGGTGGTGGACTCCATCAGCGGAGCGGGAGCGCTCGAGCTGCGCACCGACGAATGGAGCGTCGACGTGCTGGTCACCGGCTCGCAGAAGGCCCTGATGACGCCGCCCGGTCTGGCCGCAGTGGCCGTGAGCCCCAAGGCCTGGGAGCTGGTGGATGCGGCGACGTTGCCGGCCTACTATTTCTGCTTCAAGAAGGCGCGCAAGAAATTCAACTCCGACAGCCCGGAGTCGCCGTTCACGCCGCCCGTGAGCCTGGTAAAGGGCATGTCCGTGGCCATGGACATCCTGCTGGAGGAGGGCATGGAGGAGGCCTGGGAGAGGCACCGCGTGCTGGCCATGTGCACGCGGGCCGCGGTGCGTGCCATGGGCCTGGAGCTCTTCCCCAAGGACCTTGACCGCGCCTACGCGGTGACGGCCGTGAAGGCGCCCGGTGGGATCGGCGGCGGGGACATCGTCAGGCACATGAATCGCGTTCACGGCGTGATCATCGCGGGCGGGCAGGATCGCCTGAAGGGAAGGGTTTTCCGCATAGGACACGTCGGTTATTACGGCTTCCTGGACGTGGTGGCGGCCTTATCTGCGCTGGAGATGACCCTGGCGGAGCTCGGCCATTCCTTCGACATGGGCTCGGGCATAGCCGCGGCGGAGAAGGTATACTTGGAAATGACCCATTCGCCAAGCTGAGTGGATCATACAAAGACGCGGGAAGCCAGCGGCCGGGACCGTGGCGCGGGCAGGCGTCCGATGAAAATACACCCGTGAGAGAACGAGAACAGGGAGGATCAAGTTGGCCCGTATCCTGGTCAAGGAGAAGATAGCTGAAGCGGCCATCGAGATGCTGCGCAAGGATTTCGAGGTTGACTTCCTGCCCGACATGTCCAGGGAGGAGATGCTCCAACGCCTGGGGGAGTACGAGGGCCTCATCGTGCGCTCGGCCACCAGGGTGGACGCCGAGGCCGTCGAGGCCGCAACGTCCATGAAGGTCATCGGCCGCGCCGGGGTGGGCGTGGACAATATCGACGTCGAAGCGGCGACAAAACGGGGCATAATGGTCATCAACGCTCCCCAGAGCAATATCATCTCCGCCGCGGAGCAGACCATGGCCCTGCTCATGGCCATGTGCCGCAACGTGCCGGAGGCGGTGAACTCCCTGCGCGAGAGGTGCTGGGACCGCAAGAGATTCGAGGGCGTGGAGCTCTTCCACAAGGTGATGGGTATCGTCGGTCTCGGCCGCATCGGCACCCTGGTTGCCCACCGCTGCCAGGCCTTCGGCATGCAGGTCATCGCCTACGATCCGTACGTCTCCGAGGAGAAGGGGAAGAAGCTGGGCATAGAGCTGGTATCGGAGCTGGAAGAGCTGCTGAGCCAGGCGGACTTCATCACAGTCCACCTGCCCAAAACCCCCGAGACCTACCACCTCCTGGGGGACGCCGAGTTCGCGAAGATGAAAGACGGCGTGCGCGTGCTCAACGTGGCGCGCGGCGGCATCATCGACGAGGAAGCCCTGCACAGAGCCCTGGACTCCGGCAAGGTGGCGTCCGCCGCCCTGGACGTGTTCGAGAACGAGCCGGCCACGGAATGCCCGCTCATCGAGCACCCCGGGGTCATAGCCACTCCGCACCTGGGAGCGTCCACCCAGGAGGCTCAGGACCGCGCTGGAACCATGATAGCGGAGTTCGTGGGCGCGGCGCTGAAGGGTGAGTTCGTGGCCAACGTGGTGAACCTACCGGTCCCGGCGGAGGTGGACGAATCGGTGCGCCTCTTCCTGCCCCTGGCGGAGAAGCTGGGACTGCTACTCACCTACCTGGTGGAGGGGCATGTGGACGAGATAGAGGTGGAGTACCTGGGCGAACTAGCGGGCTACGAGACAGGGGTGCTCACCGTGGCCGTGCTCAAGGGATTCTTCCAGAAGGTAGTATTCGAGCCCGTCAATTACATCAACGCGCCGCTGTTCGCCAAGGACAGGGGCATCGCGGTGCGCGAGACCAAGTCGGAGCAGACCCGCGATTACGTGAACCTGATCATGGTGCGGGGACGCCGCGAGGGGGACGAGGTCGCGGTGGGAGGCACCCTGGTGGGGCTGTCCAACGCGGAGCGTTTCGTGCACGTCTACGAATATGACATCGACCTCGGGCCCTCCCAGTACATGGCCTTCTTCCGCTACGCGGACATCCCCGGCATGATCGGCAAGGTGGGGACCATACTCGGGAACCACGGCATCAACATCGCGCACATGCAGGTGGGGAGGCGGAAGATAGGCGGAGAGGCGGTGATGGGCATCAACGTCGATATACCTATCCCCGAAGAGGTGATGGAGGAGATACGCCGCATCCCGGACGTCAACGACAGCAAGTTCATTACCCTTTGGTAAGGGCTTTGGGGCCTGCAGGCAGTATAATCAGGGGAGTGGCCGCCGCGGCGGCGCGGATCTGAGCGGAAAGGAAGGAGCGATGACGCAGAGGATATACATCTTCGACACCACGCTGCGGGACGGCGAACAGGCGCCCGGCATCAGCCTCAACCAGAGGGAGAAGGTGGAGATCGCGGAGCAGCTCGCGCGCCTGGAGGTTGACGCCATCGAGGCCGGATTCCCCGTCTCCAGCCCCTCGGATTTCGAGGCGGTAAAGGCCATAGCCAAGAACGTCAAGGGGCCGATCATCTGCGCCCTGTCCCGCACCGACCGCAACGATATCGACTGGGCCTGGGAGGCCCTGATGTTCGCGGAGCGGCCGCTCATCCACACCTTCGTGTCCACCTCCGAGCACCACATGAAGTACCAGCTCAAGAAGAGCCCGAAGCAGGTGCTGGAGATGGCGCGGGACGCCGTGGCCTATGCCCGCAAGTACGTGGAGAACGTGGAGTTCTCGGCCATGGACGCCACGCGTTCCGACCCCGAGTTCCTCTACGAGGTTTACGCCGCCGCCATCAAGGCGGGGGCCACGGTGATCAATATACCCGACACGGTGGGATATGCGGTGCCCGACGAGTTCGCCGCGCTGGTAAGAGGGGTGATCGAGAACGTGCCGGGAGCGGAGGACGTCATCATCAGCGTGCACTGCCACAACGACCTGGGTCTGGCGGTGGCCAACTCCATGGCCGCGGCCCGCGCGGGCGCCCGCCAGATCGAGTGCGCCATTAACGGCCTCGGGGAGCGCGCGGGCAACTGCTCCCTGGAGGAGATCGTGATGATCATCAACACCCGCAAGGACGCCATGGACATGACCACCGGCGTCAACAGCCGCGAGATATACCAGGCCTCGCGCCTGGTGTCCATGCTCACCGGCTATACCGTGCAGCCCAACAAGGCGGTGGTGGGGGACAACGCCTTCGCGCACGAGTCCGGCATACACCAGGATGGCGTGCTCAAGCACCGCGAGACCTATGAGATCATGCAGCCCGAGGACGTCGGCCTGGTGGAATCCGAGATCTACCTGGGGAAGCACTCCGGCCGGCACGCGCTCAAGACCAAGCTGGAGGAGATGGGGTTCTACCTGGACGACAAGGGCCTGGAGAGGGCCTTCATACGCTTCAAGGAGCTGGCGGGCAAGAAGAAGGAGGTGGCGGTCAAGGACCTGGAGGCCATCGCCCTGGACGAGATCCGCACCCTGGAGGAGCTCTTCCAGCTCGAGTACATGCAGTCCTCCTCGGGCACCGGCGCCATCCCCATCGCGGCAGTGAAGCTGTCGCGCGAGGGCAAGGGCTATGAGGCGACCTCCACCGGAGACGGTCAGGTGGACGCCGTGTGCAGGGCCATACTCAAGGCCACGAAGATAAGGGCCAAGCTCAAGGCCTATCAGGTGCAGGCCATCACCAAGGGGCTGGACGCCATGGGTGACGTGACGGTCAAGCTGGACATCGAGGGCCACGAGGTGGTGGGGCGCGGCGTCAGCCCGGACATCATCGAGGCCAGCGCCCGCGCCTACGTCAACGCCATCAACCGCGCCGTCCAGAAGGGGCTGATGGAGAAGAAGAAACTGGCGCGCCAGGCGAAGACGTCGCGCTCGCCCGCGAAGGCCACGGCCAGGAAGGCCACGGCCAAGAAAGCCACGGCGAAGAAGAGTACCGCGAAGAAGAGCGCCGCGAAGAAGGCCAAGAGCTGATCCGCATACAGGTGTAACCACATGGGAAAGACGATCACTGAGAAGATTTTGGCGTGGCATGCCGGCCGCGATGAAGTGAGGCCGGGAGAGCTGCTGGGAGCGCGCGTGGACCTCGCCCTGGCCAACGATATCACCGCCCCCCTGGCCATTGAGGCCTTCCGCGCCATGGGAGCCGAGAGGGTCTTCGACCCCTCGCGGGTAGCGCTGGTGCCGGACCACTTCGCCCCCGCCCGGGACATCCCGGCGGCGGAGAACTGCGCCCTGATCAGGGATTTCGCACGGCAACAGGGGCTGGAGCACTACTACGAGGTAGGCAGGGTCGGCATAGAACACGTGCTGCTCCCCGAGGAAGGCCTGGTGCTCCCGGGCGAGCTGATCGTGGGGGCCGATTCCCATACCTGCACCTACGGCGCACTGGGAGCTTTTTCCACGGGGATGGGCTCCACCGACCTGGCCATGGCCATGGCCCTGGGGGAGGTGTGGCTGCGCGTGCCCGAGAGCATGCGCCTGCGCTACGAGGGGGAACTGAAGCCGTGGATCGGGGGCAAGGACCTCATCCTGCACACCATCGGCAGCATCGGGGTGGACGGCGCCCGCTACCGCGCCATGGAGTTCTGCGGGCCGGCCATAGACGCCCTCTCCATGGAGGGCAGGTTCACCATGGCCAACATGGCGGTAGAGGCGGGTGCCAAGAACGGCATCTTCGCTGTGGACGCGAAGACCCGCGCCTGGCTCGAGAAAAGGGCGCGGCGCGATTACCGCGCCTTCGAGAGCGATCCCGACGCAGTGTACGAAGAGGAGATCACTTTCGACGTGGGAGCGCTAGAGCCGCAGGTGGCTTTCCCGCACCTGCCCTCCAACGTGCGCCCCATCTCGCAGGCCGGGGAAGTGAAGATCGACCAGGTGGTCATCGGCTCCTGCACCAACGGGTGGCTGGAGGACATGGAGACTGCCGCCGGCATCCTCGAGGGCAGGGAGGTGCATCCCCACGTCCGCACCATCATCTTTCCCGGCACGCCGAGGATAAAGCTGGAGATGATCCGCCGAGGCTGGATGGAGACCTTCATCCGCGCGGGAGCGGTGGTGAGCACGCCGACCTGCGGGCCGTGCCTGGGCGGCCACATGGGGGTGATCGCCGCCGGAGAGAGGGCGGTATCCACCACCAACCGCAATTTCGTGGGACGCATGGGCCACAAGGAAGGGGAGGTCTATCTCGCCGGGCCCGCGGTGGCGGCGGCCTCCGCCGTGACCGGCAGGCTCACCGATCCCAGGGAGGTGATGGGGGGATGAGCGGCATGATCCTGGAGGGAAAGGCATGGCGTTACGGCCGCGACGTAGACACCGACGTCATCATACCCGCCCGCTACCTGACCCTGACGGACCCCGCCGAACTGGGCGCCCATTGCCTCGAAGACCTGGACCCCGGGTTCAGGCGGCGCGTGCGCAAGGGGGACTTCATCGTGGCGGAGGAGAACTTCGGCTCCGGTTCCTCGCGGGAGCACGCCCCGCTGGCTATCAGGGGCTGCGGGGTGTCCTGCGTCATCGCATCGTCCTTCGCCAGGATATTCTACCGCAATGCCATCAACGTAGGTTTGCCCATCCTGGAATGCCCGCGAGCGGTGGATGATATCGGCGGGGGAGACCACCTGCGCGTGGACCTGGAGAGGGGTATGGTGGAGAACCTCTCGACCGGAAATACCTTCGAGGCCCAGCCCTTCCCCGATTTCATGCGGGAGATTATTTCCCTGGGTGGGCTGGTGGAATACGTCAGGAAACGCCTGGGGAAATAGGCGTATAGTTTGCAGAGGAGAACGGTTAACCCGCTATGGGCCATGCCCCGCGGGAAACGGACCTGTCATCACACGATCACGCGAGGTGAGAGGATGTACAAGATTGCGGTGATCCCCGGCGACGGCACGGGGCCGGAGGTGGCCAGGGAGGGCGTCAAGGTCCTCGAGGCCGCGGCGGGCGCGGCCGGATTCGACTATGATACGGAGTTCTTCGCCTACGGCGGCGACCGCTACCTGGACACGGGCGTGGTCCTCACCGACGAAGAGGTGGAGGGGCTGCGAGCATTCGACGCCATCTTCCTGGGGGCCATCGGCCACCCCGATGTCAAGCCGGGCATCCTGGAACAGGGCATCCTGCTGCGTATACGCTTTGCCCTGGACCAGTACATAAACCTGCGTCCCGTGAAGCTCTATCCCGGCGTCGACTGCCCCCTCAAGGACAAGGGGCCGGAGGACATAGACTTCGTGGTGGTGCGCGAGAACACCGAGGGCCTCTACGCCGGCACCGGAGGATTCCTGCGCAAGGGCACGCCGGAGGAGGTGGCGGTGCAGGAGAGCGTCAACACGCGCAAGGGGGTGGAGCGCTGCCTGCGCTTCGCCTACGAATACTGCCGCCGCCGCGACCGCGAACGCAAGCTCACCCTGTGCGGCAAGACCAACGTGCTCACCTACGCCTGGGACCTGTGGGAGAGGACCTTCAACGAGCTGGCCGCGGAGTACGCGGACATCTCCACGGACTACGCCCACGTGGACGCCATCTGCATGTGGTTCGTGAAGAACCCGGAATGGTTCGACATGATAGTGACGGACAACATGTTCGGCGACATCATCACCGACCTCGGGGCCATGATCCAGGGCGGCATGGGCGTCGCGGCGGGGGGCAACATCAACCCCGAGGGGACCTCCATGTTCGAGCCCATCGGCGGCTCCGCTCCCAAGTACACCGGGAAGAACGTCATCAATCCGCTGGCGGCCATCTGCGCGGTGCAGATGATGCTGGACCACCTGGGGGAAAGGGACGCCGCCGACCGTATCGAGAGGGCGGTGATGCGCGTGTGCGCCCGGGACCTCGAGTCCATGTCGGCGGGCAAGATGGGCAGGTCGACTTCGGAAGTGGGGGATCTTGTCGTAAAATACATCACGGAGGAATAGCGGAAACGGTGCCCGCCGGCGCTGATACGAACGCGGCAAGCAACGGAAGGAGTACACATGCCGATTCCGGAAGTAGATAAGATATGGATGGACGGGGAACTGGTGGACTGGGCGGAGGCCAAGATCCACATCCTTACCCATACCCTGCACTACGGTTCGGGGGTGTTCGAGGGCATACGCGCCTACGAGACCGCGCGCGGTGCGGCGGTGTTCCGCCTTGCCGACCACATCAAGAGGCTTTACCGTTCCGCCTTGATCTACCATATGCCCATCCCCTATACGCAGGAGGAGCTCATCGAGGCCACCAAGGTAGTCATCCGCGCCAACGGCCTCAAGAGCTGTTATATCCGTCCCATCGCCATCAGGGGTTACGGTGAGATGGGCCTGCACCCGTTGTCCTGCCCGGTGAGCGTGGCCATCGCCGTATGGCCCTGGGGCGCCTACCTGGGAGAGGAGGGCATCGAGCACGGCGTGCGCGCCAAGGTCTCATCCTTCCGCCGCAACGAGTCCAACTCCATCCCCACCGCGGCCAAGGCCACGGGCCAGTACCTCAACTCCATCCTGGCCAAGATGGAGGTGGTGGAGGCGGGCTACGACGAGGCCATCCTCCTCAATATGCACGGCCACGTCTCGGACGGGGCGGGCGAGAACATATTCGTGGTGCGCGGCGGAGTGTTGCTCACCCCGCCCACGATCTCGGGAGCCCTGGAGGGGATAACGCGCGACGCGGTCATACGCATCGCCGAGGACTCCGATATCCCCTGCCGGGAGAAGGACCTCGCACGCACCGACCTCTATACCGCGGACGAGGCCTTCTTCACCGGCACGGCGGCGGAGGTGGTGCCGATACGCTCGGTGGACGACCGCGTCATCGGCGAACCCGGCCCCATCACCCGGCGCATCCAGGAGAAGTTCTTCTCCATCGTCAAGGGAACGGAAAAGGAATACGAGGGCTGGCTTGATTATGTGGAATAGGCGGAGCGAAGACGTCATGCAAGGGCTTTCCCTGGAGGGTCGATGTTGACAGACGCTCGCATAAGGTTATATGACACCACCCTGCGCGACGGCGCCCAGATGGAGGGCGTGTCCCTTTCGGTGGAAGACAAGCTGAAGATCCTGCGCCGCCTGGACGATTTCGGGTTCCATTACGTGGAATGCGGCTATCCGGGCTCAAATCCCAAGGACGCGGAGTTCTTCCGGCGCCTCCCGGAGCTGGAGTTGAAGAGCGTGGTCCCCGTGGCCTTCGGCTCCACGCGCAAGGCCATGATAGGTACGGACAAGGACCGCGGCCTCGAAGACCTGCTGCGAGCGGAGACGCGCGCGGTGTGCATCGTCGGCAAGACCTGGGAGCTGCACGTGCGCACGGCCCTGCGCACCCAGCTGGACGAGAACCTGTACATGATCGCGGACACCGTGGATTTCATCAAGCGCCAGGGGCGCGAGATCGCCTACGACGCGGAACACTTCTTCGACGCCTATAAGAGCAATGCCCGTTATGCCATGGAGACGGTGAGGGCTGCGGTGGAGGCGGGCGCGGACTGGGTGTGCCTGTGCGACACCAACGGCGGCACCCTTCCCTCCGAGGTAAGGGAGATCGTGCGCGCGGTACGGGAGGAGATCAGCGTGCCATTGGGCATACATGCCCACAACGACGGGGAGTGCGCCGTCGCCAACAGCCTGGTCGCGGTGGAGGAGGGGGCCACCATGGTGCAGGGCACCATCAACGGGTACGGTGAGAGGTGCGGCAACGCCAACCTGTGTTCGATCATCCCCGCCCTGGCGCTGAAGATGGACCTCCCCGTGGTATCGCCGGACGGCCTCAGGGGGCTGACCGAGCTGTCGCATTTCGTGAGCGAGATCGTGAACATCAAGCCGGACTCCCACCAGCCCTACGTGGGCCAGAAAGCCTTCGCTCACAAGGGCGGCATGCATGTGAGCGCGGTGACGCGCGAGCCCGAGACCTACGAGCACATCAGGCCCGAGCTGGTGGGGAACACGCAGCATATCGAGGTATCCGAGCTCTCCGGGAAGAGTACCATCATCATCAAGGGCAAGGAGCTGGGGCGCGACCTCACCCGGAGCCCGGAGAAGGTGCAGGAGATACTGGACGCGATCAAGGAGATGGAGCATCGCGGTTACCACTTCGAGGCTGCCGACGGATCCTTCGAGCTGCTCATGCGCCGCCACCTGGGCATGCACAAGATCTTCTTCCGCCTGGAGAGCTTCCGGGTGATCATGGAGAAGCGGGAGGACGGCAGGGTGGTCACCGAGGCCACCATCAAGGTGCACGTGCGGGGCAAGAGGATCATCGCCACCGGCGAGGGGAACGGCCCGGTGAACGCCCTGGACACCGCCCTGCGCCTGGCCATCGGCAGGGCTTACCCGGAACTGGACGACATCGACCTCAACGACTACAAGGTGCTCATCCTCAACCCCGAGAAGGCCACCGCCGCCGTCACCCGCGTGCTCATCGAGAGCGGCGACGGCGAGAAGAGCTGGGGGACCATCGGCCTGTCGGAGAACATCATCGAGGCCTCCTGGGAGGCCCTGGTGGACTCCATCGAGTACGGCCTCCTCCACAAGAAAGCCCAACCCGAAAAGTAATGGGGTCAGGTCTTGTTTTTTGCATACCGAAGTATCTTTACAAAAGCAGAGTATATCCGTCCTGTTAATAGGGGTTATGATCGCGCTTATCATACTCGGGTATGTCGAGATTTCAAAACCTGACCCCAGCAAGGAGTGGTCATGAAGCTGGCGAGATATATTTTCAACGGCCGCGTGTGCTACGGCGTACTGGAGGGGGACATCCTGCATGAACTGGCGCGACCACCCTTCGGCGGCATGGAGATGCAGGGGCGCAAATACGATGTTGGCGGGGTGGAGCTGCTTCCCCCGGTTTTCCCCCAGAAGATCGTGGCCGTGGGCCTCAACTACCGCGACCACGCCGAGGAGTTCAACCTGGACATGCCGGACGAGCCGGTGTTGTTCATGAAACCCCCCACCGCCCTGCTGGCCCACGGGGGAGAGATAGTCTATCCGGAGATGAGCAGGCGCGTCGATTTCGAGGCGGAGCTGGTGCTGGTGTGCGGCAGGGAATGCCGGGGCATCACGCCCGAGGAAGCGCCCGCCTACGTGCTCGGCTACACCTGCGGCAACGACGTCACCGCCCGTGACCTGCAGGCCAAGGACGGGCAGTGGACGCGCGCCAAGAGCTTCGACACCTTCTGCCCCCTGGGCCCCTTCGTCGAGACGGACGTCGATCCCTCGAGCATGGCCATCGAGCTCAGGCTCAACGGCGAGGTGCGCCAGTCCTCGAACACCGCCAACATGGCCTTCGGCCCGGCGGAACTGCTGAGCTTCGTCTCGCGCATCATGACCATGCTGCCGGGTGACGTGATCATGACCGGTACTCCCTCCGGGGTGGGGGAGATGCGCCCCGGCGACACCGTCGAGGTGGCCATCTCGGGACTCGACACCCTCAGGAACGCCGTGGTCTGACCGCATCCCGTATCCCGCGGTGGTCTCTTCTCCCGGAGCCGAAACCGGCCTTTCCCGCCGGACCGCCGATGCCGATAGGCATATTGTCATCGCTTAGCAGGGGAGTCACATGGAACAGGATTACAGGCGGGCGATAAGGTACGCGCTGGAGGAAAAAGGGCTGTGGGCCGCGGGGCTCATCGCCGCCCTGGCCTTCTCCGAGGCGTGGTGGCTGGTCTTCGACTGGGGCCCGGAGTCCCTGGGCGAGAGATGGGAGAGGTCGGTGGGGGCTGTGCTGGGGGATGCCGCCGCCTTAATCGCCTTCGTAGCCGCCGCGCTGGCCGCCTTCTTGGCGATCAAGGCCGTCGGCTACCTGGGAGAGATGGTGCTGGTGAGGCAGGTGGCGGATGGGGAGAGGGGTAACGTGCCGCGTTTCGATGGCGCCTTCTCCGCCTCGCGCCACGGGTACCTTCCCTTTGCCGTCACCCTGCTCCCCTGGGACGCGCTGCGCATCGCTCTCATCTACCTCCCGTCGCTCATGATCGCGCTGTGGGACAGGTGGGATCCCGACCTGGATCACATCTTCCTCTACCTCCTGGCCCTGCTGCTGTGGTTCTGCCTGCTGGTGGCGGCGAGCGTGTTCGCCGGGATCACGGCGACGCTGGCGGCCCGTTGCAGCTTGCTGTGGGAGAGGGGGATACCTGGGGCATGGCGCGAGGGATGGAGGCTGTTCCGCGCCGACAGCAGCAGGTGCGTGGTGGCCTGGCTGCAGGTCCTGGCGGTGGACATCGCCTTCGTGGCAATCGCCTGGCCGCTATCCGCCCTGCTGCCGTGGGCGGCGGGGCAGCTCGTGGACCCCATCGGGTTCGCGCCCCTGCGCTGGCTTATCCGCGCAGCTGTCTGGTTGATCCTCGCCGGAGGCCTCGTCATCATACAGACGGGCACGCAGTGCTTCAGGTCCTCGCTGTGGACGATTACCTACCTGGAGTTGAGGGAGGGGGACGCACGAGATGAGGCAACGGTTAGCCCACGGGCGGCGGACGGGGAGGAAGGGGAGGCCTTCCGCCCGCCCCTCACCGACCTTCCCGGGCCGCCGCCAGGCTTATTGCCCCCGCCGTGAGGCCTGCTTGACCTGGTAGAGCAGCCAGACCACGTCGCCCTCCAGCCTCTCCATACGCCGCAGGCTCAGGTCGATGACCCCCCTGGCCGCCTCGAGCTCCGGGGCGATGAAGATCGAGCGCACCTCCGTTCCACCCACCAGGCTGGGGCTGATGAGCAGGCTCACCTCGTCCACCAGCCCCTCGCGCAGGAGCACGCCGTTGAGGGTGCCGCCGCAGTCGGCGCGCACCACCTTCACACCGTAACGCGCATTGAGTTCCTCGAGGGCGGCCCGCATGTCCACGTGGTCGTCGCCGGCGACGATATAGTCCACGCGCAGTCTCTCCAGGTAGTCCAGGTAGTCCCGCGGAGTGGAGCTGGATACCAGCGCTACCGCGTCACGCCAGTACTGCTCCTGCCGCAGCAGGTGCCACACCCTGATGCGGCCCCGGCTGTCCGGGACCGCCAGGAGGGGGAGGGAAGAGTCCGGTTCACGCCGGGTCGGCTCGTACTCCGCGTCCAGGCTAAGCCAGGTCGCCTCGTCTGGATAGCCAGCCAAGACGGTGTTCGAACCCGCGAGGGTGGCATCCTCCCCTAACGAGGCGGCTATGCCGTAGAACAACGCCAGGTCCGGCACGATCCAATCGAAACGCCCGTCCACGCTTACCTGGTTGTGGATGATGATTCGCGGCAGCATGAAGCCCTCCTTCGAAATAAATTACGACTGCAAGTAGTCATTACTTTATGTGTTGGCAGTGACATCGACCGTACCCCGCATCGGTGCGCGCGGGGCTGTGATATCATATGTCCATCGCCGGAACTGGAAAAACGAGGGGAGAGATCATTGCGACTGCGCTTCGCGCCCAGCCCGACGGGCTACCTCCACGTGGGAGGCGCGCGCACCGCGCTCTACAATTGGTTGCTGGCGCGCCGCTTCGGCGGCGCCTTCGTCCTGCGCATCGAGGACACCGATATCTCCCGCTCCACCGAGGAGGCCATCGAGGCCATCCTGGAGGACATGCGCTGGCTGGGGCTGGACTGGGACGAGGGGCCGGAGACGGGAGGGGACCACTGGCCCTATCGCCAGACCGGACGCGCGACACTTTACCTCAAGGCGGCACGCAGCCTGCTGGAGGAAGGCAAGGCTTACCGCTGTTTCTGCCTGCCGGAGGAACTGGAGGCGCGGCGCGAAAAAGCGGTGGCGGAGGGGCGCAGCCCCATGTACGACCGCCGCTGCCGCTCCATCCCCCCCGAGGAAACGCATCGCATGGAGCAGGAAGGCAGGCCATTCGCCCTGCGCTTCCTGGTGCCGGAGGGAGAGACTGTCGTGAGGGACGCCATCAGGGGCGACATCACCTTCAACAACGCCGAGATAGAGGACTTCGTGCTGCTGCGCGGCGACGGCACTCCCACCTACAACCTCGCGGTGGTGGTGGACGACAGGGACATGGAGATAAGCCACGTGGTGCGCGGCGACGACCACCTCCCCAATACACCCAAACAGATCCTGCTCTACCGGGCCCTGGACACGGCGGAGCCCGCCTTCGCCCACCTCCCCATGATCGTGGGGCAGGACGGCAAGCCCCTCTCCAAGCGGCACGGGGACGTGGCGGTGGGCCGCTTCCGCGAGGAGGGGTTCCTCCCCGACGCCATGGTAAATTTCCTGGCTTTGCTGGGGTGGTCCCTGGACGATGCCACCACCATCATCGACCGCCGTACCCTGGTGACGAACTTCGGCCTGGAGCGGGTGGGCTCGAAGCCCGCCGTGTGGGACGACGACAAGCTGCTGTGGATGAACGCCCAGTACATCATGGCCATGGGCGACGAGGACCTGGCGCGCGCCCTCATGCCCTTCCTGGCGCGGGAGGGATTGGCGGAGGAGGATGACGAGCAGGCGCTGGAAAGGATGCTGAGCGCCGCGCCCCTCATACGCGAGCGCATGAAGGTGCTGTCCGACGCCGTCCCCTTGGTCGCATTCCTCTTCCGCGAGGTGGAGGCGGAGGAAGAGGCGAAGGAACTGCTGCGGGGGGAGGAAAACCAGGCCATCCTCAGGGAAACGGGGAAGCGTCTGCTGGAGCTGGACCGTTTCGACTCGGCCTCCATCGAGGAGGCCCTGCGCGCCACGGCGGAAGGCATGGGGATAAAGCCGCGCAAGGCCTTCCAGCCCATCCGCGTAGCCGTCTCCGGGAGCAGGGTAAGCCCGCCCCTCTTCGAGTCCATGCACATACTGGGACGGGAGAAGTGCATGCAGCGTATCGCCCGCGCCCTGGAGGCTGGCGGGGAGCAAGACCGATAATATCGACGGATCGACCGTGGAGGCCTGACCCCCGTTGTTGATAATGGAGGGCTGACCGCGGGAAGGAGGACGATATGCGGTTGCGCTGGCTGGGCACGGCCGGGTTCGAGATCCTGAGCGGCCCCCATTCCCTGCTCATCGACCCGTACTTCACCCGGAACCCCAGGTCTGATCCCGTGCAGAAACTGAGCCCCGGGGACTTCCCGGGGGCCGAGGCGGTGCTGCTCACCCACGGGCACTTCGACCACGCCTACGATGTGCCCGCAATAGTGGAATCGACGAAAGCCGCGGTTTTCGCCTCCCCCCTGGTGTGCCAGTCGCTTGCCGCCAGGGGGGTTCCCTGGAACAGGCTGCGGCCGCACTGGGGAGGGGAGACGGGCGAGGTGGGGCCCTTCCGCTTCACCTCCGTGCCCGCCAGGCACGTGACCTTTGACGTTCCCCTGGTTCTCTCCACGGCACGCAGATGCCTGCCTTGCCTCAAGGAGCTGGCGGGCGTGAGCACGACGAAATACCCCTGCGGACAGGTGCTCGCATGGTACATCGAAGTGGAGGGGAAAAGACTCTTCCACATGGGCAGCGCCTGCCTTCCCTGGGACCTCAACGCCGAGGTGGACGTGTTCCTGGTGCCGGTGCAGGGAAGGACGGACATCTGCGAGGTGGCGGCCGACCTTGTGCGCAGGGTCAAGCCGCCGCTGGTCATCCCCCACCATCACGACGACTTTTTCCCGCCCCTGAGCCGCTTCATCGACCTGGGCGACTTCGAGGCGGAGCTACGCCGGCGGGGCATACAGGCGCGGGTGCGCGTGCCCGCCATCAACGAGCCGATCGAACTCTGAGCGGCGCCCATAGATAGTGGTTAGAGGAAAGCGGGAAAGAGCGTACCTGTAATCGAGGGGGGAAAGAGATGCGCGCAAGGGTCATCCTGGAGGCGGGGGAAGCGCGGCAGAACATAAGCCCGTATCTATACGGGCATTTCATCGAGAACCTGGGCAAGTGCATCTATGGAGGCCTTCTGCGCCGTGCGGGGGATGGGTGGGAGACCGATCCCCGGGTGAAGGAGGCCCTGGCCGTCAATGGCCGGGCTTCCCTGTGCTGTGGGCCAGGACGAACTCCCTTACGGCCTCCTCGCCGGCCGACCGTGAGGTGCGGCTCGACCAGGGTGAGCTGCCGGTCGCGGGCTCCAGTATCGAGCTGTCCCTGCCCCCTCACTCCATGGCCGTCCTGGTGATCGGCAACGCATAGGGTGTGAGGACACGCGTTCCTGCAGGCATTGACGGGCCGCGGCTTTTCTGGTGGTCACCGCTGTCTTGCCACCCGAGTTGCGGTTGATGCACGAGGGTTATTTGATATGATGAATGGCGTCATAAAAGGGTAACGTTATCAGACCTGGAGGGGTGACATGGAGAACGTATCATTCAGGGCGCTGGTGGCACGGGAAGGCGAGGACAAGACCTTCACGCGCAGCATCGAGACGAGGAACATCGAGGACCTCCCCGAGGGCGACGTGGTGATAAGAGTCCTCTACAGCTCGGTGAACTACAAGGACGCGCTTTCCGCCTCGGGCAACCGCGGCGTGACCAGGAACTTTCCCCACACCCCCGGCATCGACGCCGCGGGCACGGTGGAGGAGGACGCCAGCGGCCGCTTCTCCCCGGGAGACGAGGCGCTGGTGACCGGCTACGACCTGGGTATGAACACCTCGGGAGGCCTGGCCGAGTTTATCCGCGTCCCCGCGGACTGGGTGGTAAGACTTCCCGCAGGCCTTACCCTGAAGGAATCCATGATCTACGGCACAGCCGGCTTCACCGCCGCTCTCTCGGTGAGGAGGCTGACCACGGCGGGCGTAAAACCGGGGGACGGCGAGGTGCTGGTGACGGGAGCAAGCGGCGGCGTGGGCAGCATAGCCATGCGCATCCTGGCCAAGCTGGGTTACACCGTGGTGGCCGCCGCCGGGCTCATGGACGAGTCGGAGTTCGCGAAATACGAGAAAAAGCTCGAAGACCTCGGGGCGTCCCGCGTCATACCCGCCTCGGAGGTGGACGACACCTCGGGCAAGCTCATGCTCAAGCCGGTCTGGCCCAACGCCATAGACACCGTGGGAGGGAACGTCCTGGCCACCGTGGTCAAATCCACCGCATACGGAGGTTTCGTGACCACCTGCGGCAACGCCGCGGGACACGAGCTGGACCTCAACGTCTATCCCTTCATCCTGCGCGGCGTCAGCCTCCTGGGCGTGGACTCGGTTGAATGCCCCATGGAGCCCCGCCTGGAGGTCTGGGAGAAGCTGGCGGGGGAGTGGAAGCTGGACAACCTCGAGGAGCTGTCGGCGGAGGTAAGCCTGGAAGAGGTGGAAGAAAGGATCCAGCTCCTCCTCGCCAAGGCCTCCAAGGGACGCACCGTCGTCAAGATACAGCCATGATGCGACATTGAGCCCCAACAGGCCTTATGCTATCATAGCCAAGGACATTCCCTGGGGGATCGTCTAATGGTAGGACGCGAGACTCTGGATCTCGTTGTGAGGGTTCGAATCCTTCTCCCCCAGCCAGAATTGAATATCGAATGCGTGGCGCATTAGTCTAGTTGGCCTAGGACGCCGCCCTCTCAAGGCGGAGATCGTGGGTTCAAATCCCACATGCGCTACCAGCAACAAAGGCCCCGCAAGGGGCCTTTTCATTGGTGTGGACAATAAGTTGCGTGAGGCTCGCGATCTTCGCCTGTTAGTAAAAGCTACCTTCAGGACTCAAGCGCCGCTTTTGCCTGTCCCAATATATCCTGGAAGCTTTTTGTCATCGCCCGACTCATTAAGGGTTCAAGCAGGCGCCCGATGTGTTTGCCCCTGGCGCGGCTTATCCAGTGAACGTCAGTGCCGTCTCCGCTACGAACGAACTCCATGCGGCCCAACTCGTGCTTCATCGGCAGCGTGCACTTCTGAACCTTGTAGTCGAATGAATCAGGTGGATCGTATTTCACGATCTCCTCTGCGAAGGAGATGCCCGAAAGGCGGATACTCCTGATTGCGCCTGCCCCATAGCGAGCATCGTTCCCCTCCTTGAGCAGTTTTGCCTTTTTCGCACCTTTTAACCATGCAGGACAGCCTTCTGTATCGATCATGAGATCGAATACACGATCGATCGGAGCTTGGACATGGATGCTTGCCTCCACTGTCTTCATGGCGATACCCCCCCTCTCAACACCCCCGGATCGCCTCGTTTTCCTATCTCGATCCGTTCAGCCCGAGTACCCATATATCACCCCCCATAGGCGCAAAGCTCGCGTAAAGCCCGCAGCATGAAACAGTGCCCAGAGATGTATATACCCGCTGGGGGGGGGCTAAAACAGGAGCGGGAGAGGGGGCTTGCTTGAGATGAAAAGGTGATCACCGGCGCGAAGGGGCGGGGAAGACGGCGCTTCGCGGCTATGCGCCGTCGGGGAACGCTGCCTTGGCCGCCTCTATGACCTGCCTTGCCAGGCTTTCCGCCTCCTCGGCTTCGGCGGGATCGTCGTAGAACCGGGACGGAACGCCACCGGGGAGGCCGTTGGGATACCGCGTGGGGATATAATATCCATCCAGTGATTTGGACCTTTTCATGCGGGAGAAAACGGGGTCTACTTTCTCCGCCGCTTCTATCAGCTCCGCCACTGAATGGGTCCTGAAGACGTCGGGCTCCTCCAACTTCAGATAAAGGTAAGCTTTAAGTGCCTTCTCCGCAGCCTGTTGGAAATGGAACAGGGCGAGGTAGAACCGTTCCCGCTTGCGCAGGTCTTCGGCATCTGCGAATTCGTCCATGGCCTGCAGGAGCCAGCGCCGCGCCTCTTCTTCAGGCATCCTTTTCAAAGACCGTCCTCCCGCCTTCCAGGGCCTGCTGCAGGAATACGTTGGCCTCGACCTCTTCGGTCAGCTCGACGGTATTGAACACCAGGATATCCGAGGCTACAGCCCGGTCGATCTCTGAATAAATAATACGGGACCATTCTCTACCCGAGCGTTCCTGCGGCATGACCACCAGGATATCCAGGTCGCTTCTGGAATGTGTGGTCCCATCCGCGAGAGAGCCGAAAACCACTACCTTTACCGCTCCTATACTCTCCAGCTGCGGCAGCAGGCGTTCCAGGGAGGACTGCAGCAGTTCCTTCCTCTCGGTTTTCCTGCGTTCGATCTCTTCGATGTCCAGCTTCGCCATTTCTGACCCCCCTCTTTATTCCCAATATCTACAATACCACAAGAGAGACACCGAGAGATTCGTGCCCGGCCATGTATCTTGCTCGCTGCCGTGTCCAGCCCGTCTGAGTTCGATAGTTCCCGTTTACGCCGATAACCGCTCAGCGAAAGACCTGGGAGTTATGCAGTTGGACGCGAGCGCACATGCGCTACCAGAAATACAGGGCTCCTCCTGGAGCCCTGTATATAATAAACCCAGGACTTGAACTTAAAGAGTAGCCAGCCGAAGAATAGAAACCAGATGCGGACGCCACAACTCATCACCGCGCCATCAGCGCGAACGCGCCCCAACTCAGGTATTCACGCGTGTAGGCGGCGTAGCGCTCGGGTTCCGTGGTCAGTTTGTCTCTGACTTCTTTCGCGAACTCGTCGTCGGGATTGGCTTCAAGCCATCGGCGCATGGTGAGCCACTTGGCCGCATCGTACCTGTCCCAGCTGTCTTGGTCCGCCAAAACCATCTCCACGACGTCGTAGTCAAGGCGGCCGAAAGAGGCGAGAAGTCCCGGGAGCGTGAGAAAGTCGGAGATAGAGCCGGCAAGACACCCCCTGGCAACATCTTCCGTCGGCGGTAACTGCCGCCAGTAGGGCTCGCCGACGAGGATAATACCTCCGGTGCGGAGGCTCTTCGCCAGAAGCTCGATAGTGCCGGTGACTCCCCCAGCGATCCACGTGGCACCGAGGCAGGCTGCCACGTCGACCTTGTCGTCCGAGACGTAGCCGGCGGCATCGCCATGGATGAACCCGACTTGATCGGCGACGCCGAGTTCTTCGGCGCGGAGTCTCGCATGCTCGGTGAACAACCGGCTCATGTCGACGCCGGTGCCGACGACTCCGTGATCACGTGCCCAGGTGCACAGCATCTCCCCCGAACCGCTGCCGAGGTCGAGCACCCGGGTCCCCGGCTCCAGGCGCAGCGCCGCGCCGAGAGTGGCGAGCTTTTCGGGTGTGAGCGGGTTATGGATGCGGTGAGCGCTTTCGGTGACGTTGAAGATGCGTGGAATGTCCATTTCGGGAAATCTCCTTATGGGTGTGAATAGATTCGGTCACGGCCCGACCAGTAGATATAACCGATATTCTTCATATGAACCTGATGCCCTTTGCTTGCATGGGCGGTTTACCATAATACCGCCATTCGGCCGCACTCCGGCCCGCCGATCGGCCGCTCCATCCGCTGATCGGCAGCAAGAACCATCCCGAAGAGGGTCTTCGCCCGGTTCGGGCATGCCTCGACTGATGCACGACCCCATGTGGAACAATCTATCACAATCAAGGCAAACGGGCGGACCCACGTCATCCTCGATACCAGGCCGTGTTTGATAATCCCGCGAGTGGATACAATCGCTATTGGGTAGATCGTTAAGGCAGTCGGTTCAGGAGGGGATCGTTCCCGGAAAGGGGGGCAAAATGGAGGCACGCGTGATTACGGTACTGATCGACGTTTACCGCGTGGACAAGGCGATCAAGATCTACGAGGAGAGTGTCGCGCCAGCGGTCAAGGCAAGAGACGGAGGCGTCGGCGCGATACTGCTTGGGGACCGCAGTTCCGGCAGGGGGTATCTCCATCACCCTCTGGGAGGACAGGGAAAAGCTGATTGCGGCCCAGGAGAGCGGGTTCATGCAGGAACAGATCAAGAAGTTCGCGGCGATGCTGATCGGAACGCCGGACATAGAGGCCCTGGAAGTCCTGGTGCAGGACCTGTAACGCGACCCCCCCGGCCTTCTTCTCTCCCGTACGGTGGCGGATATCCAGGAGTTGATGAGGACGACGATGTGAACGTGGCGGGCTGCTGGCCGTCCGGGTGAAGGGAGCCGGATCGGCCTTGCCTGGAAGGAGGAGGATCCCTGTCGAGGGTGGTTGGCAGCGAAGATGACAAGAAGAAAAGGCTCGCGCGGGGAGCCTTTTTCATGTTTTCATACTCGCTTCAGTCCGGAGGCTCACGCCCTTCCGATTATGCGCTTGACGGTATCGAGCAGTTCCACGATGGTGAAGGGTTTGACCAGGCAGGCCTCGACCTTCATGGTGCCCTGCCGTTCTATCTCCGTGACCGCTCTTTTCATGGCGGATATTATGACCACCGGTGTCTCCTCCATGCCGTCCCGGCTCCTGATCTCCTCGTACAGCTCGAGGCCGTCGACGTGCGGCATCATCAGGTCGAGGAGGATGAGCTCCGGCTTTACGGACTCCAGGCGCGGCATTATCTCGCGGCTCTCCGTGAAACCGTCCACCTGGTAGCCGTGTTTCTCGAGGATCATGGATACGAGTTCGACCATGTCGGGGTCATCCTCTATGTAAGCTATCCTCTTCATCGTCGCGGACTCCCTGTTTGCCGCGTACCGCGTACCGCATACCACTATATTTATTGGCTTTTATTTCCTTTGAGTCCACGTAAATCCCGCGAAAGGGCGTTTTCCGCTGCCGGGAGGCCGCCAGGGCGGGGTAACGGTCATGGAAAGATCGCCGTCTGAGGGTAGATCCACCAGGGGAAAGCCCCATGATTATCGCAGCAAGACGTGGATGAAGGGCGCAGGGGCCTCTGGCGCTGCGAGGGCGATCGTGCCCGGGAGTGGTAGAATATTGGCGTCGGGGGGCAGGCATGGGAGGCGCCGCGGGCGTGCGGGCACGCCGCCGGCGTGGCAGGAAGGGAAGAAACGGAAGGGGGAAAGACAATGACCGACTTCAACGGCTTTTACACCGCCATGCTCCGGAGCTTCGCTCGCTACCCGGTTATGATCTATGGTGACCGCACGATAACCTACCGGGAATTCGACGAACAGTCCAACCGCCTTGCCCATGCCTTGTTGGAGCTGGGGATAAAGCGCGATGAGAACGTGGGCATAGCGGAGTACAACACGCCGGCTTTCCTCGAGGTGACCGCCGCGGCATGGAAGATCGCCGCCCGCGCGGTCACCCTGAATTTCAAGTTCAAGGAGTGGGAACTGAAGCACGTCATCGAGGACGCCGGCATGACCGCCGTCTTTTTCAACGAGGACCTGGCCGACCGCATGATAAACCTGCGCGCGGAGCTGCCCGGGGTCAGGCACTACGTGATCATCGGAGAGCGCCGGGTCGAGGGCATGCTCAACTACTCCGACCTCTTTCCCGGCAGGCCGCCCACGCACCCCGACCTGTGCTGGGACACCTTTCGCGACGACGACATCGTGGTGCTCATGTACACCGGGGGGACGACCGGGTACCCCAAAGGAGTGATCTATACCCATGACCAGGTCTTGAGCGCTCCCCTGGAGGCCATGATCAGGAACCTCGCGGGAGGCCTCAAGGAGATCGCCCAGGCCCCACCCTCCATCTTCGAGGGAATCGAGAAGGCCGTGAAGATACCCGGCACAGCCCGTTTCCTGCCCTGGCTCCTCTCCCGCGACGCCGCGCGCAAGGTGGTATCGACCGTGGGCAAGCACGCCGGCCCCTTCATCGACAGATCCCCCTACCCGGTGATACGCGCCTTTCTGGGTATCATGTCCCGCTTGAGCGGCGGCAAGGTGAGGATGTTGCTGGCCAGCCCCATGATGCACGCCTGGGCATACAACCACGCAATCATCGGCATGATCGGCGGCTTCACCAGCGTCCTCCTGCCCTCGAAGGCCTTCGACGTGGTGGAGATGATGGAGACCCTGGGGAAGACCCGCGCCAACGTGCTGGTGGCGGTGGGCGACGGCCAGTGCCGCCCCATGGCCGATGAACTCGACCGCGCGGCCGCGGAAGGCCGCAGCTACGACCTGAGCTCGCTGGCGGTCATCCTCACCAGCGGCATGGCCCTGTCCGTCGACGTTAAAGAACGCCTTTTCCGCCACCTCCCCAGGCTGGTCATCCTCGATGTCCTGGCCTCGACGGAAGGGCACTATATCTCCATCACGCCCTACACCGCCGCGGACCGGGAGCTGGCCAAGACGGTGTTCAAGGTGAGCGAGACGGTGAAGGTGCTCGATGAGGACGGGAGAGAGGTGAGCGCCGGGGAGATCGGCGAGGTCGCCGTGGCGAGGGAGCACCAGGGATCATCCGGTTACTTTCACGACGCGGAGAAGAGCGCCCGCACCTACCGCAAGGTGGGGGGGAGGACCTACATCTTCACCGGCGACATGGGCATGGTGGACGAGCGCGGGCACATCCACCTCATCGGCCGGGGCTCCGGCTGCATCAATACCGGAGGCGAGAAAGTCTTCCCCGAGGAGGTGGAGGAGGTGCTCAACCAGCATCCCGGCGTGGAGCTGTCCGGGGTGACCTCCGTGCCCCACGAGCGCTGGGGCGAGGCGGTGACCGCCGTCATCCAGCCCAGGGAGGGCGCGGAGCTGGACGAGGAGGAGCTGAAGGCCTTCTGCAAGGAACGCCTCGCCGACTACAAAGCCCCCAAGTACGTGATCTTCGTGGACGAACTGCCGCGCCTCATCACGGGCAAGGTGCACTACCGGGAACTCAAGGAGCTGGTGAGCGAGAAATACGGGGCCGGCTCCTCATAACGTACCGGCCCCGCCGCTGAGAGGTCGGGGTATCCGGCGGCCGCCTGCGCCGGGGGGATCCGCGTCCCCACGCTTCATATGGTGCCAGGGGACGGCTCTGCGGCACTGGAACCTCGCTGCCTTGAGGCGTGAACGGCGATCGCGTGCGCTTGACCCCCGGCACCCCCTCCACCTCCCCGTGCACCAGCGAGAACGCGCCGCTGTCTTCCCGCGCCGCGCGCCTTACCGCAGCCGTTATTCCTGCACGCCACGCATAAAAGCCCTGGTGAAAACATGTAAAAAAAGTATGTTTAAGGAAACAGCCCGGGGGAATCATGGGCCGTAAGATGGCTGAAGAGAGGGATAGTCGCATCGCGGGAAACGCACGATGGATAATCTACTATCCCTCCGGCACGAGCAAAGACGGAGGTGCTGGAAGATGAGAAGACACAGGCTGAGAAAGACTGCGCTGGTGGTGATGCTATTGTCGTTATGTTTGCTCATGGCGTCCAGCGGCAATGGCGCGGGCACGTCCGCTTCAGCGCAGGACGGCGGCGAGATCAAGCGTCCCGCCGATACGAGGGTGACCCAGGAGCAGAGGCAGGCCGCCGCGGACAATGCGAAGGCGGCGGGCCTGGAGGCGGGGCCCGAGTATACGGCGGCGGCTACGGCCGCCATCGGGCCGGGCGACACGCCCGACTACTTCGGCATGCCTAACTACGCCAACAGCCCGCTGCCCGAGGTGATCGACGTTCCCCCCGAGCCCGTACCGCCGGCCGCGACCACGGTGTTCTACTTCGCCGAGGGCACCACTCGTCCCGGCTTCGAGCCCTACATCTGCATCCAGAATCCGGGCGGCACCGATGCGGACGTCACCATCACCTACATGAAGGGTGACGCCACCACGGCCACCGAGGCCCTGGTGGTGCCCGCGAACTCCCGCCTGACCACCATGCCCGCCAGCACCCTAGGCAGCGCGGACGACGTGGCCCACGACTTCAGCGCCAAGGTGGAGTGCACCAACGGGCAGAGCATCGTGGCCGAGCGGCCCATGTATTTCGACTACAAGGGCATGTGGAAGGGCGGCCACGACGTGGTGGGGGCGACGGGGACCAGCTCCGTGATTTATTTCGCCGAGGGCACGACCCGTCCCGGCTTCGAGCCCTACATCTGCATCCAGAACCCGGGCGGAACGGCGGCCGACGTGACCATCACCTACATGAAGGGGGACGCCACCACGGCTACCGAGACCCTGACGGTCCTGGCCAACTCCCGCAGCACCGTCATCCCTTCGGGTACCCTTGGCGTCGCGGACGACCACGTCCACGACTTCAGCGCCAAGCTGGAGTGCACCAACGGCCAGCAGATCGTGGCCGAGCGGCCCATGTACTTCGACTACAAGGGCGCCTGGGACGGCGGGCACGACGTGGTGGGGGCGACGGAGACCGGCACCGCCTTCTTCTTCGCCGAGGGCACCACCCGCCCCGGCTTCGAGCCTTATATCTCCATCCAGAACCCGAGCGGACTGGACGCCGACGTGCTTATAACCTACATGAAGGGCAACGGCACCATAGCTACGGAGCTGATGACCGTCCCCACCAACTCGCGCATGACCGCCATACCCGCCAGCACCCTTGGCGTCGCCGACGACCACATCCACGACTTCAGTATCAGGGTGGAGTGCACCAACGGCCAGGAGATACTGGCCGAGCGGCCCATGTATTTCGACTACAAGGGCGCCTGGGACGGCGGCCATGACGTGGTGGGGACGAAGGTCACCTCCACCGCCTTCTTCTTTGCCGAGGGCACGACCCGCCCCAACTTCGAGCCTTACATCTGCATTCAGAACCCGGGCGGAACGGCGGCCGACGTCACCATCACCTACATGAAGGGCGACGCCACCACGGCCACCGAGTCTTTGAACGTCATGCCCAACTCCCGGGCGACGGTCCTGCCCCTGAACACCCTGGGGAGCGCCGACGACGTGGCTCACGACTTCAGCGCCAAGGTGGAGTGCACCAACGGCCAGCAGATCGTGGCCGAGCGGCCCATGTACTTCAACTATAAGGGCGCCTGGGACGGCGGCCACGACGTGATCGGCCTGCCCGAGGCCAGCTCGTCCGTCATACCCGCCAGGAAGACGGTGGTCGCGGGCACGGGCATGAGGAAGTTCGTGGACACGCTCCCGGGTCTGGGGGTTGCGAACGCCAACAACCTGGGGCAGTATATACCGGTGGCGATCCCCGATACGACCACCTATCCCGGCTCCGACTACTACGAGATAGAGCTGGGCGAATATACGGAGCAGTTGCACTCCGACCTGCCTCCGACCACGCTGCAGGGATACCGCCAGACCAACACGTCGGACCCCACCGTGAGCGTGTTCAACTACCTCGGGCCCATGATCGTATCGCAGAGGGATAGACCGGTGCGCGTGAAGTTCACCAACAACCTCCCGACGGGCGAAGGCGGCGATCTCTTCCTGCCCGTGGACACCACCATGATGGGCGCGGGGATGGGCCCGAATATGGCCATGCCCATGCACGCCATGCAGGTGGGCGGGACCGGCGCCACCATCGAGGTCATGACCATGGGGGCCCATACCTTCCAGGCCGGCATGCGGGTCAAGTTCAAGGACTTCGAGCCCGCCGCCTACAACGGCGACTTCACCGTGCTCGCCGACGGACTGGACGCGATGCACTTCCGGGTCACCCTCGATGAAGACCCGGGCGGCCCCGCGACCGTCCTGGGCGACATCGCCGAGTTGTACACGCAGAACCGCGCGGCAGTGCACCTGCACGGCGGTTTCACCCCCTGGATCAGCGACGGCACGCCACACCAGTGGATCACCCCCGCCGGCGAGAACACCAGCTACCCCAGGGGCGTCAGCGCAGCGAATGTCCCCGACATGCCGGATCCCGGTGACGGCTCCATGACCTTCTTCTACACCAACCAGCAGAGCGCCAGGCTGCAGTTCTATCACGACCATGCCTGGGGTATCACCCGGCTGAACGTCTACGCCGGTCAGGCCGCACCCTACATCATCGAGGACCAGGTGGAGAAGGACCTCATCTACGGCACCAACGTCTCCGGCGTGAACCCGGGCCTGGTCAAGGTCATCCCCGAGGAGCAGATCCCCCTGGTCATCCAGGACAAGACCTTCGTGCCCGACGCCGAGCAGCTGGCCTGGCAGGACCCGACCTGGGATCCGGCCCTGTGGGGCGGCATGGGCAACCTGTGGTTCCCCCACGTCTACATGCCCAACCAGAACCCGGCCGACCCCGGCGGCTTCAACGCCTTCGCGCGCTGGCACTACGGGCCCTGGTTCTGGCCGCCGACAGACAACATAAAGTACGGGCCGGTCCCGAACCCTTACTACGACCCGGTCAACGCTCCCTGGGAGAACGAGACCATCCCCGGAGTGCCCGACGTCTCCGGCGTCATGGAGTCCTTCATGGACACGCCGCTGGTGAACGGGACCGCCTATCCCAGCCTGACGGTCGAGCCCAAGGCGTACCGCTTCCGCGTCCTCAGTATCGCTAACGACCGCTTCTTCAACCTGCAGCTCTACGAGGCCGATCCCACGGTGGTCACACCGGACGGAAGGACGGACACCGAGGTCAAGATGGTTCCGGCCAACGCCACCGAGGGATTCCCAGAGGCCTGGCCGACCGACGGCAGGGAGGGCGGCGTCCCCGATCCGGCCACAGCCGGTCCGGACTGGATACAGATAGGCACGGAAGGAGGGTTCCTGCCGGCACCCGCGGTGATACCGAATCAACCCATCGCCTGGCAGATGGATCCGACGCTGTTCAACGTCGGCAACGTTACCGACAAGACCGTTCTCCTGGGGCCGGCCGAGCGGGCCGACGTCATCGTCGACTTCTCGGCCTATGCCGGCAAGACCTTAATACTCTACAACGACTGCCCGGCGCCGTTCCCGGCGGGCGACCCGCGTTACGACTACTACACGGGCGCTCCCGATCAGACCGACACGGGGGGCGCGCCCGAGACCGTGGCCGGCTACGGCTCCAATACTCGTACCATCATGCAGATAAAGGTGGCCGCCGCTCCCAATCCCGCCCCCTACAACGTAGATGCGCTAATGGCGGTATGGGCTGAGAAGGATACGAAACCGGGGGTATTCGCGTCGAGCCAGGACCCCATCCTCGTGCCCGGTTCCGCCTACAACTCGGCTTACAACGCCGATTTCACGGCGGATCCGTACGTGAGGATCTTCGAGTTCGAGAAGACGTTCCAGACCATCTCGGGAGCGACGGTGACCATCCCGTTTGAGCCCAAGGCCATCCAGGACGAGATGGGGGAGGCCTTCGACATGGATTACGGGAGGATGGCCGGGTTCCTGGGCCTCGAATTGCCCAACACGGGGTCTCAGAACCAGAACTTCATCCTTTACCCGTTCAGCTCCCCGCCCGTGGACATCACCATAGACAACATCACGCCCTCCGAGCCTCTGCCCGGTGACGAGACCCAGATCTGGAAGATAACCCACAACGGCGTGGACACGCATCCCATGCACTTCCACCTCTTCAACGTGCAATTGATAAACCGGGTGGCCTGGGACAATATGGTCATGCCGCCCGACCCCAACGAGCTGGGATGGAAGGAGACGGTGAGGGTGAACCCGCTGGAGGACACCATCATCGCGGTGAGGCCTTACGCTCCCGACCTTCCGTTCGAGGTGCCGGACAGCATAAGGCCTATAGATCCGTGCATGCCGGTGGGCGCCCCCCTCATGGATCCCCCGCCGACGGGCGAGTGGTTCGATATAGGCGGCACGCCGGTTATCACCGACGGTGTAGAGGGACTGCTCACGAACGCTCTCGTTAACTTCGGCTGGGAGTACATGATGCACTGCCACATCCTCTCCCACGAGGAGATGGACATGATGCACACCCTGGTCTTCACGCCCGCCCGGGTCGCACCAGCGGATCCGGACGGCCTGGCGGCCGTAGCAGAAGCGGGACCGCAGGTCGCTCTTACCTGGAACGATAATTCCACCAACGAGACCCACTTCATAATCCAGAGGACCACGGACCCCATGTCCGTGCCGTGGGATACCATGGCGAACGCATGGACCTCCGACCGCGCGGGGACGGGCACGCAGTCGTTCACGGACACCGCGGTGCAGGCGGGCACCACATACTACTACCGCGTGTTCGCAACCAACGCCGTGGGCTACCTGCCGCCGATACCTTATGCGCCAACGGCCGCCGGCTTCCCCACCGTGCAAGCTGACTCCGCGCCATCCAACGAGGCCTCAGCCGCCATACCATAGGACACGAAGAGAGAGCAGCGGGGGAGGGGAGACCCTCCCCCGCTTTTTCTCGTGTGAATGCACGCGCACGCGCGGGAGATGTCCCGCATGACCCCCCGCTCGCCCCTCAGCGGCTCCGCGACTCTGCACGAGAAGATCCCAGGGGGGTGCTACAATCTTCAGTAGCGGAAAAGGAGGGCGGAGATGCGCCTTTAGAGGACGGAGAGGGTCGAAGAAGTGCAGCGTCGATGGAGAGGTGGTTCCCATGGGTCCTGAGGACGTGCGGAAAGCTCTGGTGGTGGGGGCGGGAGCGATGGGTAACTCCATAGCGCTTGTGTTCGCTCGCGCGGGCATCGGGGTCGGCCTGGTTGACGTTGGCCGGGATGCGCTGGACCGCGCCATGGGCCTGATCGAGTCCGGTCTCGGGGCCCTCGTCGATGCGGGGAAGGTGGGCCGCGGGGAGATCGGGACGGTACTTGGCCGCATTCATCCAGACACCGACCTGGAGGCCGCGGCGCAGGGTGTGGACTTCGTGGTGGAGGCGGTGCCCGAGGTGCCGGAGGTGAAGAAAGAGGTATTTACGCGACTCGACGAGCTTTGCCCGGAGGAAGTGATCATCGCCAGCAACACCTCGGGGCTCGATATCTTCTCGTTCGCAGAGGTGGCAAGGCCGGGAAGGCTGCTCATCGCTCACTGGTTTCTCCCGCCGCATATCGTGCCGCTGGTCGAGGTCGTCCCCGGTCCGGACACGGCACCCGGGGCCGTTAGTAGCACGGCGGCTCTCATGCAGAGGCTCGGCAAGGTGCCGGTGGTCCTGAAGGGTTTCACTCGCGCCTTCATCGTGAACAAGATACAGAACATGATCGCCCTCGCCGTCTTCGAGCTCCTGGGCAGCGGACTGGTGGAGCCGCAGGACATCGACCGGGCGGTGAAGAACAGTTTGGGTATCCGGCTGCCCATCGTCGGCGTAGTCCAGAACCTGGACTTCACCGGCCTCGACCTCGTGCTGGACGTGATGAAGAGTTACGGATTCATGAACGAGTTTATTGCCGGCAAGGTGGAGGAGGGGAGCCTCGGGGCGAAGACGGGAAAAGGGATCTACGACTACGGCGGCCGCGCGGAGGCGGAGATCCTTGCCGGGAGGGACAGGCGCTACCTGGAGATGCTCGACCAACTGGAGGCCATCGGCGCTTTCGAGCCCATCTGAGCGCCTCGCGTGTCCGGCGGGGACGTCAATGGCGGTGGACGATCTTGCCCCCGTAATACCCCATCACCCCGGCCATCAGCGGCATAGAGAGGGAGAGCAGCATGTACACGCGGCGCCCCGTCCCCGCTGCTTCCATGATAGCGGGGTTGCGCCATCTCATCACCGTGGTTGTCGTGAACCCCGCCATCATCAGGGGAGAGAGTGCCACCTTCACCTTGATGTTCCTGAAGCAGTGGGCGCGGTAAGTGATCCACCAGCTCGCGGCGCCGGAGAGGGCCACGGGAGGAACGCTGGCCGCGCCGATGAGGTTGAGGTGGAAGGCGGTCTCCCCCAGGCTCTTTCTACCGCTGAGCAGGTATGCCAGGTTGAAGAAGGGCGAGAGCACCGCGGCGGCCATGGGAAAATGCACTATCCTTGGGTGCTGGCTCATGCCCAGGGCGGGATATCTTTCCAGCAGCATCCTCATGTTCCCGGGCAGGTGGGCGTATCTCAGCTTCGCTCTCTCGGCACGCGCGTCGTCTTCCCGTTTTTCCTGATCGTCGGGAACGGGCGGCGCAGCAGGGCTTCCCTCCTCGCTTATCATCCAGGCTCACCTCCCGATATCCATGCCGGCTGCCTTGGTGCGACCCGCATCAGCCGCTTCCCTCACGCCCTATTTTTCCCGCCCGGTGCCCCTTCAAACCGAAGTCGTCGTCCTGTATGTGACGCGGCGGAAACGCGATACGCGACACGCGACACCGGGCGGGTAGGGGCGGCACGGGAAGCCGGAGCGTGGGTGCAGGAGGCGCAAGGTATATGGCGGGGATGCCGATAACCGGGAAGAATGGCGTCGAACGAGAAGGAGGTCAGTGCGTGAACAGGAGGAGGATCCATACCACAGCACTGCTATCAGTGCTGTCCTTTGCGTTGATGTTGTCGCTCTTCGGATGCGGCAAGGCGGCGACAAGGCCGGAGATAAAATCGCTCGAACCGCAGAGCGGTCCTCCCGGCAGCGAGGTGGTTATCGAGGGAGCGAGCTTCGGGTCCACCCAGGGCACCGGGGTGGTGTTCTTCAGCGGCAGGGAGGTCACCGTCGTGGCCTGGGCCGATACGGTGATCACGGTGAAGATACCCACCGATATGCCGCAGGCTGCGTACGGCGTTACCGTGGAGACGGAGCAGGGCATCAGCAACGAGGTGGAATTCAAGGTGGCCGAAGGTGCGGCGGGCGCGCCGAAGATAACGTCCCTCAATCCCGAGGGCGGGGCATCAGGGGACAGCGTGGTCATCGGAGGGAGCGGTTTCGGTAAGACGCAGGACGGCGGCAAGGTGCTCTTCGGCACGCAGGCGGCGCAGGTGGAGGCATGGTCGGACACCTCCATAACCATCAAGGTGCCCGCGAACCTCAAGGCCAACACATACGGGGTCACGGTGGAGAACGCGGCGGGGAAGAGCAACGAGGCGATCTTCAAGATCGGGAGCGAAGAAGACAAGCTGGACGCCCAGAAGCAGGCGGTCATCTCCTATCTGCAGTCGAAGGGAGAATCCACCGCCGGCTCGGAGCAATGGAAGATCGCTCTGGTGAAGAGGAGCGCACAGGACCCCAGCTGGGAGGTCGTCAAGATAACCCTCCCGGACGACAAGACCTTCGAGGCTGTGCTGGTCTTCAACAACATGCTTGGGGACTGGGAGTGCCTGGCAACGGGCGAGCCGCCGTGGAGCGGCATCGAGTTCAAGGGGCAACCCGTCCCCTCGGACCTGCAGAAAGTCTGAGCGGAGGCGCCCCGGCGACATCGCAGGGCAAGGCCCCCGGAGAGAGCTTCCGGGGGCCTTCTCTCATGCGGCGCTCGACGATATCTGCCGGGCACGGCGCTTGCGCTCGCCGCTGAGGCGGTACTGTAGACCGCCGATGGCCTCGAAGAGGCGGAACTGGTTCATCTGCCACGGCACCTTGTGCGACCAGCGCCCGCGTCCGGCGGGGGGCGTGACCGCTTTACGATCGGGATCCAGGGTGACGCCCTCGACGATGACCCCTTCCTCCTTGTTCAGCTGCGCCCTGATGCCGCCGTCCGAGTCGGCGATGGTGGTAAAACCGGTGAAGCTCGATTCCTGGGCAAGAAAAGGCAGCAGGGGAAGGGGAGAACGCCACTCGCCGCACTTGTTGCTCGAGATGACGGGTACGCCCAGCATGTCTGCGTAGAAACCCGCAAGCCCCTTGAGGTCGCGGTCGTATTTCTCCACTGCCTTCGCGGGGTAGAGGGGGTTGGGCATGGGGGACGGGGACGAATGTACCATGAGCATGAGGTCCACGCCCTGGGAGTACATCAGTCGCGGCATGTAGGAGAGATGGTTCTCGTAGCATATGCCCACCCCTATTTTTCCCAGGTCGGTCTGGATAATGTGTGGTCCCGGCTCTCCTCTTATGAAGAAGGCCTCGGCGAAGGCCGGCGTCTGCTTGCGCACGCGCCCGGCCTCTCCGCCGTCGGGGGCGGTGACGAGGAAGGAGAGGAAGAAGTCCTCGCCCTCGGCCTCCAGGAAACCGGCCCCCAACCAGATCCCCAGCCTGCTCGAGGTCTCCTTCATCCAGGTCGAGGTCGGCCCGCCTTCTCTCTCCGCGGTATCCCACATCATGCCGCTATCGTAGATATATCCGTTGGGCATGAACTCGGGCAGGACCACGAGGCTCGCTCCCTTTTCCGCGGCCTCCTCGACGAAGGCGGTGGCATGTTCCAGGTTGCCTTCCACGTTCCCGTTCTCGCTGACCATCTGCACCGCGGCGACGGTCAGGACCTTTGCTTCTCCCGCCATTTCTTCACCTCCTTGCCGATCGCACCTGCAGTCATAATAAATATACACCAGCGTCAGAAAATATTGGTAATCGAGGGCGGATGAGCATACGGAAGGAGACGAACAGGGTCGGCAGGAGGGCTGCGTCATCACCCCTTGCGGGCCAGCGCCGTGAGGGAGCTGCCCAGAGGGAGACCGCATCGCATGGCGAATCCAGCCTCGATGGAGAGCAGGGATGCCAGGGCGCGGTTTATCGCGGCGGGCGGCAGCCTCAGGTCGGAGGCGACGTCGACACCGGCGTCCCTCCTGCTCCGTATGCGGTGCGCGGCGATGAGCGGCACAAGGGTGAAGACGAAATAGGTCATCTTGACCACCTCGAAATCCGCATGCGAGAGCATCTCGCGCAAGCCGGAAGCACGGTAACGCCGCACACCGCCCACGGCTTCATCGTGCCCGCCGCGCAGAAAGGAGAGAGCGGGCAGGTTGACGAGGAGGAATCCCCCGGGAACCAGGACCCGGTGCATCTCCCCCAGCGCCTCCAGGTCGTCCGCGACCTCGCGATGATAGAGGACGTTGAGGGACAGCACCAGGTCGAACGACGCGTCGGGAAGGGGGATGTGATCCACGGAAGAGCGCAGCAGTTCCTCCAGGCCCCTTTCACCGCAGCGGGCGAGAGCCTCCTCGCTTATATCCATGCCGACCAGCCTGTGGGGATGGTAGCCGTCACGCAGCCATTGCGTGAACCCCCCGGTGCCGCATCCGGCGTCGAGCACCCTCCCGCTCGCGGCGGGGGCGCAATAGCGGTCCAGCAGGGAGGCGTAGAGGCGGCGGTGGCCCAGGTACCACCAGTGCCGGTCCTCCACCGCGTAAAGGGTATCGTACTCTCGCCGCTTCATCTCCCGGCTCCCGTGTCTTCTTATGGCCGCCGTCTTCAAATATTATAGATGGCAGAGCGGTGGCTGGCTGCCGCCATCACCGCGGCCGTGTCATCGGATAGAAGGCGGACGTCGATTGGGATATCTTCTCGGTTACGATGCGGGGAGTTCCTCGGTCAAGGCCACACTGCTGGAAGCGGAAACCGGCAGGGTGGCGGCTGCCGCCGCCTCTCCCGCGGCGGAGCTTGCCATCTCTTCCCCCCGCCCCGGATGGGCGGAACAGGACCCGGAGGTATGGTGGGAACACCTGAAGCGCGCCACCGCCCTCGTGCGGGAGGAATCGGGAGTCGATATGCGCGGGGTGAAGGCGGTCGGCATCTCGTATCAGATGCACGGGCTGGTGATCGTGAGCCGGGATCTCGAACCCCTGAGGCCCTCCATCATCTGGTGTGACTCGAGGGCCGTCTCAGTCGGGGACGAAGCTTTCTCCAGCCTGGGAGAGGGGACCTGTATGGGCCACCTTCTGAACTCCCCTGGAAACTTCACCGCCTCCAAGCTGGCATGGGTCAAGGTGAACGAACCCCTGCTCTATAGACGCATCCACAAGATGATGCTGCCCGGCGACTACCTGGCCATGAGGATGACGGGGGAGGTAACCACCACTCCCTCCGGCCTGTCGGAGATGGTGCTGTGGGACTTCTCGCGGGAGGGAGTGGCGGAGGCGGTCCTCGACCACTACGGCATATCAGCAGATCTGCTCCCCGAGGTACGCCCCACCTTCTCGGTGCAGGGGGGATTGACCGCATCGGCGGCGGGAGAACTGGGCCTGGCGCCGGGGACTCCCGTCTCCTATCGCGCCGGCGACCAGCCCACCAACGCCTTCTCTCTCAAGGTGCTGCATCCCGGCGAGGCGGCTGCGAACGCCGGCACGTCCGGGGTCGTATACGGTGTCATCTCCAGGCCGGAGAGCGACCCCGGTTCGCGCGTCAACGTCTTCGTACATGTCAACCACGACGCACGGGAACCTCGCTACGGGGTGCTGCTATGCGTTAACGGGGCGGGCATGCTCAACCGCTGGTTGAAGGCGAACATGGCCATGCCTGGCCAGAGGGTGGATTGCGGGGACATGAACGAGCTGGCGGCCACCGCACCGGTGGGAGCGGGAGGGCTGATCGTCCTGCCCTACGGAAACGGGGCGGAGCGGACGCTCGGCAACCGCGCCATCGGGGCCTCCGTACACGGGCTGGACCTCAACCTGCATACCCGTGCGCACTTGCTGCGCGCCGCGCAGGAGGGCATCGTATTCGCCCTCGCGTATGGGCTGGAGATAATGAGAGGCATGGGGGTGAGGTTCGAGGCGTTGCGGGCCGCCGAAACGAACATGTTCCAGAGCCCGCTGTTCCGCGAGGCCTTTGCCTCCACCTGCGGTATGGCGGTGGAACTGTACGCTACGGACGGTTCGCAGGGCGCGGCCAGGGGTGCCGGGCTCGGAGCCGGCATCTTCGGGGACATAAGGGAGGCTTACGGGGGGCTGCAGCGGACCATGGTGATCGAGCCGGACCCGGGACTCGAGGAGGCCTACGCCCATGCCTATGGCCGGTGGCGCGACGCCCTCATGGCCCGCCTGGAATGAACATGGAGGAAGATTATGGAGGACAGGATATCTTGTCACAGCGTGTGCCGCTGGACCTTTCATGCCGGCAAGGGCGGCTTCGTGCCGGAGGATGCGGTGCCCGAATGGGCGGCCGCGCGCCTGGACACGCCCGGGGCCGTGGAACTGGTGGGGAAGAGGATCGCCCCGCGCCTGCCGGCACATATACGCCTGGGCATGGAGCTGCACTACGATTACGAGGTGGACGAGTCCAACGCCGGGGCGGTGGCGGAAGCCCTCCTGGACAGCGGCATCCACCTGGCCCTCATCACTCCCGGCGCACACCGTCACTTCGCCTACGGGGGCATAGCTTCCCTGGACGGGGAGGAGCGCCGGGCCGCGCGGGGATTCTGCGAGCGCACCGTTGACCTCGCCTACGGGCCCCTGAGGAAGGCCTGGAATCCCGAACCGGGGTTGGCGCCGTCCCTGGCGCTCTGGAACGGCTCCTACGGGTACGACCTGGCGACCGTGGGGGTGGCGGAGATGTACCGGCACCTCAAGGAGGGCGTCGCCGGGCTGTGCGGCTACGAGGCGAAGAAGGGCGGAGAGCTCTTCGTGGCCATCGAGCCGAAGCCCAACGAGGGGCACCCCGCCATGCTGTTGCCCACGGTGGCGAGCGCCATACTCTTCTGGAAGCGGTTGCGGGAAGAATATGGCGTGGACCTGGCCGGGAAGGGCGTCAACAAGGAGTTCGGCCACTCCGAGATGATCGGACTGGACCATGTCTACGATACGGCAGAGGAGATCGACAACGGCATGCTCGCGCACATGCATGTGAACAGCCAGGGTTTGAGCGACGGCATTATCCTCGGCGGGCCGGGCAAGTTCGACATCGACCACGGGGCGAGGATCAACGGCATGAACGTCGCCATTGCCGGGCTGGCGCGCCGCGCCGGGTACGCCAGGTGGAAGGGTCACGACATGCAGGCACGTCCCTACGACAACGAGGAGCAGGCCATAGACAGGGTGATAAGGTCAATTCTCTCCTGGGAGGCCTGCGAGATGGCGGAGAGGGAGATGGACACCGCGGTGCTCCTGCGGTACCTGGAGCGGCGGGAGACAGCCAGGGCCGAGGACCTCGTGCGTGAGGCGGTGATGAGCGCCTACCGCCACTTCGACGCCATGTACAAAGGCTAGCGGACGCGAAAAGTCCCCTCGAGGCGCAGGTCCGAAAGGCGCGATGACGAGCCGATGAAGATGTCGTACTCAGCCGCCTCGACCCTCCAGGCCCCGGCGCTGACGTCGTAGTAAGCCAGGTCCCGCGCGGCCAGCTCAAAGGACACCGTCCTGGTCTCACCCGGCTCGACGCGGACGCAGTCGAACCCCTTCAGCTCTTTCAGGGGGCGGTCTATGCCCGAGGCGGGGTAGCCCACGTAGAGCTGGACGATCTCGCAGCCGGCCATGTCTCCCCGGTTGCTTATATCCGCCTTCACCGTGATGCTGCCGTCCGCCCCCATCTCCCTCGCGCTCACGCGCAGGTTCGAATACTGGTATTCCGTGTAGTGCAGGCCGTAGCCGAAGGGGAAGGCGGGCTCCTCCCCCTCCTTGTCGAAGAGGCGGTAGCCGTGGTAGTAACCGTATTCCACGGAACTGGCTTTCTTGTCGAAAAAAGGGAGCTGTCCATTGCTCTCGGGGAAGACGACCGGGAGTTTTCCGCAGGGGTTCTCGTCCCCGAAGAGCACCGCCGCCAGGCCGTTGCCGCCTTCCATGCCCGGGTACCAGGCCACGAGGATGGCGGGCACTTCGTCCCGCCAGTCCGCGGTGAGGACGGCCGATCCCGCCACCAGAACCACTATGCACCTGTCCGTCGCCGCGGCTACCGCCTTGATGAGGGCGATGTCGGAGTCGCGCAAGCCGAGGTCCTCGCGGTCGCCTCCCGCCTTCATGTAGGGGATGGACTCCCCCTCGTCCCTGGCGGTGAACCCCACCACCACGACGGCGGCGTCGGCGTCGCTTACCGCGTCAGCCGCCAGGGAGGGGTCCTCTCCGTCGACGTGGTCGACTTCCACGGAGCCGGCCCGGGCGCGGATGCCCTGCAGGGGGGTGACGACGTAGGGAGGCCTGACACGGCTGCTGCCTTTGTCCCCGATGTTTCCCCGGTCGGCCAGCTTGCCGATGACCACCAGCCTCTTCAGCTCGTCGCGGCGCAGGGGCAGTGTGCCGGCCTCGTTCTTGAGCAGCACCATGCATCTGCACGCCGACTCGAAGGCGAGGTCGACGTGCTCCTTGCAGGCTATCATGTCCCGCGGGTAAACGCCGCCTCTCTTAGCGAACCTCGCCTTGGTGCGGAGGATCCTGGTAACGGCCTCGTCAACGACCTTCTCGGGCACCGTACCCTTGCGCACGGCCCTCTCCAGCCTGCGGCCGAAGTAGCGGCGCAGGGGCATCTCGATGTCCAGCCCTCCCAGGGCCGCGTACACCGTCGATCTCGTCCCCCAGAGGAAATCCGACATGACCAGGCCAGCGAACCCCCAGTCTCCCTTCAGTATGTCACGCAGCAGGTGCCGGTTCTGCGCGCAGTACCATCCGCTGACCTTGTTGTAAGCGCTCATGACGCCGGCCGCACCCTCGTCCACGCAACGCTTGAAGTGGGGGAGATAGACCTCCCGCAGCGTGCGCTCATCGATGCGCACGTCAACGAAGAAGCGCGATTCCTCGATGCTGTTGCACGCGTAGTGCTTGACGCAGGCCATGACGTGTCTCTGCAGGCCCCTTACCATGGAGGCGCCCATCTCGCCCAGGAGGCAGGGGTCCTCGCCGAAGGTCTCCTGCGCCCTCCCCCAGCCCGGGTGACGGGGCAGGTTGACGCACACCCCCCCGAAGAAGTCGGAGCCCTGCGCCCTGGCCTCGATGCCCATGGCCTCGCCGATGCGCTCCTCCAGGTCGCGGTCGAAGGTGGCCCCGCGCGCCATGGACACCGGGAAGCAGGTGGAACGCCCCAGGGCCACGCCGCGCGGCCCGTCGGTGAAGCGCAGGGGAGGGATGCCGAGGCGCCTGTTCCCGCCGGCGAGGAAGGGAAAGCGATTGTAACGGATAAGCATCACCGCCTGCTTGAGCAGGTTGGTGGTGCCCGCCATCTCCCGCACCTTGTCGTGCAGGGACATGCCCGCAACCATAGCGGCGATGCGTCTCTCCCGCTCCTCTCCCTCCGATTCGACAACGGCCTGCCAGCCCTTACCCCCCTCACTTTTCCGGCCCACGATCATCATCCCCTCTCATCACGCAGATGCCGCGCACCCGCCGGCGGCGCCGGAGAACCCTCTACAATGCTTACGCCGGAGGGCGTCATCAATCCTCCCAGCCAACACCCTTTGCTGCGGAGAAAGCTCGATGCGCGCGACGACGACGCGCGGTGTCTTGACACCCGCATGGAGGGATGTTAACTTATTAGCAATGCTAACTAAAAGGAGGGACATGGAGAAAGGAGATGCGGACGCGCAGCGGTTGATGCTGGCGTTCTATCGCGTGGGAAGAAGCCGCCATGCCATCCTTCGCGACCTGCTCTCTCGACACGAGGTGACACCGCAGCAGTTCCACCTGCTCATGTACATCAAGGCGAGCGGCACGGCCAGGGTCACCGACCTCAGCGCCATGATGATGGTGTCCAAGCCCACCGCGAGCCGCATGATAAACACCCTTTGCGATAAGGGCATGATCAGGAAGAGGGCGGACGAGAAAGACCGCAGGCTGGTCTATTTAGATCTGACTCCCCGGGGCAGACGGGTGGTGGACGAAAAAGAGGCGAAGCAGAGGGAACTGATCACGCGGGCCCTGGAGAGGGTGCCCGAGGCGGAGAAGGCGGTCTTCCTGAGGACGCTGGAGAGGATAGGGGGCGAGTTAGCCGCGATCTCCCGGGAGGAAACGCCGGGGACGAGCGAGGGTAGATGAAAGCGCCGATCGAGGCGGGAAGGCGGGGAGCGCGGGGCCGAGGCCCCTTTTTTATTGACCCCACGAGGCGGAACGGGACGTGCTTGCTCTGCGCAATCGCGGCGCTGGGGCTGACCGGGACGGCCTTCCTGGGGCACCGCTTGAGAGAGATGATGCCGCGCCGCGATCCGAGCATTCCCTACAAGGAATTCGACGCGGTCACCGCCGACGGGGTGCGCATATGCGCGCGCTACCTGCCCGGAGGCGACCGCGGGGCGGTCATCCTGGCCCACCCCGCCGTTACCGGACAGCGCTATGCCCCCCTGGTAGATCTCGCGGAGATGCTGGCGGGGCATTTCGACGTCTATACCTTCGATTTCAGGGGACACGGCGGCAGTGAAGGCCGGCTGGAGCTGGACCTGCGGGGACCCCTGGAGGACATGCGCGCGGTCCTGGGGATGGTCGGGGAGAGCTCCTATGCCTGGGTGGGGGCCGTAGGATTCTCCCTCGGGGGCATGACCGCCTTTCTGTATGCCGCGCTTCACGGGGGGCTGGACGCCGTGGCGGTCGTGGGGGCTCCGCCGCTGCTGCCGGACATCGAGCCCTACCGGCGGATACTGCCCGCATGGTCCCTGTTCCTGCGCGTGCTGGGAGCCCGCTTCAAGGCCGTCCGCGGCGAAGGGCCGTTGCCCATGGACGCGGCCGGGTATTTCCCCGACGTCCCCCTGCTCGTGGTGCACGGCGCCTGCGAGGCCTTCTACTCCCGCGAGGACCTGGATGCCATGCTCGCCGGGCTGGGAAGAGAACCCGAGCTATGGGTCATCGAAGGGGCCGGCCATACCGAGCTCCGCGGGAGAGAGCCCGACCTGGTCGAATGGCTGGTCGCATGCAGCGTGTCCGCGGCCGGCGAGCGATAGCGCCCGGACCGCCAGCTTCGCAGGTCTTCGCGGGCTAGGTGATGGGGAAATGATACCTCGTGGAACAATCAGGTAAAATACTATTTGTGATAATCGTCCGAGAACGGAGGATGTGATGGATATGTTCCTGGAGAAACCGTGGGGTAGCATCAAAGCCTATGCCCTGAACCAGCCATGTACGGTCAAGCTGATAACCGTGGAGCCTGGCCAGGAGACAAGCCTGCATTATCACAAGCTGCGCGACGACATGTGGATAATACTGGACGACGGCCTGGAGGTCACCATCGGGGAGCAGGTCTTTCTCCCCACGGAGGGCGAGGAGTTCATGGTCCCGGCCATGGGCAAACACAAATTGAGGTCGTTGGGAAAGCGGGGCAGGGTGCTGGAGATAGACATCGGCTTCACGAGCGAGGACGACAATTACCGCATAAACGACGCCTACGGGCGCGGGCTCGAGGAAAAGGACGAGCGGGGTTTATAGGCAACGCCGAGAGAGGAGAGAGATGCTGAAACTGGTCATTCCGAAGGGCAGCCTGGAAGGCACCACCCTCGAGATACTCAGAGACGCTGACCTCAACGTGCGCAGGAGCGGAGACCGCGAGTACCATGCACGCATCGACGATCCGCGTATCGAGCAGGTGCGCATTCTCAGGCCGCAGGAGATACCGAAGTACGTGGAGGACGGGTTCTTCGACCTGGGCATAACCGGATACGACTGGGTGCGCGAGTCGGGCGCCGACGTGGTGGACATTGCGGACCTCCCCTACACCAAGACCGACGTGGGCACCGTGGTCCGCATCGTGCTGGCGGTGGCAGGCGATTCCCCCTACAACCGGCCGGAGGACCTTCCGGACGGCTTGCGGGTATCCACGGAATACCCCAATCTTGTCGAGGCCTATTTCAAGGCCTTGGGGAAGAAGGCGGCGGTCTATCTGTCCTACGGCGCCACCGAGGCCAAGGTGCCGGAGATGGCGGATGCCGTGGTCGAGCTCACCGAGACCGGGGGGACGCTGCGAAAGCACGGCCTGCGCATCATCGACACCGTGCTGGAATCCACAACCCGCCTCATCGCCAACAGGGAGAGCCATGCCGACGCCGGGAAGCGCCAGCTCATGGAGGAGATCAAGCTCCTCATCCTCGGGGCCCTGAACGCCCGGGGCAAGGTGCTCATCAAGTTCAACGTGGCCGAGGAGGACCTGGACGCGGTGGTGGGAGTGCTCCCGTCCATGAAAGCCCCCACCCTGTCGCGGTTGCTCGCGGGTGATTATTACGCGGTCGAGAGCGTGGTGGAGAAGAAAGGCATCAACCTGCTCATCCCGGAGCTGGTGAAGAGGGGAGCGGAGGATATCATCGAGATCCCCATCTCGAAGATCATCGGCTAGAGGAAAGGAAGGCGCCATGACACCGCTGCCGGACAAAGCGGACGTGCTCCTGGAGAGGTGGAAACAGGAGATGCAGAGGTTGCCGCTGCCGGCCCACGTGCAGGTGACGGAGGGCGAGGCCAGGGAGAAGGTGCTGAAGCTGGCGTCGGCGGTGATGGCGGCGGTCAACGAGGAGGAAGCCGCGAGCCGCTTCCAGGCCGGCGGGGACGCATACGGCGACGCGGAGGGGCTGGGCCGGCTGCGGCGCCAGCAGGGCTTCGCCATCGAGGAGCTGGTGCAGGAGCATATAATAATCCGCAATGAGTTCTGGAACGTATTCCACGTAGAGATGAACATGAAGCAGGCGGTCGACTTCCACCTGGAGAAAAGGATGAACGGCTGCTTCGACCTGATGCTGCAGGCGGCGGCCTCCGCCTACCATTACGAGCATTCCAGGGAGATGATGGAAAACCCGCTCAGGGACGCCGAGACCGGGCTGTACAACAAGAGCTATTTCCACGGCCGCATGATAGAGGAACTGAGGCGTTCCGTGCGCTACGAGCACGACATCACCCTGGCGCTGCTGGAGATAAGCAACTACTTCGCCCTCAGGGACGTCGATGGGAGCGAGCAGGCGGGCGAGATTGTGAGGGGTGTCGCCATCGCGCTGGAACGCATGACCAGGGACTGCGACGTCGTAGCCCGCCTGAGCGAGGGGGGCTTCGCCATATTGCTGCCTGAGACGGGATGGCGCGGCGGGAAGGTCATGGCGGAGCGTCTCAACAGGTACCTGCAGAACGAGGTACCGGCCCTGGTGTCCGGAGAGAAGGCCCCGGAACTGCGCTGGGGGATGGCGTCTTTCCCCGAGGAAGTGCGGCAGCCCGAGAAGCTCTATGCCTCCGCCGTCGAGGCCATGCGTTCGTCCCATTCCGACGCCCCGGGGGAAGTGGTGATATTCCGCGGTGAGGGCGGCGGGGAGGGAAGCTGAATTGGCGATAAAGCTCCTGGCCGATCCCCACGGGCGCTTCGAGAACCTGGAGGAGACGGTATCATCCGAAGACATCCTGCTCGTGCTGGGAGACCTGCTGGACCTCATCGACTGGGCCGACATCAGCGGCATCCTTCCGGAGGTGGTGGGCAGGGAGAACCTGATAAAAAAGCTCATGTCGGCGGCGAGAGAGGGCTCGCGGGCAGCGGTCAGCCTGAGGGACGAGCTGCTGGCTCCCGACGGAGGATTCTACGAGGAGCTGCTGCGCCGCGTGGGTGAGTCGTACGAGGACTTCGTCGGCGCGCTGGAGAGGATCGGGTGCGCGGCTTACGTCATCTTCGGCAACGGGGACATCCCGGAGCTCCTCGAGGCCGCCCTCGACGGGTCCCCCAACGTCCTGCTGGCGAGGGGAAAGTTCGACATCGGCGGCAGCACGTTCGGATTCGTGCCCGGGGCGCTCTATTCCCCCTTCATGATGCCCGCGGAGATGGACGACGGGGCCTTCGGGGAACGTCTGACCGAACTGGGGCCGGTGGACGTCCTCTGCACCCACATCCCGCCCCGGCTGGAGGCGGCCACCATGGACGTGGTCGCGGGCAGGCCGGTGGAGGGGAGCGAGAGCCTGCTGCGGTATATCGAGGAGAACAAGCCGCGCATCGTCTACCACGGGCACGTCCACCAGCCGGCCCAGCGCGAGCTGATAGTGGGGGAGACGAGGGTGATCAACGTCGCCTACTACAAGCGCACCGGCTACATCCACACCCACGGGGTCAGCCCTTAACATTCATCATTTATTTGCCACAGGCAAGCATTGTCCTGCTCGATTCGGGTACCATGGATTCGGCGAGTGGATTCGGTAAGAGTAAGGTCTTTAGCGGCCGTGATAGAATAGGAAAACGCTATGTCGCATGCATTTTACGAGATATTTGCTGATGCTAAGCAAATGATGAATGTTAAGGGCTGACCCCAATGGAATTCGATATCGACAGGTTGATCAGGGAGGAGATAAGGGACCTCCCCATCTACAACCCGGGCAAATCCCCCGAGGAGGTGGCGAGGGAACTGGGCGTCTTCGGCTGCGTGAAGATGGCCTCCAACGAGAACCCCCTCGGCCCCTCGCCGCGGGCCATGGAGGCCATGCGCGAAGCCCTCCCCGAGACCCACATCTACCCCGACGGCAACAGCGTGGAGCTGCGGGAGGCGCTGGCGGGCAAACTGGCGGTCGAGGCTGACCGTATCGTGGTATGCCACGGCGCGGACGAGGCCTTCGACCTCCTGGCCTTCGCGTTTCTGAACCGGGGAGACGAGATCGTGGTGGGTGAGCCAACCTTCACCTCCTACGAGCTGGCCGCCAGGACCATGGGGGCTACGGCGGTGCGCGTCCCCCTGCGCGATTACCTCCAGGACGTTCCGGCCATGCTGGAGGCGGTGGGAGAGCGCACCAAGTACGCGGTGTTGTGCTCCCCCCTCAACCCCACCGGGACGGCGGTGAACAAGGTGGAAATCGAGGAGATGTTGAGTTCCCTGCCCGTGAACGTCCTGCTGGTCCTGGACGAAGCCTACGTCGAGTACGTGACCGATCCCGGCCATCCGGATTCCCTGACCTACCTGGAGGACCACCCCAACCTGGTAATCGCCCGCACCTTCTCCAAGGTCTACGGGCTGGCGGGCCTGCGCGTGGGCTACGTCGTCACCTCCAAGCCCGTGCGCGACGCCCTGGAGAAGGTGAAGCTGCCCTTCAACGTCAACCGCATTGCCCAGGTAGCCGCCCTGGCGGCCCTGGGAGACGACGAGCACGTGGCGCACTCGCGCGAGCTCAACCGTCGGGGCAAGGAGAGGCTCTACCGCGTCCTGGAAGAGACGGGGTTCGAATACGTCCCTACCCAGGCCAATTTCATCCTGGTCAAGAACGGGCCCCATCCCGACCTCTTCCGCAGGCTCATCGAGAACTGCGTCATCGTGCGGGAAGGGGAGGCTATCGGCGTCCCCGGGCATGTGCGCATCACCATCGGCGACGACGCCCAGAACGACATGCTGGAGCGGGCGCTGCGCGCTATCAGCGCCGGGAGTTGAGGGGCCGGCAATGCCGCTCATCGGAGAGGGGAAGATGAGGGGGGCCGGCAAGGAGCGCTTGTTCGTCTTCCTCGACGGCCTGGAATTCATCGCGGGCACCTCCGCCTACGAGCGCGTGATGGAACCACTGCTGGAATACGGCTCCTACCGTTACTACAAGAACCGCCTGGACGAGGCCGGCCTCCTGCTGGAGCGCATCTCCGGCGCCCACGCCGTGTTCCTGGACTGGTCGAACCTGGACGCCGCGGTGCTGGAGCGCTGCCGTGACCTGGAGATAGTTTCCTACATCGGGGTGGGAGCCGCGAATTTCGTGGACATCACGACGGCGACGGACTTGGGCATCGCGGTCACCAACACCCCCGATTACGGCAACCGCTCCGTGGCCGAGCACGCCCTTAGCCTCATCCTCGCCGCCGCGCGCAACATCGCCCGGGGCGACCGCGACCTGCGCGCCGGCCGCTGGACCTCGATGGACCGCGAGGGCGTGCAGGTCTCCGGCCGCAGCATAGGCCTGGTGGGCATGGGCTCCGTGGGGCGGGAGATGGCGCGCCTGTGCCACGCCTTCGGGCTGCGGGTATTCTACTGTGACGTGGTCAGGCGGCCTGAGATCGAGGACGTTGCCGCCTACCTGGACATGCGGGAGCTCTTCTCCACCTGCGACATCATCAGCCTGCACGTCGCCTACACCCCCGAGACGCTGAACCTCGTCGGCGCGAGGGAGTTGGGCTGGATGAGCCCGGGCGCCTTCCTCATCAATACCAGCCGCGGCGAGGTGCTCGACCTCGACGCCCTCGCGGACGCTCTGGAGGAGGGGCGCATCGCCGGGGCCGGGCTGGACAACTTCCCGGGCGAGCCCCACCCCGATCTCGGCCGCCTCGTGCGCCTCGACCGCGTGGTGCTCACCCCGCACATCGCCTTCAACACCCGCGAGGCCAAGGACCGCATGACCGCCATCGCCGTTGCCAATGTCGTATCCTTCTACCGCGGCGAGCCGGAGAACGTCATGAACCCCGCGGCGCTTGCCGAACGTCAATAACCCGCCGGGGGCGGCGGTGTAGAATTGAATATACAGGTAGATATCACGGCAAGTCTCAGTCAGGACTGCAAGGAGGGGTGCCATAATGAGGACCAAGCAACAGTATATCGAGGGCTTGGCGAAGATGGGGAGGAACGTCTATTTCAACGGTGAGAAGATCGACCGCGACAGCGAGCTCCAGATGAACTGCCTCGATGTCATCGGGACCACCTTCGACGAGGCGGAGAAACCGGAGAACGCGGACCTTATGACCGCTATCTCTCATCTCACCGGGAACAGGATCAACCGCTTCACCCATATCCACCAGAACACCGACGACCTGCACAAGAAGCAGGACATGACCCGCTTCCTGTGTCAGAAGGTCGGGGGATGCATCCAGCGCTGCATGGGCATCGACGGCACCAACGCCATCTATAACGCCTCCTACGAAGCGGACAAGCAGAACGACGGCGCCACGGAGTATCACGAAAACTTCAAGAAATGGCTCATCCGTTTCCAGGACGAGGACCTGGTGGGCTGCTGCGCCCAGACGGACGTGAAAGGCGACCGCATGCTGCGCCCGGCCGACCAGCCGAACCCCGGAGCATACGTCCACATCAAGGAGAGGCTGGCGGACGGCATCGTGGTCGAGGGATGCAAGCTGCACATCTCCGAGGCCTCGGTGGCCGACGAGATCCTGGTACTGCCCACCCGCGCCCTCAGGCCCGAGGACTCGGATTACGCCGTCGCCTTCGCGGTCCCCGGCGACTGGGAGGGCCTCAAGCACGTGGTTACCATCCACAACCTGCGGCCAAGGGAGGTCTACCAGCGGGGATTCATGCCCGGCGCCACCGACTCCTACCTCATCTTCGAGGACTGCTTCGTCCCCTGGGAGAGGGTCTTCTTGGCCGGCGAATACATGCACGGTGGTGCCCTCGCCCTGCTCTTCGCGCTCTTCCACCGCCACTCTTATTCGGGGTGCAAGCCGGCCATCGGCGACGTCATCCTGGGCACGGCGGCCCTGGCAGCGGAGATGAACAACATACACAAACAGCCCCACGTACGGGAGAAGCTGGCCGAGATCATCATGACCGGAGAACTTGGCTACGCCGCGGGTTACACGGCATCGGACCTCGGCAAACCCGAGGTCTACATCCCGGGGGTGGGCTTCGTGCCCTACGGCCCCGGCTCCTACATCCCCAACTCCATCTACTGCAACGTGGGCCGCTGCCTCACCGGCGAGGCGGTATGGCGCGAGTCGGAGATCCTCTGCGACATCGCGGGCGGCGTGGTCGCAACCTTCCCGCACGAGAGGGATTTCGCCAATCCCGAGACCGGCGAGTTGCTGCTGAAGTACACCAAGCGCAACCCGGACATACCCGCCGAGGACCAGGCGCAGTTCTGGCGCTACCTGGGCGACCTCATGTGCTCGGCGACGGGCGGGATCGTGAACATCGGGAACTACCACGGCGGCGGCTCACCCATCATGGAGCAGATCGCCATAACCACCCAGTACGACATCGAGTCCCGCAAGAAACTGGTGCGCTACCTGGCCGGTATGAGCGGCGGCGACCGCGAAGTTTTTAACAAGCAGGCGCAGAAACCCGCGGAGGACAAGCCCGAAAAGTAAGGACATAAAATAAAGCCCCCGGCCGCACCGGGGGCTCTCCCTTGTCCGCAAACCCGCCCGTCTTCTTAACTACCATAATCCACATCGATGTCTTCTTTGGGCAGGTATGAGATTATCCAGAGTTCAAATCGGCACCCCCTTCGGGAACTCCACCATTGTGGTTCTAATGGTATATTAAGAATGGAACTAGAATCATCCAAGTTTATAGTCCTGGAGATCTGAACAATCCTGGAGAAGAGGCTTCAAGGTTGAGATCATCGTATCGCTGTGTTTGGGAATCCTTTCCTTCATATCCGGGATTATGATGTTGATTTTATAACAACATACATAATGAAAAATGTTCGTTCGATACGGAATCGAGCATCCTAATGCTCTCCACATGGAATATATGAGTAGTGATTAACCAGCTGGATCAATACCTCTTAGAGAAAACCACTGAAACTCGCTTTCACGACAAGGCATTTCGAGTGGTAATCATGTATGATAGCGAGCCATGAGGTTTTGCAGCCGAGGAAGGAGCGGTGGCGGCTGCGCTCCGTCTAAGGTAACGACACCGTTCAAGCGGCGCAGTGTAAATCCCGAGAAAAGGGATAAGAAAAGCCTGATAGAACGATAGAAGCAGAGATCGACAGAAAAAACCGAGGTGAGGAAGATCCCGCCGCAGCGCAAGCAGGCAAGGTTCACGATCGTCATCCCCTCTTACTGGGGGAGGAGGTCGGGCGAGCCATTCAACCCGGAGGACCAGGTCTACGACCACCCCACCCCCCTGGACGCTGAGGGGACCCTTGGACGTGCCCTGGAGAGCATCCGCCTCCTTGCGCGCGATGACTTTTACGTGGTGGTGCTGGGGGCGGCAACCCACCTCGAGATCGAGGAAGATGTGGAGAGGCGCCTGGAGGAGATAGTAGCTCCGTTCCGCCGCCATTACCCCGTCGCCCTGATCACCCACTCTCATGAGAGCGAGATGAGAAGGATGCTGGGGGAGAGGGGCCCGGCGGGATGCGCGGAGATGCTCTCCCTGCGCGGTTATTCCAATATCAGGAACCTCTGCCTTATCGCCGCGTGCCTCACCCGGGCGGAGGCGGCGGTGCTCTTCGACGACGACCAGGTGTACGAGGACCCCTTCTACCTGGACAAGGTGGCGGAGAATATCGGGAGGGAGCGCGGGGGGCGGCCCGTATTCGGCATCGCCGGCTACTATGTCAACCCCAACGGCTCCTACCGCGTGCCCGCCAACCGCGATCCCGTGTTCGCGGAGTGGCCCGCGGCCGAATACATGAACCGCGCCTTCGACATCATCGCGGGAGGGGAGAGGCTCAAGCCGACCCCATGGGTGTTCGGCGGCAACATGGTGGTGCACCGCGAGCTGTTCACGCGCGTCGCCTTCGATCCCAACGTGACCCGGGGAGAGGACATAGACTACCTCACCAGCGCGAAGTTCTTTGGGCACGACTTCATGCTCGACAACACGCTGTGGATACGCCACCTGCCGCCGCCCAAGACCGCCCCCCCGTGGAGGAGGTTCCGGGAGGACCTCGACCGCTTCATCTACAGCCGCGAGAAACTGCGCGGCCAGGTGGAAGGTGAGGGCAGGCGCGTGGTCGCGGTAGAGGAACTGGACCCCTATCCGGGGCGCTTTCTGCGTGACGACCTCGAGGACCTCATCTTTCGCACCTGCACGCTCATGGGCATGGACTGCCTCTCCCGGGGCGACGAGGAGGGCTACTCGCGGTGCATGGCCAATGTCCTGCGTGCCCGCACGGATGCCCGTCCAGCCACTGACCCCTACCTCTGGTACCTCGACTGGAGGAACCGCTGGGCGGAGTTCATGGCATTTATATCCAGCGACGGTGGATTGCACGAGTACGTCATGGGGCGGTACGGTTGATAAAGGTGAGTGCATGATGGGCGAATCGCGCAGCGTCCTCGACCCCGAGGTCATCCGCCGCTGCGAGGAGATAGGTTGCGCCGACATCGTGGTCGGCATCCCCAGCTTCCGCAACGCGGACACCATCGCCCACGTGGTGCAGGCCGCCGCCGCCGGCATGGTCAAGTATTTCCCCGGGCTTAGGCCGGTGATCGTAAACTCCGACGGGGGCTCCACCGACGACACCGTGGACGTGGTGCTGCAGACGCCGGTGCCCCCCGAGGTCGAGAAGATCGTCACCCCCTACAAGGGCCTGCCGGGCAAGGGCTCGGCCTTCAACGCCATCTTCGAGATCGCCAGCCGCCTGCGCACGCGTATCTGCATCGTGGTGGACTCCGACCTGCGCAGCATCACTCCGGAGTGGATACGCCTGCTGGGGGAGCCGGTGCATACCAGCTCCTACGGCTTCGTGGCCCCCTACTATATCCGCCACAAGTACGACGGCACCATCACTAACAACCTCGCCTACCCGCTGACTCAGGCGCTGTACGGGCGGCGCATCCGCCAGCCCATAGGCGGTGATTTCGGGTTCACCGGCTCCCTGGCCCTGCTCTACTCTCACATGGACGTATGGCAGTCAGACATCGCCAAGTTCGGCATCGATATCTGGATGACCACCACCGCTCTCACCGAAGGCTTCCGCGTCTGCCAGTCGGCTATGGGGGTGAAGATCCACAACGTCAAGGACCCGGGCAGCGACCTCGCTTCCATGTTCACCCAGGTGACATCGACCCTCTTCTATCTTATGGGTATGCATGACGTGAAATGGATGGGAGTGAAGGGCTCCACGGCCACGCGCATCTTCGGCGACGTGAGATACGAGGAGCCCGCCACCATGGAGATAAACGTGGAGAACCTTATGGACCACTTCGAGGTGGGCTACGCCGACTACCGCGAGCTGTGGGAAAGGGTCCTGGAGGCCGCGAACATGATGGAGGTGGCCTTCGCCGCGCAGGGCAGGAAGGAAGAGGATTTTTCCTTCCCCGAGAAGCTGTGGGCCAAGATCGTCTACGACTACGCGGTGGCCTATAACTTCGACTGCGACGTGTCCCGCCCGGCACTCGTGCGCTCCATGGTGCCCCTCTACTGCGCCCGCACGGCGGACACCGCCATCCGCACCCGCAACATGACCTCCATGGAGGCCGAGCAGCTGGTGCAGCGCCAGGCAGAGGAGTTCGAGTGGCTCAAACCGTACCTGGTGGAGAAGTGGCTCAAGGCCAAGGCCCAGGCCAACGAGGCCCCCCAGGGCTTCCTGCCCGTCTCATCGTGAGTGCCCGAGTCTCCGGGTAGGGCTCTTTTTCAGCAGGAGCCCGGGCCCGGGCTGGCGACGGCCAAGCAGATGGAGGGCTTGCCCGCTTCCGCTGACACCAGGGCTGGTAGCCCTCAAGTCGTGGCTGGCGCAGACTGATTCTTTCCGTCTGCCCACCCCCGCTCTCTCACCAACCCGCCGGTCTGCCCACTTCGTCCTCTCCCCAACCCGCCACACGGGCTCGGTTTTGCGTCCGAGCCGCAGGCGAGGAATGACAAGACCGAGCCTTGCCCACCCCCAAGGCCAGCGACGCGAAGCGCTGCGGGAAAGGATTTATCCTGGCCCCAACCTCCATTACCTCAGGCCCGGCGTAACGATACATAACCTGCCGGTCTGAGCACCCGGCGTTCGCTCAATCGCCCATCCGTCTGCCCGCCCCGGCTCGTTCTTTTCCCCGCAGGGTGGGGTCTGGTCTTGCGTTTTGCGCCGCAGGCGGAGCCGGAGGCGTGAAATGACAAGACCTGACAACAGTCGCCATTACCTCAGACAAGGGTATCGATACATAGCTACCCCCATCGTTTGAGACCACCTTCCCTCCCAGGGCAACGCCGGGAAGAACATGAACCACCTAGGACACAAGCCATGGGGGTCACGTTTTGCACGAACGCGATAAAACCCCTGCTGCCAACAGGCAACATACCGCGGTATGCAAAAAACAAGACCTGACCCCACATCGGAAGGAGCCGGGAAGGATCCCGGCTCCGGTTTATTCGCCCTGCAACTTAGTCAGCAACGCTAATGAAATGATGAATGTTAAGGGCTGACCCCCTTGTTCCCCGCGGTATGCAAAAAACAAGACCTGGAATGATAAAGACCGAACGCCTCCGAACAATTAGGTGGGTCATTTCTGGTGCCTAATTGAAAGGAGGCGTCCCATGAGTAGAGTGTACATCGGTATCGACCTGGC
>JAQVFR010000007.1:31886-111183 GCA_028697145.1 Actinomycetota bacterium | reverse complement strand
CAACGCGGGGAAGAACAGCAGCCACCTCTGGCTCATACCTTGGGGTCACATCTTGCATGAGAGTTATAAAACCCCAGTTGCCAACAGGCAACATACCGCGGTATGCAAAAAACAAGACCTGACCCCAGTTGTTCAGTTGTTGCTTGACGGGGGGAAGGCTGGGTATTATACTAAGACCAACCGGTCGGTCTAAGAAAAGGGGCGACATGGCCAAGTCTCTGGGGATCAGGAGGAACCCGGTCAAAGACGAGCGGGAGGCGGCCTTCAAGCAGGCCGCTCTCAAGGTCTTCTCCACCAAGGGGTACCACAGAAGCACCATGTCGGAGATCGCCATGGAGGCGGGGTTCGGCAAGGGCACCCTCTACTGGTACTGGAAATCAAAGGAAGAACTATACTTCACCCTGGTGAAGGAGTCGCACGACGAGTTCATGGGCGTGCTCAGGGTGGCGTCTGAGATGGACGCCAACGCCCTGGAGAAACTGCTGTGGCTGGGCAACGAGGTGGCCGGCCTGCATTACCGCAACCGCGACTACACCAAGCTCTCCTGGAAGATGCGCGCCGAGGAGTCGGAGGCGTTCTCCCCCGAGTACGTGGAGAGACTCCACCGCAACAGCGCCGAGATCAAGGAGAGACTCGAGGAGATAATATCCCAGGGCATAAGGGAAGGCCTCTTTCCTGAGGTCGACGCCTATTACCTGGCTTGCATACTGCTGGGCCTGCTGGAGGGGATCGAGATCCAGTGGCTGGAGGATCCGCAGTCCTTCGACCTGCGCAAGGCCCTGAACATGGTCGTGAGGTTCCTGGAGTCTTATGTAAAACTGGCGGGAGACCTCAGGATTAGCATAGATAATGGATAGCTGGAGAGGTAAGGAGAACCGGGAGGTAGGAAAATGTCCAGACTGGTAGTTCTAGGCGGTTGCGGGGCGGTGGGGAGCACGGCCATGCGTTATCTCGCCCCGACGGATTATTACGACGAGTACGTGGTGGCGGACAAGGATATCGCGGCGGCGCGCAAGCTCGCGGCCGAGTTGGGCGAGGACAAGGTGAAAGCGCTCGAGCTCAACGCCGACGATCCCCAGAGCCTCAAGGATGTCATCGCCGGCGCGGACGTCGTCCTCAACTGCGTGGGCCCCTTCTACAAGTACGGCCCCGTCATCCTGGGGGCGGCGATCGAGGCGGGCATCGACTACGTGGACATATGCGACGACATGGACGCCACAGAGATCATGCTCGAGATGGACGGCAAGGCCGCCGGCGCCGGCATCTCGGCCCTCGTCGGCATGGGCAGCTCCCCCGGCATGGCCAACGTGCTGGTGAAGTTCACGGCGGAGACCCTGCTCGACAAGGTGGACGCGGTGGACATCTACCACGCCCACGGCGGCGAGGACGTGGAGGGCCCGGCGGTGATCAAGCACCGCTTCCACTCCATGGAGATCGACATCCCCATGTTCCTGGACGGGGAGTACAAGACGGTGAGGCTGTTCGAGGAGAGCGGCAAGGCCCTGGAGGAGGAGACGGAATTCCGCGACGTGGGCACCTACCCCGTTTACGCCTATCCCCATCCCGAGACCATCACCCTGCCCAAGTACATCAAGGGAGTGAAGCGCGTGACCAACCTCGGGCTGGTCATCCCCGTGGAATACGCCAACCTCATCAAGGACATGGTCAGGCTGGGCCTGACCTCGGACGAGCCCCTGGAGGTGCAGGGGCAGATGGTCATACCGCGCGAGTTCGCGGTGGCATTCGTCATCTCCCGCCGCGACGGCCTGCTCGAGAAGGCGGGCATCGATTTCGCGCGCGGCTGCCTCAAGATCGTGGTCAAGGGGGAGAAGGACGGGGAACCCTCCACCTTCGTCTTCCAGATGTCCTCGAGCGGCATGGGCATGGGCGAGGGCACGGGCATACCCGCGGCCATGGGCGCCATCATGATGGGCCAGGGCAAGATCACCCTCAAGGGTGCCTTCCCTCCCGAGGCGGCGGTCAACCCCATGGACATGATCCAGCTGGCGGGGGAGCTCATCAAGTCCTCCGGCAAGGGCGAGGGCGCCCCCATCTACATCGAGCAGATCGACTCAGCCGGGAAGGTCAACGTCATCGACCTCAAACTCTGAGGGCGCCGTCCGCGGCGTGGAACATGGGGCGGAGGGCAATCGAGAAGCGTTCCGGGCTGGGAGCGTATTCGAGAGGAGAGGAATGGTGCAAGCAATGGGCGATAGATTCATCGTCAGCCATGACGTGGGGACGGGCGGGAGCAAGGCCGTTCTCACCGACCTCGCTGGGAACATCATCGCATCGAGCTTCGAACCCTACCCGGTTTCGTATCCGCAGCCGCACTGGGCCGAGCAGGACCCGCAGGACTGGTGGAAGGCGGTGGCCGCGAGCACACAGCGCGTCCTCGAAGAGAGCGGGGTAAGCCCGCGCCAGGTCATCGGCACCGGCTTCGCCACCCAGATGCTGGGTGTGCTTCCCGTGGACGCCTCCGGAAATCCGCTGCGGCCCGCCATCATCTGGCTGGACAGCCGCGCCGACGAACAGGCGGCGCGGCTGGTGCGCCGCTTCGGCGGCCCAAGGGTACTCATGGCGGTGGCCGGGGCGGTCCCGTCGGGCAAGGACGTCATCTGCAAGATACTGTGGATCAGGGAGAAGGAGCCCCGGGTCTGGGAGGATACCCACAAGATACTCGACGTCAACGGTTACCTGGTCTGCCGCGCCACCGGCAACATGATCATCGACCACACCGGCGCGGGGGTCACCGGCTTCCTCAAGAACAAGACGCGCGAGTGGGACCCGCTCTTCGCGAAGCTCCTCGGCGTCCCCCTGGAGAAGATGCCCGACGTGAAGAGCTCCATTGAGGTGGTGGGCCTGCTGACGAAGGAGGCCGCGGCCGATATGGGCCTCGAGACGGGAACCCCGGTCATCGGCGGCATGGGGGACGTCCCCGCCGCGGCCACCGGCTCCGGCGCCCTGGAGGACGGGGATGCCCACATCTGCCTCGGCACCTCGGGCTGGCTGGTCATATCCACCTCGAAGGTGAAGAACCTGGGAAAGAGCGGCATCGTCTCCGTGCCCTCCGCCGATCCCGAGATGTTCATCATGATCGGAGAGACGGAGACGGCGGGCGCCTGCCTGAAGTGGTTCGCGGAGAACTTCGCCACGGCGGAGGAGAAGGAGAGAGCCCGGCAGGCGGGCGGCGAGATGGCCATCTTCCCCGTCCTCGACGAGGTGGCGGAAAGGGTACCGGCGGGGGCGAAGCGCCTGCTCTTCACTCCCTGGATGTTCGGGGAGCGCGCCCCCATCACCGACACCACCCTGCGGGCCGCCTTCGTGAACCTCTCCCTCGAGCACGAGCGGGAACACCTGCTGCGCGCCATCTACGAGGGGGTGGCCTACAACTTCCGCTGGCTGGTGGACATGGTGGGCAAGGCGGGATTCGGGTGCCGCACCCTGCGCGCCATCGGCGGCGGGGCCCGCTCGGACGTATGGATGCAGATAATGGCCGACGTCACCCAGCGCACGGTGGAGGCGGTCCAGACCCCCCAGGAGGCGGGGGCCATGGGCTGCGCCATGGCGGTGGCGGTGGCCTTGAAGGAATATGAGAGCTACCGGGAGCTCAAGAAGGTGATCGGCGTGCGCAGGACCTTCGAACCCGACCCGGCCTGCTGCACGGAGTACGAGGAACTCTACAAGGTGTTCCGCTGCCTGCACGGTAACCTCACCGGCATCTGCCGCGCGCTGAACGAGCCGGCGGGGGCCTGCAAGGCATGACCACTGGAAAAAGGAGGAGAGGAAGATGCTGTATTACGAAGCACAACCCAGGGCGATGCCTGAGAGCATCGACTATGACGACTTCATCATCGCCACCTACTACGCCGCCCTGCCGCGGGACGCCATCATGTACTACCTGGCGCCCTTCCTGGCCATAGAGCAGTCCACCGGCACCTGGACCGCGGTCCCCGGTGAGACCCCCGAGGTGAGGGCCAAGCACGTGGCCAAGGTCATCGGTATCCACGAGGTACCCTTCTACGAGTACGAGGTGCCGAAGGAAGTGGAGGAGAGGACCTACGTGGTTCAGTTGGCCTACCCCTTCCGCAACATCGAGCACCAGTTGCCCATGCTCTTCACCGCGGTGGTGGGGAACATCTCCATGGGGGGGAAGATAAAGCTGCTGGACCTGCACTTCCCCAAGCAGTACACGGAAGGCTTCGGCGGTCCCAAGTTCGGCATCGACGGCATTTACGAGGCGCTGGGTATCAAGGAGCGCCGCCCCCTCATCAATAACATGATCAAGCCCTGCACGGGATATTCATGCGAGGTGGGGGAGAAGCTCTTCTACGAGGTGGCCCGCGGGGGCTGCGACGTCATCAAGGACGACGAGCTCATCGCGGACATGGCCTTCAACCGCTGCGAGGACCGGGTGAAGGCGTACATGGCCATGGAGAAGAGGGCTTACGAGGAGACGGGCGAGCACACCCTGTACATGGTGAACATCTCCGACAACCTGCCCAAGATGTTCGAGTTGGCCAAGCGCGTCGTGGACGCGGGCGCCAACGCCATCATGGTCAACTACCTGGCGGTGGGCCTGCCTGCCCTGCGGGCGCTGGCAGAGGACCCGGACATCAACGTCCCCATCATGGCCCACATGGACTGCGCGGGGGTCTATTACGAGTCGCCCAACTCGGGCATCGCCTCCCACCTCATCCTGGGCAAGCTGCCCCGCCTGGCGGGGGCCGACGTAGTCGTTTTCCCGGCACCCTACGGAAAGGCGCCGTACCTCAAGGACCGCTTCGTGTACACCGCCGACGCCATGCATTACCCCATGCACAACATCAAGCCCATGATGCCCATGCCCTCGGGCGGGATCACCCCGGACATGGTCCCGACCTGCGTCGCGGACATCGGCCCGGACATCATGATCGGCTCGGGCGGCGGCATCCACGCCCATCCCATGGGGCCCACGGCGGGGGCCACAGCCTTCCGCCAGGCTATCGACGCCACCATGCAGGGCATCCCGGTGCAGGAGTACGCCAGGGACCACCAGGAACTGGGGATGGCGCTCGGGCTGTGGGAGGGCACCTTCAAGGAGACCAGCGCGACCAGCGGCCTGGACTCCAAGCTGGAGTCGTTGGGGGATCACTAGAGATAAAGAGCCGAGCTTCTTGCGTGCGAGCGTGATGGTTCCAGCATCGAGAAAGGAGGAGCCCGGGCTGGATGATCCACCCTTCCCGGGGGGCGGAAAAAGGGAGCGCTTCGGGGCGGAGGACATGGTTGCTTTTGGCTAATCAGGAGCTTGCGATCGATACAGGGAGGCATGTCATGATAGTGGACGGACACGTGCACGTGTTTTTCGAGGGCAGCGACCCCGAGGAGTTCTTCACGGGTTGCGCCCGGCTGGCCGCGGTGATCTTCAACAAGGAGAGCAGAGAGACGCAAGACCCCCAGGAGCTCCTGCAGACCTTCATGCCGGTGCTCGGCGACCCCACCGCCGACAAGCTCATCGGCTACATGGACGAGGCGGGCATCGACCGCGCCGTCCTGCTGCCCCTGGACTTCTTCCTGGGGTGCGACGAGCCTGCGGTGGGAGAGAAGAAGACCATCACCATCGAGGAGAAGAACCGCCTTTTCACCAGTTTCGTCGCCAAGCACAAAGGCAGGCTCTTTTCCTATTTCGGCATAGACCCCCGGCGCAAGGGAGCGCTGGAGCTGTTCCGCAAGGGCGTCGAGGAGTGGGGGATGATCGGCCTCAAGCTCCATCCCACCACCGGTTTTTATCCCCACGACCCCGTGTGCTATCCTTTCTACCAGGCGGCCCAGGAGATGGGGGTGCCGGTGCTCATCCACTCCGGCACGGAGCCCGCGCCGCTCAAACCCATGTACTCGCAGCCCTGCTTCATCGACACCGTCGCCGCCGATTTCCCCGAGCTGAAGATCATCATCGCCCACTGCGGGCACGGCTGGTGGGAGGAGGCCATTGACATGGCCACCTCCAAGCCCAACCTCTACGTGGACTTCTCCGGCTGGCAGTCACAGTACTCGGGCCACCCAGATTACTACTACCGTTCCCTGCGGGTGGCCCTCGACATGCTGGGGCCGTGGAGGGTCATCTTCGGGACCGACGGCTCGATGACCAACTTCATGGTCTGGCCCAAAGACTGGGTGGCCGCCAACCGCGAGCCCAATAGCCCGTCGGGGATCAAGTTCTCGCAGGAGGAGATGGAGATCGTCCTGGGAGGGGCGGCCGCGCGGCTCTACGGCTGGGAATAAAAGGTTCTCGGGGTGATAACGGCCGTGACGGCGGCGAGGTTATCCGCGCGGGGCCCGTGCCTGCGCTGAAAAACGGATGACCCGAGCCGGCCCGGGGCGGAAGGGCGCGGGAGAGCCCGCGCCCTTTCTTCGCGAGATGCTGCGGACCAGGGGCCGGCCCCTCACATCGCCTACTTCTTGTCGAGCTTCTCCAGACGCAGCGCCTTGAATCCGAAGTAGACCACGGCCAGGATGATCGCGAAGTTGATGACAACTCCGATGAAATGGCCGTAGGTGAACACGGCATCTCCGATGGTGAAGGTGAGCGTGTCCAGGCTTCCCTGCCCGATGATGGCACCGATGATCGGGTTGATGAGGTCAGCGACCAGTGCGTTTACGACCGTGCCTGTAGCTACGCCGACGATGAAGCCGATGGCCAGGCCTACAACGCCCTGTTTTCTTATGAACTCCAGGAAGCCCTGCAGGCCTTTCTTCTTTTCCGCCGCCTTTTCCGCCTCGTCGGCGACGGGATAACCGCAGTTGGGGCAGGCTGGCGCCAGGGGAGAGACGTCTTTGCCGCAATCCGGGCATGCTGTCAAGGCCATGAGGTTCCCTCCTTCTCAAAGGACAGGCACGATTCAACAATATATATTCTACCCAATATGCCGTGAAAAATATTCCATTCCTGGCAGCCGGTGGCAGGCCCGCCCTTCTCCCGGGCAGTGTCTCCGGGATCCTGCAGGGAAGTACGCCGCCTATCCCGGGGAGGGCAGGGCCTATGACGGGTCCGTGATGGAGCCCACGAAGAGCAGCGCCCCGGTCTGGTTGTCGCGGATAGCGAAGAAGAAGGGCCGGTCCACGATCATCTCGAAGGGCTCCTGCGGGGGCATCACCGCCGTGGCCTCCATCTCGACGCTGGTGACCGCGGCCGCCTCGGTGCCCTCCTCGTTGACGTCGATATAGGTCTTCTGCAGTACGGTGGAGATGAAGAGCTCCTCGTCGCACTCCGGTGAGGTCATGCCCGTAAAGCCGCCGGCAAAGGCGGGCCCCATGCCCATTGCCGTGAGGGCATCGTTGAGCACCTTCTCGTACTCCACCTTGAAGCGCGGCAGGGCCAGCTCGCCCTCTCTGTCATAGAAGCCGTCCATCCAGGCCTGCCACACGTTTTCGTCCAGACCCTGCAGGAATGCGCCGTGGTCCGCGCCTTCCCTCGGCAGGAACACGCACATGCTCATGCGCCCCTCGCCGTAGGGCAGGCTCACCGCCTGGACATCCTCGTTTTCGAAATAGGAGTATTCGTCCCGTCCATGCATGAGGGGTACGGTGACGGTGGTCCCACCCGGGAGATGGAAGTCGCCGTCCACGGTCAGCTCCGGGTCGAAGGGCAGGGCCCATTTGCCGTTGAAATAGACCGCGTTGATGAGCATGAGCGCGCTGTCGGGGTCGATCACGTCGACGATCCCGTCGATCTTTTCATGCGTCTTCTCCCCGACCCAGGAGTTGATGCGCCGGGCAGAACCGGGGTCCCCGAAATCGAGGCTGGCGACCTCGGCGTCATAGCTCTCGCGGCAGCGCTCCGCGAAGTCCGGCGCGAGCCCGTACTGCTCGTTGGCCCACAGGGAGTTGGCGATCTCGAGCAGCACGTCCTCGTCGGCCTGCTCGAGGGATACCATGAGGTTTCCCAGCTGTTCGTTGACCTCGTCCAGGCCCTTGCCCTCGAGGTCCAGCACATTCGCCATGGCCTGCGCGGTGTCCCCCACCGCGCCGTTGTAGGCCATGGCCAGGGCCAGCTTGGCGCTCACGGGGGAGAGCACGACGTTGCTGCCGGGATCCTGCGCGGCCACCTGGCGGAAGAGCCCGAAGCCGAAACCAGCGCTCTCGGCACGCAGCTCGTAGTCCTTCACGTCCTTCCTGGCTGGCTTCTCCCCCTTTGGCTCCCCGCCGCAGCCTGCCAGGATGGGGACCACCAGGAGCAGGATCACTATCGGGACAACGGCCCTTTTCATCCCTCTCAACCCCCGTTCTCTCTCGTGTCGGCCTTCAACCCGTGAGACGCGGTAATGCGGGAACCCGTTCCGGGCTGCGTCCGGACCGCCCCGCCGCAGTTGATACATAGTGACCCAAACACAAGACAAAAGAAACATTTAAGACATTTACTCCATTTGTTATTTGATGCCAATATCTAGCAATAGGACTGTAGCGCGACTGAACCGAAGCAATAGCTTCTCGCCCTCCGGCAATCAGAGGGCCAGCTTCTCCTCCGCTTCGGGAAGGATGAGCTGGCCTTTGGGGACGTACATGGTCATCATGCTCCTGCCGGGAGCGATCTCCCGGATGCGCCGCGACAGCTCGTGGTCGCCCAGGGTGAGGCGGGCGCCGCCCGGCTTGAAGCTCCTGCCCAGGGAGCCGGAGATGCCGTCGATATGGGTGCGCAGGAGGTCGCGGTCCTTCACCGAAAAGGTGGTGAAGTCGAAGTAGGTCTTCATGCGCGCCGCGTTCTTCTTCACCTCCATGGTGAGGATGTGCCTGCCTCCCTCGGAGAGGGAACAGGCGACCTTATCCGCGTCCTCGCTGAAATCGATGTCCGCCAGGAACTTTGGGAATCCCCAGATGTCTATGCCCGCATGCAGCCCCGCCTCGGAGGTGAGGGGCAGCTGCCAGATGAAGACCTCGAAGGAGAGGGAGGCGGACATGCGCAGCACCGGGAGGAGGGGAGGGTTGAAACGGGGGCGGTAGCGCACCGGCACCGTGATCAACAGCTCCTTGTACGGCCCGATGGAGGTGTCGCGGTAGTCGGCGGCAAGGATGCCGAGCAGCCCCTTGCCGGGATAAACCTCCGCGGGGACCAGCTTGGAGGTGGGCAGGAGCTCTTTGAGCTTGAGGGTCGGGGCGGTGAACCCGCCCATGACGGCGAAGACGTTGCGGTAGAGGATGGGCACGCCGCAGGTGCCCCCGGTGATCTCCACCTCGTGCTGCTCGATATCCTCGAGGAATTTGCTCTCCATCGCGCCCTCCTGACTCGTTGTGGATCGGCGTGAGTGCCGCTGGCCCTTTCTTTTCCCGCACCCGTACATGTATTATATTCACCCGCCCGCACCTGTAAACCTGCCCGTTCCGCCGCGGCGATGCGGGCCGTCAAGGCCGGGCGGGACTTGAGGTACCGCCGCAGCCGGAGGGCGTGGGGGCAGATGCCGCTTCCACGGCGGACTCAGTATTTCACCAGGGTGCCGTTCTTGCGCGCGTAATGCACCGAGAGACGGAAGAGGACGAGGCTCAGCGGCACGAGCACGGCCGCGATGATGGTGAGCGCGAGGAATTCCTGCCAGAGGGAGGAGAAGCTCTCCCCTTTGAGCAGCGCCCCGCGCATGCCGTCCAGGGCCCAGGTCATGGGGAGCAGGCGAGAGAGGAACTGCAGCCAGCCGGGGAGGACGGAAACGGGGTAGAAGACCCCCCCCAGAAAGATGGAGAGGCTGCTCACCGCCCAGTTTATGGGGTCGCCGCGCTTGAAGACGATGATGAAGCTGGCGGAGATGATGCCCAGGGCGGCATAGCACGCGACGGTCAGGACGAGCAGGAGCAAGGCCGCCGCTATGTTGGCCCCGGCGAAGGATACGCCGAAGAAGGCGCCCACCACCAGGAAGGCCAGCACCGAGATGGAGGTGAAGAGAAAGCGCCACACGGAGGAGGAGAGGATGATGGTGGTCAGCGAGGTGGGGGTGGACATCATGGCCTCCAGGGTCCCCATCATCTGCTCCTCGCGCACGCTCTCGGCGAAGGAGCCCAGCCCGGTGCGCAGGTACATGGCCATCGCTATCCCCACCAGGACGAAGGAGAAATAATCGTCGGCGCTGTCCTGGACGGCGGCGGGGTCCACGATCTTCCCCATGAAATAGAAGATGGCTATGGCGAAGACCACGCTCGCCAGGGAGAGCAGGAAATTGAGGCGGTAGCTCGCCTCGATGAAGAAGTCGCGCCGCAGGAATGCGTACGCTTTTCTCATGCCGCACCACCACCCCGCGCCGCGTCGACCCGCCGCACCAGCTCCACGAAGATGTCTCCGAGCCCCGAGCCTTCCCCCAGCTCGCGGCGCCCCAGCTCCAGCAGCCCGGCGAGGGTGCCCAGGTAGAGCAGGCGGCCGCGGTGGAGCAGGGCCAGGTCGTCGCACATCCTTTCCGCCTCGTCCATGTCCTGGGTCGCCAGCAGCACCGTCTTTCCCCTCCCGCCGGCCAGCTCCGCGCGGATGAAATCCTGCAGGGGATAGGCGGCGTCGGGGGAGAGGGAGCGGGTGGGCTCATCCATGAGCAGGACCTCCGGGTCGTGCAGCAGGGCGCGCGCCACCGCCGTCTTCTGCCGCATGCCCGTTGAATAGTCCGAGAAGGGGGCATCCAGGTATCCCGCTATCCCCGTCAGCTCGCCCAGCTCCGCGATGCGCCGGGCGGCCGAGGCGCGGTCCATATCCTGCAGCGCCGCGAAGAACTCCAGGTTGCGGCGGCCGGAGAGGCGCCAGTAGAAGCTGCGCTCCTCGCTGTTGACCATGCCCATGCGGGCGCGGATGCGGCGGCCGTGATGGAGCGGGTCCTCGCCCAGCACCGTCACCGAACCCGAGGTGGGCGCGAGCAGGTTGTAGCATATCTTGATGAGGGTGGTCTTCCCCGCCCCGTTTGTCCCCAGCAGCCCGAAGACGCTGCCGCGGCGGACGCCGAAGCTCACGCCGTCCAGGGCGCGTACGCTCCCCTGCTTCCAGGAGGGGAGGAAGAAAGAGCGCCAACCGCGCGAGGGGCGGGGGTAGTCCTTGACCAATTCGGCCACGACGAGAGCGGGATCAGCGTCCCGAGCTTGCTGCGAAGGCATACGCTTTCCCTTCGGACTTAGTTCACCCCGACGACCCGGCTATAACAATCTACTACAGCTTCCCCAGATGACCTTCTACGGGATAACGGCATGGATGAATAAAGCTGGCTCAGAGGCGTCTTGCGAGTGAGGCGAACGGGGCCAGCGCCGAGTATTCCACCAGGGTGGCCATGGCACGGGATGAGGTTTCCACGCCGAGCTCCTCGGCGGCGGCGGGAGGGTTGAGGCCGCCGGCCACCAGCATGCCAACGCGGTCCCGGCCGGAGGGCACCTCCATAAAGGGCTGCCCGGGCCTTCCCAGCAGGACCATCTCGCCCAGGCGGGACTTCTTCATCTCCTCCAGCAGGGCCGAGGCGGCATCGAAGGCCGAGGCGGGGATGAGCCGGAACGAGGCACAGATGCGCCCGGCGCCGCCGCTGGCCGCCGCGTGCACGCTGGTCATCTTGCCCTTGATGAAGATCTCTATGGGATCCAGGGTGGAGCCGGAGTAGGTGATGATCTCGTTGAAGCGGCTCGGCCTGCCCCCCCTCATCTCCAGCAGTCCGCCGAAGCTCGATTCCACGGGTATGCCGTGGCGCAGGAAGACGGAATTGAGGGTGACGCTGCACACCGTCCCCCAGGCGGCGATGCCCCCGGGCACCTCCATCCCTCCCACCTTCTCTCCGGGTCCCGCGCGCAGCACCAGGTCCGAGAGGCAGAGCCCGGCCTCGAAGGCGGGGCGCATGGCCTCCACGGCCCTGCCCTCCTGCTCGAGGGGGACATAGGTCATGTTGACGACGAGGCGTCCCCGGTGCGATGAGAGGTCGAAGTCGGCCCGGCAGGCGAGGTCGTCTATGCGGGCGTTGACGAAGCCGATACGGTCCACGGCGAGGGCATTGTTTACCTCCTCGCGCCCGCGCTCGGTAAGGGAACGCCCGCTCCTCCCCTCCAGGCGGGTGTAACCCCTCTCGTCGAGGTGCAGCAGGTGGTAGCGTACCGTCCTCTCGTTCAGGTCCACTCCCCTCAGGGCGAGCTCCCGCGAGATGGCCCGGGCGCCCAGCGGCTCCCCCGCCTCCTGCAGGATCTCCAGTATGGCCAGGGTCTTTCTCTCCAGCGAAGCTCCGTTGTAGCCCATATCGGCAATATACCTCCGTTTAAACTATTGACAACATATCATAATACGGGTTAAATAGGCAATAGGTAACCTATAGCCGTTCTGAGAAAAGTCGCGGCCAGGCATGTGAACTCCAGGCGCTCTGCCTTGAAATGCCTCCATCGACGTTTCCGCGGATCAAACGGGAGATCGCATGAAGAGGATAATACCCCGGGAGGAATACTGCATCGGCTGCCGCCTGTGCGAGATACACTGCATCGTGCAGCACTCCTGCAGCAAGGACATCATCAAGGCCTTCAAGAAGGAGAGACGCCAGGTGAAGAGGATCGAGGTCGAGGAGGAAGGCCACGTCTCCTTCGCCCTGCAGTGCCGGCATTGCGACGAGGCGCCCTGCGTCACCGCCTGCCTCTCCGGCGCCATGCGCAGGGACGCGGAGACGGGCGCGGTGACCAGCGATCCCGAGCGCTGCGTGGGCTGCTGGACCTGCATCCTGGTCTGCCCCTTCGGGGCCGTGCGCCGCGACGAGGCGGAGAGGAAGGTGGTGGGCAAGTGCGACTTCTGCCCCGACCTCGAGGTGCCGGCCTGCGTGGCCAACTGCCCCAACGAAGCCCTCGTACTGGTGGAGGAATAGACATGCAGAGATACGACTACGCCATAGTGGGGAACTCCGCCGCGGCCGTCAACGCCGTCGAATCCATCCGTGAGCGGGACGGGGACGGAAGCATCGGCCTCTTCGGCGAGGAGAAACACCGCTGTTATTCACGCCCGCTCATCTCTTACCTCGTAGCGGGGGAAATCGGAACCAAAGGGATGTACTACAGGCCTTCCAACTGGTACAGGAAGATGAGCGTGGAGTTCCGCCCCGGCGAGCGCGTGACCTCCATCTCCGCGGCGAGGAAGACCGTGACCACCGGGAGTGGGGAAAAGGCCAAGTGGGGCAAGATGCTGCTGGCCACGGGCTTCACGCCGTTCACCCCGCCCATAGACGGCCTGGAGGAGGTGGAGTATATCACCTTTGTCTCCTGGGACGACGCCAGAAGGATGCTCTCCCTGACCGCGAAGCCGGTCCGGGCCCTGGTGGTCGGCGCAGGCCTCATCGGCATGAAGGCGGCGGAGGCGCTGCGCGCGCGCGGGGCCGCGGTGACCGTGGTGGAGAAACTGGACCGCGTCCTTCCCCTGGCCCTGGACGCCAGGGCATCCGGTCTGGTGGCCGAACGCTGCCAGGCGGCGCAAATAGACATCCTCACCGGGACCGGCGTATCGAGGCTGTCGGGACGGGGAGGCCACAAGGGCGCCGCCGTTCTGGAGGATGGCGCGGAGTTGGACTTCGACCTCCTGGTCATGGCGGTGGGGGTAAGGCCGCGCACGGAGCTGGCGGAGGCGGCGGACCTGCCCTGCGAGGGAGGGATACGGGTGGACGAACATCAGCGCACCCCCGGCCGGGACATCTACGCCGCCGGGGATGCCGTCAGCGCCATGGACGTGGTGCTCGGCAAGCCCTCCATCAACGCGCTGTGGCCGGTCGCCGCCCTGCAGGGTAAGTACGCCGGCATGAACATGGCCGGGGAGGAGGCCCCCTATCCCGGCTGCAATTCCATGAACGCGGTGGAGTTCTTCGGGCTGCCGGTGCTCTCCGCGGGGATAGTCAATCCGCCGGAGGACGGATACCAGGTCATCATGCGCCAGGACGAGGGGGGGTACCGCAAGGTGGTGCTGCGCGGCGACGTCCTGGTGGGCATGCTCGTGGCGGGAAGGATAGAGCGCGCGGGCATCCTCACCAGCCTCATCCAGGAGAGGGCCAACGTGAGGAGGGTGAAGAACTCCCTCCTCGACGAGGGGTTCGGGCATATCCACCTGCCCCGCGCGGTGAGGAAGGCGCGCATAGAGTATGCGGCCGCCGGGCTCGAGGCGCCGGGCGCGGGGAAAGGCCGGGGGGGTTGAGACCGTGCTCAGAGGGATACGTTTCCGGGACGACAAGGACTTCTCCGGCTGCTCCATCTTCGGCATGATGAACGCGGCGGGGAGGAGGTTCGACGGCGCGCCCATGCTCACCGCTATCGCCAACATGAAGGAGCGCAGCAACGGACTGGGGGGAGGCTTCGCCGCTTACGGCATCTACCCCGAGTACGCGGACCTCTACTGTTTTCACGTCATGTACGGCGACGAGGCGGGGAAGAGGGAGACGGAGGATTTCCTCGCGGCCAACTTCTCCGTCGAGCAGGCCGAGGTCATCCCCACCTCGGCGTGCGACGGGGTCAGCGACGCGCCTCTTTTGTGGAGGTATTTCGCCCAGCCCCGGGAGGCGAACGTCTCGGCCTGCGAGATGGAGGACCCCGACGACTTCATGGTGCAGGCGGTGATGCGCATCAACGCGGACATCGACGGCGCCTTCACCTTCTCCAGCGGCAAGAACATGGGCGTGTTCAAGGGGGTGGGTTTTCCCGAGGACATCGGCCGCTTCTTCCGCCTGGACGAGTACGAGGGTTACATCTGGGTGGCCCACGGCAGGTTCCCCACCAATACCCAGGCCTGGTGGGGAGGCGCCCACCCCTTCAATATCCTGGACTGGTCCGTGGTGCACAACGGGGAGATCTCCTCCTACGGCATCAACCAGCGCCACCTGGAGATGTACGGTTACAAGTGCACTCTCTACACCGACACCGAGGTCATCGCCTACGCGGTGGACCTCCTGGTGCGGCGCCACGGCCTCTCCGTCGCGGACATGGCCGGGGTGCTGGCAGCCCCGCTGTGGGAGGACATCGACCGCATGCCGCCGCGCGAGAGGGAGCTGCACACCGCCCTGCGGCAGACCTACGGCTCGCTCCTGCTCAACGGGCCTTTCAGCGTTATCGTATCCAACCTTTCGCAGATGATCGGGCTGACCGACCGCATACGGCTGCGTCCCCTGGTTGCGGGGCGCAACGGCGACTGGATGTACCTGTCGTCGGAGGAGGCGCCTATGCACCTGGTGGACGCGTCCCTCACCGAGACCTGGATCCCGTCGGGCGGCGAGCCCATAATATTCCAGTTAAGGGAGCCCGCCGCCAGCCGGGAGGGCGTGGAAGCATGGGGCGGGGCGGCGGTTTGAGCCCCTGGAGGTAAGTGGACTTGAAGAGCTACATAATACCGGAGTTCCTGGTCGAGAGGGACGACCACCACTGCATCCGCTGCGAGGTCTGCGTGCGCCAGTGCGCCTTCGATGTGCACCGCTACGACGAGGAGGAGGACGAGGTATTCGCGCATGAGGACAAGTGCGTGGGCTGCCTGCGCTGCGTCACCCTCTGCCCCACCAACGCCCTGGTGGTGCGGGACAACCCCACCCGTGTGCCCGCCAATGCCAACTGGACCCGCGAGGTGCTGCACAACATCTACAAGCAGGCGGAGACGGGGGGAGTGCTGCTCACCGGCATGGGCTGCGACAAGGAGTACCGCAACTACTGGGACCGCATCACCCTGGACGCCTCCCAGGTCACCAACCCCTCCATCGATCCCCTGCGCGAGCCCATGGAGCTGCGCACCTACCTCGGGTCGAAACCCGACGCGGTGGAGATCGGCGGCGGAAGGGGCAGGCACGAGCTCGAGACCAGGCTGGCGCCCCAGTTGCGCCTGGAAACGCCCATCATGTTCTCCGCCCTGTCCTACGGGGCCATCAGTTACAACACCTGCGAGTGCCTGGCGCGCGCGGCGGCGGAGGTGGGCACCTGTTACAACACCGGTGAGGGCGGCCTGCACCGCGACCTCTACAGGTACGGCGGCCACACCATCTGCCAGGTGGCGTCCGGCCGCTTCGGCGTGCATGCCGATTACCTGGAGGCGGCGGCGGCCCTGGAGATAAAGATCGGGCAGGGGGCGAAGCCGGGGATCGGCGGGCACCTGCCGGGTGAGAAGGTGAGCGAGGAGATATCGCGCACGCGCATGATCCCGAAGGGCACGGACGCCCTCTCCCCCGCGCCGCACCACGACATCTATTCCATCGAGGACCTCGCGCAGCTCATCTATGCCCTCAAGGAGGCGACCGGTTGGCAGAAACCGGTATCGGTGAAGATAGCGGCGGTGCACAACTCGGCCGCCATCGCCTCGGGCATGGTGCGGGCGGGCGCGGACATCATCGCCCTGGACGGCATCCGGGGGGGCACGGGGGCGGCGCCCACCATGATCCGCGACAACGTGGGCATCCCCATCGAGCTGGCCCTGGCGGCCGTGGACGCCCGCCTCCGCGAGGAGGGCATCCGCAACCGCGCCAGCGTGGTCGTCGCCGGAGGGATACGCTCCTCCGCCGACGTGGTCAAGGCCGTCGCCCTGGGCGCGGACGCCGTGTACATCGGCACCGCGGCCCTGGTGGCCCTGGGCTGCCACGTGTGCCAGAAGTGCTACACGGGGAAGTGCAACTGGGGCATCGCCACCCAGGACCCCTACCTGACCAAGCGCCTCAACCCGGAGGTGGGGACGCGGCGCCTGGTGAACCTGCTCACGGCATGGTCGCACGAGATCATGGAGATCCTGGGCGGCATGGGCATCAACGCCATCGAGAGCCTGCGCGGCAACCGCCTGCGCCTGCGCGGCGTCGGCCTCACCCGGGAGGAGCTGGACATGCTGGGGATAAAGCACGCGGGGGCGTAACTACGTGGCGGCCTCGATCGGGAAAGGCGCCGCGGAGAACGCGAGCTCGCGCGCTCCCGCTCCTCACCGGGAGCGGTGAGGCGCCCGGGTGGAATCGGACGCGGCGGGAGGTGGAAGGACCCCGGGGAAGAGGACGGCCAGACGCAGGAAGTCGTGATATGGAACAGAAGAAAAAGGAGTGGAGTCAGAAACCAGGATGGGTAAAGGAAAATCCGCCGCCGGCGGAGAAGAAGTCGGGCGAAAAGAGTGGTGCAAACGAGGAGGAAGAGGTAGGGAAAGAGATGAAAATCGAAATCGATCATCATGCCGCGTTGCCGGGGGTTTTCGTGCGCAAGAACGGCAAGGTGCAGATCGATGCCGGCCAGCTCCATTACCGCGAACTCAACAACATGGTCAAGGGAGCCGTAGCGGAGGGCACGGAGGAGATCGAGCTGGATAACATCTACGGCCAGCGTTACATCGGCTCCGGCATACGCAAGCCGGTAAAGATAGTCGTGCACGGCGTGCCCGGCAACGACCTGGGAGCCTTCATGGACGGCCCGAAGATCATCGTCGAGCGCAACGCGCAGGACGGGGTCGGAAACACCATGAACAACGGCACCATCGTGGTGCACGGCCGCGCCGGCGATATCGTAGGCATGGGCATGCGCGGAGGAAAGATTTTCATCAAGGAGAGCGTCGGCTACCGCGCGGCCATCCACATGAAGGAATACCGCAAGCACATGCCGGTGCTCGTCGTCGGAGGCGAGACCCAGGATTTCCTGGGTGAATACATGGCCGGCGGCATCGTCATCGCCCTGGGCCTGACCGCAAACGGCGACTCCAGGTTCACCGCCAGGCACATAGGGACGGGCATGCACGGCGGCCTCATCTTCATCCGCGGCGAGGTGGAGGAACACCAGCTTGGCAAGGAAGCGGCCTGCGAGCCGGCCTCACGGGATGACATCGCGGCGATAAGGCCATACGTCGAGGAGTACGTCGACTATTTCGGCGGAAACGCGGACGACATACTCAGCTCGAGGTTCATCAGGCTTTGGCCCAGGTCGTCTCGCCCGTTCGAGGGCCTGTACGCCTACTGAGAATGGGTCGGGCCCCGGGCTTTCACGAGCCGGCGCGCGCCGGCTGTTTTGTTCGAAGCGCCGGTGCCCGCGAAACGGGCGGTGCGCGGGAGTGGAAAACGCCGGGGCGCGCTCACCAACAACCGCCGGGCGGTTCATCGCAACCAGAGGGGAACAGGGCTCGAGGTCAGACATGAGGATATATCTGCGCTGCGGGGAGGATAGGGAGGGGTACTTCCGCGATATCCTGGAGGCGGACTTCGCGCTGGGCACGTTTCCGCCCGGGGGGCATGCGGAGCCCGGCGCCGGCGACGTGGTGCTGGTGGATCTGGCTGCGGCGAAGACGGAGGACTGGCACGGCCAGCTCGAAACGCTGCGGCGGGGGCTCGGGGAAGAGGTGAAGATCCTGGCGGTCCTGCGCTACGAGCAGATACGCTCCCTGGACAACCGCGCCAGGCTGGACGATTTCGTGGCCGACGGGGGCACGGGCGAGGAGATCAGGGCGCGCCTGCGCCTCATGTCCCTGGAGGAGAGGGAGGCCGCGGCGGTGGGTGAACTGGAGGTGGACGAGGACCGCTACGAGGTAAGAGTGGGCGGCGCCATAGTCGACCTCACCTTCAAGGAATTCGAGCTGCTGCGCTTCCTCGTGTCCCGCCCCGGCAAGGTCTTCACGCGCGAGGTGCTCCTCGAGCAGGTGTGGGGGTACGACTACTTCGGCGGCGCCCGCACCGTGGACGTGCACGTCCGCCGCATACGCGCCAAGATCGAGCGTGAGGGCCATGCCTATATCCGCACCATAAGGGGCGTGGGTTACATCTTCGAGCACCGCTGCATGGACTGATCCCCGCGCTCCGCGGACGGGCGGGGCGCCCACCCGGGACGCCGGACGGGATCGTCCTCCCGGCAAGCGCGCGGTTTAATAATCCCGAAACAGGCCTTTAACCGTGATTTAACCACGCCATAAAGCTCATGAAACACTGCCAGCCTAGACTCGTGCCTTAGATGAAGTATGGCGGGAAGAGAAAAAGGCAGGTGGAAGGAAATGGCATATGTGGAACGCAGGATCACGTGTCGTGCGCGGGAGGTCTCCGGAGGGGGTGACGCGCCTTGAGAAGAACCCTCGTCGTGCTCGCGCTCGCCGCGGTGTTCCTGGCGCTCTTCGCCACGCCCGCGCTGGCCGGGGAGGAGGGCGAAGCCAGGACCCCGGAGAGCAGCGTCACCTCGCTGGACACGGTATGGGTGCTCATAGCCGCCGCGCTCGTCTTCTTCATGCAGGCGGGATTCTTCTTCCTGGAGGGAGGTCTGACCCGGGCTAAGAACGTGTCCAACGCCATGCTCAAGGGGGTCATGGACTTCTGCCTGGGGGCCCTGGTCTTCTGGATGATCGGCTTCGCCTTCATGTTCGGCTTCGATCGGGGAGGATTCGTGGGGACGAGCGGTTTCCTCGCCAACATGGCCGGCGCCGACTGGAATGGGCTGCCGCTCTACGCCTTTCTGCTCTTCCAGATCGCCTTCGCCGGAGCTGCCGCCACCATCCTGGCCGGCGCGGTCGCGGAACGCATCAAGTTCTCCGCTTACTGCATAGCGACGGTGTGCATAACCGGACTCATCTACCCGGTGGTCGGTCACTGGATCTGGGCCGAGGGCGGCTGGCTCTACGACCGGGGCATGCTCGACTTCGCCGGTTCGACGGTGGTGCATACCGTCGGCGGGATATGCGCCCTGGTTGGCGCCTGGATGGTGGGCCCGCGCACCGGCAAGTTCAATCCTGACCGCAGCCCCAACGCCATCCCTGGGCACAACATCCCCATGGCCGCGCTGGGCACCTTCATCCTCTGGCTGGGATGGTACGGTTTCAACCCCGGCAGCACCCTCAAGGCCTCTCCCGCCATCGCCACCATCGCCATGACCACCACCCTGGCGGCCTCCGCCGGGGCAGTAGTCGCCATGTTCCTGACCTGGATCCGCTACGGTAAGCCCGACGTCTCCATGTCCTTCAACGGCGCCCTTGCGGGCCTGGTGGCCATAACCGCGGGATGCGCCTACGTCAGCATGGTCAGCGCGGCGGTCATCGGAGGCGTGGCGGGCCTGCTGGTGGTGTTCGCGGTGGAGTTCATCGAGCGCAGGCTCGGGGTGGACGACCCCGTGGGCGCCATCTCGGTGCACGCGGTCAACGGCATCTGGGGTACCGTCGCCGTGGGGCTGTTCGCTCAGGCTTCCCTGGGCGAGGCGAACGGGGTGGCGGCGGTCAGCGGCCTCTTCTTCGGGGGAGGCGTGGCACAGCTCGGCAGGCAGCTCCTGGGCGTCGTGTCCGTGGTCGCCTGGGTCGCCGTGACCTCCACTGCGCTCTTCTTCGCCCTCAAAAAGACGGTGGGCATCCGCGTTGACGACGAGGGGCAGAAGGCCGGCCTGGACATAACCGAGCACAACCTGGAGGCCTACCCGGACTTCCAGCCAACGATCTCCGAGAAGGGAGTGATATAGCATGAAGAAGGTGGAGGCGCTGATCCGGCCAGAGCGCCTGGAGCCGGTCATGGAGGAGCTGCGCAAGCTGGGTTATCCCGGCGTGACCATCACCGAGGTCAAGGGGCACGGCAAGCAGAAAGGGGTCACCCATATGTGGAGGGGCGCCGAGTACCGCGTGGAGTTCCTCCCCAAGCTCAAGGTGGAGGCGGTGGTGCTGTCGGAGGACGTGGGCAGGGTGGTGAACGCCCTGATCAGGGCCGCCCGAACCGGCTCCATAGGCGACGGCAAGATCTTTGTCTACGACGTCGCCGACGCCGTGCGCATACGCACCGGGGAAGCCGGCTTCAACGCGATTTAACGAGGATTTAATATCAAGGCAAAAGAGGCGAAACACGGTACATACATAATCTCAGGCGAGGATGAACATAATAATGGTAAGCAAACGCGAATAAGGAGGAGAGGAAATGACCGCCAAGGACAAGGAATACGTGCTCAAGATGGCGAGGGAGAACGACGTCCGCTTCATCCGGCTGTGGTTCACGGACATACTCGGCTTCCTCAAGAGCTTTGCCATCACCGTAAGCGAGCTGGAGGAGGCCATGGAGGACGGCATGGGGTTCGACGGCTCGTCCATCGAGGGCTACGCGCGCATCGACGAGAGCGACATGATGGCCGTGCCCGATCCCGGAACCTTCGTCATCCTCCCCTGGAGGCCGCGCGAGCACAACGCGGTGGGGCGCATGTTCTGCGACATCGTGAAACCGGGCGGCGAGCCCTACGACAAGGACCCTCGCTACGTCCTCAAGAGGAACCTGGCGCGGGCCGCGGAGATGGGGTACACGTATTACGTCGGGCCGGAGCTGGAGTATTTCTATTTCAGGACCCCGGAGGACACCGAGGTGCTGGACCGGGGCGGTTACTTCGACCTCACCCCCCTGGACGTGGCCAGCGACCTGCGCCGCGATACCGTCATCGCCCTGGAGGAGCTGGGCATCGGGGTGGAATACAGCCACCACGAGGTCGGGCCCAGCCAGCACGAGATAGACATGCGTTATACCGATGCCCTGACCATGGCGGACAACGCCATGACCTTCCGCCTGGTGGTCAAGGAGATCGCCCTGCTCAACGGGGTCTATGCCACCTTCATGCCCAAGCCGCTCTACGGGCACAACGGCAGCGGGATGCACACCCACATGTCCCTCTTCAAGGGGGATCGAAACGCCTTCTTCGACCCCTCCGACATGAACCTTCTCTCCGCCACGGCCAGGATGTTCATAGCCGGCCTGCTCAAACACGCGCCGGAGATAACCCTGGTGTGCAACCAGTGGGTGAACTCCTATAAGAGGCTGGTGCCGGGATACGAGGCGCCGGTCTATCTCTCCTGGGCGGTGCGCAACCGCTCCGACCTTGTGCGCGTTCCCGAGTACAAGCCGGGGAGGGAGAAGGCGACGCGCGTCGAGTTCCGCTCCCCGGACCCCGCCTGCAACCCCTACCTGGCATTCGCGTGCATGCTGTCCGCCGGACTGGAGGGCATAGAGAAGGGTTACGAGCTGGCGGATTCAGTCGAGCGCAACGTCTACGAGATGAGCGCGAGCGAGAGGGAGGAACTCGGCATCGGACAGTTGCCGGAGGACCTGTGGGAGGCCATCCAGGTGGCGGAGAAGAGTGAGATCCTGCGCAGGACGCTGGGGGACGCCGTCTTCGAGTCGCTGATCGAAAACAAGAAGATCGAATGGGAGCGTTACCGCTCGCAGGTAACCGAGTGGGAGAAAGAGAACTACCTCCCCGTCCTGTAAAAAAGGGAAAAAAGGGGTCAGGTCTTGTTTTTTGCATACTCCGGTATGAGAAAGGTTAATGCACATATGCCCGCTTGTATGCAGCACTTTTGCTGCAATAAACATATCATGGAAGGCACACGGCAAGACCTGACCCCGTAGGGGCGACGCGTCATGAGAATCGCGCTGGCGCAGATAAACACGACGCTGGGAGACCTGGACGGCAACCGCGGTCTCATTATCGCGAGGCTGCGGGAGGCGGAGGCCGCCGGAGCCGACCTGGTATGTTTTCCGGAGCTGTCCCTATGCGGGTATCCCCCCGAGGACCTGCTTCTCAAGCGCGACTTCCTGGCCGACTGTTCAAGCGCCCTGCGGGAGCTGGCGCGCGAGGTGGATGACGTGGCGGTGGTGGTGGGGACCCCGCAGTTCGCCGAGGACGTCTTCAACGCCGCAGCCGTCCTTTACCGCGGCGCTGTCGTCGCCATGTACCGAAAGAGGTTCCTTCCCAACTACGGCGTCTTCGACGAGAACCGCTACTTCGCGCCGGGGGAGGAGGGCCTGGTGGTGAAGATAAGCGGCGCGTGGGTGGGGATCACCGTGTGCGAGGACATCTGGTATCCCGGCGGGCCCCTGGAATCGGAGGTGGCCGGCGGCGCGGAACTGGTGGTGAACATATCCGCGTCTCCCTATCAGCGGGGCAAGCAGGAGACGAGGGAGAAGCTGGTCGAATCGCGGGCCGTGGACGCCACGGCGCTGGTGGCCTACGTCTCCTGCGTCGGAGGACAGGACGAGCTGGTGTTCGACGGCGGCTCGATGATCGTGCACCCCCGCGAGGGGATAATCGCCCGCGCCCCGCGCTTCGAGGAATGCGTCCTCGTGCACGACGTGGACACGTCAGGCCTGTTGTCCCGCCGCATGACCGAGCCCACGCACAGGTACGTAAAGACCGGCGCTCTCCCCGTGCCGACGCGGGTCTTGGAGCTGGAAGGGCAGGGGAGTCCGCCGGCAGGGGAGCGTCCGCCCATAAAGAGGATGGAGGCGCCGGAATTGCGGGACGAGGAGGAAGTATTGAGGGCGCTGCTGCAGGGGCTCAGCGACTACGTGCGCAAGAACGGCTTCACGCAAGTCCTCTTCGGGATCTCGGGCGGGATCGATTCCGCCCTCACGGCGGCGCTGGCGGCCATGGCCCTGGGGCCGGAGCGGGTCCACGGGGTATTTCTCCCCTCGCGGTTCACCTCGCCGCTGTCGCGTGAGGGAACGCTCTCGCTGGTGGAGGCGCTGGGGATCTCGCTCGAGACCTACGACATCGACGAGATCCTGGAGTCCTACCTCGGCCACGCCGCCGGCAGCCTGAGGGGCGCGGGGGAGGAGTTGGCCCTGGAGAACCTGCAGGCGCGCATCCGGGGCAACGTGCTCATGAGCATCTCCAACAGCCGGGGATGGCTGGTGCTGGCCACCGGCAACAAGAGCGAGCTGTCCATGGGGTACTGCACCCTCTATGGCGACATGGCCGGGGGTTACGCGGTGATCAAGGACCTGCTGAAGTGCGAGGTCTACCGCCTCTCCCGCTACATCAACGAGCGCGAGGGAAGGGAGGTCATCCCGGCCGCCATCCTGGAGAGAGAGCCGTCAGCCGAGCTGCGGGAGGGCCAGAGGGACACCGATTCCCTGCCCCCCTACGAGATGCTCGACCCCATCCTCGAGGACTACATCGAGAACGGCCTGACCGTCGCCGAGATGGCGGCGAAGGGGTACGACAGGGGGCTGGTCGAGGAGGTGGTGCGCCGCGTGGACGCCAACGAGTACAAGCGGCGCCAGGCCCCGGTGGGGATAAAGATCACCCCGCGCGCCTTCGGCCGCGACTGGCGCCTCCCCATCTCGATTCACCGTCCGCGCGCCGGGACCTGAAAACGGCCCGCGCTTCCCGCCCCCCGCGGTCCCGCGGCCGCCTACTTCTTGCGCACCGGGAACTGCAGCTCGGTGATGAGGTCCTCCTCGTTGCGCGTGATGATGAGGTCGTTGTGGAAGACGGCTATCCCCGGCCCCATGAGCTCGTAGCCGTTCTCCCCGAGCCAGCGCATCAGCTTGAGCTGCGAGTCCTGCACCCCGGAATAGGGCCCCTTGTGCACGAGGTAGGCCACCTCCCGGGCCGGCACCGTCTTCAGCCTGACCTCGTCCGTCCCGGCCATCTCCTTTATCTCCGGCGGGGGCTCCAGCGGTTTCATCTTCTTTCCTCCTGTCTTTATTCTCGGCAAAGCCTTCAAGGGAGATCATCAGGAATAGATTATAACTGCATCGGAATCGCGCGGTCTTCGCGGGCTGTGGATACCGCCGATCCTCCTTCCGGGGCGGCGGGTTCCCCCGCGGGGATCCGGTCGGACCGGCTGCCCCGCCTCACGCTGCTTCTCGCCGCCGCTCATCTTGTTGGCCTTGGCCCCTTGCAGACTATACAAAAACCACTTCCCGAGCTCAGGCAGCGGTCCTCAGACATCCATCTGGCCTGCCACCAGCCCGGGGACTACCAGGTCGGTCTCCGCGAGGCCTTGCGAGCGGGACCGTTACCTGGAGGCCCCGGGCGGGCAAAGCGATTTTTCGATCACGCGGGCCGGGCTCGGGAATCCAACGACTCCAGGAATGCCTCCAGGCGGGTGGATATCTGCCCCTCCTGGTATTCCCTCTCGTCCACGCAGTCCCCATCCAGGATAAGGGTCGGGACGCCCCTGGCCTGCAGCGCCTGCTTGACCAGCGCCGCCCCGCCGCAGCTCTGGCGGCAGCCCCAGTGGTTGTAGTGGATTGCCCCGTCCACGCGGTATTCCTCGGCCAGGGTGGCGAGATGGGATGCCCTCCTCTCCACCGGGCCCACCAGGAAATGGCTTTCCAGCTTGGCGGCGAGGGAGTCGTACGGGTCACGCGGGTCCATGGTCCCCCAGGTGGCATGGGTGTATTCCTCGCATACCAGGCGCGCGCCGTGGCGCGCGAGGGTGCCGAAGATCCCCTGCCTATACCAGGGCTTTATATGCATCCACATGAGGCGGATGGAATCTCCGCCCGCGCATCCCCGCTCCCGCAGCTCCCGCGCGAGCAGGCGGTAGAAGTCCGCTCCCGCCCTGGACCCCAGGCTGCCGTAGAGGACGCTGATGCCCCCCATGGCGTCCACGCCGTCCAGGGTGCAGTCGTCGCGCTTGCGTATCTGCTCCACCTCGTGCAGGTGGTGCAGGGCCTGGTTGGAGAGGTCGATTGCCTTCGCCAGGCCCCTCTCGATCTCGTGGCCCCTGCGGCCGGAGAAAGAAGCCAGGCGCGCGGCGGTCTCCCCGAGCTGCGCCGCCAGCAGCCGCCGCCCGTCCCGGCGCCCGGGCAGGGGGATGTCCACGGTGACCTGCGGCGCGCCGAAAATATCGGCGCAGAAGGCGAAGGAGAGGGGAGCGGAGTCGCAGGGATAGTTGACGGCGAGCAGCATCGCCGGCTCGGGCATGAAACCCTCCAGCGACAGGCCGAGGGTGCAGCGGTGGAAAGAGCAGGCGTCCGGCGAGAAGCCGGCCTCCGTCGCGCGGTCGATGAAGCGGGGCCCCATGCCCGCCGATGCCACAACCGCCGCGGCCATCTCCGGGTAGAAGGGGATGCATCCCAGCCCGAGGACCAGTTCGCTGGGGACGAGAAGGTTGCACCATACCACCGGGCCCTTGCCCAGGTAAGCGTCGCGGGTGATGGCGAGGAAATGGGAGAGGGAGACGCGGTCCGCCTTCCACTGCGGGCGGTTCAGGGGCGAGCGGGCGAGGCTCTCGGCCGTCTTCCAGAAGAACCTGGAGCGGAAGGTGGAAGGCTCCAGGCGGTCGGCGAAGCGGTCCCTGATGGACTCAACCAGTCCCATCGATCCTCCTTCGCGGTCTTCGTGCCTGACCCGTCAATCCAGCATCTCCAGGAAGGCCTCGACGCGGGTGAGCACCTGCCCCGCGTGGCCGTCCGCGTAATCGCTCTCCAGGCGCAGGACGGGTATGCCCTCGCTCCCGAGCTTTTCCTGGACGGCCGGGAAGTCATAGAGGTAGGCGTCGCAGAACTTGAGGGACGCGTAGACGACCCCTCTGGCGCCGGTCTCCCTGACCGCCTCGACCAGAAGGTCGTGGCGGCGCCCGGCATCCGCCATCCTGGCACAGGGATGGCGTTCGAGGTACTTTCTCGCCAGCGAGGCGAACAGGCCGTCGAGGTCCTCCCCCTCGGGCAGGGTGGATGTCGCGAAAGCGCGGTCGCCGTTGCAGAGGTCGATCCATGCCACCCGCGCCCCCGCCCGGTCCAGACCGGCCACCAGGCCCGCAGGGTTGAGCAGGTTCCCGGTGAGCACTACCGGGACTCCACCCCCTTCATCCTCCCCCCCGAGCCCCGCCGGCATGCCGTCGGGCGCCGGGGCGTGGAAGCCCATGGCCAGGCGGAGGCGCGTTTCCCCGCTCGTGCCGTCAGCGGCGGCGAGATACGCGAGGCGGCGCTCCTCCCTCGCGTGCGCGGCCTCCTGCAGGCCCTCCGCGGTGACCTCGGTTCCCGTCAATCCGGCCAGAGCCCGGGCAAGCCTGCAAAACTCCAAAGACAGCAGGCGCTCTGCGCCTGCCCCCGTATTGCGCGGGAGGTCCACGAGATATACGAGATCATCGCGGAAACGGTCCTTCCAGGCGTCGTACAGCCGGCGCATGCCGTCGCAGGAATTGACGAAGACGGCAGGATGATGAGGCCCGCCCCCCGCCATCTCTTCCGCCAGGCAGGCGCGCACGTAGGGGCAGATGGCCGGGTGGAGAAGGGTATCGGAGGATTCCAGGGACGCGGGGTCTCCAAACCTCCGCGCCGGGACCAATCCCGCCGCATCCAGTATCTCCAGGGGTGTGTAGGTGCAGAACCAGGAGACGAGGTCCCCGCCTGCGGGCGCGCCACTCATGACCGCCTTTCCGCCGCGATCTGCGGGCCGCTGATCAAGATCAGTGTCCCGGGCCGGGCAACTGATAGGATCGGACCGTTTCCGGGTATATTATATTAAACCGCCATGCCCGAATCGGTAAACAGGAAAGCATCTGGAGAAAGAGGAGGAAGATTGTGGACAAGTATGAATGCACCGTCTGCGGTTATATCTACGACCCTGACAAAGGCGATCCCGAGGGCGGGATAGAGCCGGGCACGCGTTTCGAGGACCTTCCGGACGACTGGGTATGCCCCCAGTGCGGAGCGGATAAGGATATGTTCGAGAAGATCTAGGTAGCCGGGCCTCGCCGAAGACTGCCTCCATGCGGATGGGGGCGCGGGATGCGCCCCCTCTCTCGTGCCCGTTCTACTTGCCGTGTATGGAACAGGTCGCCGTGCTCTCCCACAGCGCGTACGTGCCCCCTGCCGGACACGCGGGAACGCTCTGCAGGTAACCGGGGACCAGCGCCTGGATGGAAGTGGGATAGGCCCCTTCCGTGTAGTAATACTGCTGGGCGGCGGCGGAGACGATGTTGCGGTTTGAAGCGCAGGCGGCAGCATCCGCCTGGCCCACGGGGCCGCCCCGTTCCGCATCCCCGTTGCGCTCCTCCGCCGCATCGCCTCCTCCTCCGCAGCCAGACACGAAGACGACCGTGAGGGCCAGTATCGCCAGAATCACAGCCCAGCTTTTCATCGTCGCGACCTCCGATCCCGCTCGAATCCCCTTGTCCCGCCTTTTTCATCCCGGCGTCGCTGCGCGGCGCGTCTCGCCAGGGTAACCAGGTTAGGTATCGACCGGGGGCGCGGAGGGCTTGAAGCGGAGGGGGATGGTGTTCGGCGCGCGGACGCGCGGATATGGCCACGGAAGGGTATGTGTCAGAACGAGCCGGTGTCCATGTCCCGGATGGCGCGGATGATCATCTTCTTGGCGACGTGGTTGATGATGCTGGCCGGATTCTCCAGTATTGCCGCGCGCCAGGCCTCGAGGGGGCTGTTCGCCTCCTTGAAGGCTTCGTACAGGGTGTTCTGGAGCTGGTTCAGGTTGGGCTCTATGTATATCTCGTATATATGCCTCTGCGTGCCCGTCAGTTCATCGGGCTCCTTTGCCAGGACCTCGCGGAACTCCTGCTTTATCCGCTTGCCGCGGTTCCTGACGTAGTAGTCGTTCAGCTCTTCCAGAAAATCCACCATATGGCTCTAATCCCTTATCCTGCCATCCCGGCCTCTCGTTATATGATATATACTTCAGATTCAAAATCAACCGACCCGCCGTCGGCTTGTGTTATCATTCAGCCAGTATTTGAAATCGGATGGCGCGCGCACATGCTTTAGGTCAAGGAGGCACCCATGGATGATGTCTACAACCGGCTCATGAAGCGCATGGACGATTTTCCGGCGGGGGCGCTGGGATCGGAGCACCTGCTGGGGATCCTGCGCATGATCTTCGATGCGGAGGAGGCGGAGCTGGCTCTCGACCTGCCGTCCGCCCTCGAGGAGTTGGGCTCCATCGCAGGCAGGACCGGTAGAAACGAAGACGAGCTGCGAGGGATGCTGGAGACGATGGCGGACAAGGGCCTCGTCCTGGCGCGCGAGAAGGGAGGCAAGCGTTATTACAACCTCCTTCCCCTCCTGCCGGGCATCTTCGAGTTGCAGTTCATGAAGGGCGAGGTCACTCCCCGCAAGAGGAAGATCGCCGAGCTCTTCGACGAGTACTACTACGAGGGTTGGGGACAGGATAGCTTCACCTCCAAGACCGCCTTGGCGCGGGTGATGATGGTGGAGGAGGAGATCCCCCGCGGCGAGGAGGTCCTGCCCTACGAGAAGGTCAGCGAGTTCATCAAGGAATCCACCTACATGGCCCTCACCACCTGCTTCTGCCGCCACGAGGCCGAGCTGCTGGGCAAGTCCTGCGGGGCGCCCAAGGACGTCTGCATGTGCTTCGGCCCCTTCGCCGAGTTCCTGGTCGAGAGGGGCTTCGCCCGCAAGGCCAGCGTGGAGGAGGTCCTCGATGCCCTGGACCGGGCGGAGAAGGCGGGGCTGGTGCACGTGACCGACAACATTCAGGAGAAGATCAACTTCATATGCAACTGCTGCGGCTGCTGTTGTGGCTTTCTGGGCACCATGACCAGGTTGAACATATCCGGCGCCGTCGCCAGCTCGCGCTACACCGCCGGCGTGGACTCCGACCTGTGCAACGGGTGCGGGACATGCCTGGACGTCTGCCACATGAAGGCGATCAGGCTGGAGGACGAGCTGGCGGTGATCGCCGGCGAGAAATGCATAGGCTGCGGGCTCTGCGTCTCCAATTGCCCCTCCCTGGCCATTTCGGTCCGGGTGCGGGAGGACTGGAAGGCGCCGGCCGGAAACATAGCCGAGCTGGGGATGACCGTGCTGGCGGAAAGGGGCAAGCTGTAGATCAGCGAAAAGCCCTCGCGAGAGGGCTTGAGGCATGCCTGGTGGAGCCGATGGGATTTGAACCCACGACCTCTGCCGTGCGAAGGCAGCGCTCTCCCACTGAGCTACGGCCCCATGCGTGCAGGGTTATTCTATCAGAACGGGCATGCGCGGTTCCATAAGCCGTTTCCCCCGCGATCAGCGTGCGCCGACATCCGCTGCAAGGCCTCGCGCGCCGGAAACCGCCGGCCCCGGCCGTGCGTCCAATCATTGCCGGCCGCGGGTGGAGGTGGAAAAGTATCCTTGATGCCGGCGGCGGGGACGGAAGGAACAAGGTACGGCATATGAAGGAAATCGAGAGGCGGCGCTATCCGCTCCGGGCCCTCATCCCGGTCGTGTTGACGGCGGGGGCCCTGCTCCTGTCCTCCTGCGCAGGAACTGTAACCGGCGGGGGCGGGGGCGGCGGGAGCGCGCAGGACAGGCCGCGAAACGAATTCTCCTTCCTCGTCTGCGGCGATCCCCACGCCAGGACCGACCTCCTGCAGAGGATAGCGGGCGAGGCCAGGGAGGGGGAGTTCCTGGTCATAGCGGGAGACGTCAGCACCGGCAAGGGGCTCGAGGAGATGCAGGGCATGAAGGATTTTCTCGATGCCTCCGGCCTGGAATACCACGTCATCCCGGGGGACAACGACATGCCCGCGGGTGATGCAACCGTTTTCAAGTCCGTCTTCGGGGCGGATTACTATTCCCTGGACAAGGAGGATTGCCACCTCGTTTTCTTAAACGACGCCGTTATCGGAACGGGTTGCCCGGACGAGTGCCTCTCCTGGCTGCGCTCGGACCTGGCCGGTATGGGGGAGGGCAAGGTCCTCATCGCCTTCGCGCACGTGCCTCCCGGCGCGCCGGTGGACGTGGGGCGCAGCGGTTTCCAGGAAAGGGAGACGGAGAGCGCCAGGGAGATGCTGGATATCCTGGGACAGGCCGGCGCTCCCGTCCTCTATTGCGGCCACATACACGCATACATGCTCTACGGCTCGGGCCCTCCCCGCGTGGTGGTTACCGGGGGTGCGGGCGCCAAGCCGCACGTTTCCGAGCAATCGGGAGGGTACGATCACTTCCTGCGCGTCACGGTCAGGGGTGACGAGGTGAGCGAGGAGGTAATACGGCTGTAGTGTCCCTGGTCTTATGTAATGGCGATTGGGATCAGGCCTTGACATCCCTCGCCTGCGGCTCGGGCGCAACGCCTGATCCCACCCTGCAAGATGTTCGACAGGCGTCAGGCCTGCACATTCGGAAATGTGGAGGCGCTGACACGCTGAGAATAAAAGGAGAAGACCCCGTTGGGGGGAACGGGGTCTTTACTTGGCAGCTAGTCTGCATGCTTGCACCCATTGAGGGAAATTGCCGGTAAACTCATGGGGGATACCTAGCTACCTCAATATTATTCTCGGAAGAACGGGCTGGCGCCTTTAATCTTTTTTCGATCAGAGTCCGAGCATGTCGCGAAGGGCGGAAGCCTGCCGGCGCGATACCGGGACGCGGCTCTCGTTCTCGTCTTTCAAGGTCACGATAAGGCTGTTGCGCGAGAGCTTGATGATCTGGTTGACCTTCTTCAGGTTGACGATGAAGCTGCGGTGGGTGCGGAAGAAGGTCTTGCGGTCCAGGACCCTTTCCAGCTCCGACAGGCTGTAGGTGGTGAGATAGGCATCGGAGGCGGTGTGCAGGTTGGCGTACTCGTGCTTGGTGTCTATGTAGAAGATGTCCTCCATGGGGATGAGCTTGATGGTGTCCCCCTTCTGCACCGGGATCTGCTCCAGGCGCACCGTCTCCTTCGCCGCCTCGGCGCTCATGCGGCGGGCCCTGCCGACGCGGTCGAGGACCACCTTCACCCTGGCGGCCAGCTCCAGGGGGCTGAAGGGCTTGGGCACGTAGTCGTCGGCCCCCCCGCGCAGGCCGATGACCTTGGACTGCTCGTCGTCAATGGCCGTGAGCATGATCACCGGTATATCGCTGGTCTTGTCGTCCGACTTGAGCTGCATGAGCACCTGCCAGCCGTCCATCTTGGGCATCATGACGTCGAGGATAACGAGGTCGGGATCGGTCTCCGCGACCATGTTCAGGCCCTCCTCGCCGTCCGCGGCCAGGAAGACCTCGTAGTTATCCAGCTTGAGGTTGAGCTCGACCACGTTGGAGATGGCCGGATCGTCCTCGATGAGGAGTATGCGATACTTGCTCTCTCTGCGCTCGTTCATCTTCTCCGCGCTACCCCCGGATCAGGTGTTCAACCAGTGTCAATAGAGGTTTCGTCATCCCGCCCCGTCACCTTGATACTAATCGCCGGGCACGATCGGGCGGCTGGGCCTGTCGAAGGCGGGATCGCCCCGCCCCCGGCTTCTCGCGATGACGCGGACCATAATGATCCATGCCTGTCATTTCGTTCTGCGGTCGACGAAATACGTGCTGCCGGGGATGGACTTGGCGTAGTTTAGGGTCTCCTTGGCTATCTCGCCCACCTCCCAGTGGGTGGTGATGCGCCTGCGGTAATTGCTCGCTATGCCGATGCTCAGCGTCATGATGGGGATATAGTTGTCCCTCCCGAGGCGGTCGATGTATATGGAATACCCGCGCCTCAGGTCCTCCTCCTGGTAGAGGGAGGAGATCTGCTCGTCGAAGTCGGTGATCACGGACTCGGCGATGGCGCTGGCCTTCTCGGGCGAGGTGATGACCACGAAGTCGTCCCCGCCGCCGTGCCCGATGAAATCGTCGAGGTTGCCGGCTTTCTTCACCGCGTCATCGACGATGGACGCGAGCATCCTGATCGCCTTGTCCCCGGTGGGGAACCCGTAGATGTCGTTGAAGGGTTTGAAGTTGTCCATGTCTATGTACAGGGTGGCGAAGAGGAGGTTTCTGGATATGCGCCGCTTGGTCTCGGCGTCGATGGAGATACTCCCCGGAAGGCCGGTGAGGGGGCTGACGTCCCGTTTCTGGCGCGTGCGGATGAGGTTGATGGTGATGCGCGCCACCAGGTCGGAGAAATCGAAGGGCTTGGTGATGAAGTCGTCCGCCCCCGCCTCGATGCTGGCCACCTTGTCCTGGGCCTGCGTCCTGGCGGAGAGCATGACCACCGGGATCTGGTTGGTGCGGCTGTCCGCCTTGAGGCGGCGGCAAACCTCCAGCCCGTCCAGATCCGGCATCATGATGTCGCACAGGATGAGGTCGGGCCTGAGCTCCCGCACCAGCCGCAGGGCCTCTTCGCCGTCGCGGGAGGTGATGACCTCGTAGCCCTCGACCTCGAGGTTGAACTTGATGATATCAAGGATGTTCTTCTCGTCGTCCACGACCAGGACCTTGATGGGGGTATCCCCTGTCTTCGTCATGAGGTCTCCTTTCGGTTCCCTGCCCCGTCCCTTTCCACCTCGGGCGGCTGCGAAACGTCGCCGCGGCCCCCGCGTTCGGCACGGGAGGAAAGCGGAAGGGTGAAGTGGAAGGTGCTGCCCTCCCCGAGCACGCTCTCCGCCCAGATGGTCCCGCCGTGCGCCTCCACGATGCTCTTGCTGACGTAGAGGCCCAGACCGGTCCCGTATATCTCGCGTGTGGCCCGGTTGTCCACGCGGTGGAATTTCTCGAAGATATTCGACAGGTGTTCCTCCGGGATCCCCACCCCCGAATCGCTGACGCTGCATTCCACGCCGCGGGGATTGGCTTCCAGGGTGAGCCTTATCTCTCCCCCCGAAGGCGAATACTTGGCCGCGTTATCCACCAGGTTCACCAGTACCTGCTCGATCTTGTCGGGATCGGCACGCACCGTCTCCATGCTCTCCGGTGCGTCGAGCTCGATCTCGTGGTTGGAGAACTGTGACTGCAGCTTGCCGATGATGATGCGCACCAGCTTGGAGAGGTCGAAATCGCGCTTCTTCAGCGTCAGCCTCCCCGACTCGATGCGGGAGACGTCGAGGATGTCTGCCACCAATCGGGTCAGCCGGTCCGTTTCCTCCTCGATCACCTGCAGGAAGCCCTGGCGGGTGCTCTCGTCGAAATCGACGTCGCGGCGGCGCAGGGTGGCGGTGTAGGCCTTTATGGAGGTCAGGGGGGTACGGAGCTCGTGCGAGACCGTCGACACGAAATCCGACTTGGCCTGCTCCAGCTCGCGCAGGGCGGTGATGTCGCGGATGATGGCGATGATGCCGATGCGCTCTCCCGGGCTGGTCTCGATGAGGGAGGTCTCGACCTCGAGGAGACGCTTGTCCGGCGGCTCGAGCCATATCTGCTCCTCCAGTTCCCTGCGGGTGTTGAGGCTCTTGAGGAACAGGTTGGCCAGGTTCTGGATGTGGATGACCTCGTTGACGTGGAGCTTCTCCGTTTCCGAGAAGGGTCGCAGGTCGAGGATCCTCTCCGCCGCCGCGTTCACCAGGATGACCTGCGCCTCGTTGTTCACCGCGATCACGCCGTCGTTGATGGAGTGCAGCATGGCCTCCATGCGCCGCTGGTCCTCGGTTATGCGCCTGTACAGGTTGGAGTTCTCCAGCGCGATGGCCGCCTGGTTGACGAAGAGGCTGAGCAGCCTAAGGTCGTCTTCCCCGAAGGCGCGGGCGGAAGACGGGGATGCGACCTCGATCACGCCCTTGACCACGCCCTGCCAGGTTATCGGAGCGGCCAGATAGGATATGGGATAGCCGAGCTCCTTGCCCCAGGGCGTGGCCAGGGCCGGGTCCACCTCCAGGCGGCGCAGCGGCGCCTCCTGCGCGGCGGTCTCCCCCGGCAGGAACTCTCCCTGCCGGTAGGACAGGCCGAGCTTGTCCGCGTCCACGCCGTGCAGCGCCCGCACGCGGAAGATCCCTTCTTCCTCGCGAAGGGAGAGCGCGCCCAGCTCTGCGTCCGCCAGGTCCACCGCCTTGTCCAGCAGGAACTCCAGCAGGTTTCTCGTGTCCACCTCGTCGATGAGCGACTTGCCGACCTCATAGAGGGTCGTCTGCTCTTCGACTCGGCGGGCGATGAGCAGCATGAGGTCGTCGCGGATCTCGTCGACCTTCACCCGCTCGGTGATGTCCTCGAGGATGACCACGGAGCCGCTGTTGGGCTCGTATCCGGCGCGGATAGGCGATGCGCTCACCGAGAGTATGCGCTCCGGCGTGCCCCGCAGGCGCACCTCCAGGTGGGCCTGGGAGTACTCGGAACCCGTGGCGGTTTCCCCCTCGAGGAATCCCCACAGAAGGTCCGTGTCCAACAGGGTGGGCTCCAGAAGCCCGCGCAGGGAAACGTCGCGGGGAATGCTCTCCAATCCCAGGAGGTCCCTTGCCGCCTGGTTGGCCATGGCCACCTTACCCCCCGAGTCCGTCACCAGGAGTCCGCTGCTCATGCTGGCCACGATGACCTCGCTGCGGGAGAGCACCATGTGGTAGAGCTCGGCCCGGGCGATGAGGGAGGCGGCCAGGTTGGATATGGTCACCAGCATCTGCAGGTCCTCGGAGGAGAAATTGCGCGGCTCGGTGTTGGCGAAGCTGAGCACTCCCATGAGCTCTCCGCCCACCATGATTGGAGCCGCGAGGGCCGAGCGTATCTTCAGGCGCGCCTGGGGGAAACCGGCGAAGCGGGCATCCCGAGCGACGTCGTTGACGAGGATGGGGCGTTTCTCCTTTGCCACCCAGCCGATGAAACCTTCGCCCACCGAGATGTCCGCCGCATCATCCGCCTCGTTCGAGGGAGCCCCCGAAGCCTCGAGCACAAGGACGCCGGTCTTGCGGTCCAGTAGGCGCACGGAGCTCACGTCGGTCTGGAAGAAAGAGGAGGTGGAGGAGAGGAGATGATGCAGGGTCTCCTTGAGGTCGACCTTCTCCATCAGCGAGGAGCTTAGCTGGTAGAGTGCCTCCACCCTCTCCGCCTTGCCGTGTTCGCGCCGGTCGAGTTCGGCCAGGTAGGAGAGGATGACCGCGGCGCCGATGAGGACGACCACATTGATGAGGAGTCGGGTGCCGTCATCCTCCAGCGCCATGTCCCGGCCCACGCAGGCGATGGCGTAGCTGGCGCTTATCACGCCCGCCAGGGACAGCGCCTTGGTCCAGCGGTCGTAGAGGGATGCCGTGGCGCAGAGAAGGAAGATAAGGGGGAAGAAGGGGCTGGCGATGCCGCCGCTGTAGAAGATGAGGAAGCAGACGAGCAGGGCATCGAGTCCCAGCAGGGAGATACCCCATGGATCTACGTTCGCCGAGGCCATGAAACGCCGTATGGCGTGGTAACCGGCGCCCAGGGCCGCCATCGCCGCGATGGTGACTATCCAGGGCCAGTACTCTATGCCCCCCCCGGAGTACAGTGGGTAGAATCCTGCCACCAGGAAGGCTATCCAGTGGGACAGCGGGAGAAGCTTGGCAGACTTCATGCTATTTTCCCCTTTTCAACGTCTGGTTTTATATCGAAATCGGCGCAACCAAACTTGACAATGCTGTTTTTCACGGTCGCAAGTATGGGTGCCAGGCCAGGCCTGGCTTCGCCAGGACTGGCGCTGGATACTTTGGCGCCGCCCCGCGGGCGTCGCAATCGCTTTCGCGATGCAAACGAGAGAGGTGTGGGATATTATGTACGGTAAGGAGAAACCATGGCTTTGCAGGTCGGGATCATAGGACTGCCCAACTCCGGGAAATCGACCATCTTCAACGCTCTGACCCGCGCCGGGGCGCAGGTGGCGGGTTATCCCTTCTCCACCGTGGACCCCAATGTCGGCGTGGCGCCGGTGCCCGACGAACGCCTCCAGGAGGTCGCTTCCGCCGCGGGGTGCTCCAGGATCGTCCCCGCCGACCTGCGCGTGGTGGATATAGCGGGGCTGGTGGAGGGGGCGCACCACGGCGAGGGGCTTGGCAACCAGTTCCTGGCCCACATCCGGGAGGTGGACGCCCTGGCCCATGCGGTGCGCCTTTTCTCCTCACCCGATGTGGCCCACGTGAGGGCGGATATCGATCCCGAGCTCGACATCGCGGTGGTCAACACCGAGCTCATCCTGGCCGACCTGGCGGCGGTGGAGAGGCGCAGGGACAGGATAGCCAAGGCGGCGAAGACGGGGGACCGCGACAAGGCGCGCGAGCTGGAACTGCTGGAAAAGGTGGCGGCGGAACTGGACCGGGAGGTGCCGGTGCGCCGCATGGCGCTCTCACCGCATGAGGAGGAGATCGTCTCCGGCCTCTTCCTGCTCACGGCCAAACCGGTGATCTACGTGGCTAACCTGGGGGAGGAGCAGCTGGGGGAGGACGGGCCCATGCTGCGTGCGGTACGGGATATCGCGGCCTCGGAGGGGGCCGGTATGGTGGCCTTCAGCGCCAGGCTGGAGGCGGAGATCGAGGACCTGGAGCCCGACGAGGTGGAGGAGTTTCTCGAGGCGTACGGCATCGAGAGCCTGGGCCTCGAGGAGTTCACGTCGCGCTGTTACTCCCTCCTGGGGCTGATCACCTTCTTCACCACCGAATCAGGGGAGTGCCGCGCCTGGCCGCTGCCGCAGGGCAGCACCGCCGTGCAGGCGGCGGGTAAGATCCACACCGACATGGAGCGCGGTTTCATCCGCGCCGAGGTCATAAGCTGGAAGGAATTTCTCGGGCACGGCTCCTTTCATGCCGCGAGGGACAAGGGCGCCGTCCGGGTCGAGGGCAGGGACTACGTCGTGCATGACGGCGACGTCATCCTCTTCCGCTTCTCTTGAGGGGCCAGGTCTTGTTTTTTGCATACCCCGGTATGCTTCGAAATAATATGTTAAAATAGCCCCTCCAAGCTGGTATTATGCATGGCGTGTAGTGGGCATTGAGCGTAAGATTCAAAACCTGGCCCCTCCCTCAAAAAAGCGGGTGACAGCGGGGTCCGCTTGCAGTAGTATTTGTGCATTAAAAACCCGCCTGCGGTCGGAGGCCCATGCCGGGTCTCCAGGAGGAGGATGATAGATGGACGTAGAGATGAACCCGAATCGCCTGGTGCGTTTCCTGGGTAAACCGCCGGAGGAGTTCACGAAGCGGGACATAATCAGGTTCGTCGAGGAGAACGGCATCGAGATGGTCAACTTCCGCTACGTGGGCGGCGACGGCAGGTTGAAGATGCTCAACTTCGTCATCAACAGCAAGGAGGACCTGGACATGCTGCTGTCGGTGGGGGAGAGGGTGGACGGCTCCAGCCTCTTCTCCTACATAGACGCCGCATCCAGCGATCTCTACGTCATCCCCCGTTACAAGACCGCCTACGTCAATCCCTTCACGAGCCGGCCCACGCTGGATCTGCTGTGCTCCTATTACACCAAGGACGGCGAGCCGCTCCCGAGCGCCCCCGAGAACGTCCTGCGCAAGGCGGTCGAGTCGCTGAAGGCCACCACGGGCATGGAGTTCGAGGCCCTGGGGGAGCTGGAGTATTACGTCTTCTCGAACCGGCAGAAGGTCTACCCAACAGATCCCCAGAAGGGCTACCACGAATCGCCCCCCTTCTCCAAGTGGGAACAGCTCCGCTACGAGGCCATGAAGACCATCGCCGAGTCCGGGGGGCTAATCAAGTACGGCCATACCGAGGTCGGCTTCATCTCCGAGGGAGACCAGGAGATGGAGCAGCACGAGATCGAGTTCCAGCCGGTGCCCGTCGAGGACGCCGCGGACCAATTGGTCATCGCCAAGTCCATCCTGAGGATGATGGGTTACAAACACAACGTGCCCATAAGCTATGCCCCCAAGATAGTTGTCGGTCACGCTGGAAGCGGGCTGCACATCCACACCCGCTTGACCAGGGGCGAGCAGAACGTTCTGGTGGAAGGCGACCATCTCAGCGATACCGCCAGGAAGGTCATAGCCGGTTACCTGCGCCTGGCCAAGTCGATCACCGCTTTCGGCAACACCATCCCCCTCTCCTACCTGCGCCTGGTCCCCCACCAGGAGGCTCCCACCAACATCTGCTGGGGAGACCGCAACCGCTCGACTCTGGTGAGGGTGCCCCTGGGCTGGCTGGGCGTGAACGACATGGTCAGGCACGCCAATCCCCAGGAGACCAGCGATTTCGTGACCCAGGGGGAGAAACAGACTATCGAGTTCCGCGCGCCGGACGGGTCCGCCAGCATATACTACCTGCTGGCGGGGCTGGTGGTGGCCGCGAAGTACGGCATGGAGATGGAGGACGCCATCGCGTACGCGGACAAGCTCTACGTGGACGTGAACATATTCGATGATGAGTACAAGCAGCTGCAAAAATCGCTGCCCCAGCTCCCGGGTTCCTGCTGGGAATCCGCCCAGTGCCTCCTCGACGACCGCGAGATATACCAGCGGGACGGGGTGTTCTCGCCAGCGGTCATCGACGGCACGGTGGAGATGCTGCGCAGCTACGAGGACGCGGACCTGAGCGAGCGCCTCTACGGCAACAAAGCCGAGATCCAGAAGCTGGTCGACCAGTATCTGTACTGTGCCTGACGGGGGGCCGGTACGGCACGAACATATCGAGGCCCCGCCGCGGTGCGGGGCCTCGTTCGCGCCAGCCCGTGGGGAACGGGCAGTTCCCTAGCCTTTCTTCAGCAGGTGGCGGATGACCATCCGCGCCCCGGAGTGGGGGTCTATCTCCCGCGTGTCCACCAGCCTGCGCATGAGGTCGATCATCTCCGGGTCTTCCCGCAGGGCCTTGACCACCGTGTCGCCCACCCGGCGGTTTATGATCTCCAGCATCTCGGCGATGATGCGCTCCCGGGCTTTCTGTTCCAGCAGGCCCTCGGCCTCGAGGAAGCGGCGGTGGTCCAGGATGGCCAGGGCCAGATCCTCGACGCCCTCGCCCGTGGTCGCAACGGTGCGGATGACGGGCGGGAGGTGCCCGTCTTTGCGGTCAGACAACTCCAGCATCATGGTTATCTCGGCGTAGGTGCGGCCAGCATCGGCACGGTCCGCCTTGTTGACGACGAAGATGTCGCCTATCTCCATGATCCCGGACTTGATCGCCTGGATCTCGTCGCCTCCCCCGGGCATGGTCACCACCACCGAGGTGTGGGCCAGCTTCACTATGTCCACCTCCACCTGCCCCGCCCCGACCGTCTCCACGATCACGATGTCCTCCCCGAAGGCGTCGAGGATGTTGACGGCGTCGTTGGTGGCGACGGAGATCCCGCCCAGGGCACCTCGGGTGCCCATGGAGCGGATGAAGACCCCGGGATCGGTGGTGAGGTCCTGCATGCGGATGCGATCGCCCAGTATGGCACCTCCGCTGAAAGGGCTGGTGGGATCGACGGCGATGATGCCTACGCTCATCTCCCAGCCGCGCAGGACCTTGGTGAGGGAGGAGACCAGGGTGCTCTTGCCCGAGCCGGTGGCGCCTGTGACGCCCACGATGTGGGCGCGGCCGGTATGCTCGTGCAGGTGCCTTATGGGCTCCGCGGCCGCCGGGTCCCCATTCTCGACCATGGTGATGAGCCTGGCGACGGCGCGCCTGTCGCCGTCGAGCACGCGGTTATAGATATCCTCCATGACGTCTCCATTCTTGTACCCGCATCTATTCTTTACGCTAACGCTGGCGGGGTCAATGGGGGCTGACCCCAGTTCCGGGTAAGGTGTATCCTTCATGCATGCGGGAAGTAAGGCTTGTCAATCTCACCAGGGAGGCCGTGCTGGCGGAGAGGGCGGCGGTGGCTGAGACGCCGCGTGCGCGGAATCGCGGGCTTCTTGGCACCGACTCACTCGCGGACGGATGCGGCCTGCTCATCGTGCCTTGCCGCCAGGTGCACACCTTCGGCATGCGCTATGCCATAGACGTCGTCTTCGTGGACGAAGCATGGAAGGTGAAACGGGTGGTCGGCGGCATGAGGCCGGGGAGGCTGGGCGCGCTGGTCATCAGGGCCCGGGCGGCCGTCGAGCTTCCCGCCGGCAAGGCGGCGGAGACGGGTACACGGGTGGGGGACATGCTGGACGCCCTTCCCCCGCGAGGGGCTGACGCGGCCGATTGCGCCGCCCCTTGAACGGCGCCTATCATGGGGATGAACAAAGCGAAAGGCATGCGTATGTCTACGACGGAATGGCACATAACAAGACACCGCCGGGGAGGCGAGCCGGAGGGGGCTGCCGACCGCGTGGTGGTGGAGCTCCCCCTGGAGATAAGGGTCAACGGCAAGCCCCTGGTGGCCCTCATGCGCCTGCCGGGGATGGACAAGGAGCTGGCGGCGGGCTTCTGCCTCACCGAGAAGGTCATCGCCAGCCCGTCCCAGATAAGACTGCTCAAGCACTGCGGCAGCATGGAGCGGGAGATAGGCGAGGGGAGGGAGGTGGAGAGCACCGAACTGGACCGCGGCAACGTGGTGGACATGGAGGTGGATTCGCCCGGGGAGCGCGAGCGCTTCGGCTCCACCTTCCTGGTGCGCACCGGCTGCGGCGGCGCGGACATCTCCGCTATCGAGGACTATAACGAAGGGGAGATCACCTCGGAGCTGCAGGTGAAGGAAGAGGTGATATACCGCCTGGGGGAGGAGCTGACGGGCCGCCAGGACGTTTTCCGGGGAACGGGCGGCACCCACGGCGCGGGGATCTTCACCGCGGACGGCGAGGCCGTGGTCGTGGCAGAGGACGTGGGCAGGCACAACGCCCTGGACAAGGCGGTGGGCTGGTGCGCCCTGCGCGGCATATCCATAGCGGACAAGGTCCTGATCCTCTCGGGGCGCGTCAGCTACGAGATGGCCCTGAAAACGGCGAGGGTCGGGCTACCGGTGCTCGTTTCCATGGCCGCTCCCACCTCGCTGGGGCTGCGGGTAGCCGAGAGGGCGGGCCTGACGGTCATTGGCTTCTCCGATGGGAAGCGCTTCAACGTCTATACCCATCCCCGGAGGATCGTGCCGTGATGAGCGACGGCCGCCTGGACGGGGGGAAGGCGGAATTCATCGCTGCCGTGCTCGCCGGCGGGCAGGGAAAACGCCTGGGCATGGACAAGGCCACGCTGCAGATCGGCGCTTGCTCGCTCCTGGATAAGATCCTCGCGACCCTCAGGGGGATGTTCCCGCTCATCCTGCTGGTGGTCCAGGAAGCCGGCTCGCCCCTTGCTGCCAGGGAGGACGACGAGGTGAAGGTCGTAGCGGACGTCATACCCGGAAAGGGCCCGTTGGTGGGAATCTATACGGCCCTGCGCAACTCGCCCGCCCCCTACGTCTTCGTCATGGCCTGCGACATGCCGTACCCGAGCCGCGAGCTCATATGCCGCATGCTGTCCATGGCGCCGGGGGCGGATGCCGTGGTCCCGAAGCGCGGCGAATACATCGAGCCCCTTTTCGCCGTCTACAGGCGGGACATCGCGGACAGCATACAAGCCCGTATCGAGGAGGGCCGACTGAAGATACACGAACTCATCGAAGAACTGGACGTGCGCTACCTCGAGGAAGATGAGATAGCCGCCTGCGACCCCGGTTTCCGCTCCTTCTTCAACATCAACACCCCCGAGGACCTCGAAGCCGCTTTCTAAGGGGGCCACCCCTCCATTCTCTATCAGGATTCCCCCCGTTCTCCCGCTAAGTCAGCAGCGCTTAACGCCAGGTACTGCTTGATCAATCATCATGCAGGCTGCTTCTCCGTTTGTTCTTTGCCAGGGTGCAGCGATTCCCACTGCCCATGGGATTCACCCCGCAACGGATGTTGAGGCCTGGCACTTTGTGGAAAATAGTGGGCTGACCCCTATAATATAACAAGGCAGGTCGGCACAGCCTCCACCCCCGGAGGCTGCAGATGGATGGGAGGTGGATGGCCGTGCTCGAACTCGATACCCAGGAGCAGCGCATCAAGGCCGTCAGCGGCGAGGTGTCCATAAAGCGCGACGAACATGGTACCCCGGTGATCAAAGCGGAGGATTTCCCGGACGCCCTCTACGGGCTGGGCATGGTGCATGCCTTCGACCGCGGCATGCAGATGGAGCTCACACGCCTTGTCGCGCGGGGCCGGATGGCCGAGCACCTTCCCCCCGACGAGGACTTCGTCGCCATGGACAGGACCATGCGCAAGTACGATATCTGGGGCTTCTCGTGCAAGCAGGAGAAGATACTCGAGGAGGGCGCGCGGAAGGAGATGGAGGCCTTCTGCCGCGGCGTGAACGACCAGTTCGCGGAGTCCCCTCCCGCCGAATTCGGCCTCATCGGCTACGTGCCGGAGCCGTGGAGACCGGCGGACTGCATCGCCATCGGCAAGATCATGTCCATTGTGGACATGGACGAGACCCAGGGCTGGATCAGGAAGCTCATCGTGCAGATGGTCCAGAAGGGCGTCACCCCCGCCATGCTCAGGGAGGTCTTCACCTACATGACCGAGGAACCGGACGAAGATTACCTGGACAAACTGCGTCAGGTGAGGATACCCGATCCGTATGTGCCGGAGACGGTGAAGTGGGCCATCATCCCCAGGGAGAAGACCAGCAGCCACTGGATGCTGGCGGGCTCGCGCACGGACACGGGCAAACCCATCCTCTGCGGCAGCCCCGAGCTGGATACAGCCCGGCTTCCCGCCCTGTGGCAGGAGGTGCTCCTCTACGCCGGCGACTTCTACTGCATGGGCGTTTACATCCCGGGGATACCGCTGCCGGCCCTGGGGAGGACGGAGCACCTCTCCTGGAGCGCCACCTACAGCTGTATGGACGTCATGAACTACTTTCTCGAGGAGGTCGCCGGCGGCAAGCACCGTCGTGGCGACGAGTGGGTGCCCTTCGAGGTGCGGGAGGAGGTCATCAGGATCAAGGACGCTGAGCCGGTGACCGTGCGCTATTACGAGAACGTGCACGGGGTGCTGGAGGGAGATCCGGCGGAGGACGGTTATTATCTCTGCCTGGCCATCTCCCACCGCGATGCCGGCGCCGTGACCTTCGCCGAGTTCAGCCGCCACTACCGCAGCCGCACCGTGGAGGAGTCCATGGACCACCTTTCCCGATGCGATGCCCTCAGCTTCAACTGGGGCCTGGCGGACTCCTCGGGAAGCATCGGCTACCAGATGAGCGGACGCTGTCCCATCAGGCCGGACGACTGGGTCGGAGTCCTGCCGCTGCCGGGATGGGACGAGGCCTACGACTGGAAGGGCTTCTACCCGCCGGAAAAGAATCCCCGCCTCCTCAACCCGGAGAGCGGCTTTTTCGGCACCTCCAACCAGGACCTCAACCACCTCTCCGACGTGCGTATCCAGACCATGCCCATGAGCGACGACCGCGCCACGCGCATCGCCGACCTGCTGGCGGAGCGGGAAGACCACTCGGTGGAGAGCATGATGAAGATGCAGTACGACGTGTACAGCAAGCACGCGGAGTGGACCATGCCCCTCATCCGCCACCTGCTGCCCGAGGACGGCAACGGCAGGCTTCTGCGGGAGTGGGACCTCGTCTACGGCTCCGATTGTGTGGCCGCGAGCATCTTCGAGAACGTCTACTTCGAGCTGGTGAAAACGGTGTTCGGGGACTACGGCGTGGGCAGGGAGGTCATAGAATATATCCTGGACAACTCCGAGCTCTATTACATGTACTACGGGCAGTTCGACCACGTGCTGCACCGCGAGGAATCCCTGTGGCTCGCCGGCAAGGAGCGGGATGAGGTCTTCGGAGAGGCCGTGGCCAGGGGCCTGGAGATGGAGGCCGGGTGTTTCGGGGACACGCGCAAGGTGGTGATGAAGAACCTGGTCTACGGGGACATGATGCCCGATTTCAACTACGGCCCCATCGAGATCATCGGATGCAGGGGCACGGTTGCCCAGGGCGCCATATTCCATGCTCCGGGCGGGAGGACCGGCACCTTCTCAGCCACCATCCGGTTCATAAGCGACATGTCCTCGAGCAGGTACTTTTCCTGCCTGGCCGGGGGCCCGTCAGAGAAGCCCACCTCGCCACTGTACGCCTCTGGTGTGGAAGACTGGCTGGCGGGGAACTATAAATTGGTAGAGCCGGGATCGAAGTAGGGGCTCTGTCACGACCCGGCGTTGGTCTTGAGCAATGGGAAACGTGGTCAGGTCTTGACATCTCGCGCCTGCGGCGCAAAACGCAACACCTGACCCCACCCTTCGGGGAATGGAACGAACCTGTGATATATCGAAAGAAGGAGGGAAGATCATGACCGGCAAGGATAGGATGCTGGAGGCCTTCGCCCGCAGGGAGCCGGACCGCGTGCCGGTGTGGGAGATGGCCTTTAACGAGGAGTCCATCATCAAGCTGGGGGCGCTGTACACCGACGACCTGCCGCCCATGAAGTTCGCCCAGCAGATGACCATGGAGGAGAAGGTGAAGCTGCTCACCACCCTCTTTACCGTGGCCAGGGAGCTGGAGCTGGACGGCATCTCCTCCATCGGCCTGCTGGGGACGGAACCGGTGGACGACGAGCACGTCAGGGACGGCTGGGGGCGCATCCTGCGCGTGAGCGAGGAGGGGGAGGCCACCGCGGTGGGAGGCCCGGTGCGGGAACCCTCCGACCTCAAGGGCCTCGAGGCCTACCACCCCCAACCCACGGACTTCCTCATGCTCATGGCCGCCGCGGGCAACCTGGGCACCGATGTCGCCCAGGTGCTGGTGCAGCCCGGTCCCTTCCGCGAGAGCTGGAGCCTGATGGGGAGCATGGAGAAGCTCCTCTACCACTACATCAAGAATCCCTCCTTCGTGAAGGACCTGGCACAGGTGGTCACAGACTATATCCTGGAGGTCGTGGACATGGCCTACGACAACGGGGCGGACATCATCGGGCTGGACGGAGACCTCGCCTTCAACCAGACCACGCTGATATCGCCCGCCCAGTACGAGGAGTTCATTTTCCCTTACCACCAGCAGATAACCGAGCACGCCCACCGCCGCGGCAAGCTCATCTTCAAGCACTCCGACGGCAACATGTGGCCGATCATGGACGGCATCGCCGACGCGGGCTTCGACGGCTTCCATCCCGTACAGCCCCAGTGCATGGACATCGGCGAGGTGAAAAAGAGGTACGGCGACCGCCTGTGCATCCTGGGGAACATCGACTGCACCTATCTCCTGCCCTTCGGCAGCGAGGAGGAGGTGGCGGAATCGGTGAAGGAGACCATAAGGGTGGCGGCTCCGGGTGGTGGGTACATCATAAGCTCTTCCAACTCCATCCACCCCGGGGTGAAGCCGGAGAACTACGTCGCCATGGTCAAGGCGGCCCGACGATACGGCGCCTACCCCATCAGCATCGAGGAATAAGGAGGCGGACATGCAGGACATCCTGGACGGCATCAGGCAGGCGATACTGGCGGGCGAGGAGGAGGACGCGCGGAGACTGGTTGGCGACGGCCTGGAGAAGGGATTGGAGCCGAGGCGGATCATGGAGGGGGCCATGATGCCCGCCATGGAGGACATCGGGGAGCGCTTCTCGCGGGGCGAGGCCTTCATACCCGAGCTCATCGTGGCCGCCGAGGCCATGCAGCGGGGCATGGAGGTGCTCAAGCCGCACCTGGGCGGGCCCGAGAGGGGCAGCGGCCTGGTGCTGCTGGGCACGGTGCACGGCGACATCCACTCCATCGGCAAGAACCTGGTGCGCATGTGCCTGGAGGGGACCGGTTTCGAGGTGGTGGACGTAGGCGAGGACGTTAAGACGGAGCGGTTCGTCGAGGCCTACCGCGAGCACCGGCCTGACATCCTGGGGCTGTCCGCCCTGCTCAGCTCGACCATGCAGCGCATCCCCGAGGTGGTGGAGGCGGTGCGCGCCGAGGACAAGGCGGCGGTGATCATGGTGGGTGGAGCCCCGGTGACCCAGGAGTTCGCGGACCAGTCGGGCGCCGACGGCTACGCCCCCAACGCTTTCGAGGCCGCGAAGAAAGCGAGGGAGTTGCTGGGGTGAAGCTCGCTTCTCCCCACGCCTTTGAAGTAATGGGAAACGAAGCCAGGCCTTCTCGTTTTGCGCCTGCGACTCGAGACGCAAGGATGGGCTGAGGGTTACCAGAAGAGGTTGATCACCCCGAAGGCGATGAAGATGACGCCGGAGATGCGGCGCATCCATACCTGGGGGATGAACCTTCCCACCCCGCCGCCGATGAGGGCGCCGATGAGCGAGGTGGCCCAGAGCGCCACCGTCCCGCCGACAAAGACGAACACGGGACTGGAATACTTCGCGGTGAGCGCCAACAGCGAGAGCTGCGTCTTGTCCCCCAGTTCCATCAGGCAGACGAGGAGAAAGGCGGTGAGTATAGGGCCGCGCCCCTTCTTCGCCCCCGTTTCCCCGCTGCCGGGTTCAGGGTCAGATGAGCCGCCCTCCCCAGCGCCCCCCTCCTTTCCCCGCTCGGGCAGCAACATGAATATCCCGAAGAGGATGAAGATGCCGGAGACGGTGTATTTTATGACGCTGTCGGGAACGAACTCATAGAGGATAACGCCCACCGAGACGGCCAGGGCGTTGAGGAGCGCGAAAGCGGCCGCCGCCCCCAGGAAGACCTGCCTGAACCCGTGCCTGGCGGAAAGGGTGAGGATTATCAGCTGGGTCTTGTCCCCCAGCTCCGCCACGAACGTCAGGCCGAACGCGGCCACCAGCGCCTGCCACCACATGGGGTCAGCCCTTAACATTAATCATAACGTTAGCTTTACTAATCAATCCACCCCCGGTAGAATGATCCCTTGTTAGCATATCTGCAGAATACGTACGCTCTTTCAAACGGATTCTCCTTCGCCTTCAGCTGCGGAAAACTTGCCACTGCTAAATAAATGATGAATGTTAAGGGCTGACCCCAAGGAAGGTGGCGATGCGGCGCGCGTACTCCGGTCCAGCCACCAGGGAGACATCGTTGTGCCCGGCCCCCGGCACCAGGTAGAACTCCTTCGCTTCGGGCGCGGCGTCGAAGAGGGCCTGCCCCTCGCTCACGGGTATGAGTTCGTCCCTCTCGCCGTGGATGACCAGCACGGGGCTGCGGGCCTGCGGCAGCTTGGAGATGGAGTCGTACGCCTCTCCCAGGGGGACGCCCTTGGGAAGAAATGGAAAGAGATTGCGAGCCACGCTCGCCAGCGAGGTGAAAGTGGACTCGAGCACCAGGGTCTTGAACTGCCTGCCCCGGGCTATCTCGCAGGCCACTCCTCCCCCCAGTGATTTACCGAAGACGACGATGTCGGAGTCCCCGACGTCCCTCTCCCGCAGCCACCCCAGGGCAGCCTTGCCGTCGAGGTAGAGGCCGGCCTCGTGGGGCACGCCGCCGCTCTTTCCGTAGCCGTGGAAGTCGATGAGGAGCAGGCGGCAGCCGGTGGTGGCCAGCTCCTCGTGCACCAGCGACCAACTGTAGACCTCCTGCGCGTTGCCGTGCAGGAAGAGGATGACCGGCGCGCCCTGCGGCTCGGGCCACCACAGGCCGTGGATGTTCACCCCGTCGTCGCATTCCATCCAAACCTCCTCCGCGCCTCCCGCCCAGCGGGGAGGGGGCATGTCGGGGGGCAGGCGGTCGGGGTAATAGAGGAACTTCCGCGCCAGGTTCTCCGGTACTTTCATGGCTTCACCCCGTGCCACGTCCTGATCCATCGGCCCCGTCACTAATCCCGGCCCACGCGTTCCAGGGGCCGCGGCAGCTCCACCTTGAGCGTCCCGGCCAGCTCTATAAGGTAATGGGTGAGGCGGTTCAACTGGTTCGTGCCCTCGTAGATCTGGGTCAGCTTGGCGTCGCGGAAGTTCTTCTCCACCCAGCGCCGGTGGACGGAGTCGTCCGTGCCCATGAGCTCCAGGGCCCGCGACGCGACCCACACCGCTTTGTCCGTGGCTGAGAACTTGGCCAGGGAGGCCAGGGAGAGGATGTGGGTCAGCTCGTCCTCGTCCACCAGGACGCGCAGCATCTGCCCGGTGAAGACCCTCCCCGCCGAGGAGTGCAGGAAAGAGCGGTATGGCCGGGAGAGGCGCACCGCCCGGGGCAGGCTGAAAAGCCCTTTCACCAGCGGATTGATCATGAGCGCGCCGAACACCTCGTCTCCGGCCAGGCCGTGGCTCAGGCACAACCCCCGCGACTGCTGGACGGCGGACTGCATGTCGGCGAGGGCCATCTGTATGCGCTGCTCGCCTATGGGCTTGCGGCCGTTTTTCGCTTCCCTGGCCCAGGCCAGGAAATGCCTGAAGGCGCCCCGGGCTATCCCGCTCCCCACCCCGCCCACGGCGCCGCGGGAGGCGGACATGATGGAGAGTATGCCGGTGGCCATGCCGTCCCCCTCCTGACCCAACAGGTTGGCGTCGGGTATGAATACGTCCTCGAAGAGCAGCTCGGCGGCGTGGCAGGCGCGCTGTCCCATCTTCCTCTCCACCCTGGGGACGGAGACTCCCTCCCTTTCCCTTTCCACCATGAAGAGGCTCCAGGTATCGAGCGGCCGGTCCCGCTCGGTGGCGGCGCAGACGGTGAGGTACTTTGCCTCCCTGCCGCCGGAGATGAACACCTTGCGCCCGTTGAGGAGATACCCCCCTTTGACCTTCTTAGCCTCCATGTTGATCCTGGCCCTGGCCAGGAAATCGGGCTCCTCGACGTCGGTCCCCGCCGACGGCTCGGTGATGGCGTAGGCCATGAGCACCGGCTTGCCTGTCTTCTCTCCCTCCATGATCTCGCGCAGGATGGTGTCCCAGTACGCCAGTCCTCCCGGCGTGATCATGGGCGAGATCCCCAGCGCGGTGGCGGCGATCATGTTGCCTATACCGGCACAGCACGAGCACAGCTCCTCGAAAGCCAGGTAGCCCGCCGTGAGCATATACTTCCCTGCCAGTCCGCCCACGACCTCGGGTATGACCAGGGAGAAGAGCCGGTGATATCCCGCCTCCCGGGCGAGGTCCCAGTCGAAATAGTCCGTGTCACGGCCGATGCGCTCGTCCAGCTCCAGCGCCACCGGCTCCGCGTGTTCGCGGTTGAAGGCGGCGCAGTTGTCGACCAGGGCTATCACGTTGTCTATGTTGCTGCGGTCGAGTTTGCGCAGCTTGGCCAGGGCTGGAAAATCGTGCAGCAACTGCCTGCCGGTATCGCTGAGTCGTTCTCGAGACATCTCTACCCCCTGAAACATGGATCGCCGTCGCCGGATGGGTCAGGAGAAGGACGGCATATGTTGCGGCCGCCGCGTGTTGCCGGTGCTGCTGAGACTTTCCCCGTGCCGTATTATATCATCCCGCCTCTGTTTCCTATCGCCGGCCGTTGACGCTTCTCACTTTGCACCGGCTCCGTAGTGATAAAATGCTAGTATCCGAGGAAGAAGGAAGGACATCGATCGCGGGAGGTGGAGATGGTATCTCGCACGGCAAGACGCAAGGAAGGTCCCATCGCAAGGCTGCTCTTTATGCCGTTGCTGCTGGTGATGTTGCAGCGGACGGTGACCCTCCACTGGGGGGACCCGCTCATAGGGGAAAAGAGCCCGCTGCGCCTGTTCATGCTCAAGCGCTACGCCTGGATCGAGGTCCGTTTCCTGAGGGTACTCTACTGGGTGCTCAACCTCCGGGACAGGTATCCCGTGTTCGGCAAGCCGTTGGCAAGGAAGCTGTCCTATCTACTGGCAGGCAAGTTCGTGGGCGAGCGCATGGTCGCCGGCCAGGTCATGACCCTGGAGGAGATGCTCGCGTTCATCGACGATCTGCCGGAGGACAGCCGCGTAGCGGTGGGGCCCTGCCGCTGCCGCCTCGCCACCCATGCCTGTGACCACCCCATGGAGACAGATATCGTGATCATGACCGGCACGCAGATATGGTTGGACCTCTTCCCCGGGGATTACCGCGTCATCTCCAGGGAGGAAGCGAAGGAGAAGGTCAGGGAGTGTTACGAGCTGGCTCTCGTGCCCATGCTGGACCGGCACATGTATTACCGCGGCAGCGCCAACTACTTCGTCATCTGCAACTGCTGCGGATGCTCCTGCCTGCCCATAAACGGCTACATATACTACAAGGGCACCGGCTTCAAGTTCATCCCCTCCGTCTACCGCTCCGTCGTGGACGTGGGGAAGTGCGAGGGATGCGGGAAATGCGTCGAGGTATGCGCCTTCGAGGAGAGAAGGCTCCGGGACGGTCATGCTCAGGTGCTCGACTGCCAGGGATGCGGGCAATGCGTGAGGGTCTGCCCCAACCAGGCCAACAGCATGGTAAAGCGCTAGGGCCCGGGCCCGGGGCATGCGGCCCCCTCTCCGCACTCGCAGGTCGTACGGGTCCAGCGGTCAGCCTTCTCTCACTTGTGCCGCTCGCGGAGGTCGCTTCGGAACGACCCCCGGTTCCCGGGCCGGTGGCGGCCCGGCGTAACGGAACGCCCCGGTGGGCGCCTGCCGGAGAAGAATGGCAAGTACTCGCATGAAAGACAGTGAAGCGCGCGACGAGGTGAACTTTCCGCCGCACTGCCGACTGCTGCAAGAGCAAGCGGAGATAGGGGAAGGCGGCTGGAGGGAGGCCTTGATCTCCGGCGGAGACCATCTTTCCCGTGTTCTGAGCGAGTACGGGGAACTCGGGTTCGAGTGTCTCCTGGAGGAGCTGCGCCCGGAGGGCATCGAAGGTTGCTCTGACTGCTTCAAGGCCGGGGGCGAACGGATGTACCGTCTGTACGTCCGGCCCGCTGACAACGAATGAAGCCGTCCCGGACGCGGGCATCAAGCCTCCCGCTTCGGCGTCAGCATCCATCGGCAACAACCGGGAAAGGCGCGGGGTAAAAAGCAAACGGGGCCGGTTTACGACCGGCCCCTTTTTGATTTCATGCCAGCGGCTTAAACCGGCAGGCCTTCCTTCCTCACCCACTCGTCGAAGGGGACGAACTCCGGCGCGAGGAAGGTCTGGGTGTCCAGGTCTGGGATGATGGGATAGACGCCGAACTGCCTGGCCGCCGCCACCGCCGCGTGCACGTGCTCCACCGGTGTGCCGATGGGCACGAGGTTGATGAGCAGGGCGGTCTGGCCCCTGCCCGCCCCCTCCCGCACGAGCTTGCGCACGTTCTCCACGATGGCCTCGGGAGGCCCCGACTCGATGAGGTCGGGTCGCACGTTGACGAGCAGGCAGACCTTCTTCTCCTCGGCGTAGGCCTTCACGAAGGGGATGCCCACCTCCTCGTAGTCCTCGTTCCACACCAGGAGGAAGAAGGGGCGCAGGGCCTTGAAGGCGTTGCCGGGCAGCATCATGTCCATCTTGATGTCCAGCACCTCGCGCGGATCATCCACCGCGCGCTCGCCCCAGCTGCCCGTGTCCATCACCGTGCGCAGGGGCGAGTTGGTGGCGCGGATGATCTTCTCGACGTAAGGGAGGCAGAACTCGCGCACCATGTCGGTGGTGACGTTGGGCTGCGAGGCCCAGGCGTCGGACATGATCAAGATGGAGGCGCCGGTTACCTCGACCATCTTGTCGATCCAGGGCACCACCACCTCCATGCTCAGGAACTCCATGAGGCGGTGGGCGAAGGCGGGGTTGCGGCGCATGTCCCGCACGAAATTCACGTAGCCGCGGATGAGCACGGCCATGGTGAAGGGAGAGCAGGCGTAGACCATGGGCGGGACCCCCATGATGTCCAGGTAACGCCGGTATGATTCCAGCACGTATGGCATGCGGGCGTCTTTCCCGGGGGCCGGGGGGCGCAGCCGCCCGAAGTCGTCCTCGCTTTTGATCAGGGGATCGGAGGTGTCCACGTCGGGCTCGCTGCGGTCGCGCCAGATGAGCTTCTGCCCCATGGCCTCCAGCTCGATGTTGTAGAAGTCGAACACCGGCGACCAGAAATCGATGCCGAAGTAGCGGGCGAAGTTGCTGGAGGCGTTGATGAACGGCTTGGGCTCGCTGAAGAAGGTCCGGGCCGAAAGGCCGTGCATGCCCATGGCGTAGGTGTAGGGCTGGGCGAGGATGGGGATGCGGTCGGGGGTGCCGTAGATGCCCGCGATGAGGCGCTCGTAGCCGTCGAGCTTCCCCAGGCGCAGACCGTAGGCGTAGGCCATGGCCTTGCTCAGTTTCATCATCACCTTCATCTGCTGTTTGATCGCGCCCAGGTCCGCCATCTAGACCACCCCCAGCAGCCGGTCCACCAGCTCCACCGTCTCGGCGGCGTTGTCCCCGTAGCCGTCGGCGCCGATCTGCCCGGCGTAATCGCGGGTCACTGCCGCTCCACCTACTATGACCTTCACCCTGTCCCGCAGGCCCGCCTCGGCCAGCAGCCGCATGACCTCCTCCATGCCGCGCATGGTGGTGGTCATGTAAGCGCCCATGCCCAGCACGTCGGCCTCCACCTCGCGCGCTTTGTCAACGAAGCTCGCGAGGGGCACGTCCACGCCCAGGTCCACCACCTCGTAGGAGGCGCTGCGCAGCAGGGCGATGACGATGTTCTTGCCGATGTCGTGGGCGTCGCCCTCTATCGAGCCGATGACCACCTTTCCCTTGTAGGATACGTCGCCGCTCTTCAGCAGGGGCTCGATGCGTTTCATCACCTCTTTGTAGGCCTCGGTGGCGAGGATGATGTCGGGAAGAAAATAAGTGCCCTCCTGCCATAACCTGCCCGCCTCGTAGATTCCGGCCACCGCCCCTTTCTCCAGGAGGTCCTTGGGCGCGGCGCCCTCCTCCAGGGCCTTGGCCGTTATCTCATCGGCCTTTATCTCGTCTCCCTCGCTTATGGCCTGCTTTAGCTCAATCTCCCAATCCATCTTCACGACCTGCCCTTTCATCCAAGTCCCGTGAACGCTGCTCCGCATATTCTATTCATTTCAGGCCGGCGTGTCATTGATATAGAAAAGGGGCGCGGCTCGCGCCGCGCCCCGAATGTGTTGCCTGCGGACGTGGTTCTAGCCCTCGCCCTTCTCCGCCTTCCGCTTGGCGATCTCCTCCTCGCGCAGCGACCTGCGCAGGATCTTCCCCACCATGGTCTTGGGCAGCTCGGCGCGGAACTCCACCAGGCGCGGCGCCTTGTAGGCGGCGAGGCGCTCGCGGCAGTAGGCGATGATCTCCTCCTCGGTGCACTCCATGCCCTCCTTGAGCACGATGTACACCTTCACCGTCTCGCCGCGGTATTCGTCGGGGATGCCCACGGTGACGGCTTCCTGCACCTTGGGGTGCTCGTAGAGGACCTCGTCCACCTCGCGCGGGTAGATGTTGAAGCCGCCGGCGATGATCATGTCCTTCTTGCGGTCCACGATGTAGAAGTAACCGTCCTCGTCCATGGTGCCGATGTCGCCGGTGTAGAGCCAGCCGTCCCTGAGCGTCGCCTCCGTCTCCTCCGGCTTCTCCCAGTAGCCCTTCATCACCTGGGGGCCGCGGATGATGAGCTCGCCCGGCTCGTTCACCCCCAGCTCCTGCGTCCCCGTCTCCGCGTCCACGATCTTGGCCTCGGTGTCCGGGAAGGGCACCCCGATGGAGCCCACCTTCCTCATGCCCATGATGGGGTTGGAGTGGGTCACCGGCGAGGCCTCGGAGAGCCCGTAGCCCTCGCTGAAGATGCCGCCGGATATGGCGCTGAACTGCTTGATGACCTCTACGGGGATGGGCGCCGACCCGGAGTTGCACAGCCTCAGCTTGTCCACGCCGTAGTTCAGGGCCTCGGGATGGCTGAGGATCGCCACATACAGGGTCGGAACCCCGGGGAAGAAGTTGGGCTTGTGCTTCTGGATGGCCTGCAGCATCATGTTGATCTCGAACTGCGGGATGAGCAGCATGGTCGCGGCGTTGAAGATGGCGTTGTTCATGCCCACCGTCTGGCCGTAGGAGTGGAAGAAGGGGATGACGTCGAGATAGACGTCCTTTCCCGGCTCCGAGAACTCCTTGGCCCACAGGGCGCACTGCAAGGCATTGGCCAGCAGGTTGCGGTGGGTGAGCATGACCCCCTTGGGAAGGCCGGTGGTGCCGCCGGTGTACTGCAGGGCGGCGAGGTCCTCCCCGGGATCGATGTCCACGTCGGGCACCTCGGGGCTGGAGCCCGCGATGACCTCCCGGAACCAGAAGGTGTCCGGTCCCTTGGCCGCCGAGGGGTCCGCCGGTGTCTCCATGTAATCGGTGATGCTGGTGACGATGAGGCGCTTGAGGGGGCTCGAGCCCTTCACCGCCTGGATGCGCGCGTCGAAGAGGTCGAGATAGATCAGGGTCTCCGCGCCCGAGTCGTTGAACTCGTATTCCAGCTCCCGCTCCACGTGCAGGGGGCTCACGTTCACCACCACGCCGCCGGCTTCCAGCACGGCGTAATAGGAGATGATGAACTGGGGACAGTTGGGAAGCATGAGGGCTACGCGGTCGCCCTTGCCCACCCCCATGCCCTTGAGGGCTGCGGCCATGCGGCGTACGTGGTCACGCAGCTCACCGTAGGTCAGCTTCTGGTCGAAAAAGATAGTGGCCACGTTCTCGTCGTACTTGACGCAGGTGAGCTCCAGCAGCTGATACAGGGGTATCTTAGGGTAGCGGATACTCTCCGGCACGAAGAAATCGTAGTTTTCCAGCCATATTTTTTCCATGTTCCCCTCCTGTCGATCTGATGCGTCCTCCCCGGCGGTCTTGCGCACGAGCCCGCCCCTCCGTCACGCTCAACGCCTGATCGTAGAGATCGATCCGGCGCTATGCGCGGAGATATGCGGTAATTTCCCTTCATCCAGCCGACGAAACCATTATACTTAATGCGCGTGTACCCTCAAGCGCGGCCCGCTAGTCTCTCCGCATCAGGCTTCGTACTCGTAGAACCCCCTGCCGCTCTTGCGCCCCAGCAGGCCTGCAGCCACCATGCGCCGCAGCAGGGGAGGGGAGAAGAACTTGTCGCTCCCGGTCTCCTCGTAGAACCCCGTGCCCATCTCCACGACCGCATCCAGGCCCAGGCTGTCGGCCATCTCTAAAAACCCCTGGGGAAGGTTGAACCCCAGGCGGATGGCCTTGTCGATATCCCGGGCCGTGGAGACCCCGGACTCCAGCAGGCGAACGGACTCGAACATGTTGGGTATGATGAAGCGCTGCAGCAGCATGGCCAGCCTGCGGGAACGCTCGTCCTTCGATTCGTGGGCGAACTTCCCGGCGTTCAGGTAGCTCTCGCGCTTGCCGCCGGAATATGCGTAGAAACCCTTGCCGCTCTTGCGCCCCAGCAGTCCCGCCGTCACCATGCGGCGCATCAGGGGGGGAGGAAAGAACTTGGGGTCGCGGGTGTCCTCGTAGATGGCCATGGCCGCGCCTGTGCCCACGTCCAGGCCCGCGTTGTCGATGATCTGCAGCGGCCCCACCCCGAAGTCGAAGCCGCCGGTGGCGCGGTCGATGTCCTCGGGCGTGGCCAGCCCCTCGTCCACCATGCACACCGCCTCGATGGTGGAGGGCATGCTGGCGCGGTTGGCCACGAAGCCCGCATGATCCCTCAATACCAGCACCGTCTCCTTGCCCAGGCTGCGCGCCCAGTTGTCCGCGGCGGCCATGGTCTCCTCCGAGGTGAGCAGGCCCTTGATCACCTCCACCAGTCTCATGAGCGGCACGGGGCCGAAGAAGTGGATGCCCACCACCCTGTCAGGCCGGGACGTGGCGGCGGCGATGGAGGATATGGGGATGGCCGAGGTATTGGTCCCGATGATGGTATGGGGCGGGCAGATCCCGTCCAGCCTGGCGAACACCTCCTTCTTGAGTTCTATATTCTCGTGGACGGCCTCGATAACGATGTCCGCTGCGGCGGCCTCCTTCAGGTCGCAGGTAGTCCTTATGCAGGCCAGGGCCCTCTCGGCCTGTTCCCCGCTGATCTTCTCCCGGGAGAGGAGCTTGCCCAGTGAACTCTCGATGGCCTCCATGCCCGAGGCGAGGCACCCCTCGCTGACGTCGCACATCACGACCTCGTATCCCGCCAGGGCCGCCACCTGGGCGATGCCGTTTCCCATGTACCCCGCGCCCGCCACGAAGACGTTCCTTTTATCCACCCCGTCCCTCCTTCTCCAGGGCCTGCTCTTCTTTCTACAGTATGGAGACCGCCGGTATCTTCCTCAAGGGGCGAAGCGACCGGCTCCAGGCCCTTCATGGTCAAAGACGGTACCTCGGCCCGGTCCGCGCGTGCGATTGGGGTGAGCGGTTTACCTGGCGGCCTTTTTCATCGCCAGTACAAACAATGTGATGGCTATGAATACGGAGACGTAATCCGCAATGGCCTGGGAATAGTAGACTCCACCAAGGCCGACAGTCGCATTGAAAATATACAGTAACGGGATGAACACGAGTCCCTGCCTGCTCACATTCAGCAATAAAGAGCTTCCAACCATGCCCATTGCCTGGAACGAAAAGGTGATGACAAAGAGAACGCCGATTACGGGATACGAAATGATGAGTGCATGCATTATCTTTACGCCGTTTTCCACGACCGCTTCATCGGCGATAAATGCCTTGATGATAACGTCTGCCGCCAATGCGTACACGATCGTGGAGATTATCCCCAGCACCGCCGTGCATATGAATGAAAACCGTATGATCTTCTTCAGGCGTTCCATGTTTCTGGCGCCGTAACAATAGCCGACCAAAGGTTGGATACCCATGGCAAAACCCAGCTGCGTGAATATCAGGAATATGCCCGCCCTCTTGGCGACACCCATCGCCGCGATATATATCTCGCCGTCCGCATATCCGTTCAGGACGTTGTTGAGGAGAATGAAAGCCGTGCTCATCAACACGCTGTTCAAAGAAGCAGGAATACCGATGCCGAAAACCCCCGACGCATCGTCGCGGTCGATCTTCGCGTCCCGTAACCTTATGGACAGCAGGGTCTTCTTGCCGACCAGATAGTGTATGAAGTAGATGCTCCCGACGACATTACCGATGACCGTGGCCAATGCGGCGCCCGCAACCCCCATGTCCATGGCCAGGATCATGATCGGATCGAGGATGATGTTGATGATGGTTCCAATCATCATGCCGATCATGGCCTGCTTGGGAGCGCCTTCTCCTCTTACTATATGGCCGAATGCCGCTGGTATGATGATGAATGGCGCGCCAACGGCGATATACGTAAGGTAGGACCTGGCGAAGTCGACGGTCTTCTCGTTCGTACCGATGATCCTCGAGATGACGCCCATGCCCAACAGGAATAATGCGATCATGATAAGGCCGGAGACGATCGAAGCATAAAAGCAGAAGCTGCTGATGCGGGCCGCTCTTGCTTTGTCCCCCCGGCCGATCGATCTGGATATTACGGAACTGCCGCCTATCCCGAAGATGTTTCCCACGGCTATGAACAGCATAAAAACCGGAATCGTCAAAGATACTGCGGCTACCTGATTGGCATCACCCGTCTTGCCCACGAAGAAGATATCCGCGATGTTGTAGAGGATCAGGACCAGCATGCTCATGATACTCGGGACCACCATTTTGGCGACTGCCTGTGGTATGGAGGCTGTTTCAAATATGTCTTTGGCCATGAACGGCAGCTCCTTCGTGTAGCGGGTTCCTGTGCGCAGGAACAAAATTTAAGGGAGGCACGGCGCTCCCCTAAACAAACACAGACATGGGTCAGGTCTTGTTTTTTACATATCGCAGTATATAGAAATCACGAAGGCGCTGCATGCAGGCGGGCATATGTATAATAATGCGTCGAATAGCCGGGGTCTTTTATTCTCCGGCTTCCCGCTCGCGGCGGATCTCTTTCTCCAGCTCCTTTTTGAGCACCTTGCCCACGGGGGTGAGGGGGAGCATGTCGCGGATGATGACCTCCTCCGGGACCTTGTAATCGGCGAGGCGCTCCGCCACCCATTCCTTGATCTCGTCCGGAGTCACGCCGCCGCCGGGGCTCATGACGTAAGCGCGCCCGACCTCCCCGTAAACGGGGTGGGGTACGCCGATGACCGCGGCGAGCATCACCTGCGGGTGGCGGGTGATGACTTCCTCCACCTCGCTTGGATAGACGTTCTCCCCGCCCCGGATGTACATCTCCTTGCTCCTGCCCGCCATGCGCAGGTAGCCGTCCTCGTCCATGGAAGCCAGGTCGCCGGTATAGAGCCATCCCTCGCCGTCCAGGACCCGGGCCGTTTCCTGCGGGTGGTTGAGGTAGCCGAGGAAGACCGTCTCCCCACTGATGGCGATCTCGCCGATCTCTCCCCTGGGCACCTCGCGCCGGTTCTCGTCCACCACCCGCACCTCAACGCCGGGCAGGGGCAGGCCGATGGTATGGAGCTTGTGTTCCTCGCTGTCCTCCAGCAGGGTGGTGGTGACGTTGCCCATGGTGGACTCGGTCAGGCCGTACCCGATAACCGTGTCCGCCCCCATCTTCTCCTTCACGTCGCGGAGGATCTCCGGGGGGCAGGGTCCGGCCCCCATGAACAGGAAGCGCAGGGATGAAAGGTCGTACTCCTCGAAGCCGGGCATGAGCATCAGGATGGCGGCCATGGCCGCCACGCCTCCGAGCACGGTGATGCCCTCCTCGTGGATGTAGCGCAGCACCTCGGCCGGACTGAAGTCGTCCAGGACCATGGTGGCCTTGAGGGAGGCGCAGCCCGACACGCCCCCGATGGTGCCGGCGGAGTGGAAGAGGGGGAAGAAGACCCCCACCACGTCGTTCTCGCCGACGTCCAGCCGCTCGTTCCAGGCGTCCAGGTTGGATTTTATGTTGCGGGCGCTGATCATGGCCCCTTTGGGCACGCCGGTGGTCCCGGAGGTATAGATGACGGTAACGCTGCGTTTTTCGTCATCCGACTCCTCCCGCCGGCGGAGTTCCTCCTCGCTCACCTCGCCGCCACCTTCCCTCAATACGTCCCACGTGACATGGGGCAGCAGGTCGGTGTCGCCCAGCGTCACCACCTTGCGGATATGCTGCCGGCGGGCAATGGGCTCCGCCAGCATGGCCGCGAAGTCGGTGTCCCGAAACCGCGGATTCATGAGGATAAAAGCAGGTCTTGCGTCGTCCAGCAGGTACTCCATCTCCTCCACCTGCAGGCGGTTGTTCAAGAGCACCGCCTCGCCGCCCGCCTTGATGACGGCATGGAAGGCGAAAGCATGCTCCGGCACCGTGGGCATGAGCAGGCCTACTCTCTCCCCCGGCTCGAGCCCAAGGGCCATGAGGCCTCGCGCCAGCAGGTTCACCTCAGCGAGGTATTCCGCATAAGTGATGCGCCGCTCCCGGTGCACGATGGCGATCTTTTCCGGGTACTCCCGTGCCGCCTCGTCGAGCATGTTCCACATGACATGAACCCCCTTGATCATACGAGACTTCCGCCTGCATGGATTATAGAGGGGGCTGAGTTGCTCAGCCCCCTCTTCACGCCCCGGATCGTCTGTGCCTATTTCTTAGCGGCCTTCTTCGCCGGCTTCTTCGCGGCGGCCTTCTTCGCCGGCTTCTTCGCGGCCTTCTTCGCCGGCTTCGCCTCCTCGACCACCTCGAAGTACTTCACGTCGTGGATGCTTCCCGTGCGTTTCTCGTTCCAGACGGCGCGCATGCGCATCCCTACCTCGAGGTCTCTCTCGTCGTAGACGTTGCAGAAATGCATCATGCGTGTGTCAGCTCCGTCCAGGGTTACCCAGATGGAGGTGAAAGGCACGTCTTTCATGCCGCCGTTGTTGGGGTCGATGTAGGGAAAGCGCACGATGGTGAATCCCTCGAGCGTGCCCTCGTCGGCCAGTTCGACCCATTCGTTCATCTCCACGAAGCACTTGCCGCAGTTCACGCGCGGTGGGTTGTATACCGTGCCGCACTTCGGGCACTTGACGCCCATGAAGCGTTTGTTGTCCCGCAGCTCGGAGAGGTACTTGCTCCAGTAGTATCCCATGTGCCAGTGGAAGTCGTATTCCAGGTGGCCGGACTCGTGGGTCAGGAGCTCGTAACCCTCGGGGGTGTGCGTCGTCTTGCGCTTGTCTTTATACATTCCCATGGATGTCACCTCCTCCACGCCTCAGGGCAGGTCCGCGCCCAGGATCATCAGGCCCGTCCAGCTGCATCCGCCGAACCCCGTGCACAGGGCTTTCTTCACGTTCGGCACCTGGCGGTCGCCCGCCTTGCCCATGATCTGCCAGGCCGCCTCGCCCACGCGGATGAGGGCGGTGGCTCCGATGGGATTGCAGGAGATGACCCCGCCGGATGGATTGATGGGCAGCTGTCCGTCCATGTCGAAGGTGCCCTTGCGGATGAGCTTCGGTGCGCCGCCGTGCTCGCAGAACCACAGGGAGTCCATCCACTTCACCCCGCATGTGGAGCAGGGGAGGTAGAGTTCCGCCACGTCGAACTCCTTGAGGGGATTGGTGATGCCCGCCAGCCTGTAAGCCTCCGCGGAAGCCCGCTCCAGGGTGGGCATGAACTTCCACTCCAGGTCCCCGAAGTGGGTGTAGTCGTGGCGCACCACCGAGCAGTGCACCCATGCCGGCTTGGGGCAGAGCTTCTTGGCCTTCTCCTCGTTGGCGAAGATGACCGCGCAGGCCCCGTCGGAACGCGGGCACATGTCGAGGAACTTCACCGGATAGGAGAGCATGGGGGAGTTGAGCACATCCTCCACGGTCACCGCCTGCCGCGAGTGGGCGTAGGGGTTGTTGAGGGCGTTGTTGCGGTCTCTCGCCGCCACCCTGGCGGAGTCCTCCTCAGTGGCCCCGAAGGCCTTCATGTACATGGAGTACTCGGTGGCCAGGGGCCCGATAGCCCCGGCGAAGGGGTCACGCTCCAGCGTCGGGTTTGCGCAGGTGGCGATGGCCGCCTGCGTGTCGGACTCGGAGTTCTTCTCCCAGCCTACGGCCAGGACCACGTCGAAGAGCCCGCTGGCCGCATGGTAGTATCCGCAGGCGCCCACGGTGGTACCGGTGGTGCCGCCGGTGGTCACCTTGAACACCGGTTTCATGCAGGCGCCCAGCCCGTCCACCGCCCAGCCGTCGACGTAGTTGATGTTCTCGAAGTGGTCCATGTTGCCGACGACGATGGCGTCGATATCGGCCATGGTCAGCTGCGCGTCGTCCAGAGCCCGGGTGACGGCCTCGGCGATGAGCTCCACTCCGGAGGCGTCGAGGCGCTTGGCGGCGTGGTGGGTCTGACCTACTCCGATGATACCTACTCTTTTACCCATTTCACGTCACCTCCTTATCTTCCCAGGATCCAGACACAGTGGGACTGACCGCACATGCCGTTGATGCCGTGGACCAGCGCGGTCCCGGCGCCCCTTACCTGGTGCTTCCCCGCCTTGCCGCGCAGCTGCAGCGTGGCTTCGGCCATGGCGTAGAGGCCGGCGGCCTGCACGGGATTGGCCGAGAGGCGGCCGCCGGAGGGATTCACGGGGAGCTTGCCGCCGTAGTCGAACCAGCCGCGCTCCAGGTACTCGCAGCCCTTGCCGTCGTCGCAGATGCCCAGCCCCTCCAGCCACAGCGGCTCCATGTAGGAGAAAGCGTCGTAGACCTCGGCGAAGTCGATCTCCTCGCGGGGATCGACGATGCCGGCCATGTCGTAGGCGCGCTTAGCGGCTTTCTTCAAAGCCCGGGTGTCCGCCAGGTCGCGGTCCCCGAGGCGGAAAGCATCGGTGCAGTGGCCCACGCCCTTCATCCATACCCGCTTCTTGGTGGTGGTAAGCTTCTTGGCCTGGCGCTCCGGTGCCAGCACCAGGGTGCAGGCGCCATCGGTCACGGGGGAGCAGTCGAGGAGCTTGAGCGGGTCGGCGATCTTGCGCGAGTTCATCACGTCGTCCACCGTTATCTCCATGGGCAGGAGGGACCGGGGATTGCGCATCGCATTGCCGTGGTTCTTCACCGATACCAGCGCGAACTGCTCCTCCAGCAGGCCGTGCTTTTCCATGTACCTGCGCGCCTGCAACGCCGCCGAGGAGACGGCGTCGAGGCCGAGCTTCCTCTCCACCAGGGGGTCGAAGGCGCAGTTGGTTATGCCGTTCATGCTGCTCTCGGTGCCCTTGTGATGGGCGCAGACGATGGTGATGCCGAACGTGCCCGAGAGGATGCGCATCATGCCGTAGAGCGCTCCGAATGTCCCGTCGCCCTCGACGCAGGTGATATCCCTGCCGTAGGCATTGGAGGCGTCGGTCACGGCCATGGTCGAGATGGTGCGGCCGTCCCAGAAGTCGCTGCTGACGGTGACGACGTTATCCACGTCGTCCTTGGATATCCCCGCGTCCTCGATGGCCTTGCTCGTGGCCTCGAAGACCATCTCCGCGAAGGTGAGCGGGCTGTTGCGGTCGTATTTGGTCATGCCCACGCCGATTATCGCTACTTTTTCCATGTATCTCACCCCGCTTCCCTACTTTATGGGGCGGAAGTGCTTGATATCGAGGATGTTACCCTCGCGCTCACCCTCGATTACCGCTTCCACACGCATGCCGACTTTTACCTCTTCCGGGTCCACGCCGCCTATGAAGTGGACCATGCCCGTGTCCGCCCCATCCAGCTTTATCACCCCGTAGACGAATGGCGCCTTGCGGGGATGGAGCACGGGCTCCTGGTAGCGAACCACCGTGTAGGTCTCCACCGTGCCGGTTCCCGGCAACATCACCCAATCGCGGAGATCCTCGTAGCAGTCTATGCACTTGATCTTGGGGGGGACGAAGACCTTACCGCAGCTGGGGCAGCGGTTGCCCCAGATCTTGCCGTTGTCCCGCAGTTCGCAGTAGAAACGGCTCAAAGTGCTCCCCACCGTCCAGGAATAGGGGACGCTAATCTTGCCCTCGTCGACCAGTACTTCCACGTCGTCCTTCCAGCTAGGCAACTACCTCACCTCCCTTTTATGACCGTGCTGCCACTGAAGTCCGTCAAGCCGCTTTCATTCACCACCTCCTCGCGAGGCTCGATAAGCCCTGTGGGTCTAATTTGTCGCGCAAAGACGCGCATTGGATCGCTACTGGACTGTCACCCGAATACATGAAACAACGCTGCCGCCAAGGACGGTGCTTGTATTAAGCAAGCGTTAATATTCTATAACTTTTAAGGGGAGTAGGCTAGTGGCCGACCCAGCTTTCGAACATCGAGTTGAGCTTAAGCATCTTCCCCATGACGTAGCGGATGGGCTCCGGAAGGACCGCCGCCATGAGCGGGGTGAACTTGACCACGAACGGCTCCATGACCGTGGTCTTGTTCGCGTGGTAGCCCTGATAGATCTTGTCCGCCATCTTCTCGGGCTCCATGAACGGGGAAAGGATGGGTTCCCTGCAGCCATCGAACATGCCGGTTCTCACTATCGAAGGGCAGACGGAGGTGAACTTGACGCCGCCTCTGCCTTTCTCCTTGAACTCCCACCTGATGGTGTCCATCCAGTGGCGCACCGCGGCCTTGCTCGCCGCGTAAGCGGACGCGCCGGGGGTCGGGGTTATGGCCGCGGCCGAGGCCAGAGCTATTACATGGCCGTCGTTCCGCGCCGCCATGTCGGGAAGGAACGCCTTACACGTCCACATCTGGGCTATGAAGTTGATATTGAGAGTGTTGAAGTTGTCATCGTCGTCGGTGTCGAGGAAATGGCCGGCCCTGACGATCCCTGCGTTGTTCATGAGCACGTCGACCTGGCCGACCTCGGCTTTGACCCTGTCGGCCGCCGCGTAGACCGCCTCGCGGTCCGAGACATCGACGGTGTAGGTGGTGACGTCGTAGCCCCTGCCCTTGAACTCGGCTTCGGTCTTCTCGAGCGCGTCCTTGTTCATGTCCCAGATGACCACCCTGGCACCGTCGCGAGCGAACCGCTCCGCGACGAGCTTGCCCATGCCCATAGCTCCGCCCGTCACCAGGAACACCTTGCCCCTGACGTTCTTTTCCATAGTCGTATCCTCCTTGACTGGAAGCTTCCTACCGAACGAACCCGGTAAGGCCATCGGCGCGTCGTCTATGCAAGAACTCCTGCCCGGGCTCGACTGTTGCGGCCGGAGCGGAGCGCATGGAGCGGAGCGAGACCGTTACGCAACGGCCCTGGCCGCCCCTGCGTTCAAAGGTTAATCTTGTCGGCGACGTCGCCGAGGCCGTATTTCTCGAGCACCTCGCGGGTGGGCATGCCGTCCGGCGTCATGCCGCGGTACTCGTAGAACTCGCGCAGCATGGTGTCCATGTCGGGGACGGAGCCGGCGATACCGCCGTCTTCCACGGGGGTCATGATGCGCTGGCCGATGCGGTCGTCCGCGCCGGTGGCGCCCCAGATATGACCCAGGCTGCGCTGCAGGAACCATACGCGGGCCCCTGCCTCCATCATCTTCTCGACGTCCCACCCGTAGCCGGCCACGGCGCTGAAGAGCTCGGCCCACTGCGTCACGGTATAAGCGGTACCCGGGAACTCACACCAGCAGGCGGAGTTGAGGATGCACCCGATGTCCGCGGTGAGGGCCGCCGCCTCCGCCTTGAACTCGGCGGACTGGTTCTGGTAGTTCTTGTCCAGCCCTATCTCCGGGTACTCTATGGCCCCCCACTCCAGCAGGAAGGTCATGTTGGAGACGTGGCAGGCGCCGCGGATGGAGATGGCATAGGCCAGCCCGTCCCCCCAGTTGCAGCGGGGGTCGTGCATGGGCGCCTCGAGCCCCTTGGAGTCGGTGAGGAAGGCGTCAGCCCCGTTTCCGACCTCCTCGGCGGCGGCGCGGGAGCCCCTGGCCAGGAGCTGTGCCAGCTTGCCGTCCCTGGCCACTATGCCGGGAAGTAGCTGCAGGACGTTGCCTATGTCGCCCCACTCCAGCTTGATGCCGTCGTAGTCCTCGGGTTTCAGTATGCCCTGCTCGAAGCAGTCCATGGCCCAGGCGAAGGTGGCCCCGCAGGTGATGGTGTCCATGCCGGAGCGGTTGCAGAAATCGTTGGCCTTGCATACCGCGGCAAGGTCGTCGTTCATGAGCATGGTGCCGAAGGCGGCCTGGGTCTCGTATTCCGGCCCCGGTCCCTGGGGGATGGCGTAAGGGCCGTCCTTTACCTCCACCACGGGTTTGCACCTGACGGCGCAACCGCGGCAGCTGCCGTGGTCCACGATGAAGTTATCGGCGAGGGCGATACCGGAGAGCTTCTCCGCTCCCTCTTCCCACAGGCCCTGGCCCCAGTTACGGGTGGGGACGTCTCCCTCGAACATCTTGGCTTCCATGTTGGCCCCGGTTCCGAAGGCGGAGAGGGCGCCGCAGAAGATGGTTTCCTTGATCAGCTCGCGGTGCTCCTCCTGCATGGCCTTGACCTTCTCGGGGTCAGCGTACTCCGGCTTCCTGTCGCCCTGGGCCACGACGGCCTTGAGGTTCTTCGAGCCCATCACCGTGCCCATGCCGGCCCTCCCGAAGATGTGGCCGTAATCGTTGATGATGGTGCCGTAGGGGATGAGGTTCTCCGAGGCGGGGCCGATGGCCAGTACCTTGGCCTGCTTGCCCTGCCTCTCCTTGAGGGCATCGGTGGCCTCGTAGGTGTCCATGCCCCAGAGGTCGTCGGCGGGGAGCAGGTCCGCGGAGTCGTTGCCCAGAAGCAGGAAGACCGGAGCCTCCGCCTTACCCTTGAAGATCACGGCGTCGTAGCCGCACCTCTTCAGCTCGGGACCGAAATTGCCGCCGCATGACGCCTGCCCCCAGATGCCGGTCAGGGGCGAACGCGCCCCCACCGAGAGGCGGCTCGAGCCCGAGAAGCCTATGCCGGTGAGCGGCCCCGTGGCGAAGATGAGCAGATTGTCCGGGTCCAGGGGACCCGCATCCAGGTTGCCGCGGTCGAAGAGCAGCCTGGCCGCGAGGCCCGCGCCCCCGATGTAGTCCCGGTATGTTGCCTCGTCGATCTCGAACTCGGACATCGTGCCTGAGGTCAGGTCCACCTCCAGGGCTTTGCCCATGTTGCCGAAAGCCATAGTCATCACCTCATTCTGCACCTGGCGCGCGGACGGCGGCAAAGCCCGCCAAACCTGCAGCGGGCCCCCGGGTCCCGCACGCCGCGTTTCCTCCCACTTTGATGTCGCCGCGTGCGTCGGGTCTCAGTTCAATGACATTATCTTGGTCAGCCGGTTGAGGGCGAAATAATGGGTGAGCATGCCCTGCAGCTTCAGCTCGCCCTTCAGCAGCTTCTTGACCACCGCCATGCCCGTCTCGTCGAAATACCATGGCATCCCGTACTTGATGTTGATATTGGCGAGATCGAGCAGGGTGGCGGCGTCGGTGATGATGGAGATGTCCGGATTTCCCTCCTTGCCCCCGTACACGGTGAGACTCCCGCGGTCGAAGACCATGGTCATCTCGGTCTCGGCGTCTTTCGCCTGGATGTAAACACGCGCTTTGAGCTTGTTGAAGTCCTTCAGCTTCTCGGGCTTCTCGATGTTCGCCTTGAGCATGTCCGAGATCATGACCGCCATGGCCACCTCCTCGGCGCCGGGCGCAAGCTTCACGTCCGCCATCTCTTACCTCCTTGATGCACTCCAGCCAGCGGTCCCCATGGGGGGCGGGTTTCTCAGTAGGCTTCCTTCAGGACCTCCATCACCTGCTCGGACTCGTAGATGAGCTTCGGGTTGTAGACGATGGCCCCATCGGAGAGAGAGAGCTCGGCCACTTGCCCCAGGCCCGATTCCTCCACGCCCACCTCGCTGAGTTTCTGCGGCAGGCCGATCCTCTTACTCAACGCGAATACGGCGTCTATCGCCGCCAGGGTGGCCTCCTCGTCCCCCATCCCCCTCTCCTTGACCCCCATGGCGTCGGCGACCAGGGCGTAGCGGTCCGCGCACTCGTCCATGTTGTACTTCATCACGTGGGGCAGGAGGATGGAGTTGGCAAGCCCGTGTGGCACGCCGTATAGCGCGCCCGCGGAATGGGCCGCGGCATGCACCAGCCCGATCTGGGCGTTGGAGAAGGCGATCCCGGCCGTGGTCGCGGCTATCTGCTGCTGCCCGCGGGCAAAGAGGTCGTCACCGCTCTCCACGCAGGTGGGAAGGTACTGGACGATCAGACGGATAGCGCCGAAGGCCATGATGTCGGTGATGGGCTCGGCCTGCAGGGCATGTATGGCCTCGATGGCATGAGTGAGGGCGTCCATGCCGGTGAAGGCGGTGATCCTGGGCGGCAAGCCCTGGGTGAGCACGGGATCGAGGATCGCCGTGTTGGGGATGATATGGTCGTCGCCGCACAGTATCTTCTGGTTCTTCTCCCAGTCCTTCACGACGTAGGCCCAGGTCACCTCGCTCCCCGTGCCGGCGGTGGTGGGGATGGCGATGTGGGGTGTCTGGGGGCGGGTGAACAGCTGCAGCCCGTAGTGGTCCTCGAGCTTCCCCCCCTCCTTGAGGAGGATGGCCACGCCCTTGGCCGTATCTATGACGCTTCCTCCCCCGAGGCTCACGAGGATGTCGGCGCCTTTTTCCCTGGCAATGTCCGCGGCCTGGTTCACGATGTGAACGCCGGAGTCTTGCGGGCATTCATCGAAGGTGCCCACGTGCAGTTTGCCCAGGGCCGCCTCCACCTTCTCCGCCAGGCCCGCCTCGACCAGCCCCTTGTCCGTGACCAGGAAAGCCTTGGAGCATTTGAGCTCGTTGCACTCGGCGGCCAGGTCCCTCAGCGAGTTGACGCCGAAGACTATCCGCGTGGGGTTCTTGTAGATGAATGACAGATCCGTGTCGTAGGCCATGAGTACCTCCTCCGGTTGACCCGGGGACCCTCTCCCCGGGAAGTCGCATTGAAAACCGCGCTGGCACCCCATGGCGCCGGCGAACCGTTCGGCAACGAGTTCCCGGGCATAGGCCCGGGAACTCGCAAGAGCTATTCCCCGAGGGCTTCGACTAAATGCCGAGCTCGTCCTCGGCCCTCTTGAGAAGAGCCCTCAGATCCTCGGTACCCGCCTCATCGAGCTCGTCGGGGAACCTCGGCTCCGTGATGGCGGAGAGGTCCACCAGGCGCGACGCCGCCTTCACCGCGCGCACGATGGTGGGCAGGTCTCCCTTGAGCTTGAGCTTGCCCTGCATCATGCCCTTGATGGTGTCCAGCTCCTTGGACATGACCGCCTTCCAGCGATCGTATTCGCCGGTGATGACGAAATCGCCGGCCTCGCCGACCTCGGCGGGAACGATCTTCACGAAGCGGCAGTCGCCGTGCCAGAGGTCCATGAACATGTAGAGGTCTTTGTCCAGCCCGATGTCCGGCTTGGCCAGGATCTTGATGACCACCGAGCCCTCCCAGTCCTTGGCGGCCTCCTTGTACTCCGCGTCGTTCTGGATAAGCTCCTCATACTGCTTGACCCATTCCGGGGTGCCCATGACGTAGGGCTTGGACTGGCTGTCCAGCCGTTCCTTCACCAGCGCGTCGTAGGCCTGGTTCCACTCGTCGGTGCCGTAGGTCAATGCCATACGTATCCCTCCTCAGATTAGCCGATTCGCCCTGCTGCCGTCGGGTATGCCGAGATTTGACTGACATGAACAATATATAGATTTAGTATCCGGGTATGCAAATACATGTTCCACAAACCTCGAAGACTAATACGTCGCTCCGCGATGATACCCTCGCACCGCCCGGCACCAGCCTTCCCGCCGCGCCCCCGAGGCCCCGCGCGGCCCCTGGTCCCCGGGCCTCCCCGACCGCCGCCGCTCTCGCCCTCAACCCCCTGGCGCGACCGCCTGGGCGATCGCCTCTCCCGTCGCGCGGAAGACGATACGGATGGCGTCCTGCCCGCACACGGACAGGCATTCCCCGCAGCCGTCGCAGAAGGAGGCGAAGCGGGGGACTATGCGGTAGCGGGGATCGGCGCCGTGCCTGGCGCGGTCCTTGTCCCGGGGGACCGCGAGGAACACACCTTGCGGGCACGCCTCCTGGCAGCGGTTTCCGCACGCCTCGGCGTCGCAGTCGGTCACCCTTATCTTGAACCCCGCCAAGGTCACCACATCCCCGCGGCCGCGGGCACGCCGTCGCGCGCGGCCAGGGAAAGCGCCCCGCGCGGACAGGCGGTGCGGCACAGCCCGCAGCCGAAGCAGTCGGCCGCGTGCACGTGGACCCTGCCCGCGCCGGGGTCGTAATGGAGGGCTCCGAAGCTGCATCGCGTCAGGCAAACCGGGTCCTCGCAGAAGCGGCACAGCTCGCCGTCCACCGCGCACACCTCGTGCCCCTTGAAGATGGCCGCCTCCACGTTGTTGGCCCAGCGCTGCTTGAGTGAGGTGCAGTAGCGCGCGTCGCAATTGCAGATGCAGATGGGGAAGGGGACTTTGGCGTACAGCACCTGGTGAAAATGTCCGCGCTCGTCGCTGCGCAACACCATCTCCCGCGCCTCCTCCAGGGTGATCTCCTCCATGGGCCCTTCGGGCATGAAGCGGCGCTGCATGTCCTTTATGGGACCGAAATTCAGGCAGACCATGTCGTCGCGGTGACCTACCAGTTTGCGGCAGGCACATGGAAGGAGCACGAAATCCCTGGCGTATTCCAGCAGCTGCAGGGAGTCCTCGAGGGAGACCACCTGCCCGCCGTGCTCGTTGGGGGCCATGCGGTTGATGGCGGCTTTGACCGCCTTGCCGATGACCGGCCAGTTAACCAGTTGGGTGACCCGCGAGGTGAAGTCGATGTAATAGTCGATCCCCCAGCCCGCCACCTTCTCCAGGGTCTTCACGCGCTGGGAATCCCCCATCATCTTCTCGGAGAAATTATCCGGGTTGAGATACCAGCGGTTTCCCTGCCCGTGCTTGGCGCAGAACTCACACATGGAGGCCCTCCAGATGCCGGAAAGAATCCGCAGAAAGCGAGATAATTATAGCATGGAGGAGGGGGCTATACCCGGGCCGGGGCCTCGCGCGAGTAACTTACGGCGGAGGGATGCGGGGAAGCCCGGCGGCGTCCAGGCCTGCCGGCGGCTGCGGGCGTGCGTCACGCGGACGTCGCGGTCCGCGATGCAGCCGGCCCGGCCATATGATAAATTACGGGCATGGGCTCGTAAGGCAAAGGAGGGAAAGATGTTCATCGAGGAGAAATGCGACCTGTGCGGAGACTGCGTGTTCATGTGCCCCTACGTGGACTACGACCGGGAAGCGTCCATACGGCAGTTCCGGCGGCTGAAGGAGGGCGAGACCCCGGAGATAGTGAGCCAGTGCGTGACCTGCGTGGCCTGCAACCAGTTCTGCGACAAGGGGGCCAATCCCTTCGACCTCATCCTCCAGCGCCAGGAGGAGACGGGGGTGCTCGACATCCCTGAGCAGAACACGGAGATGTTCCGCAATCTCCCCAATGCCCCCAGCCAGGTCATCCCCGGCGAGGAGGACAAACCGGCCCTGGGGCTGTGCAGCGTGGGCGACCTCATCCCCGGCCTTTTCGATGGACCCCTGTTCGAGGGGATGACCGTGCTCAAGGGAGGGGATTATTTCTGCAACGTGGGATGGGTGCATCTCGGCTACGAGACCCCGGTGCGCGAGGGCGCCCGCAGGGTGGTGGACAACCTCGCCGCGGCAGGGGCGGACGAGATCGTCTTATACCACGACGACTGCTATGCCCTGCTCGCCTCCATGGTCCAGGATTACGGCATCGAAGTCCCCTTCCGCCCCGTGCACATCATCGAGTACCTCCTGGAATACGTGAAAGACCACGCGGACGAGGTGAAGCCCCTGGGGATAAATGTGGCCTACCAGCAGCCCTGCGCCTCCCGCTACACCCCCTGGAAGGACGAGCAACTGGACGAGCTCTTCCGACTCATCGGGGTGGAAAGAGTGGAGAGAGAGCACGACCGCAGGTTCGCCCTCTGCTGCGGCTCGCCAATGATGCCCCGCGACCGCGACAAGGCCATGCGCATAAAGGAGCGCAACGTGGAGGACGCGGTGAAACACGGCGCCCAGGCCATTGCCTACCTCTGCCCCCTGTGCATGCTCAACCTGCGCAAGCCCGCCGCCGCGGCCGGACTGGAGAACCACCACATCATCGAGCTGGTGAAGCAGGCCCTGGGATAAGCCTGGGAGACTCGGCGCGCGGTGATGACCTGGCGGAGCACTACGGCAACAATCTCCTGATGAGCGCGGGCACCCTGGCGGCGTTGTCCTCGTAGCCGTCGGCGCCCATGTCCGCGGCGACGCTCGCGGAGAGCGGGGCGCCCCCCACCAGTATCAGGGGCCGGGGATCGAGCGCCCGCGCCAGCTCCACCGTCATGCGCATGTTGGGCAAAGTGGTGGTCATCATGGTGGAGAGGGCCAGGATGCGGGCGCCACCGTTGTCGAGCTCCGCGATGAACCTCTCGGGGGCCACGTCGTATCCCAGGTCCGTGACGCGGTAGCCGTCGGCCTCCAGCATCACCGCCACCAGGTTCTTGCCGATCTCGTGCACGTCGCCCGCGACCACACCCAGCACGACGGCCTCTCCGGCCTCCGCCCTCTCCGCGGGCAGCAGCGAGGGGACGACGACCTCGATGGCGGCGCGCATCGTCTCCGAGGCGAGAAGGAGCTCGGGAAGGAAGTACTCGTGCTTCTCGTAGAGTTCGCCAGCCTTCTGCATGCCGGTGCAGAGGCCCTCCCGGATCACCTCGCGGCCATACATGCCCGAGTCGACGGCCTTTTCGCACAGGACCACCGCTTGTTCCTCGGACCCCCGCCTCACCGCCGCGGCGATGGCGTCCAGCAAGTCTCTCTTGTCGTCCATGGGTCCATCCTCACTTGATCGGGTATCTGCCGTAAAGCTGCGCCGCCCGCACCACGGCGAGGGCGTTGGCCAGGTCGAGGTTGGGCGGGTATTCGCATGCCGGCGCGAGGACGAAACCGCCGCCCGGCGCCATGACGCGTATCTGCTCCCGCGCCTTCTCCATGATGCGCGCGGGAGACTCCGAGCACAGGGAATCCGTGGGGATGAAGCCCGCCAGCGCGACCCTTTCGCCGTATTTCGCCTTGGTGTCCGCCAGGTCGCGGCAGTCGTCAGGTACATCGGCCAGGGACACTATCAGCGGCTCCATGTACTCGAGCTGCAGGTCGAGGTACGGGCCGGTGCCGCAGTTGTGCAGGGCGACCAGGGCACCGCAGCGCCTGATCTCGTCGGCGATGCGCTTCGCATAGACGCCCTCCATCTTCACCCACAGCTCGCGCGATATGCCCGACTGCGAGCCGAAAAGCGTGTCCAGCATCACCGCGTCCACGCCCGTGTCGCACTGTGCCCGTACGTAGTCGACGAGCACCTCGGTAATCGTCTCCAGCGCCACCTTCACCCTCTCCGGGTACTTCAGGCAATCGACAAAGAGCCTCTGGGCGCCTCGCATCATGGCCAGCACCCCCAGGGGGCCGAACACGAACCCCATGACCGGGTAGCGGATGCCAGCTTTCTTCGAGAGGATCCTTCCCAGCTCAATACCCATGCCCATGCGCGGCGACTTGCGAGGGTCGAACACCTCGAGGCGCTCGTAATCCCCGGGGGAGGCGATGAGAGGGTTGCCGTACTCGGGGTGAGCGGTGCTGTACTGCGGATATACCATTTCCTGCCCGAAGTCCGCCGCCTCCACCGAGAGGTCGATCACCGTGTAAAGGACGTCCCCTCCGAGGATCTCGTTGGCGGCGATGTATGCGTCGGCCGCCATCTCCGGGTCGCGGGAGAACCGCTCGTAAGATATGCCGGTGAGCCTGCGCGCCGCGCCGAGGAGGAAGTGGGTGACGGGCACGCGGTCGGGCTCCTTGTGGAAGGCGGTGCACAGCACCCTTTCCAGGGGCAGCAGCTCGCCCACCTTGCCGTGCAGGCGGAAAAGACCCGAGGCCGCCTTCATCATACCCATCGTCGGCCTGATGAGTTTTCCTCCGATGCGGGGATAAACGGACATGCTCTCCTCCCCACCCTGCTCCGCCAGTAAGCCGTGCCGTAATGTTACCATCCCGTTTGACGGGAAGGAAGGCTTGCTTGCAGGCCGTGGAGATACCGGACCGTGGGGGGCTGTGACCGCCGGCACCCTGGTAGTTGCTATGATAAAGGTCAGACGGGAAAACCGGATGGGACCGCGGAAAGGAGCTGCCGCAATGAAAATCGCCAAGTGCTCGGACTGCGCCGCCCCCCTCTGTTATCTCAACGTCTTCGACCATGCCCCCGCCTTCTGCCCTTCGACCAGGTACGAAAGGGAGATAAAGGAGGTCAGCCGGGAGGTGATCGAGGGGGACCTCAAGGAGGTGGCCAGGATTTCCTCTGTGGTGGAGGCGGCCGGTTACTGCAAGAAGACGAGGGTCGAGGAACTCGTCGATTTCGCCCGGCGGCTCGGCCTGCGCAGGCTGGGCATCGCCTTTTGCGTGGGGCTGCGCCGGGAGGCGGGGGCCCTCGTCGACGTCCTGGAGGGGAACGGCTTCGAGGTGGTATCGGTGTGCTGCAAGCTGGGCGGCATCGCCAAGGAGGAGTTCGGCGTCGAGGACGGGGAGAAGATAAACCCCGGCACCTACGAGGGCGCGTGCAATCCCGCCGCACAGGCCATGGCCCTGGAAAAGGAGGGCAGCGAGCTCAACGTGCTGCTGGGACTTTGCGTGGGACACGACACCATCTTCTTCGCCACCACCAGGGTGCCCACCACCGTCCTGGCCACCAAGGACCGCGTGACCGGCCACTGTCCCATGCAGCCGCTCTACCTCGCGGATTCCTATTACGGCCGTATCAAGAACCCCCAGGAGTAAGGCGACTAAGGCGGCGGTCCTTGCATCGCCTTGATGGACGGTGTCTGAAGGTCGCACCGGGGAGAGGGGGCGCCGGGGTCCGGGAGGCGTTTCGCGAGTCGAGAAGACGCCTCCCGCCTGAGCCGGAAGCTCGCGGTTGAGGCCCCGCGGGGCGGGGTAATATCTTTCAGATAAGGGTCGATCGGGCCGATACCGGTATCGAGTAGGGGTTCGCGGCCGCTGCCGCTTTTTTTGGTTTGAGAGGTCTTCATGCGCAGGTACGCCGTTCTCTCAGCACCGCTCTCTTTGCTGCTGGGGTTCATGCTTACGGCACTCCCTTCCGCTCCTGCACTGGCGGAACGGGAGGTCGCGAAATCCGCGGCAATGCCCGCTCCCGGCACGGTGGGAGAGCGCTTCGGGGTCGCCTCCAGCCATATAAAGCTCTATGACGCCCCCACCGTCCAGGCGGAGCTGGACGTACTGGCGGCCGCCGGCATCGGGTGGCTGCGCTGCGACTTCGCATGGGTGGACCTGGAACCCGTGCAGGGGGAGTGGGACTTCACGGCAACAGACCGCGTGGTGGCCGAGGCCGAGGCGCGGGGCGTGAAGATACTAGGCATCCTGGGCTCCTCCCCTCTCTGGGCCAACGGGGGGCACGATTGGAACTGGCCCCCCAGCGACATCCCGGCCTGGGAGGGATACGTCTCCGCCGTGGTCTCCCGCTACCGCGGGCGGGTGGCGGCCTGGGAGGTGTGGAACGAGCAGAACATCCACGCCTTCTGGCAGCCCGAGCCGGACCCCGTGGCTTACGTGACCCTGCTGGCCTCGGCCTCCCCCCGTATCCGTGCGGCCGACCCCGCGGCCACCGTGGTCATGGGGGGCGTGGCCGGCCTGGGCTCGGCCGACCTCGACGCCTACCTCACGGCGGGGGCGGCGGAATACATAGACGCCGTGGCCTACCACCCCTACGCCGAGACCATCGGGGTGGAGAGACAGCCGGAGGAGGACCTGCTCCGGCCCAAGGAGGAGCTGTGCCGGTACCTGGTGGACTTCGTGCACTGGCTCATCGCCCAGCATACGGAGAGGGAACTCGAGGTGTGGCTCACCGAGGTGGGCTGGACCACCAGCTCGGTGAGCCCGCCGGGGGTGGACGAGGCCGCCCAGGCCGCCTACCTGCTGCGCACCATGGTGAGCTACGCCGCCACCGACGTGGACCGCGTCATCTGGTTCAACCTGCGGGACACCTGGCTCAACGACCTGGACCGCTACGGCCTGCTCCGCCTGGACTTCTCCCCCCGGCCCGCCTACGCGTTCTACTCGACCTTTATGCGGGCCTTCGGTCCGGCGGAAGGCCCCGCACCCGGCGCGGCTTCCTTCTCCTGCTCCGCCCCGGGCACCCTCGAGGCCCACGCATTCCGCCTCCCCGGAGGGGGCCTGGCCATATCCGCCTGGAAGTCGGACGATGCCCCCGATACGCTCAGTGTGAGCGTGCCCGACCCCGCTCTGGCCGACCCGGTGCTTGTAGACCCGGCCAGCGGGGCCGAGAGCCCAGCCCCCGGGACCTCCCGCGACGCCGCCGGGAACGTCACCTTATCCGGGCTGCCCATCGGCATGACCCCGGTGATACTGCGGCTGGAGCGGAGGGGATCCGAGCCGGAACCGGAGCCGGAACCGGAGCCGGATGTGAACGCCTTCTATTTCGCCGAGGGGTACACGGGGGATGGTTTCCAGGAATACCTCTGCGTGGGGAACGCCGGCGCGGAGAAAGCGGAGGTGGATATCGAGTTCATCTTCGCCGCGGGTTCCGCCAGGGATTTGCATCTAAGCATACCGCCCGGATGCCGTTCCACCGTGGACGTGAACGCGGTGGCGGGAGCGGGCGTGGAGGTGGCCATGGTGGTCACCTCACCCCAGGATATAGTGGCGGAGCGCCCCATGTATTTCAGCTACGGACCGGGGTGGACGGGCGGCCACGTCGTGGTGGGAGCGGGGGAACCTTCCGACTCTATCTTTTTCGCCGAAGGCTACACCGGCGAGGGCTTCGAGGAGTGGCTCTGCGTGCTCAACCCGGGGGAGGAAACGGCCGGTTTGACCTTCCGCTTCCAGACCGAGGAGGAGGGAGAGAAGGTGCTGGGCGGCTTCTCGGTGGGGCCGCGCTCGCGCGCCTCCTTCAAGGTCAACGACCTCCTGGGAGGGGCCTACCAGGCTTCGTGCGTGGTGGAGTCGTCACGGCCCGTGGTGGTGGAGCGTCCCGTGTATTTCGACTACGAGGGAAGGGGCGACCGCCACTGGCGGGGAGGGCATTGCGTTATGGGCGCCTCTCGGCTGTCCGGGGAGTTCTTCTTCGCCGAGGGGACCACGCGGGAAGGTTTCGAAGAGTGGCTGACGCTCCAGAACCCCCACGCATACCCCATCGAGGTGGAGGCGGAATACCACTTCGGCCAGGGGCAGGGCGAATCCGCCAGGAAGAGCTACCGCGTGGAGGGAGGCAGGAGGCTCACTCTGTACGTGCCCGACGAGGTCGGCAAGGACAGGGATGTCTCCGTGGCGCTCTCCTCTTCCTCCACGTTCCTCGCCGAGCGGCCCATGTATTTCGACTACGCGGGAATGGGGGCCGCGCACTGGCAGGGCGGCCACTGCGTCATCGGAGCCGCATCCGCCACCCCGGCGATGTTTTTCGCCGAGGGCTACACGGGCGAGGGATTCCACGAGTGGCTATGCCTGCAGAACCCGGGTGCGGAGGACGCGCTTCTCGAAGTGCTGTACCTGACCAGGGAGGAGGGAGCCCTGCCGGCGCGAACGCTGACCGTTCCCGCCCGCACCCGCGCGAACATCTTCGTGGGCGAGCATGCCGGCATGGGATACCAGCTCTCCTGCCGCCTGCGCGTGCTGTCCGGGCCCCCGCTGGTGGCCGAGAGGCCCATGTACTTCTCGCGGGGAGGCCGCGACGGCGGGCACGACGCCGTCGCCTTCGACCTGCCTTGACGCGGCACGCGATGGGATTTGCCCGGGCGGCCCGATGGGTCTAATCTGGGGACAGGTGTATGACTGATGAGAAGGCATGATCGCGAGCGCGCAAAACCCGGCTGCCGCAAGCCCGGACCCCACGCGTCCTCCACCGCCCTCCTCCTCTGCATGGCGCTGCTATTGGTGTTGCTCCCCGCGCTGAACCCGGCGCGTGCCCTGGCGCGGGAAACCGGGGAGATACTCGAGGTGGATACCCCGGCTGGAGGGGAAGGCCTTCTTCCCTACAGGCCGGGAGAGGTGCTGGTCAGGTTCAGCAGCGGCGACGTCGGCGCGCGCGTCGCTGCCTTCCTCGAGGGCGCCGGCCTGGCCGGCGTCATGGAGGAGGTCTTCCGCGAGGGCGAGGAAGTGCTGGCGCTCCTGGAGCTCGATGAGGGCGTCCCGGTGGAGGGCGCCGTGCGGCTGCTCTCTCCCCTGGCGGGGATAATCTACGCGGAGCCTAACTACATCGCGCATGCGGCCTATACGCCGGCGGACCCCGGCTATCCGAACCAGTGGGGAATGAACAACAGCGTCACTCCCGGCGCGGATATTGACGCGCCGGGCGCCTGGGACATGGAGAGGGGCTTCAGCGACCCGGTCACGGTAGCGGTGATCGATACCGGAGTGGACGCGACCCACCCCGACCTGGATGGGAAGATATGGGACAACGCCGGGGATATACCCGGGAACGGGGCAGACGACGACGGCAACGGCTACGCCGACGACGCCGCCGGCTTTAACTGGGCGGGCATCACCCAGAGCCTGTATGGTTACTACGACTCCGCGGAAGGCCGGGAATACTGGACCATCAGGTACATGGGATACAGCGATTACCCCGGGCGAAGATGCGCGCAGTCGATCCTGGGGACGGGGCGGCAGCTCACCCACGTCGGCCTGATCCTGCAGAAGGAGGGCAGCCCCGCCCAGGACGTGAAGGTCTCGCTGCGGGACACGCGGGACGGCGTGGACCGGGCTGCGATCACCATAACGCCGGGGGAAGTGGACACGTACAACGGGATTCTGAACCCCCTGTACAGCGAGATCTACAAGCCCCTATCGACCCCGGTGATGCTGGAAGCGGGCACGGTCTATTACCTGGTCGTCGAGACCGCCAACAACAGCTCGAGCGACTTCTACTATCTCTTCGAGAACCGCGGAACGCCCGATCCGAACACAGACCAGTACGATCCCTACCGTGACGGGCACGATTCGATATGGCAGAAATCGGCCTGGGAAGACTTTCCAGACAACGACCTATACTTCCGCACCAATCCCAACGCCAGCCCCCGCGACGACAACGGTCACGGCACCCACGTATCCGGCATCGCCGGGGCGGAGGAGGGGAACGGGGAGGGCGGGGTGGGGGTATCGTTCGGGGCCAAGATCATGCCCCTCAAGGTTCTGGACTGCAGCGGCAGCGGGAGCTACGCGGGCATCGTCGCCGCCATCCGCTACGCGGCGGACAACGGGGCCGAGGTCATCAACATAAGCCTGGGGGGCGAGTTCTACTCCCAGGCACTGCAGGACGCGGTGGACTATGCCCACGGGGCCGGGGCCGCGATCCTGGCCGCCTCCGGAAACAGCGGCGACAGCACCATGCACTACCCCGCCGGCTGCGGCAACGTCATCGGCGTGGGGGCTACCACCAACACCGACGTCATAGCCGGCTTCTCCACCCACAACTCCAGCGTGGACCTCTCCGCGCCCGGCCTCGGGATATATTCCACCATGCCCACCTACCCGGTGGCCCTCAACAGCTGGGAATACGCGCAGGGTTACGACTACCTTTCGGGCACCTCCATGGCCACCCCCATGGCCGCTGGGCTGGCCGCGCTGGTGCGCTCGGCGGAACCGCGCTACGGCCCGGCCCAGGTGGAGCAGTGGATGGAGCAGTCCGCCGACGACCTGGGCTCGCCGGGCCGCGACGACTACTTCGGTTACGGCCGCATCAACGCCTACCGTACCCTCACGGAGATGCCGCCCTTCCCCGAGGTTAACGGCCTGGCTCCCACCTACGGTGAGGTGGGCACGCCGGTCACCGTGGGCGGAAGCGCCTTCGGTCCCTCGCGGGGCAGCTCCTACGTCTCCTTCGGGGGGGTGCAGGCGGCGCAGTACGTTTCATGGTCCGACACGGTCGTCGTCTGCCGCGTCCCGGCGGGGGCCTCGGGGAAAACGCAGGTGACGGTGACCACGCCGGCCGGCACGTCCAACGCGGTTCCCTTCGGCGTGACGCCGCGGGTGGACGGCACCTCCCCATCTTACGGACCGGTCGGCGCGCAGGTGACCATCGAGGGCTCGGCCTTCGGTCCCTCGCGGGGCAGCTCCTACGTCTCCTTCGGGGGGGTGCCGGCCACCCTGTACGGTTCCTGGTCCGACACGGCCATCGTCTGCCGCGTACCGGCGGCGATGCTGGGCGAGTCGGAGGTGAGAGTGACCACGCCCGGCGGCACTTCCGGGGGCGTGCCCTTCGGGATCACCGCCCCCGCCCTCACCTGGTACCTGGCCGAGGGCTCGACCGCGGGGGGCATGGAGACCTTCATCCTGGTGCAGAACCCCGGGGACGCCCCGGCCCAGGTCACCCTGTCCTTCCTGACCGCGGAGGGGGAAAGGCCCGGC
>JAQVFR010000007.1:0-31786 GCA_028697145.1 Actinomycetota bacterium | reverse complement strand
CACCTTCAAGGCCAACGACTACGTGAACTCGTACGACGTCTCCACCCGCGTGGAGTCCGACCAGCCGGTGGTGGCCGAGCGCGCCATGTACGGCAACTCCCGCGCCTGGGCCCACGGCTCCATCGGGATCACCGCCCCCGCCCCCACCTGGTACCTGGCCGAGGGCTCGACCGCGGGGGGCATGGAGACCTTCATCCTGGTGCAGAACCCCGGGGACGCCCCGGCCCAGGTCACCCTGTCCTTCCTGACCGCGGAGGGGGAAAGGCCCGGCCCCGGCGCCACCCTTGCCCCGGGCACGCGCCGCACCTTCAAGGCCAACGACTACGTGAACTCGTACGACGTCTCCACCCGCGTGGAGTCCGACCAGCCGGTGGTGGCCGAGCGCGCCATGTACGGCAACTCCCGCGCCTGGGCCCACGGCTCCATCGGGGTCTTTCCCTGATGTCAGGCCCTCTTCAGGCATCGGGGTCAAGCCTCGCCCCGTGCCTCAGGTGCCCCCGACCTCAGTCAGGCATCGGGGTCAAGCCTCGCCCCGTGCCTCAGGTGCCCCCGACCTCAGCACCCGCGGAGAACCGGGCCTCCCGGGACCGCTTCGACCGCGAAGATGCCGCCACGCGATGACGGGAAGGGTCATGAGGGGCTCTCGTAGTGGCGGATGAGTTCCGCCCGCTCACCCGTGCGCGGATTCGTCGCTCTCCAGGAGGCCGAAATGGTTTCCTTCCGTGTCCACGCAGGCCACGAACCATCCCACCCCCTGTATGGGCATCTTTTCCGTGAGGACCTGGCCGCCCGCCTCGCGGACCCTGGCCGCGTATGCGTCCGCATCCGGCACGTCGATGGTGTTGCGGTAGGTGTTGAAGGACAACATGCCCTCGCTCCTTACTCCCATGCCGCCGTTGATGCCGGGCTCCTCGTCCGGCCCCGTCGTCACCAACCAGTGCTCAATGGGTCCCTCCCACTTCTCAAACTCCCAGCCGAAGACGCTGCTGTAGAAAGCAATGGCCCGCTCCGGTTCGTCCGAGTCGATGTCGAAATGAACCACCCTCGGCATTGTTCACCTCCCCTTAATACGCCGGTACCATCACAACCTCTATTATTCCGTTAGCCCGCGGGCGTAAACATGGACCTGGAAGACCGCCGACGGCAGCCCCGCCCAAGCTCTCCTGTCACGAGAACACGAAAAGAACCTATAATAGGAACGTGTTAAGCTGAGCCTGCGGTGAGCGGAGAGGATGGGGGGCAGCGTATGGACGGTAAGCATATCCTTGTAAACGACGTAGGCACCACCGGGACCAGGGCAGTGCTCTTCGACCGCGAGACCAACGTCATCTCCGAGGTCTACCGGGAGATACCACAGATCTTCCCCAAGCCGGGCTGGACCGAGCAGGACCCGGTCACCCTCTTCGAGGGCTGCGTCGACGTCACCAGGAAGGCCCTGGAAGAGGGGGGAATAAAGGCCGGGGACGTCGCGGCTATGGGTATAGCCACCCAGAGGGCCACCAGCATGATCTGGGACGCCGAGACGGGCGAGCCCGTGTACAACGCCATCACCTGGCAGGACACCAGGATGTCGGACGCCTGCGAGAGGATAAACCGCAGCCCGCTGTTCAAGGTGCTGCACCTGCTCGGCGGCGTCTACCAGAGGATCGCTCCCCTGAGCGAGGGTCTGCGCAGGAACCCGGTGGGGAAGATGCTCATCACGGCGGCCCACTTCACCGTGACCCCCGCCCAGTCCTCAGCACATGCCCGCTGGGTGCTGGACAACGTGCCGGGGGCGGAGGAGAAGGCGGCGGCGGGAAGGCTGCTCATGGGCACCGTGGACACCTGGATAGTCTGGAACTATACGAAGGGGTCGGTGCACGCGACCGACTACTCCAACGTCAGCGCCACCGGCATGTACGACCCCTTCGGGATGAAGTGGAGCACCCTGCTCCTCAAGCCCTTCAAACTCCCGGGGAACCTGGTGTTCCCGGAGATAAGGGACACCAGCGGCGACTTCGGCGTCACCGAGGTATTCGGGGACCCCATCCCCATAAGAAGCGTGGTGGCCGACCAGCAGGCGGCCCTCTTCGGCGAGGCATGTTTCGAGCGGGGCAGCGTCAAGTGCACCAACGGCACCGGGACCTTCATCGACATCAACACCGGCGACGAGCCCATGGCCTCCATACACAGGCTCACCCCCCTCATCGCCTGGAAGATGGGGGACAGCACCGTCTATATGATGGAAGGCATCATCTCCAGCGCGGGCTCCTCCATCCAGTGGCTCCGGGACAATCTGCAGATAATCGATGCGGCATCCGAATCCGAGGCGCTGGCCCAGTCCTGCGACGACTGCGGGGGCGTGTACGTGGTGCCGGCTTTCACCGGGCTCACCGCCCCCTACTGGGACCCCTACGCGCGCGGCACCGTCATCGGCCTCACCCGCGCCACCAGCAAGGAGCAGGTGGTGAGGGCGACGCTGGAGTCAATCGCCTACCAGTGCAAGGACGTCATCGAGGCCATGCAGAAGGACACCGACATGGAGGTCAGGAGCATCAAGGCGGACGGCGGCGCGTCCGCCAACGATTTCCTGCTGCAGTTCATGGCGGACATACTCGACGCGGCGGTCGAGAGGCCGCAGGTGCTCGAGGCCACGGCGCTGGGAGCCGCTTTCCTCGCGGGGATAGCGGCCGGCATCTGGAGATATCCCGACGACATCGAGCGCATCCGCCGCGTGGACAGGGAATTCACGCCCGCCATGGACGCGGCGACGCGGGACGCGCTGTACGCGGGATGGAAGAAGGCGGTGGAGCGGGCTTCCCATTGGGCGTAGTAGCTGAGGAGGGATTGAGATGTTCGATTTCATCATGAACGAGGAGCAGAAAGAACTGCAGAAAGAGATGTGCGACCTGGTTGGCTGGGTGCCCCGCCAGCTCGTCCTGGACATGGATGCCATGATCGCCCCCTTTCCCCGTTTCTTCCTGGAGGAGTGCGGCAGGAGGAACCTCCTCGGCCTGCGCTTCCCGGTGGAGTACGGCGGCAGGGGTATGAAGTGGGAGGACGAGATCATCGCCATCTCCGAGATGTCCCTGGTGGGAGTGCCCCTTACCTGCCTCTACTCCCTCGTGAGCATCGTGGGGGAGTGCATCGTGCAGTTCGGCAACGAGGACCAGAAGCAGCGCTTCCTGGTGCCTACCCTCAAGGGGGAGAAAGTGTGCGCCGAGGCCCTCACCGAGCCGCGCGGCGGTACGGACTTCTTCGGCGCCACCTGCACGGCGCGGCGCGAGGGCGACCACTACGTGCTGCACGGGCAGAAGCGCTTCATCGTCGGAGCGGAGGGCGCCGACTTCTTCATGGTCTACGCGCGTACCAACCCGGACGCGCCTCCCCGCGACGGCCTCTCCTGTTTCCTGGTGGAGCGGGACGACAGCGTGGAGGTCAAGACGGTATACGGCCTCATGGGAGCCCGGGGCAGCGGCACCGGCCGGGTGCTCTTCCGCGACACCGCGGTGCCGGCGGAGAACCTGGTTGGAGAGGAGAACGGGGCCTCCCACATCTTCTACCGCATGATGATCCCCGAGCGTATGACCTCGGCTTCCGGCTGCGTGGGGGCGGCGAGGGAGGCCATCGAGCTGGCGGCGCGCTACACCACGCGGCGTAAAGCTTTCGGCATGGAGATAAAGAACTTCCAGGCGGTCTCTTTCATGATCGCGGAAAGCCTGGTCAAGCTGGACTCCATGGCCAGCCTCATCTGGATGACCGCCAGGGCCATCGACGAGGGCATCCCGCACGGGCGCATGCGGCGCATGGTGTCCGAGTCGAAGAAGTACGCCACCGAGGCGGTCTGGGACATCGTCTACAACGCCATGCAGGCCATGGGGGGCATCGCCTACACCAACGTCTATCCTATCGAGAGGATGCTCAGGGACTGCCGGCTGCTCTCCATCTGGACCGGCACCAACCAGGTCATGAACCTCATCATCCAGCACGAGTTCTACAAGGAGCTGGCGGAGAAGGTGCAGGGCAAGCGCGACGTTGAGCTGGACGCGCCGGAGGCCTTCAACGAAGAGGAAAAGATATACGAATAGACGGTGTCCTGCCCGGGAAGGTCCGCCCGAGGACGACGTGCGGCAGCCTCAGGCCGGCGGCTTGCCCGGGCACGGAGTGGTCTGGGTCAACCATCCAGCGCGGGCGGGTCTTCCGGCGCCACGCCCGCTCCTCCGCCCACGCTTTCCCCGCTGATCCCTGCCCGGCCCCGCGCGTTTCTCTCCCTGGACCTGGCCAGCAGCCATGCCTTGACGGCGGCCTTCTTGTCAACGGGGTCGTCGAGATCGAAGAGCTTACCGTCTATCTCAATGCGTCTGCTTTCCATCCGCCCCACCAAGGACAAGGAAATAAGGCAATACGACTCTATATCTTTCGGCGTGAAGGCAGAGCGGCTTAATGCCCGCTTTGCTTCGATCGAGGGCGGGCCGGGGGCGCGTTGGCCTCGTCCCGTCCAGGAGGATCAGGGAAAGCCGAAGCGCCCCTGCAGGCGGGCCAGCTGGTTGGCGACGACGGGCCACATGCGGATCTTCAAGCCCAGCAGGCTGGTCTGGATGAATTCGAGGATCACGCCCACCGTATCCTGGGTATCGAGGTAGGCGTACTCGATGGTCATACCCAGGCGTTTGAAGACGCCGTGCTGCAGCACCTCTATGCCCGCTTCGCGGCATGCCCGCAGGCGTTCCTCCAGGTCGCTGACCTCGAATCCCAGGTGGTGAAGCCCCTCCCCGCGTCCTCCCAGGGTATCGAGGTACAGGTTATCCCCGGAGAGGATCTGAATCAGCTCCAACTGTATCCTGCCGGAATACGCTATGGCGATCAGGGTCCTGATCCTGGTCTCGCATCCACGGTAAGTGCAGCGCGCCGTCTCCATCTCCGACACGAACCAGGGACCGATACCGACGCCTTCGTATTGTCTCATCGCCTCGTCGATGTCCCTGGTGTAGATGCCGATCTGGCTCAGGCGCGGCATGCGCAGGCTCTCGCTAGCGGACATCTCAACCCCCTTTCACGCGCGCAGCTCAGGAAGGCCGCGCCGGCAGCCTGGCCAGGATGCTCCCAGCCGCCCTTATCAGGTTGTCCTCGTAGGCCTCGTGGGGAATCTCCTTGTTGTTCATCCAGTGGATGACCGTGGTCTCCACCATTCCCACCAGCATGATGGCGAGTATGTCGATATCCCGCCTGGGTATGGCGGAGAGGTCGGTGTAGGAAGCGATCATGTCGGCCACGATCTTTATGATATCCTTGCGGATCTTGGTTATGCGTTCGGATGCTTTGCTGTCGACGTTGAGGTCGGTGGCGTAGATGAGGCGGAAGGCCTTTTCCGACCTCACCACGAAGTCGAAATAGGCGTGTATGCTGTAGCGGGTGGCGGTGAGCCAGTCCATCTCCGCCGGATCCGGACGCAGCAGGGAAGCGCGCAGCTCCTCTCCGGCGCGGTCGAGTATGGACAGGAGCAGGTCCAGCTTGCTGGGGAAGTGCCGGTAGAGGATAGGCTTGGTGACCTCGGCCCTCTCGGCGATGGTCTCCATGAGCGCGCCGTGATATCCGAATTCCACGAAGGTTCGCTGCGCGGCGTCGAGTATGACCTTCTTTCGCTCCGTCGCCGGGAGCCTCTTTTTCTTCCGGGTTTCACCGTGCGTCATGTTATCACCAGAAATATATTACATCAAAGACACTGACTTGGGATACGAAAATCCCGCTCCAGGCTTGTTGCGCCGGCCGGGCTAAATCATCTCCAATATTCGCTGCCGGGCTTTATAATAGACGCATGATTGATTTTCAATACGTGGGCGACACGTCTGCCCTGATCGAGATGCTGGACGATCTGCGTGGCAGACAGCAGATAAGCGTGGACCTGGAGTCGGACAGCTATCACCATTACACGGAGAAGATCGCTCTCCTGCAGATAGGAGACGGCGAAAACATCTATATCGTGGATCCCTTCGGTGTGGATATGGAGAAAGCCGCCCCGCTCTTCGCGGACAGGAGGGTCGAGAAGGTCTTCCACGACGTCGATTACGACGGCAGGATGCTGCTGACTTACCTCGGAGTGAAGCCGACCCCGATCTTCGATACCATGGTCGCCGCGCGCATACTGGGAAAGGAGAAGGTGGGCCTCGCGGACCTGCTGGGGGAATACTTCGGGCTCTCCGTGGACAAGGGGCTGCAGAAGGCCGACTGGTCCCGGCGCCCGCTCGGGCGCGAGATGCTCGAATACGCTGCGCTCGACGTGGCGTACCTGATCCCGCTGCGGGAGCGTCTTAAGGAGGAGATCGAGGCGCGGGGAAGATGGGACTGGGCCGCGGAGGAATTCGCAAGGCTGGTGGGGAACCTGGAGCAGATGCCGGAGAGGGGCGCCACTTTCACCAGGGTCAAGGGAGCCCGCGAGCTGTCCCCGCGCCAGCTGGCCGTCCTTCAGGCTCTCCTGGACTGGCGGGAGGAGAGGGCGAAGGCGATGGATATACCGACCTTCAAGGTGATCGGGACGGAGAGACTGCTGAAGGTCGCAGCCGCCCGCCCCCGCAACCGCCGCGAACTGCAGAGGCTGGACGCTCTCTCGGAGCGGCAGATCGACCGCTTCGGCGGCGATGTCCTGAGGGCGGTGGAGAAGGGAAGGAAGCTGCAGGACGCGAAGCTGCCGGCTTTCCCGGCCCGGGCGCACCAGAAGAGGGACTTATCCGCCGAGAGGATGCTCAAGCATTTCAAGGCCGCCAGGGACCGCAGGGCGGAGGACCTGGGGCTCGATCCGGGTTTTCTGCTCCCCAACGCGGCCCTCAAGGCGATAGCGCGGCTGAAGCCGTCAAGCGTCAGTGAACTGGAGGAGAGCGGCCTGCTCAAGGGATGGCAGATAGAGGCCATGGGCGATGCCCTCCTCTCCTGCCTGCGCGAATAGCTCAGGGCCTGAAAGACGCGAAAGAGACGGGCGCGGGGATCCGCGCCCGTCTCGCCGGTAACTGAACCGCCTCAGTGTGGGGCGCCGCACTTGCGGCAGAAACGCTCCTCCGGGCTTCCATGCGGATGGCCGCATTTCCTGCAGAACCTCGGCTTCTCCGCGGGTTCAGCGCCCGAAGCGCCTGCCTGCGGCTCGATCCCCGGCGCCCGCGCCGTCGCGGGCGGAGGCTGCGGGCTCTCGAGGGGCGCTTCCACGGCCGCCGCTCCTGCAGCTGCGGGCGCCTGCGGCTTGCGCGTGAGCACGTAGAGCAGGAGTATGAGCGAGAGGGCCAGGACGATGGCGAAGACGATGATGAAGGCCGTCTTGTTCTCGCCCAGGAACCCGCCTCCCTTTGCCACGTAGTCCAGCTCGTATTCGATGGCGCCCGTCGCCGTGTCGAAAGCGGCATCTCTCGCGCCCTCCGGCAGGTCGATGACCACCTCCTCCGCCAGGTCCATGGTCTCGAAGAGGCTGTATTCGTTGGCTATGGTCCACGCCGCCCGCAGGACGAACTCGTCGTCGCCCTCTTCAACCAGCTCGTAATCGCCGTAACCGAATACCGTCCATCCTCCCGCCAGCTTGTAGGCAAGCCCCGGGGTCTCGAAGGTGACGACGATGGTGGCGTCGCCGCTGTCGATATCGACTTCGAAGCTCTCGACTTCGCCGACGTTGCTGTCGGCGCGGTAGCGGCGGCTGAGCAGGTTGGGGTTCTCCTCGAAGAGAAAGCCGAATTCGTCGAACCATTCCTGGTCGTAGGTGATGGTGTCGGTGATGCGCGCGTCGCCGATCTCGTTGAGCTCGATGCGGTATTCCTCCGTGATGGAGTAATAACCCTCCTCGCCCAGTTCCTGGGCCCGGGCCGGTTGCAGCGAGAGCGGCGCGAGCAGGATCATGGCGGCGACGAGAACGACGGCGCAACACCTGAATGACCGCTTTACCATATCGGCATCACCCCCTGCTGCCAGCTCTTGCGGATGTCGATGAGGATGTACGACCCTTCCTCCATGGCCGCGTTGATCTCGTCCGCGGCGATGTTGATGCATTCGCTGGCGGTTACCTCCGGGCTGGTCTCGCCGGGGAAATGGCTGAGGGCGTATTCCTGGTCTATGAAGGTGGACTCGATGGCGTACATATCGCCGCTGTTGGGCAGCTCGATCACGGGGATGGCGTGGCCGGGGATGAGGGCGACGTACGACTTGATGCCCACCGCCTCCATCAGCGCCGCCATGCAGATGGCTAGGTCGAGGCAGGTGCCGGAGGCGCGCGAGAGCGTCTCGGCGGGATACTGCACGTACTGGGCCGTGCGCTCCGACCAGTAGCTCAGGGGCTCCTGGATGTATTTCACCCCCATGGCCCGCATGCCGTCGAAACAGCGGATGAAGGCGGTATAGACGTCGTCGTCGTTCATACCCGTCTCCAGGCCCCCCGCCATGGTGTTGGCCACGCTCTTCACGTAGTCCTCGTTAGGGGTGACGAAGGCCGCGATCATGGGGTAGTTGTCGAAGGCGTCAGTGAAGGTGAGGATGTCCTCTTCGCCCAGGTCGGTGAAGACGAAGTCGTTCCTGCCCAGGAGGTATATCTTCTCCTGGTCCTGGATGGGCTGCGCCAGCCCTTCGTATGAGTACCTGACGGTCAACTCGACGGGCGTCTTCGAGGTGATCTCCTTCATCCTGGCCCCGTCCAGGTTGGGCCAGCAGTAATCGCGCACCGTCTGACCAGGCAGGATGGTGGGGTACACCTCGGCGGAGGTCCAGTCGCAATAGCCCTCTATCTTGTAGTCGATGCGGAAGTCGTTGACGGGCACGTCTCCCACGTTCCTGATGAGGGTCTTGGCCGCCCACAGGTTCTGCTGGTCGTCCCCGTAGGCTTTGTAAGCGGCGGTGACGATCTCCTCGCGCGGGATAGGCTGCACCTCCAGCTTGACCTCTCCGCCTCCCCCGGAGTCCGCGGCGATGGTCAGTATCAGCCCGACGGTGGATCCCAGGATGAGGATGACGGCGACGATCGACAGCACGGTCTTGACGTTCTTGCTCATAGGCATCAGCTCCATGATTACTCAGGCGGACCCCAGGCTTACAGCGTCTGCTCGCAGATAACTTCCTTCTCGTTGCCGCATTATCCTTCCGTCCGGCTTCCGCGCCGATATCAATATAGCAACATCGCGATTCGATGCGAATGACGAGAAGCAAGCCCGCACCGCGCGCGCTCCGCCGTGGCGGGCCGGCCCGCTTTCCCGAACGGCTCGCGCCGCGCCCCGCAGCGCTGCTGCAGCCGCGCATGCGGGTGTGATAGAATTTTCATCTATGGAGCTTAAAGGGTTGATACTATCCGGTGGAGCGGGGACCCGCCTGCGCCCCATCACCCACACCAGCGCCAAGCAACTGGTGCCGGTGGCCAACAAGCCCATCCTCTTCTACGGCATCGAGGCGCTGAAGGAGGCGGGCATATCGCAGATCGGCATCATAGTCGGGGACACCGAGGACGAGATCCGCGAGGCGGTGGGAGACGGCTCCGCCTGGGGAGTAAGCATCACCTATATCAGGCAGGAGGCACCCCTGGGATTGGCCCACGCCGTGCTCACCGCGGCGGGTTTCCTCGCGGACACCCCCTTCGTGATGTACCTGGGCGATAACCTCATCAAGGAGGGTATCGCCGACTTCGTCGACGAGTTCCGCCGCAAGGACGTAGATGCCCTCATACTCCTGGCCCACGTGACGGAACCGCAGCGTTTCGGGGTGGCGGAGCTGGACGGGTCCAGGATCGTGCGGCTGGTGGAGAAACCGGAACAACCCCCGAGCGACCTCGCCCTGGTAGGCGCCTACATGTTCCGGCCGTCCATCCTCGAGGCCTCCAGGTCGATAACCCCCTCATGGCGAGACGAGCTGGAGATAACCGACGCCATACAGCATCTCATAGATCACGGCCACCGCGTGGAGGCTCACGTCATCGACGGCTGGTGGAAGGACACCGGACACCTCGAGGACCTGCTCGAGGCCAACCGCATTGTCCTGGAGAATATCGAGGCGCGCTGCGACGGCAGCATAGACGCGGACTCCCGCGTGGACGGGAGGGTGATCGTGGAGGAGGGGGCGGAAGTGGTGCGCAGCAGCGTGCGCGGCCCGGCGATCATCGGCAAGGGTACGAGGATTATCGATTCCTATATAGGTCCGTTCACGTCCATCTACTACGGCGTCACCGTGGAGGGCAGCGAGCTGGAGCATTCCATCGTCATGGAGAACAGCTCGATTGCCAACATCCCGGGCCGCATCGAGAACAGCCTCATCGGAAAGAACGTCGAGATATGCAGGTGCTTCGAGTTGCCCAAGACCTTCCGTTTCGTGCTGGGTGACAACTCCAGGGTCGGATTGATCTGAGGAGAGTGGGTTGATCGAGGGAGTCCGCGTCAGGGAGCTGCCGTCGAGCCTGGACAAGGCAGGCCTGGCGGTGGAGCTGTGTGAAAAGGGCGGCTGCCCGGATCCCCTGCTCGGCGTAACCGGCCGCACCCTGTTCGCGGGATGCGTGGAGGCCTGGATTTGCCGGGAGAAGGCGGCGGAGAGGATCACCTGCCTCGAGGGCACCGTCAAGCTGGTGCTGTGCGACAGGCGAGAGGATTCGCCCACGCAGGGCGAGATAATGGAGCTTTTCCTGGGGGAGTATCGTTTCCGCGAGGTGAGCGTCCCGCCGGGAGTACTCAGGGGATGGAAGGCGGTTGGCGGGCGTTCCGCGCTGATCCTCCTGGCCCTGGAGGGCGGCGAGGGCGATTCGCGCCTCATCTCTCCCGAGGAAGCGCGGGTGCCGTACGACTGGGAGATCGTGATGCAATAGCGGCGCCGCGCCGGCGACGGCGAGACACCGCGGCGGTAAGATTACGAAAGGAACGGGAAAGAGATCATGCGCCTGCTGGTCACCGGGGGTTGCGGCTTCATAGGCAGCAATTTCATCCGCCACGTGCTGGAGGAGCACCCCGAGGACGAAGTCCTCAACCTGGACAAGCTCACCTATGCGGGCAATCCCGCGAACCTCGCGGACGTGGAGGACAGCCCGCGCTACCTCTTTCACAAGGGCGATGTCTGCGAGGCGGATGACGTGGCCATGGCCTTCTCGTGGGGACCGGACGCGGTGGTCAACTTCGCGGCCGAGACCCACGTCGACCGCTCCATATCCGGGCCCGAGACCTTCGTGCGGACCGATGTCCTCGGCACCTGCCGCCTCCTGGAACAGGCGCGCGAAAAGGGCATCCGTTTCCTGCAGATAAGCACCGACGAGGTCTATGGGAGCATACGGGAGGGTTCCTTCACCGAGAAGAGCCCCCTGCAGCCCAACAGTCCCTACGCCGCCTCCAAGGCGGGGGCGGACCTGCTCGTACGCTCCTACACGCGCACCTATGGCCTCGATGCCGTGATCGTGAGGAGCTCCAACAATTACGGACCCTTCCAGTACCCCGAGAAAGTCATACCGCTGTTCGTCACCAACCTGCTGGAAGGGCGGAAGGTCCCGCTCTACGGAGACGGGAGCAACGTCAGGGACTGGCTCTACGTGGGGGACAACTGTCGCGGCATCGATCTGGCGCTGCGCTCCGGCCTTTCCGGGGAGATATATAATATCGGCGCGGGGCAGGAGAAGACCAACCTCGAGCTGACCCGCGCCATCCTGGACATCCTCGGCGCGGGCGAGGAGTCCGTCGAGCGCGTACGGGACCGCCTCGGTCATGACTTCCGGTATTCCGTGGACTCCACCAAGCTGAGGGAACTGGGATGGTCCCCGCGGCGTGATTTCGAGGACGGGCTGCGGGAGACGGTGCAGTGGTACCGCGAGAACGCCGCCTGGTGGGAGCCGATCAAAAGCGGGGAATTCCGCCGCTACTACATGGAGAAATACGGGGACATCTGACGGCGCCGGGGATGGCGGAGCCGGAAGCGCGGGAAAAGCGGCCCCGGGGACGGATGCGAAAACCGTTGCATGTGCGGGACGGATGTGAATAATTGAGTGATCGCGACCTGTCGATCAGTGCCGGAAGGCGCCGCAAGGCGCCTGTCTGACATAAACTGGAGGCCTGGAAAATGAAGCTGTCGATCGTTATGCCGGTATTCAACGAGCGCAACACCATCAAGGAGATCCTGCGGCGGGTGCGGCAGGTGGACCTGGGCGACCTGGAGAGGGAGATCGTCGTCGTCGACGACGGCTCCAGCGACGGCACCCGGGATATCCTGTCCATGGAGGAGGACTCGGGCACGCGCGTCATCTGCCATGCGGAGAACCAGGGGAAAGGCGCGGCGGTGCGAACGGGTTTCGCCGCCGCCACCGGGGACCTCATCCTCATACAGGACGCCGACCTCGAATACGACCCCGAGGACTATCCCAGGCTGCTGGAACCGGTGCTCAAGGGGAAGGCGCAGGTGGTCTACGGGTCGCGTTTCACCGGCCCGCGCAAGAACATGCTCTTCTGGCATTACGTCGGCAACCGCTTCCTCGCCCTGGTGACCAACGTACTCTATAACACCACCCTCTCCGATATGGAGACGTGCTACAAGCTCTTCACGCGGGAGGCCCTGGAGGGCATAGAGCTGAGGTCGGACCATTTCGATATAGAGCCGGAGATGACGGCCAAGATCCTCAAGAAGAAGATAAGAATCTTCGAGGTCCCGATCACCTATGCGGGCAGGGAGATGGAGGAGGGGAAGAAGATAACCTGGAGAGACGGCATCCCCGCCCTCTGGACCCTCATCAAATATCGCTTCGTGGACTGACGAACAGGCGACAAAGGAGCACAGCGAATCCCCCCCCGTGCCCGTCAGCGCGCCCAAGACAACGCAGGGCGGACGGTTCGGCCTTTTACTTGAGGTTCTCTATGAAGGCGTCGACCTCTATGGCTGGAAGCGTCATGATGCGCACGGTGCCGCGTGAAGAGAGTTGCACCGAGATCCTGGCTATGGTCTCGTTGTTGGGCGCCTCGACGATGTTGATGAAGTCGTACTGACCCATGACCACGTACTGGGACAGCACTTTCCCCCCCATGGCCTCCACGTCCTTATTCACTTCCTTGATACGGTCCGGGTTCTTGGTCAGCGTTGCGCAACCCTCGTCCGTGAGACGGCTTACGAGAATATAGGTGGCCATCCGTCCTCCTCCTTTCCTCTCAGCCCCTGGCGGGGCATAACGAGATGAACATTATCTATCTACCCCGAGGGTGAGCGGAATAAACTGACGCGCAGAACTGCTTTGGGGTCAGGTCTTGTTTTTTGCATACCACGGTATGTTGCCTGTTGGTAGCTGGGGTTTTATTGCGCGCATGCAAGATATGACCCCATGGCATGAGCGCATCCGTGCTGCCACACCCCCGGGCCCGGGCTGTTACCAGGAGGATCGGGCCACAACACCCTACTTCATGGACCGGATAAAATCATCGACGGGGATGGCGGCGATGGTCTTTATCCTGAGGGTGCCGCGCGAGGCAAGCTTGAGAGATATGCGCATGATGGTCTCGGTGTCGGGAGCCTCCAGGATGTTGAGGAAATCGTCCTCGCCCATCAAGGCATATTGGGCGAGGACCCGGGCGCCGAGATCCTCCACGTCCTTGTTCACTTCCTTTATGCGCCCCGGGTCGCGGTTGACGGTATTGGCGCCCTGATCGGTAAGCTTGGTAAGCATGACGAAGATAGGCATAAACGCACCTCCCTGTCCGGATCCTGAATAAGAGAGATTATAGCACGCGTAACCCGTCATGTGGTCGCTGTGCGGCTTGGTCTATGATTGAGGTTGCAGGAGCCAGCGCCGATTAAGAGAAGAAAGAGAAGGATGGAGGAGGGGCCCGCGCGGAAAGCGCGGACCATGGGGGCGCATGCCCCGCGATGACGGTCGAGATGAGGCCGGAACGGGAAAGGACCGGGGAGGGATTCGCATGACGGACGAGCCTGGGGAGAAAAAAGGGCGGTTCAAGCTGGCTTTGATCTATCACCCGGATTTCGCCACGCGCGGCTATCCGGCCCTGCGGGACCGCGTGGCTCCCGCTTACGATGAATTGCGCGCGCGGGGGATCCTGGAGCGCGAGGGAGTGGAGGTCCTGACGGCGGAGCCGGCCGGCGAGGAACTCGCGGCCCGCATCCACAGCGCACCCCACCTGCGCGGGGTCATGAACAGCGGATACTATGAGATCTCGCTGCTCTCCGCGGGCGCGGTCATTCAGGGCGCGTCCGAGGTCGCCTCCGGCAGGGCGGACAATGCGTTCTGCTTCGTGGGAGCGGCCGGTCATCACGCCAGCGCGGACGGGTTCTGGGGGTTCTGCTATCTCAACGACGTGGCCATGGCAGTAACCCACCTCCGTGACTCCGAGCCGGGAATGCGTTTCGCCATAATAGACATCGACCCCCATTTCGGGGACGGCACCAGGGACATACTCGGGCCGGACGCCGACGTCCTGCACGTTAACTTCCATTCCGGGTATGGCATGGGCAGCGAGGGCGGCCCCAACAACCTGGACATAGCGCTTCCGCACCAGGCGGGCGACGACCGCTTCCTGGCGGGTGTTGATGAGGCGCTGCGGGCGGCGGGGGATTTCCGACCCGACCTGCTTTTCGTGATCTTCGGGCACGACAGCCATCACGATGATTACGGCGCATTCGAGCTGAGCGATGATGTTTACGGCGTCTTCGCCCGAGAGGTCAGGCAGTCCTTCCCCCGCCGTGTTTGTTACGTGCTGTCCGGGGGGTCGAACCCGCGGGTGGCGCGCAGGGCGATCGGAGACGTGGTGGGGGAACTCGCATCGTAGAGGAGTGGGATTTGAAGCGAAAGGCTTATCGCCTTGCCTCGCAGGCCGCGTTCACGGCTCTGGCGGCGGCCATGCTGTTGACCTGGCTGCTTCCCGCGCCGGTGGCCGGCCGCGAGGCTCATGCCGACTCACAGCCGCGCGTGGTGCTGACCTTCGACGACGGCTACAACTTCGACCACCGCATCCTGGAGTATCTCAGCTCACAGGGCATAACCGCTTCAGCCTTCGTCATCGGTTCATGGGCGCAGAAGAACACCTCCCTGCTGCAGGAGATGAACGCCCTGGGCTGGGACGTGTGCAACCATACCCAGAACCATCCCTGGTTGACCAAGCTCACGGACCAGCAGATCGTGGCGGAGCTCGGCACCTGCCAGGCGGTCATCGGCGCCGCGACCGGACAGTACGTTCCCGTCTTTCGCCCCCCGGGCGGGGCGATCGATGCCAGGGTGACGGCCGTGGCCGCATCCGCTGGATATGCCCCGGTGATGTGGGACTTCGACAGCAAGGACGCCCTCCTCACCAACCTCAGCGTCCAGGAACGCGTGAACCACATGGTAGGTACGGCGGCGGACGGGGACATCATCCTCTTTCATTTCGGAGGCCGCAATACCCTCGAGATGGTGATGGGAGTCGTACAAGGTCTGCAGGCCAGGGGTTTCAGCTTCGTTAACCTGAGCGAGCTGTATGGATGGAAGAAACTGATGCGCGGGGGAGATTCCGGTCCCGGCATCGCCGAGGCGTCGACCCGCCATTACTTCACTGAGGGCACCACGCGTGCGGGATTCGAGGAGTGGCTGATGGTGCTGAACCCGGGAAACAGACCGGTCTCCCTCACGGCCCGTTACTATTCCGGTCAGGAGGAGGTATCCAGGGATTACACCGTGCCACCGCGGCAGAGGGTGTCCATTTCCGTGGGGGCTGATGTGCCCTGGCAGGATGATACCTCGGTGGTCCTCGACGCCTCCGGGCCGGTCGCCGCCGAGAGGATGCTGTACTTCAACCGCGGGAACGGATACAGCGGGGGATCCCTGTCGAGAAGCGTCAGCGAGACGTCACGCACGCATTTCTTTTCCGAGGGCACGGTCAGGCCGGGCTTCGAGGAATACATCGCCGTCTTCAACCCTTCCGCCGCGGCGGCGCACATCGAGATGGAGCTGCGCGCCACTGCAGGAGAGGTGACGGAGACCGGCTTCGAGGTCGCACCCCTCTCGCGCCGGACGCTTCGCGTCAACGACATGGTGGAGGGAGGGGATTACGCGGCAGTGCTCGTGTCCAGCGTGCCGGTGACGGCGGAGAGGTCCGAATATTTCGTGTACCAGGATACGCTCACCGGTTCCCACTGCACGTCGGGTACCGCCCGGCCCAGTTCCAGCTGGTTTTTCGCCGAGGGCACCACGAGGGGCTGCTTCGACAGCTATCTCTCCGTGTTAAACCCCTGTGACTACCCGACATGGTTCGAGGTCAGCATGTTCGTCTCGGATGGTTCGCTGAGGAAGGAATCCCTTAGCCTCGCCGCGGGGGAGAGGAAGTCGCTGCACCTCAATTCGTACCTGCCGACCGAAGTCGATTACTCCGTCAGCGTGTGCAGCCTGCTGCCCGTTGCCGCGGAACGCGCCACCTATTTCCGCTTCCATAACATCGCGGGCGGATACTGCAGCACCGGGGTTACACAACCGCGTGAGAGCTGGATGTTCCCCGAGGGATGCACGTCCCAGGGTTTCTCGGAATGGCTGTCCCTCCTCAACCCCGGGGACGGGACGCGTACCGTGGAGGTGGCGTACATGCGCCGCGGTGGAGAGGACGTCAACCGCGAGTACCAGCTCCCCGCCCAGGGGAGAATGACCATCGACGTGGGCGCCGAGGCGGGGCAGGCCGACGCGGTCTCCATGGTGATAAGCTGCGAGGCGGGGATCGTGGCAGAGCGTTCCATGTACTTCAACTACCAGCCGCGCTGAGGAACCAGCCCCGCGGCTCCCCCGCGCCCCCCCGTTACCCGGCAGCGCAACCCCCCATGTCGCGGCCCTCTCTCGCGGCCTTCGGGACGCCCCTGCCGGCCGGCGCGCTGATGAGCGGAGCGACGTAGAAAAACTCATCTCTTTGGGTATAATGAAAAAGACGATGGGAGGAAATACTAAGGAGGTAGCGTCGATGGCCAACGAGAAAGAAGAAGTGTTGAACCAGGAAATAGAGGCCTATGAGGAAGAGCTCAGGGTGGTAGCCGGCAAGCTGCAGGAGATCGCGGGAGTGGACTGTTCCTTCGGCGCCTGCGTGTTCGACCCGGAGATGAAGGACGTAGAGGCAAAGCTGGCCGAGATCGAGAAGAGGAAGAGGAGCCTGGCCGAGATCAAAGATTCGCTTGAGAAGTGCAGCATAGAATAGCCTGAAAGATCAGAACAAGGGGCTCCCGGAGAGGAGCCCTTCTCAATACCCACCAAACCAGCCCGAGGACTACCGGATCGGCCGCAGCGGAGCTGGACCGTAACCCGGAGGCTCGGGCCGTCAACTACTCTATTGCGAAGAATTTATCCTCCGGGGCGCCGCAGATGGGGCATTTCTCGGGGAGCACGGTGTCCGCCACGTAACCGCAGACGCTGCATACGTAATAGGCCGGGACGGTATCGGTCACCATGTGCTGCAGGGCGCCCTCATAGAGCTTGGCGTGCCTCTCCTCGACGTCGCGCGCATAGGCGAACATGGTCGCCGCCGCCTTGTCCTCTTCGGCCTCGGCCTCGGCGATAAAGGAGTCGTAGCCGACCTCGGCGATCTTGCGCTCGCTTGCCAGGGCCTCCTCCAGGTTGGTCTCCGTATCCTTGATCTCCCTCAGCAGCCTCAGGTTGTTGTAGGCGTGTATGCTCTCGGATTCGGCCACCGCCCGGAACAGCTTGGCTACGGCCTCGTATTCCTCCTCCTCCGCCTTTGCCGCGAAGGCCTTGAGCCTGACCACCGCCTTGGACTCACCGGTGTACGCGTCATGAAGGTTTTTCCTGGTCTTTTCTCCCATACCTCCTCCTCTCGTCTCAACCCCGCCGTGAGGTCCTCGTTATCCACCCTGCTTGTGTCACGCTGTTTGCCTGCAACCGGGACATGGCCGCCCGCCCCGTAAGAGGTCCTCTACCGTCAGCCCTTTTTCTTCACGAAGACATGAAACTCCCCGTCCTCCTCCTCGATGCCGAGGCATTCGTGCCCGGTCTTCGAGCACCATGCGGGCATATCGCTCTTTATGCCCTTGTCGTCGGCGATCACCTCCAGGATCTCCCCGTCCGCCAGCTCCTTTATCTCCTTGGAGGTCTTCACGATGGGCATAGGGCAGTATAGGCCTACGCAATCCAGGATCCTGTCCGCCTTCATGACCGCACCTCCTCTCGTCCGCATCCTCTTCGCCGTGCTCAGCCGCGCTCCGCCTATATGAAAAGGTTTATCTTCGACCCCGCCGCCTTTTCCACGTAGGTGGCCGCGCCCACGAAGTCATCCACCTCGGATATAAAATCGCTCTCGCCCAACCCCATCAGCGCCATGGACGTGGTGCAGGCGAGGAAGCGCACCCCCAGTTCCTTGGCCATGGGGATCATCTCCTCCAGGGACGGCATGCGATACTCCCTCATGAGCATCTTCATTGCCGCTTTTCCGCCGCCCAGCATGTTCAGGCGCGAGAGCTTCAGACGCCTTGCCCCGCCCCGGTTCATCAGCCCCATCATCTTCTGCAGGGCGTTTTTCTCCCCAGCCTCCACCCGTTCCTTCGTGATCACGTTAAGGCCCCAGAAGGTGAAGAACATGGTCACCTCCATACCCATGGAGGCGGCCGTGGTGGCGATGTTGAAGGCGGCGAGGGCGCGGTCCAGCTCCCCGCTGAACACCACGATGGTCGCCTTGTCGGACCCTTCGTTCATGGCTCATGCCTCCTTTCCGGGCATTAGATCACGTGCCCGCCCCGGCCCGCCGGCAGCCGCGATTTCCCGTGGTCGAAGAAGACGAGATCGCGGCATGCGAGCCCCCGGCGCGTCTAATGTCTCTCTCCGCACTCGGGGCACACCTCGGCGTCCTGCCTCATATTGCCGCCGCATTTCTCGCAGGTGACGATGGTTATACTGCAGGGCCCGCAGACGGCGGACAGCTCCTCGATGCATTCCACCTCGGCGTCGCAGTACGGGCACCTGCACGTCCTTTTCTCTTGCGTAGTCTTCTCTTCCATCTCAACTCGGTCCTTTCTTCTTCCTGTAATCCTCTATGGCCAGGTGCAGGGCATCGGCCCCGAGGTTGGAACAGTGCATCTTCTGCTTGGGCAGCCCGCCCAGTTCCACGGCCACGTCGTCGCGGGATATCTGCAGGGCTTCATCAACCGTCTTGCCCTTGGCCATCTCGCTGACCATACTGGAAACGGCGATGGCGGCTCCGCATCCGAAGGTCTTGAACTTCACGTCCTGGATGCGTTCCTCGTCATCGACCTTGATGTAAAAAGTCATCATATCCCCGCAGACGGGGTTTCCGACCTCTCCCACGCCGTCCGCGTCCTCGATCTCGCCCACGTTGCGCGGGTTGGTGAAATGGTCCATCACGGTCTCGCTGTATTGCGCCATGATACTTACCCCCTTTCCTTCATGAATCTGGCGTACAGAGGCGACATCTTCCTCAATCTCTCCACGATGGGAGGGAAGACCTCCAGCACGTATTCCACGTCATCCGCGGTGTTCTGGAGGCCGAAACTGAAGAGTATCGAGCCCTGGGCCCTCTCCGCGGGGATGCCGCAGGCGTCCAGGACGTGGGAACCCTTGAGCGCCCGGGAGGTGCAGGCGGAACCGCTGGAAACGGCCACCCCCTGCTGGTCGAGGAAGAGCAGCATGCCCTCGCCCTCGATGAACTCCACAGCGAAGCTGGCGTTCCACGGCAGGCGGCTGGTGGGATGCCCGGTGAGGTAGAGGTGCTCGATCTTCCGCGGCAGCCCCTCGACGAGGGCGTCACGCAGCCCCGCGAGGCGAGCGCTCCTCTCCGCCATGTTTGCGGCCGCAAGCTCGGCGGCCTTACCCATGCCCACGATGCCGGGCACGTTCTCCGTACCGCCCCGCCTTCCTCCCTCCTGTACGCCACCGTCCAGCATGGGGATGAGCCTCAGGCCGCGCCTGATCCACATGGCGCCGGCGCCCTGTGGCCCGTAGATGAGGTCGGAGGAGAGCGAGAGCGCCGAGATCCCCAGTTCGTCCACGTTGAGGGGCACCGTGCCCGCGGCGGCGACCGCGTCGGTGTGGAAGGGCACTTCCCTTTCAGCAGCGATGGCGGCCGCCTCCGCGATGGGCTGTATCGTGCCCACCTCCCCGTTGGCGGCCATCACCGATACCAGCACGGTATCGTCGCTGATGGCCGCGGAGAGCTCGCCAAGATCGATCATTCCGCGTTCGTCCACAGGGATCAGGGTCAGCTCGTAACCCTGCTTCTCCAGCGAGCGCGCGGCATGCAGCACGGAGAAGTGCTCCACGGCGGAAAGCACGATATGCTTCCCCTTGCGACGCGAGCCCGCCGCTATCCCCTTTATGGCCAGGTTATTGGCCTCGGTCCCGTTGGAGGTGAAGATTATCTCCTCCGGCCTGGCCGCGATGAGCGACGCGACCTTCTCGCGTGCCTCCTCCACGGCCTCCCTGGCGGTATCGCCGCGGCCGTGCAGAGAGGACGGATTGCCATATCCGTCGGTCATGTAGGGCAGCATGGCCTCTCGCACCTCCGGCGGCAACGGGGTCGCCGCGTAATTGTCCAGATAGACTTCCCTCATCCTATCCACCTTCTTTGCCCGTTCTCACGATAACCCCCAGGTCTCCGGAAAGGACTTCCGGGTCCGACGTGCGCAGCCTGCAGGCCCGGGCCGTGCACACCTCCGCCCATACTTCCCCCTCTATTCTTCCCATTTTCCCGCAAACCATGGGTATCGTTCTCGCCTGGGGGGACAGCGCGGCCACCCTCAGGAGGGAATGCGCCGTGGCGCCGGGCTCACCCCCGATCTTGACCACCACTTGTCCGCGCAGGTACAGGTTGACCACCCTGGCGAGGTCGGCGGCCATGAACCCATAAGCGGCCACCATGCCGGCGGCGGCGGACAGGACCGCGCCGGCACGCTCGCGCCATTCCTCATCTCCGCCCAGGGAGGAATAGAGGAGCATGGCCTCTGCGGCGCGGGCCTGGGGGCCCGGCTCCGCGGGTATCGGACGAAGAGCGGGAAGGCTGCCGGTGCGAGCGGTATCCAGGAACAGCGATCTCTCGCCGTCCCAGTGGAGATCCATCACCAGGCGGAGAAGCGTCTCGGCCCTCTCCAGTTGCCGCCGGTCACCGCCGTAAGCGTAGGCGTAGAGGAACGCCGCCGCCGCCTCGACGCTGTCGTTCAGCAGGCCCCAACGATGCGCCTCGCCGTCGTGGTAGTGCGCCATGCCTTGCCCCGGACGGTATGACTCCGACCACAGGAAATCGAGGGACGATAACGCCAGGCGAGCGTGTTCAGGGCGCCCGAGCGCAGTTCCCACGACGAGCAGGCTCGCCGCGGCGCGAGCGGCGAGATCGGTATAGACGGTCATGTCCACCGGGGGAGGGGTGAGCGCTGCCCTTTCCGCCGCGCCCAGGAGGTAATATCGCTCGTCAGCGTCCTGGCTTCCGTAGAGCCTGGAGACGCCGTCGCTGAGCTTACCGATGATAAAGCCGGCGGTCTCGAGCGCGGTGCGGCGGAAGATCTCGGCGCCGGTGACGTTATAGGCCTTGAGCAGGACGCTCACCAGCCCCGCGTTGTCCGAGAGCATCTTCTCGTAGTGGGGGATGGACCAGTCGCGCGTGGTGGAGTAACGGAAGAAGCCGCCTTCCACCTTGTCCAGCAGGTTGCTGCCGATCATCGCCTCCAGGCTGGTGCGGGCGAAGACGAGGTGCTCGCGGTTCCCCTCGTCTGCGTAGAGCTCCAAGGCCAGCTCGAGCGCCTCCGTCTGCGGGAACTTGGGCTCCCTTCCCAGCCCCCCGTGAGCCCGGTCCCATGCGCGCAGTATCTGCGCGCCGCTCTCCTCGACTATGCCCAGGTCCAACCCCCCGCCTTTCGCCGTGGGGAGGAAGAAGTCCTGGTCCGGTTCGACGATGTCGATTTCATGTTTCGCGTAGAGGTCCGAGATCCTCTCCAGGGCGGCGCGCATGGCCTCGGGTGGGATATAGGTGGCGCCGGCGAGAAGCGTGCCCTTCGCGTCCAGGAAAGCTGTCGTCGGCCATCCCCCCTGGTTGTAACGCCGGTTGATATCGGGATTGCGGTCGCTGTCCACGCGTACGGGGACGAATTTCCTGTTGATGAGGTCTATCACCGCGCGGTCGGAGTAAGAGGTCTCGTCCATGACGTGGCACCAGTGGCACCACACCGCGGATATGGACAGAAGCACGGGTTTGCCCTCGCTCTCCGCCCGCTGGAAAGCCCTGGAGCCCCAGGTGTGCCAGTTTATCTCGTGGGCGAGGTTTCCGCGCGGGCTGAAGCGGAATTCGCCCCCCGCCGCGTCCTCCTCACCTATCTCCGCTTGGTTCTCGTCCATGTCGCCGCCCTCCAATCTCATTCAGATCAAAACGAGGGCCCATCGCGCTCCCGCGGGCGCGGCCCCCGGGCCACCCGCGCATGAGCATAAGAAAAGGGGCGGAGAACCCGCCCCTCGAAATCTCTCACGCTCCCGCCAGTACCGCCGTGGCTTTATTCCTCTTCCTTCTCCTCTGTATCCGCTACCTTTTCGCTTCCCTTGCGCATCTGTCTCTCCATGGTCACGCACGGGTACTTGGAATCGGCGCAGTGGGGGCAGCAGAGCCCTCCTCTTTCCTTGCTCTCCTTCTTTGCCATCATAACCTCCTCGGGGATAATCCTCTTAACCTTCATAAATAACATATAAGCTTCTCCGCCGCTGGACAATGATTCAGATCAAACGCCGCCGCCATCGCTTGCGGCCAGGAACGCGTCCGCTGCCAGCTTGTCGATGAAGCCGTCGATGCCGAGGTTGACGCGCCTAGATCCCGTTGAAATAGGCCCGCAGGGATTCCTTGTCCTTGACGACCAGGTATTTCCCGTCGGCGGCCATGATCTCCTCTTTCTTGAGACGGCTCATGATGCGCGATACGGTCTCCTCCGTGGAGCCCACCAGCCCGGCGATGTCCCGGTTGGTCAGGGGGGTGTCGATGACCAATCCGCACTTGTCGCTTATGCCGATCTCGTCGGCCATATTCAGGAGCACGCAGGCGATGCGCCTCTCCACCTTTTCCCCCGCGATGCAGCGGTCCTTGTAATAGGCCTGGTCCAACTTGCGCACGACGAGCCGGATGAGAAAGAGAGCGAAGAGAGCGTCCCTCTCGGCCAGCCACTGCAGGTCGTCCCAACTCACCCTCCATACCCGCGAGTCCTCGCGGGCGACGGCGGAGTACGAATATACGCCCTCGTCGTAGAGCGCGCCCTCGCCGAACACGTTGCCGGAGTGGAGGAAGTTGAGGATATAGAGCTTGCCGTCGCCGTGGACGATATTGGCCTCGATGGTGCCCTCCTCGACAAGATAGAGGTGGGTGGCTTCGTCCTGGTCGATGAAGATGTACTGGTCCCGCTCGAAGGTCTCCGGCTTGAACAGCTCCCTGGCCTCCTGGCGCAGACCCTCCTCGAGGTTGTTCAGGAATTCCTTCAACCTGAAATCATCCATTGTTTACCTCCGTTGATGCGGAGCGGCGATCGCCGGCGTCTGCGACGGTCGGCCCCGCGTCGGGATTACTTGATTATAGCTTAAAGGGGGTGACACGGTATTGAATCCGCATCAGGCATGGCGGCGGAGGCTTACCCGGTCTTGGCGCTGGAACTGCATGTGATGCTATATTGGGTTTGCGGATATCCTTATACAAAGAATTTCGGAAGGCTCAGACATGCTCGAGGACCTCATCCCCCATAACGGCGACATGGTCCTGCTCATCACGGGTCTCTCGCTGTTCCTGGGTTGGGGCATCGGGAGGCTTGCCCAGAAGGTAAAGATACCGCAGGTGGTGGGGCACATCCTCCTGGGGGTGGTGCTCGGAGGGTCCGTTCTCGGCGTGCTCAACGGAGAGACCCTCGACAGCCTGGTCTTTATAAACCTCCTTGCCCTGGGGTTCATCGGTTTCGATATAGGCGGAGAGCTGTCCCTGCGCGGGCTGCGCAAGCTGGGGAGGCCGATACTATGGATCTCCATACTCGAATCGCTGGGCGCTTTCATCCTGGTCACCGTCGCCATCTTCATCTATACGCGCAAGCTCTACCTGGCGCTCATCTTCGGCGCCCTTTCCACGGCCACAGCCCCCGCCGCCACCGTCGACGTGCTGCGCGAATACCAGGCCTCCGGCCCCCTGACCACCACCCTTTTCGCCGTTGTGGGCATAGACGACGGGCTGGCCATCGCCATATACTCATTCGCCGCCCTCTTCGCCAAGATCCTGCTGGCCGGAGCGGAGACGATCAATTACGCCAAGGTCATACTCCTTCCCTTCGCGGAGATCCTGGGCGCCCTTGCCCTCGGCTTCGTCGTCGGGCTCCTGCTGCTGCTGCTGGTGCGCAAGATCACCTCGCGGGCCACCATACTGATCTTCGTCATCGGCACCATCCTCGTCACCACGGGCCTGGCGAACCTCCTCAACTTCTCGCTCATCCTGGCCAACATGGCCGCCGGCATGACCGTGATCAACCTGCCGCGCTACGGGCGGCCCGATCTCTTCGAGGTGGCGCGGGGGATAACCCCGCCGCTGTTCATCATCTTCTTCGTCCTGGTGGGGGCGAGGCTGGATGTCACCAAGCTGGCTTCGCTGGGCGTCATCGGCCTGCTCTACGTGGTCTTCCGCACCATAGGCAAGCAGTCGGGGACGTTCGTGGGCGCTCACATCGGCAAGGCGCCGAGCGCGGTCTCCCGCTATCTCGGGTTTTGCCTCTTCTCCCAGGCCGGCGTGGCCATCGGGCTGTCCATCGAGACCATGCTCGAGTTCGGGGCTTCGCAGTTCGGATCGGCGGGGGCGGAACTGGGGGTCATGGTCATCACGGTCATCGCCGCCACCACGCTCATCTTCCAGTTGATCGGCCCCCCCTGCACGCGATTTGCCGTGATCAAGGCGGGGGAGGCGCAAGTGTCAAAGGTCAAGAAGGAGGAATAAAAGTGTCCAACATGATCGTGCTGTCGGACCGCCCGGTGAGCGAGATCATGAGCACCGAAGTGGTCAGCGTGAACGAGAACGAGCCCATAGAGGAACTGGTGTGGAAGTTCCAGTATTACCGCTACGCGGGTTTCCCGGTTCTCAACGATAAGAGAGAACTGGTGGGCATCGTGAGGGATTCGGACATCCTCAAGCTCTTCGTCATGACCCGCCCGGACTCCATCCTGGCCGAGAAGGCCAGTGACGTGATGCGCGTACCGCCCCAGACGATATCGCCCCAGGCCACGGCCCAGGAGGCGGTGGAGAAGATGTTCGACGCCAACGTGCGCCTGCTGGCGGTGGTGGAAAAGAAAGAGATCCTGGGGGTTATCAGCCGCGAGGACCTGGTGTGCGGCCTTTTCACCCGGGAAAAGGGCGGCGAGTGGCCGGGGGAGTGACCCCTAAACCAGGGGAATCGTGATACCCTATAGCGATATCTGGGAACGCGGGGCAGGATTGAGCATAGAAGGAGTCCGTCGGTTGAACAACATCGAAAGGGATTTCGACAAGCTCTTCAACCCGCGCTCGGTGGCGGTGGTGGGGGCCTCCAACACCCTGGGCAAGTGGGGCTTCAACATGCCCATGAACATGATCGGGGGAGGGTACCGCGGGGAGATACACATGGTCAACCCGCGCGAGGAGCGCGTGCTCGGCTTCCCCGCCTATTCTTCGCTCGCGGACATAGATGCCGAGGTGGACCTCCTGGTGGTGGCCATACCCGCACGCGGGGTAACGGAGGTTCTCGCGGAAGCCGCAGCCAAGGGCATCCGCAACGCGGTAGTGGTATCCTCCAACTTCGGCGAGGTGGGGGAGGAGGGTATGCGCCTGGAGCGCCACCTGGCCGAGGTCGCCAGCCAGGCGGGAATAACCATCGTGGGCCCCAACACCATGGGCATCTACAGCAAGACGAGTAACCTCTGCTGCCTGGGGGCGCCGGTCTTTCCCCTGAAGGGCGGCGTGGGCTTCATCTCCCAGAGCGGCAACCTGGGCGTGCAGCTCATGACCTGGGGATACCGCAAGGGCGTGGGCTTCAGCCGTTTTGTGGGCAGCGGCAACGCCGCCAACACCGACATCAGCGACTGGCTTGAATACCTGGGCGACGATCCCGAGACGGACACCGTCATCCTTTATATAGAGGGGATAAAGGACGGCAGGAGGTTCCTGGAGGTTGCGCGCCGCATCACCCCCCACAAGCCGGTCATCGCCCTCAAGGCGGGCAAGGGTCGGCAGGGGGAGAGGGCGGTGCTCTCCCATTCCGGCTCGCTGGCCGGGCCTTTCGAGCTCTTCCGGGGAGCCATGGAGCAGGCGGGGATCGTCGAGGCCGAGACCACCGAGGAACTGGTGGACCTGGCGGCGGCTTTCTCCTCCCTGCCCGTGCCCCGGGGCGCCAGGGTGGGGGTCATGACCTTGGGGGGAGGCTGGGGCGTCGCGGCCGCGGATTCCTTCGACCGCGAGGGCCTGGAGCTGGCGGTGCTCCCCGACGAAGTCATCGCGGAGCTGGACGGGTTCCTGCCCTCCTTCTGGAGCCGGCGTAACCCGGTGGACATCGTGGGAAACGTGCAGAGGAGAAACCATTACCGTGTCCTCGACCTGCTGGCCACCTGCGACGAGGTGGACATGCTCATCACCATGGGTACCCTGCTGGGCCGGGATTTCTGGCTGGAGAACCTCTTCAAGACCGCCGTGCGCCCCTTCCTCGGCATGCTGCTCCACCGCACGAGCATGCTCCCCTTCTTCCAGCTCTCCCTGTGGAAGGGCTTCCGCGATTCGCTCACCCGGCGGGGAGGGGAGCACAATCCGGAGGGTTCCGGGGGGATCAATCCCACCGAAGCCCTGAAGTGGACGGACAGCGCGCTGGTGCGGCGCCTCAAGCAGTTGATGGAGCAGGAACGCAAGCCCATCATCGCCGTGGCCGTGAACGAGGGTGAATCGTCGGCCTCCTTCCGCATGCGCAACTCCGGCGTCTTCACCGCCACCACCCCCGAGCGCGCGGTGCGCGTGGCGGGCAAGCTGGCGCGGTATTCCCGCTTCATCTCGGAGCGGCGCAGCGAAGATACCGCCACATTACCGCCGGCGTCCGGGCCCTCCTTCCCGCGATAAAAAAGCAGCTCCCGGCGTCCGGTCCGCGCATCTGGGTCGCACTTCTCCGGTTAAAGCGGGGGTCGCCGGAGACCGATAAGCAAGATATCTTGGAAGGAAGCGAAATGCGCAAACTCGGCTCCAGGGGTTGTGTTTGCGTTGGTTTGGCGGCAGTGCCGGAGGACTTCGTTGGGTAAGATCAGGAAATGCAGGCAGTGCGGCGTTCCGCTGGGGGTCGGCAGAGATCTCGTCTGGCACGGCAACGGCGTTATCACCCAGGCGAAGGACCCCGACCACCGCATGGTCTTCTACGAGTCCGACTTCCTCGACGCCCTCTTCGCTGACCTGGGTGAACTCACCGGCATGCCCATCGAGCCCGTGGTGATCGAGAGCAAGAGGCGCATGACCAGGGACTACATGGAAAGGCAGTTCACGCCCTTCACGCGCAGGATCATGCATCGTCTCGGCCCCAACCTCATGTCGAAACGAATCAGCAGGATGGGCAGGCATTACGGCTACGGCGACATCAGGCCCGATGAACTGCGCAGCAGGGGCGACGATGACGATTACCAGGTCGTCTCCATCAGGCACCCCTATTCCCTGCTCCTGTTCTGCGGGGATACGGTTGGGTCCAAGGAGGCCATGGACGGGCGGGAATTCAAGGTGTCTTGGGAGGAGACCGGAGAGCACGAATACACCGTGACCTTCAAGGTGGGCGAGCACCCCGTGCAGCTGCCCGCGGCCGCACGGAGGGGGGTGCCCACGTTCAAGCCTGGAGAAATGGCGTTCAAGAGGTGCGCCTCGTGCGGTGTGCCCCTGGGTGTGTCAAGGAGCCACTGGGACCTGGAGGCCGGGGTCATCCACGATCCGGGCACGGGACGCCGCATGGCCATCTTCTCGCCGGACAGCATCGAGGTGGTGCTCAGGGACATCGAGGAGGAACTGGGTGATGACATCGCCGAGATGGTCATCGAGGACCAGAGGCGTTACGTGCGCAGGATGTTGGGGCGCGAGGACGCCCTGATGAGCTGGCGCAACTACAGGGAGATGGCCGGCTTGCGCGGCCTCGGCTACGTGAGAGACCTCGACGTGGGAGAAAGGCATTGCAGGGTCCTTATCGAAAACCCGTGCCTTACCCTATTCATGGTGGGCATCATCCAGGCTTTCTTCGAGATGGGGACCGGGCACGAGAGCTTGAGCCGCAGATGGGAGACGCTCCCGGACGGCGACCTCTTCGTCGAGATCAGCGCATGACGGTTGGAGCATACCGGGAGGAGACGGATGCGACGGGCGGACGGGCTCCGGGTACCCGCCCGCGGCAGGTCATCGAAATCCCGAGGCGGAATATAATCATAGCGGCGCCCGGCCGAACCAAAAGTGCCGCGTACCGTCTAACGGCTTGAGAAAAGTCCTGTCCACCGAGGGGTCGGAGCGGGCCGATGGAGGAAGAAGGCAAGTGAGTACGAAAAAATCCGCGTGTGTAGTACTGATCGCGGTCCTCGTTATCCTGGCGGTAAGCGTGCCCGTGCAGTATCTCGTGCGCAAAGAGGTGGTCGTGGGGATGGCCTCCGACGCCGCCCACAGCCATGCCCACGACGAGGATGAACACGCGCACGCCGGAGAGGACGGCAAAGGGGAGGGGCACGCGCACGAGCACCCGGCGGAGGAGGGTCACCCCGCCGCGAACGTGCAGCTGGGCACCAACCTCATCCCCAACTTCGGCTTCGAGGTAGGGACGAGGGAGCAGGCGTGGGGATGGATGAGAGTGGGCACCGATGAGGGAGAGACGGTCTATCGCGACCTGGAGGTCGCGCGCAGCGGCATGGCCAGCGCCGCCGTGACCACCAACGGCTCGTATGTCCGCGGCGCCGGCTGGTTGATGCTCCTCGACGAGCTGCCCCTGGAACACGTGGTGGTGGCGGAGGGATATATCAAGACGCAGGATTTCGACGGAGCGGCTTATCTCAAGATCACCATAGGGACGAGCCAGGAGGGCAGCGACAGGCCCCTGGCGATCGACTGGGCCTACAGCGATGCCGTAGCGGGGGACAGCGACTGGACCCTCTGCACGGCCATGATATACGTGCCGCCCGAGGCCACCGGTGTGTGGCTGGAGGCAGGCGTGCAGGGACAGGGAAGGGCCTGGTTCGACGACCTTTCCCTGGTGGTGGAGGAGCCGGAGGATTGAGAAGGGCAGGGGTGATGCAAGGAATGGAAACGGTCCTGCGCATTGAGGATCTTCGTAAGGATTACGCGGGCGGGTGGCGCAAACCGTCCCGCCCCGCCCTCTCGGGCCTGCACCTCGAGGTGCCGCGGGGAAGCATCACGGGATTGCTCGGGCCCAACGGGGCCGGTAAGACCACCACCCTCAAGTGCATCATGGGCTTGATCCGACCCCAGGCGGGCAGGATATGGCTCTTCGGAGAGGAGGCTACGGACGCCAGGTCGCGAAGGCGCATGGGTTTTCTCCCGGAACAGCCGTACTTCGACTTTTACCTCACCCCCCGCAAGCTGCTTTCCTACTACGGGCGCCTGGCGGGTATGGACCCGTCCAGGATAAGGACCAAGACCTCCTACGTGCTCAGCCTCGTGGGCATGGGCGACGAGGCCGACCTGGCTATGGATAAGTTTTCCAAGGGCATGCTGCAGCGTATCGGTCTGGCCCAGGCCCTCCTGTCCGACCCGGAGTTCCTCGTCCTGGACGAGCCCTCGTCGGGGCTGGACCCCCTGGGAAAGATACAGGTACGCGACCTCCTCAACAGCCTTCGCGACGGCGGCATAACCATCCTCCTCAGTTCGCATCAGCTCTCTGAGATCGAGGAGGTCTGCGACGGAGTGGCCATCATACACAAGGGCGGCAACGTCGCGTCCGGCAGCCTGGACGACATGCTGAGGTCGCGGGAGGAATACGAGATCGACCTGGAGGAGCCCACGTCCGCCGCCTGGGACGAGCTGCCGGGATCCGCCTCGTGGGCGGACGCCGCGCATATGCGGGTGGTGGTGAGCAAGAAAAGCCTCAACGAGGCCTTGAAGGCTCTCATGGGGAGCGGGGCATCCATAGCCGAGGTAAGGCAGCGCCGCATGACCCTGGAGGAGTACTTCCTGGAAAAGATCGGCAGAGAGGGCTGGGAGGTGGGGGAATGAACGCCGTCGCCGCCTTCGCCTGGAGCGTGGTGCAGGACTCGCTGCACCGCAAGGTCTTCTACGCCATCCTCGCCTTTACCTTCATCCTCATCCTGCTCGTCCCCCTGCTGCCCAGCGCGGACATCGGGGTGCAGATCGACCTGCTGCGCGAGGCCTCCCTGGGCCTGACCAGCATCATGGCCTTCGTCCTCGCCGTGATCCTGGGCTCCACCATCATCCCCCGGGAACGGGAGAAGCGCACCCTGTACAATACCCTCTCCAAGCCGGTGAGCCGCTGGCAGTATTACCTGGGGAAGTTCACGGGCATCGTGGTGGTGGTTGCGGGCGCCCTGCTCATGACTTACGTGGTCATCCTCCTCTTCGTGCTCATCAAGTTCGGCGTCTTCAACCCCGGGATGGCCAAGGCCCTGTTCACCATCCTGCTCGAGGCCATGGTCCTGGTCTCGGTGGCCATGCTCGCCTCGGTCTTCTACAGCCCCCTGGTGTGCGTGATGCTCACGGCGCTCTTCTACGTCGTCGGCCACGTGAAGGGGGACTTTCTCTACCGTGCCATGACCGACTCCGCAAACGATCCCGCGACCAGGGCGATCAGCGGAGTCGCATACTACGTGCTCCCAAACCTGGAGCGCTTGAACATCAACGAGACCATAGCCCACTCCGAGAGGATGTTCAGCGTGGGGGCCACGGAGCTGCTGCTCCTCATCGGGCTCGCTGCCGCCTTCACCGCCATCCTCCTCTTCGTGGGCGGCTACCTGTTCTCCCGGAGGGACCTGTGAAAAAGGCGCTGCTGCTGTCGCTGGCCGTGCTGCTGCTGGCAGGGGCGGTCCTGCTGCAGTGGGGGCTGGACCGTACTCCCGCCGGCACCGGTTCCGCGGATACGGAGAACTTCCCCGCGGCCTACAGCCTGCTCGACCTCTTCGGCGGCGCGAGGCAGTACCTGGCTTTCACCTATTACATCAAGACCGATAAGCTTCACCACACCTATTACGGCAGCTTCGCGCAGGAAGCCGAACTGGTCCCGTACTTCAAACTCATAGCCCTCCTCGATCCCCACTACGTCAGCGCCTATTACGTTGGCGCCGGGATCATGGAGGTGCTTGGAAAGATCGACGAGGCCATCGCCTTCACCCTGCAGGGGATAGAGGCGAATCCCGAAGCGGGCGGCCTCTATTACAGCCTGGGAGATCTCTACCTGCTGGAGAAACGGTACGCGCAGGCCAGGGAAGCCTTCGAGCAAGCAAAGCAATACGACTCCGAGATCGTGAGCCGCAACACCCTGCTCACCGCTATCGCCGCCACCTGCAGCGCCCTGGGCGACAAGGAGGGGCAGCGCCGGGCCCTCATGGAAAAGGCCCTCTATAACCAGATAAGGCTTTTCGACAAGGACAACACCCTCGAGGAGAGCAAGAAGATACTCGGATTGGTCAATTCCGCCCTCAACTCCGCCATGAGCATAGAGGTGGAGGATGAAGGAGAAGGTGGTTGATGCTCCCCGTGGCCGAAGGGTCCTGTTGCCCCGCGCTCGCCCATCGCCGATAATCAACTAAGCGAAGAGGAATGAAAGAGGAAGGCGAAACTGCGTAACGAGGGCGTTTAGCTCAGCGGGAGAGCGCCTGCCTTACAAGCAGGAGGTCATGGGTTCAAATCCCTTAACGCCCACCAAT
>JAQVFR010000006.1:90836-111631 GCA_028697145.1 Actinomycetota bacterium | reverse complement strand
GTAAATGAACCTGGCGAATCCCCAGTTGTTGTGGCTGATGGGGCAGGCCTTCGGCTCCGCCTCCGTACCGGAAGTCCACTGGATGACGGAGATGTCGTTGGCATCCAGCTCAGCCGTCGCCCCGTCCAGGTCGTCCCTTACGGCATGCCCGGTCGTCTCCTGGTGGAAGCTATCCAGGGAGACCACGTGCTCCAGGCCTGCATGGGCTGACTGCAGCTTGCGCGCCATCTCCAGGTGGTCGAAATCCTTGAAGACCCCGGCTACGATAAAGGCTTTCGCCCCGGTCAGCCCCAGCACGTAAGTGAGCTCGTGCGCCCGCCACTGCACCGGCACCGGGGAGACGGCGGCGGCCACCCGCCACGCCGCCAGGTAAGTGACCACCAGCTCGATGGTGTTGGGCGTCTGCGCGACGATGATGTCGTCCTTGCCGATGCCCAGGTCCAGCAGGAAGGATGCCGCCCGGTCCACCCTCTCTGCGAGCTCCCTGTAGGTAAGCCTCTCCGGCTCTATCCGACCAGGTCCTCCTTGTTGAGGGGATCCACGACCGCCAGCCTGTCCGGGCACCTCTCGACGTTTGTCCTGAAGCGTTCGATAAGCGTGATGTTGTCCCACCAGCCCTCGCTGGTGTACTTCTCGATCTGCTCCCTTGTAGCCATGACCGTCATCTCAACGCCCCCTTTCCTCACGCATGCCTGCAGCAACACCGTTTCCCATCATATTCATACCCAATTTGCACGCGGGCTGAAACGGCCTCCTTGCGGCCGTTGCGGCTTTCGCATGCGCGGAGAATCCCGCTCCAGGGTCCTTCGATACCTGAGCGAGCTACACGGACGGCTCCGGCCGGGCGATCGCCGGCGCTGGGACCAGATGCGTCTCCTCATGAAAGGAAAGCCGGAAGCTTTCGTCTCCCGCTCGCATTCCTGCTGCGGTCATGGGAGTCTGATCGTAGTCATATCTTTTCTGGAGACGGGTGACGTAGCGGACAGAAAGACCAGGCTCGGCACCCGTAGCGGCGGATCTATCATCTGTCGTGCGGCAGGAGCAATACCTTTATCGACTCCGAAGCCTCCGCGACCAGCCTGAACCCCTCACCGGCCTCTTCCAGGGGAAGGCGGTGGGTGATCATCTCCTCTACCGGTACCCGCCGCGCCCCGATGAGGTCCATGGCTATCATGATATCCCTCGGGCTCCCGCCGTATGACGGCAGTATGGTGATGCCGTTGCGCCAGAAGTCGTTTATCGGCACCGGCAGGGAGACACCGGGCTTGGTAGGCGCAAAACAGAGCAGCCTGCCGCCGCGGTCGAGGGACGCGAGGCCCTGCTCGAAAGCGGAGAGCTCTCCGGCGCATACGATCGCCAGGTCGGCCGGCCTTCCGTCGTTGAGCTCGCGGACGCGCGCCGGTACGTTCTCACGTGCGGATATCGCCGCGTACGCCCCGAAGCGTTTCGCCGCGTCCATGCGGTACCGGCTTATGTCGGTCGCGATTATCCTCCCCGCCCCGAGCGCCTTGGCCAGGGCTATGTGCAGCAGCCCCGATATGCCGCTCCCCAGGACGACCACGCTCTGGCCCGCCTCGAGCCGGGCGACCCTCTGGCCGCGCGCCACGCAGGCGAGCGGCTCGATGAAGGTGCCCTGGTCATAGGTCATGTCATCGGGGAGGGGGAAGACGCCGCGGTCCACGTTGAGCTCCGGCACGCGCAGGTATTCCGCAAACCCTCCGGGGAAGAAGTTGGTGGTATGCAGCGTCTCGCAGGCCGTGTGGTTCCCGCTCAGGCAATACCTGCATGTGTTGCAGGGTATGTGGTGCGAGACGAATACCCGCTGGCCCGCCCGGTAGCGGCTGACCTCGTCCCCTGCCTGCACGATCTCCCCGGCGATCTCGTGCCCCAGCACCAGGGGGGCCTTCTTGATGCGATACCATTCCATGACGTCGCTGCCGCAGATGCCGCTGGCCATGACCTTCACCAGCATCTCCCGCGGCCCGATGTCCGGGACCGGCATCTCCTCGATCCTGATATCGCTGTTGCTGTAGTATTTCGCTATACGCAAGGCCCGCCCACCCCGTTTCAGCACTCTTTCGTTTCTCTGTAGATATCGGCCGCTTCCTGCGGCGTCGCGTTCCTGTGGATGACCGCGTGCAGGGCCCTGGCCATGGCGACGGGCGCCGGGTTCTGCCATACGTTTCTTCCCAGGTTCACGCCGATGGCGCCTCTCTGCATCCCGTCATAGACGAATTCGAAGACCTCGAGCTCGGTCTCGCATTTCGGCCCCCCCGCCATCACCACCGGGACGGGGCAGCCGCCCGTGACCTTCTCGAAATTCTCGCACCAGTAGGTCTTGACCACCTTAGCGCCGAGCTCGGCCACGATGCGGCAGCACAGGCTGAGGTAGCGGTCGTCTCTTTTTTCGAGCTCCTTGCCGACCGCGGTCACCGCCATCACGGGTATGCCGTACTTTTCGCACTCGTTCACCAGGGCGCTGAGGTTGCCCAGGGTCTGCTTCTCGTATGCGGTGCCGATGAACACGGACACTCCCACCGCGCACACGTTCAGCCTGATGATGTCGTCGATGGACGTCGTGACGATCTCGTCCGCCAGGTCCTTGCCCACCACGCTGGTCCCTCCCGATACGCGGAGGATGATGGGGGTATTGCGGTCCGGGTCGATATCGCTGCGCAGGACCCCGCGGGTCACGAACAGGGCGTCGCAGTAGGCGAGAAGATCGCAGACCGTTTCGCCCGGCCGCTCCAGGCAGCGCGTCGGCCCCTGGAAATAGCCATGGTCGATGGGCATGAAGAAGCAGTGGCCGTCCTCCTGGATCAGCCTTGACAGGCGGTTCCTCATCCCCCAGTCCATATGCTCGGAACCCTTGATGTATTTGCCTTTTGTGGTCACGGTCGGCTTTGATTCCATCTCGGATATATCCCGCGCCTCGAGAATCCCTTCTGCGTCCGGCATTTCAAGACCTCCTCATCGTGAATCGATCACCGCAAGGACATCGCGTGGCTTGCCCATCCCCGCGTATGATCTCGCTACACACATCAGGCTACTCTTCGGGGCGAATGATGATATAGCCCTTATCGATCAGCCAATTATGAAATCGATGGGCCGTGAACCTGCAATCCTCTTTGCACACGCGCCTTTTTTCCTCATATCCCGACGACCCTTCCTCGAGCGCGTTCATCTCCATCTGCACCGGGCATTTCACGTCCTTGCAGAACTCTCTCCGCTTGTACTCGACATATCCTTCGCAAGGTATCATCATCCCTCCAAAGCTATTCGCGGTGATATATATTGATATAGTATTCTTCGCACCTATATAAAATAACACACCCGATCCAATACAACGGAATAGACCAAAGAGCCGGAGGCTTTCGCCTCCGGCTTTGTTGTTGGAGCGAGTCAACCGAGTTCAATTACAGTTAGGCATTTTTAGAGCGGACGCATCATCTATAATCGAGGGGGCGTCCACCGAGCAGTTTGTTGAAAAGAATCCTGGATAAATATATCATTACTTATATATAAGTAATGCAGATATTATCCAAAGGTTAAGTACATGGAACACAAGGACATCTTTCGGCGGGAGCTATCTATCTTTCGCGAGCATGGGGGGATAATGTCCACGGGACAGGCTATCTCCTCGGGCATACATCCACGCAAGCTCTATGCCATGCGTGACAGTGGTGCGCTAAGTAGGGTGAGCCGAGGTTGGTACCGGCTGGCGGACATGCCGCCTTTCTCCGACCCCGATCTGGTGATGGCCGCGCTCAAAGTCCCCCAGGGCGTGATATGCCTCATCTCAGCCCTGGCCTTCCACGAGATAACCACCCAGGTTCCTCACGAAGTCCATCTTGCCCTACCGAAAGGCGCGCAGGCACCGCGTCTGGATCACCCTCCGCTGCGCATATATCGTTTTCTCGCGGAAGCATACACGGAAGGTGCAGAGGAGCACGGCATCGACGGCATCCCCGTTCGCATATACAACATCGAGAAAACCCTTGCGGACTGCTTCAAGTTCCGCAACAAGATCGGGCAAGACGTGGCTGTCGAAGCTCTGCAGATATCGTGGCGTTCCAGATCTCTGGACCTGAATAAGCTCATGCACTACGCGCATATTTGTCGTGTGGAGAATGTTATGCGTCCATACCTGGAGGCCTTGCTGTGAGTGAAAGTGGCCTTAAGGACATCGCGTCATCTGTTCACCAACGCCTGTTGAACGTAGCGCGGCAAACTGACAGGCCTTTCAACGAGGTACTGCAGTACTATGCCATGGAGCGGTTCCTTTACAGGCTTTCGAAATCCAGCTACAGAGACAGGTTCATCCTCAAGGGAGCACTTATGCTTATCTGCTGGGAAGCTCCCGTCTCTCGCCCTACCTCCGATATAGACCTGCTCGGACGCGTGGATGCGGAAGTCGAGAACATAGTCGCAATTATAAGAGATGTCTGTGAACAGAAAGTCATCGACGACGGCGTGAAATTCCATGCGGAAAGCATAAGCGGGGAGAGAATAATCGAGGGGCCGGAGTACCAGGGCGTCAGAGTCAAAGTAAGGGGAGGCCTGGGGAACGCAAGGATAACGGCCCAGATAGATGTAGGATTCGGAGATATCGTAACCCCGTCTCCAGAGAAGGTGAACTACCCCGTCATACTTGACTTCCCCGCCCCCAGGCTTCTTGGCTACACACGGGAGAGCACCATAGCCGAGAAACTCGCGACCCTCCTGCGACTGGGAATCCTCAACAGCCGCATGAAGGATGTATTCGATATCTGGCTCCTCTCCCGACAGTTCCCTTTCGACGGTGATGTCCTTTCCAGGGCAATAGAAAAATGTTTGTCTCTCCGTGGTGTCGAGGCTGTTTCAGAACCGGTCGCTCTATCATCTGACTTTGCAGATGACCCAGCCAAGTCTGCCCAATGGAGGGCATTCATACGCAAGAACAGGATAGACGGCGTAAGCGATGATCTTGGAGAAGTCATCAAGACTATCGCGGTTTTTCTGACACCAGTGCTGAGCGCTATTTCTGGGCGAGACGATTTCAAGAGCACCTGGAAGCCCCCGGGTCCCTGGAGGTAATAGAAAAAGCCGGGGGTGGAAGCCTCCGGCTTTGTTGTTGGAGCGGGTCACGGGGATCGAACCCGCGACCTCAAGCTTGGGAAGCTTGCGCTCTACCGACTGAGCTAGACCCGCTCGCTTCAGAGATAGATTATAGCATATGGTTTGCGGATCGTTGGGGGCTAATCAGCCTCAGGCACGAGGCGAGGCTTGACCCCAATGCCTCCGCTAATCAGCCTCAGGCACGAGGCGAGGCTTGACCCCAATGCCTCCCAATGCCTCTATTCTTTTTTGCTCAACTGCTCGCGCAGCTCGCGCTTGAGGATCTTGCCACTGGGAAGCACCGGCAGCTCGTCCATGGACATGATCATCACCTGCTTGGGGCACTTGTAACCGGCCAGGTTCTCCTTGGCGAAGGCGATGATCTCCTCCTCCGTGACCTCCACGCCGGGATAGGGCACGACCACCGCCGCGACCTTCTCTATCCAGTACTCGTCGGGGAGGCCGACCACCGCCACCTGCATGACTTTCTCGTGCTTGATGAGGGTGTCCTCGACCTCCTTGGAGGCCACGTTCTCGCCGCCGGTCTTGATCATGTCCTTCTTGCGGTCCAGGAAATAGAGGAAGCCTTCCTCGTCGAACTTGCCCAGGTCGCCGGTATGCAGCCATCCCCCCCGCAAGGTCTCGGCGGTCTTCTCCTCCAGGTTGTAATAGCCCTTCATCACCGAGGGGCCGCGCATGACGATCTCGCCCATCTCGCCCACCGGCACCTCGTTGCCTGAATCGTCGAAGATCTTTATCTCCACCCCGGTATGGGGGGTGCCGATGGTGTCGATCTTGCGCTCGAAGTCTTCGGGCTGCAGGGTCGAGCCCAGGGGTCCGGACTCCGTCTGCCCGTAGTAGTTCCTCCACTCCGAGCCCGGCAGCAGCTTCTTCCACTGCTCGAGGATGGGCACGGGCATGACCGCGCCGAAGGAGACGCACTTCCTCAGGGAGGAGAGGTCATAGCCCTCGAAGCCGGGCATGGACGGCAGTATCTGATATAGCGTGGGAGGGTACACCCAGCAGGTGACCTTCTCGTTCTGGGTCAGCTCGAGGATCTCGATGGGGTTCGGGGCGTACTCCAGCACCAGCTTGCACCCCAGGTTGATGAACTCCAGCAGCAGGTACTTGCCGGCGATGTGGGTGAGGGGTATGGAGAGCAGGGCGGTGTCGCCCTTGTGGATGTTGAGGTCCGGCACCCCTGAGAGGAGGGTGTTGAAGAAGCTCTTGTGGGTGTTCATGACTCCCTTGGGCTGAGCCTCGGTGCCACTGGTGTAGAGGAGGCAGCACATGTCGTCGTCGCCCGTCTCCACCAGGGGCTCGGAGTCGTCGGACTCCGCGGCGAAGAGCGCGTCCAGGTCCAGCCACCCCTGCGGCGTCTCTGTGTCGGGGGCGTTGACGTGGATTATGCCGATCTTTTCCACGCTCTTGAGATCAGGGGCTGCCTCCAGCGCCTGCGGCACCAGTAAGTCCTCCACGAAGAGGAACCTCGAGCCGGCGTTGTTTATGATGTACTCGATCTCCTTCGGCTTGAGCTGGAAGTTGAGGGGGTTGGCGACGCACCCTATCTTGCACGCTCCCAGCCAGGAGTAGATATAGGTGAGACAGTTGTGGGTGATGAAGGAGATGCGGTCTCCCTTCTTCGCGCCCAGGCTCTCGAAGACGCGGGCCATGCGGCAGCAGTTGCGGTTGAGTTCGGCGAAGGTGATCTTGTTCCCCATGAACACCAGGGAGGTGAGGTCGGGGTACTTGGCTGCGCTGCGTTTGGGGATGTCTCCGATGTTCAGCCTGCGCAGGATGTTCCTTTCGAGGCTCTCTTTGCCGGACATGAGCGATTCCTCCTTCTCTGCAGTAAAACGACATGGTGTCGGAACCCCTCCCAAGGCGAAAGGATTATAACATAAATACCGGCTCCAGGCGCCGCGCGCGGAGATGACCGAACGGTTTTTCCGCCCCGTTCCCGACGAGGCCGGGAGGGAAACAACCTTCGCCCCCGCCGCGTCAGTAATGATGGTGGACACGGGGGGAGAACCCGGTCCCGGGGCTTTTAGCAGTCCGACGGACAGGCGTCTAGCCGTCCCGGGGAGGATGCGTTGCGGGGAGGTGCCGGCGGTCCGTCTCGCCGCCTTCCCAAAGCTGGAGAGGGACATTATACTAAACGCTGTTGCGATGATAGCGGAGGAAAAATTATGGAAGACGAACTCGACTTCTATGAGATAGAAATGTTCAATCTGACCATGGCCATCACCCGCATGAGCCTGGCCTCCATCCATGCGGCGGAGGGGAAGCTGGATGCCGCCATCGAGGAATATACCCGGGTGCTGGAGTTCGACCCCAACCTCTACACCGCCTACTACAACCGCGGGCGGGCTCTCTGGCGCAAGGGCGAGCGGGAGAGGGCCAAGGATGACATGACCCGCGCCATAAACCTGGAGCCCGGCGTGGCCATCACCTATATCTGCCGTGGGGACATCTATTACGATCAGGGCGACTTGGGCTCCGCGCGCAAGGACTACCGCAAGGCGCTTGAGCTGTCCCCCTCCAACCCCGCCGTGATGGAGCGCATGTCCCTGCTGCGCAAAAGAAAGAAACGCTAGCCGGGGTATAGGGGGGACATGCGGCGCAGCTCCTCGATGACGGGGGGAAGCTTCTCGAGCAGGTAATCCACGTCTTCATCCGTGTTCTCCCTGCCCAGGGTCAGGCGCAGGCTGCCGTGGGCCTTCTGCTGTGGTATGCCCAGCGCCAGGAGCACGTGCGAGGCCTCCCCGCTCTCCGAGGAACAGGCCGAGCCGGTGGAGGCCGCGATGCCCTGGAAATCCAGCCGCAGGCATATGGCCTCCCCCTCGATGAAATCGAAGAGGACGTTGACGTTGTTGGGCAGCCTGCGTTCGCGGTCACCGTTGAGCCGCGTATGGGGGACGCCCTCCAGGATGCCCGCTATGAGGCGGTCGCGCAGGGGGCGCACGTGGTCCGAACGCTGTTCCCATTCCTCCGCCGCCAGCTTCATGGCGACGCCGAAGCCCACGATCCCCGCCACGTTCTCCGTGCCCGAGCGCAACCTTCTCTCCTGCCCCCCGCCCAGGATTATGCCCTCGAGCTTCGTCCCCCGCCGCGCGTACAGGCAGCCGGTCCCCTTGGGACCGTACAGCTTATGCGCGGATACCGACAGCAGGTCCACCCCGAGGCGGTTCACATCGACCTCCAGGGCGCCCACCGTCTGCACCGCGTCGCTGTGGAGGTATACCCCCGCCTCCCTGCACATGGCGGAGATCTCCTCGATGGGCTGCACGGTGCCGATCTCGTTGTTGGCATGCATCACCGAGACCAGCAGGGTAGACGGCCGGATCGCCCTGCGCACCTCGCCGGGATCCACCAGTCCCGCGCCGTCCACGGGCAGGACGCTGACCTCGAAACCCTCCCTCTCCAGGTAATGGCACGGCTCCAGCACGGCATGGTGCTCCACCGCGGTGGTCACGATATGGTTACCCCGCTCGCGGTTGGCCCGCGCCACGCCGAGCACGGCGAGGTTGTCGGCCTCGGTGCCGCCGCTGGTGAAGGTTATCTCCCCCGGGTCCGCGCCCAGCGCCTTCGCTACCCGCGCGCGCGCCTCCTCCACCGCCTTGCGGGCCTCCCTCCCCTCGCTATAGATGCTGGAGGGGTTGCCGAAGCGCACACCCAGGTAGGGGAGCATGGCCTCGGTCACCTCGGGGTGAAACGGGGTGGTCGCGGCGTGGTCCACGTATATCCTGCGCATATCCATCATCTCCAGTTTGGAGGTTACGACAGAGAAGATTATACCGCATCGGCCGGCCTCGGCTACGCCGCCGCGCGCCCATCCGCCTCGCGCCGATACGGGATGAGCGGGCAAACGGCTCCGCCGCACCAGGACAGGTCGTTTCGGCCATCCCGGTTCCATATATAATTGATGCCATGGCTTACGTAACGGACGAGATGATCATGGAGATGGAGAAGAGGTACGGGCAGCCGCGCCACCTCTCCCTCTCCTTCGAGATCAAGCCCCCGGAGATGGTGATGCTCCAGGGATCGAAGAAGCACGACCGCAACCACGACGTCACGCTGTTCATCTTCAGGGACTACCAGTACGTCGAGTTCGCCGCCATCGCCAAGCATATGTTCCCGCCCGGCGCCTGGCGCGCGCCCAGCGGCGCCGCCGAACCCGGGGAGGACCTGGAGGCCGGTGCGATTCGTGAGGCACGGGAGGAGACAGGGCTGGACGTCGAGCTCGACCGTTTCATACTTCACATACACTCCCGCTTTACCTGCGGCCCCGAGGCGGAGAACTGGCGCAGCCTGGTCTTCACCGCCTTCACCAGAGGGGTGAACCTCGGCCACCTCGACGAGGAGGAGATCCGCGAGACGAAATGGGTTTCCCTCGAGGAGCTGCAGGGTCCGGTTAGGCGCGTGCTCCTGGACACCGGGATGGGGCTCTTCGCCTACCGCGTCGCCCTCCACGACGCCGCCGTAGAGGAGATAGAGAAGCTGCGCCGCTGAACGTCACGCCTGGGATCAATCCCGGACCGTTCCGATCCGATCCCGCGAGGCGGGCGATGATTGAACGTACGTATATGCGGTGATAATAAGCATTGTTATGAATAACGTCGGGGGTGTCCCGGGCCGCTGACAGCGCGCATGCCGGCCGCGTCGACCAGGACGCCGGGATGACGCTTAGTAGAGGATAGACGACCTGGGGGAGAACGGGTTTGTTCAAATACGTGCTGCGGAACATGTGGAGGCGCAAGGCGCGCACCTTCCTCACCGTGTTCGGTATCGTGGTGGGCATCTTCGCCCTCACCGTGTTGGGCGCCCTCTCTGCCCGCCTGAACCAGCAGGTCAAGGGGGCCGAGACCTGGTTCACCAGCAAAATATCCATCGTCGCGTCGGGCGGGGGCCTCTTCGGGGGCTCCGACGGCTACCTCGAGCTGTCCAAGGTGGACGAGATCAAGGCGGTGCCCGGGGCCAAGAGCGTGGTGGCGGGTTTCGGCTTGCCCCTCTCCAGCGAAGGCGGAGGCTTCGGCTCCCCCGAGCTCATCGTCGGAGCCGACCTCGCCGAGGCCGAGGACCTCCTCAACCTCATCGACATCGCCGAGGGGCGCATCCTGCGGGATGGCGACGAGGGCGTGGTGGTGCTGGGCTCGACCCTGGCCGACAAGTTCGAGGCCGGGGTAGGCGACGGCGTCGAGTTGAGGGGTAGGGAGTTCGAGGTGGTGGGAATATACGAGCCCACCCTCTCCGCCCCCGACAGCTTCGCTTTCGTCTCCTATGAAGACACGCTCGACCTCTTCCGCGCGATAAACCCCTACTTCCAGGTGGAAAACATCGCGGCCACTATCGACGTCATCCCGGAGGAAGGCGTGGACGCCAACGAGCTCGCGGCCCGCATAGACGAGGCCGTGGACGGGGTCAAGGTCATCTCTCCGGCGGAGGCCGAGAAGCAGATCTCTCAGTTCAGCCTGATCTTCAACGCCATACTGCTGGGCATCGGTTTCATCGCCCTCGTCGTGGGCGGCCTTTCCATCATCAACACCATGATCATGTCGGTGTCAGAGCGCACCCAGGAGATCGGCCTCAAGAAGGCCATCGGCGCGGAGACCGGCTCCGTGCTCGCCGAATACCTGCTGGAGTCCGCGCTGATCGGGTTCTTCGGCGGCCTGATTGGGATGCTCCTGGGCCTGCTGGCGGTGTACCTGCTGAACAACGCGACCGCGTCCAGCCAGGTGTCGGTGTTCACCATCACCACCACGGTGGTGGTGGGCCCCGTGGCCTTCGCCACCGTCCTGGGCACTGCGGCCGGGCTCTTCCCCGCCCTGCGCGCCGCTCGCCTCAAGCCCATCGACGCCCTGAAGGAGGACTGAGCGCATGATCCTGGCCAGAGGCATCACCAAGACATACAGGATCGGCCCCGTGGAGATCAATGCCGTAGACAGCCTCGACGTCTCCATCGCGGCGGGCGAATTCCTCTCCATCGTGGGGCCGTCGGGGTCGGGCAAGACCACCCTGCTGCACCTCATCGGGCTGCTGGACACGCCCACCTCGGGAAGCATCTCCATCGACGGCATGGAGGCGGGGGACCTCTCGGCGAAGGAGCTCACCCGCCTCAGGCGGGAGAAAATCGGCTTCGTATTCCAGGAGTTCAACCTGCTTCCGGTGCTGAGAGCGCGGGAGAACGTGGAGCTGCCCCTGCGCTACCTCAAGGTCCCCGCGCCCGAGCGCTACCACCGCGCCATGGAGGCCCTGGAGAAGGTGGGCCTGGGCGAGCGCGCCAATAACCGGCCGGGGCAGCTCTCCGGAGGCGAGCAGCAGCGGGTGGCCATCGCCCGTGCACTGGTCACCAACCCGGTGCTGGTGCTGGCGGACGAGCCCACCGGCGAACTGGACACCTACAACACCTGTAAGGTGATCGAGCTCATGCGCGACCTCAACCGGGAGACGGGTCAGACCTTCGCCATCGTCACCCACGACCCCATGGTAGCCGACTACACCCGCCGCATCATCACCCTGCGCGACGGCAAGATAGCCAGCGACAGCGCGGGACCGGAGGTGGAAATGCGCTGCGACGACATCCGCTAGAGGGTCAGCCCTTAACATTCATCATTTCATATGCAATGCTAACCATCTCGCGCTGGACCATGACCGGCCGGGCTGAGGGTGTGGCCACGGGCATTGCGAAGGATGGTTGCAGAAAGGATCGTCCTGTAGATGGAATAGTAATTATCAATGCTAACAAAATGATGAATGTTAAGGGCTGACCCCATGGGAATCATATAAGTAGAGTAGGAATAAGGAGGCTCACTCGGCATGTTTGAGACTGGAGCGGGGTTGGGCAACCCTTACCTCGTCTGGATATGGCTTGCGGGGTATCTCATGGTTCCCCTCATGGCCTATCTCAAACTGAAGTGGATGAGGAAACACTGATGCCTGGCGGCCTTACGGATTGACCCCATTTTCGCTGATATAATAACGGTATGTATTACGAGGAGCCGGTCTTCCGGCCGCCTTGCGAGGCCCGCAGCCTGATCATCCAGGTCACCTTGGGCTGCCCGCATAACCGCTGCGTCTTCTGCGCCATGTACAAGATGAAGAAGTACCGCGTGAGGGACGTCGAGGATGTCAAGGCCGACCTGCGCCAGGCGCGCCTCATGCACCGCCACGTGGAGTCCATTTTCCTGGCCGACGGCAACACCATCGCCATGAACTCCGATAAGCTCGCGGACATCATCTCCTACGCCAGGCATCTCTTCCCCGAGGCGGAGCGCGTCTCCAGCTACGGGGGGGCACGTTTCCTCAAGGGCAAGCCGCCGGAGGCGCTGCGCCGCCTGCGCGAGGCGGGCCTGGACATCATCTACCTCGGTCTGGAGTCGGGGGACGACGAGATCCTGGCCATGATGGACAAGGGCGTGGACTCCGAGGGGATGATCGAGGCCGCGCGCAGGGTCAAGGAGGCGGGCATCGCCCTCTCCGTGTACGTCCTGCTGGGGCTGGGCGGGGAGGACTTGTGGCGCCAGCACGCCGAGAACACCGCCCGCGTGCTCAACGCCATGCGGCCCGACTTCATCAGGCCCCGCACCCTGGCACTGCTTCCGGGCATGCCGCTGTACGAGATAGCCCGTGAGGGGGGGTTCCGGGAGGCCGGCGGTGAGACCATCATGCGCGAGCTGCAGGTGATGCTGGGCGCTCTCGAGGTGGAGAACGCGTGGTTTCTCTCCGACCATATCTCCAACTACGTCCCCATCTACGGCCACCTGCCCGAGGACCGCGAGCAGATGCTGGCCTCCATCGAGATGGCCCTGGAAAACCCCCGGGAATACCTGGGCCCGCGCCACCTTACCCACCTGTAAGGGATGCGGGAAACACGCAAGCCAAGGAAGGGGGGCTGCCGTGAAGTTCAAGGAGCGCCTGGCCGGGTACAGGCAGAGCATGGAACACAAACACGGCTGGGGGGTGGAGCTGGACTGTCCCGCGTGCGGTTATCGCGGCGTCCCCGTCTATAGGGGATGGTCGCCCGGATACGCCATGGGCTTCGGGAACAAGCCGACCATCTACGCGATCCTCGAATGTCCCCGCTGTGCGCGTGACCTGGAGCCGGAAGCGTCATCAAGGCTGGTGGAGCTGTTCTCGGACGTAAGCATACCGCGGGCGAACCGCCGGCTTCTCGCCTGCTTCTTCCTCGTCTCCGCCTTGCTGGTGGTTGCCGCGATCCTCATATTCGCGCTCACCCGCAGCATCCTGGGCATCATGCCGTTGCTGTTCCTCGCTCCCATGTTGGCCCTTATACCCGTGTTCAACCGCAGGGTGGCGGCCATAAGGCAGAGCTGCGAATGCGGGAGCCCCTACTATATCTTCATGGGCATGCTCGGAAGGGCCTACTGCTTCCGTTGCTCGAACTGCGGCAGGCTGCTCAAACTGCGGGACTGAGTGTCAGGTTTTGATTTCCTGCATCGGGGGCGATCTTCCCGCTTGTGAAACTGCTGCTCATTAGCCCTGTTTTTTCGCATCAACGCATCAGATACCGGGGTATGCAAAAAACAAGACCCCATAGATGGAGCAGGTCAGAAGCGTTTGCGGTAGTCGGGGCATGAGGTGGCGTTCGGGCGCTCCGGGTTTGTGCAGGCCGAAGGGTAATCGTATGCGCAGGTGTCGCAGAGGAATCTCTTCCCCCGGAAGAACTGCTTTATTCTGGTCCAGAACCTCATGACCGGATTGTACCATCAAGGGAGAACGCGGGCGTTGACGGCGGGCATTGCGGCGAATGGCGCGGACATGCCGGGGCGAGCCTACTTCGTGCTCGCGCGGCCCATGTGGTCCGCGATGGGGATGACCCGGCTCTGCGACCACTCCAGGTCTATCTTCCCCTGCTCGGCCAGCCTCATGAAGACCTCGACGAGGCGTGGATCGAACTGCCTTCCCGCACCGTATCTCATCTCGGCCATGGCCTCCTCCAGGGGCAGCGCCTTGCGGTAGGGACGGTCGGAGGTCATGGACTCGAAAGCGTCGGCGATGGAGATGATCCTCGCTCCCTGCGGGATCTCCTCCCCCCGCAGCCCGTCCGGATAACCGGTGCCGTCGAAGCGCTCGTGGTGGTGATAGACCAGGGGCATGACCGGCTCGAGCAGCTTCACCGACTGCAGTATCTTCGTGCCGATGAAGGGGTGATATTCCATCTCCCTTCTCTCCTCCTCGGTGAGCCGGCCGGGCTTTTTCAGGATATCCTCCTTGATGCCGATCTTGCCGACGTCGTGCAGGATGCTCGCGTTCCTGATGATATCCACCTCCGCCGGCGACAGCCCCAACTCCTCGGCGATGGCCACGGCGTACTCGGTGACGCGGTGGGAATGGCCGTGGGTGTAAGCGTCGCGGGCGTCGATGGCGGACGCCATGGCGGTGATGACCTCGATGTAGATCTCCTCCAGGCTCTCGAAGAGGCGGGCGTTCTCGATGGCGATGGCCGCCTGGCTGGCCAGGCTGGTGAAGAGGTTTATCTCGTGGGGATTGAAGTAGTGGGGCTCGTCGGTATATATGTTCAGGACCCCGATGACCCTGTCCTTCAGGTTCAGGGGCACGGAGAGGAGCGAGCACAGCCCCTCCATGCGGGCCTGTTCCGCGTAGGCGTGGCGGGGGTCGTCCCCGATATTGTCCACGGCGATGGGCCTCCCCTCCTGGATGACCTTGCCGGCCACGCTCTCCCCGATCTTGATGGGCCCCTTCTGGATGTAACTCTCGGAAAGGCCGTGGGCGGCCGCTATCACCAGTTCCTGGCTTTCCTCGTCGATGAGCATGAGGGAGCTGATCTTGGCGTCGAGCAGCCCGATGCTCATCTGGACGATCTGCTGCAGCACCGTCTCCAGGTCGATGGCCGAGGTGATGGCCTTGTCTATCTCGAAGATGGCGTGAAGCTCCCCGATGCGGTCCTCCAGGTCGGAATAGAGCCTCGAGTTGTGGATGGCCAGGGCCGCCTGTACGGATAGGGCGGTCAGCAGGTTGAGGTCGTTCTCGTTGAAACCCTCCTTCTGCTGGCTCCCGGCGAAGGCTACCCCGTAGACCTCCTCCCGCCACTTCATGGGAGCGTAGGCAGCCGACCTGATGCGCTGGGATTCCAGGAGCTGCCGGTAATCCCGCTCACTGTCGGTGTCTGCGATAAGGATGGACGCCTTTTCCTGAAGGACCCTCCCCGTAAGGCCGTAGGCGGCGGGTATGCTCAGGTTGACCTCGCTGTCGCTCACTCCGTCGCAGGAGGCCACAACCAGTTGTTCGTGCTCCTGGTCGTAGCCGAAAATGAGGACCACGTCCGGGTTGATGCTGTGAGAGATAGCGTTTCCCAGGTTGGTATAGACCTTGCCCTCCAGCAGGGTGGAATCGAACAGGGTGGCGAAGCCGGATAGGGCGGTCAGCTCGATCATGCGCCTGGACTTTTCCTTGCTCTCCCTCTCGGCGAACTCCGCCATGTACCCCATGATGAATCCGGCGAGCAGGAGGAAGATATATCGCCCCATGAGATATCCCACCATGTCGGGCCAGACGAAGCGTCCCGAGAGGACCACGGTGACGGTGATCGCGACGCAGGCAATGGCACCGTAGGTCAGCCCCTCCCTGATGCCGAACCACAGCGCGACATTGGCGAGGGGCAGGACGTAGAGGAAATCGAATTCTACGATGGGGCTGGAGCGTGTGAAGTAGACGAGCAAGGACACGAGGAACATCTCGAAGAGCATGAGGCCCAGGGAAGCCACCCTGAACCTCTCCTCGGGGACGCGGAAGATGGTCACATCCATGAGGACGTAGAAGACACCCAGGCCCGCGATCACGGGGATGACCTCTGCGGAATTGTAATCGCCGCGCACAAGCAGGTACTGGGTTACCAGGTAGATATAGGCCAGGATCCTGATGAGCCTGGTGAAAAAGACCAATCTTCTTTTCAGGTCCAAGGCCACACCCCTCGCCGCATAGCCATTGTGTCCCAGCCCGCCGCTGCAATATCGTATAGGCTGGACCGGCCCCCGGGGGGATGCCCTCGTCCACGCCTTTTTCTTCCGTTTCCGCTTATTATGGTATCGTCTTTTCCCCTGTCTGCCTAAAGCCGCGTCATAAACGGTGCGTTTTCCCGGGTTTAACGGCTGTTTTTCCGCCCGCAGTGCGCAGGGAATCCCACGGGGCTAAGGCCTGCGACCGAGCACCGCGAGCTCCACGGCCTCCGCCCAGCCCTCGTTGAGAAAGCCCCCGGTCACGATGACGTTATCCAGGCCGGAGACCAGCGGTATGAGGTGGGGGTTGGAATAGAGGCCGTTACGCACCAGGAAGAAGGCCCCGACCTCCCCCGCTAAGGCCAGGTCGGCCTCGGAGTCGCCGATGGCGATGGCCTGCGACCTCTCGAAGCCGCGCAGGCGCATGTCCTCGGCGGCCGCCATCTCCTTGCTCACCCCCTTGGGCATGAGGTGGTAGGCGCGTAGTTCGTGCACTTCGAGGGTGGGGCTGACGCGAGGCAGGACGCCGTTATCCACCAGCACCAGCCCGGGGAAGCCTTCGTCCAGGATGCGGTTCACCTCCTCCACGTCCACCAGGCCCCGGAAGAGCGGGGTGCAGTCGCGGAAGTCCGACCACGGGGTGTGGTACTCGATGCGCTTCGCGTAGCGGGAGAGGATGAAGTCCGCAGCCCCCGAGCTCGCGATGGCCTCCCAGATATCGGCGCACCCCTCCCCCAGGGCGCCGGCGTTCATCACCACCTTCTCACCCAGGTCGTAGACCATCTCCACGCCGAGTTCGGAGATGTAGTTGCGCATCCCCAGCACGCGGGCGGTCTCCCTGAGCTGCCTGCCGCTGCGGCCCGAGACCGGTACCACGTCCACGCCGCGCTTCAGCGTCTCCACCAGGACGCTGGCCGGGCGGAGGGTGTACTCCCGCCGGATGTTGAGGACGAAGTTGCCCATGGGGCCCATCATGGTGCCGTCCAGGTCGGTGTAGACCACCCGCACCTCGTTCAGGCTCTCTTCGACGTACGGCCAGCGCGCGGCGGGGCCGAACTCCTCCGCCGCCCGCTCCAGTTCCGGCAACTTGTCCCAGGGGGAACGCTCGGACATCAGCCGCCCCCTCCGAAACGCTCTCGATATTCCTTCACCTCGATCATGGGTGGCCTCTCCTCCACCTGCAGCACCCTCTTCTCCAGCAGGTACTCGCCGTCCCTGTAATCGACCTGGGTCATCTCCGTGCTGTATCCCTCGAGGAGCTCGATCTTGCCCTGTCCCTGCAGGCGGATGAGCACAGCCTGGATGATCTGGAAGGACATCCTTCCCAGGGCGGGAACGGGCTGGTTGTGGTGCTGCCTGTCCACCAGGTCCACCTGCCCGATGGCCTCCAGGCCGAAGCGGTCATAGATGTCCATGAGCATGCCTATCTCGACGCCGTACCCCGAGAAGAAGGGGATCTTCTCCAGCAGCTCGCGGGCACCCCCGTACTCCCCGGACAGGGGCTGGATGAGGGCACCCAGGTCCGGGAAGAAGAGGCTGAGGAGGGGGCGCGCCACCAGCTCTGTGACCCTGCCGCCGCCGGTGGAGAGCAGGCGGCGTTCGGCCTTGATGGGCCTCTGGTAATAACCCTTGACGTAGAGGATCTCCGGCCTGGTGAGCAGGGGCCCGATGATGCCGTAGATAAAGCGCGGGTGGAAGTTGCGGATATCTGAGTCCACCCAGATCACGATGTCGCCGTTCAAACAAAAGAGGCTCCTCCACAGGGCGTCCCCCTTGCCCAGGGGCTCGAACTCGCCGGGAAGAATTTCCTCCTGCCCGAATACCTCTGCCCCCGCGTCCCGGGCGATGTCCCTGGTGGCGTCCTCGCTTCCCCCGTCCACCACGCACAGCTGGTCCACCAGGGGCACTTTCTCCATGAGTTCGCCGCGGGCTATCTCCAGGATGGTGCCGATGGTGGCGGCCTCGTTCATGCTGGGAAGACAGACGCTGATGCTCTTGCCCGCCTTCTCTTTCATATCCAGCAGGCGACCCATGTCGCTGAACTCTTCGTGATGAAAGGTGTTGGCGCTGTACCAATCACATTTTTCCAGCGTGGAATCCTCGTGGCAGTCGCCGTTATCGCCGTTCGCGGCAGTTGCCATGATCTCCAACCCCCTTTTACTCAGCGAGCGGTCAGGCTGGATGCGGCCCGGCCTTCCTCCCCGCCTCGAAGGCCCCCAGGTTGACCTCCACCGCCCTGGGTGGCACGGAAAGCCTTATCGACTCCTCCCACACGCCCGCGGGGAAATCCAGGAAGACCGAGAGCGCGCCCAGGATGCATGACCCGGCCGCTCGGGGATCTCCCGCCTGCGCGGCCAGCTCGCGCGCGTCCAGCTCCACGGTGCCAGCGGCGTAGGAGCGTATGACCTCCATGGCGCCCTCCGGATAGACGGCGTCTCCTCGCAGCACGGGAAGCGGATCGAGGCGGTAATCGTTTACTATGGCCGTGCCCTCGCCGCCGAGGAAGCGCAGGAAACGCAGCCCCTCCAGCAACTCGAAGGCCAGGAGGAAATCCGCCTTCGCCACCTCGATGAGGGGCGAGTGCACCTTTTCGCCCCAGCGCACCATGCACACCACGCTGCCGCCCCTCTGCGCCATGCCGTGGACCTCGGAGGTCTTGACGTCGTAGCCCATGGAAAGCGCCGCCTGCGCGAGCACCCGCGCGGAGAGCACGTTGCCCTGCCCGCCCACCCCGGCCAGGAGCACGTCAGCCATCCGCCCTCACCTCCCTGAGCGCCCCCGGACGGCACACCTGCGCGCACATGGAGCAACCGACGCAAAGGTCTTGCTGCACCTCCGCCCTCTCCCCCCGCATGACCAGGGCGGGGCAGCCAAGGCGCAAGCAGCGTTTGCAGCCGGTGCATTCCTCCTCGTCCACGCGGTAGAAGACGCCGGCGCGGCGCTCGCGCAGCACACAGGACCGCCGCGATACGATCACCGAGGTGCGCGGCGCCTCCATCTCCTCGCGGATGACCGCCTCCATCTCCTCCAGCTCCCAGGGATCGACCACACGCACCGACTCCACCCCCACGGCGCGGCACAGTTCCACCAGGTCCAGGGCATGGGTATCCTCGCCCATGAGCGTGCGGCCCGTGCCGGGATGGTCCTGGAAGCCGGTCATGGCGGTGGTGCGGTTATCCAGGATGATGATGGTGGAGACGGTCCGGTTATAGACCATGTCGATGAGTCCGGTGATGCCGCCATGGATAAAGGTGGAATCGCCCAGGACACAGACCACCCGGCCCGCCTTTTCCGCGTTGGCCTCGCTAGTTGCGAAAGCCCTCTCCATGCCCAGGGCCATGCCCACGCTGGCCCCCATGCACACCTGGCAGTCGATGCCAGCCAGGGGAGGCAGCACGCTGAGAGTATAACAGCCGATATCCGAGGAGACCACGGCCTTGTTGCGGTTGAGGGCGTAGAAGAGGCCGCGGTGCGGGCAGCCCGGGCACATCACCGGCGGGCGGCCGGGGAGCTCGGACTCGGCTGGGATGGCCGCGTGCGGCGCCGGGGGGCTCCAACCGCCGTGCTTTACCCCCGTGTCCATCTCGATGAGCTCCGCAAGGCTCTCGCCGACCAGGGTGGGGTCCAGTTCCCCGTCCCGGGGGATGCGGGCCTTGCCCACCACGTCTATGCCCAGGGCCTTGATGCCTTCCTCGAGGAAGGGCTCGAGTTCCTCCACCACGTAAACGCGGCGGAAATGGGATGCGAACTCCCGGATGGCCTTGCGCGGGAGCGGATAGACGCATCCCAGCTTGAGGATTGAGGCCTCGGGGAAGGCCTCCCTCGCGTATTGATAGCATACCCCGGAGGTGACGATGCCCACGCGGGAGGAGCGCATCTCCACCACGCTCATGGAGGGGCTCTCGGCCTCCCGCTCCAGCTCCTCGAGGCGCGCTATGACCACGGGGTGGCGCAGGCGCGCGTGCCCGGGTATCATCACCCTCTTCACCGCGTCCTTCTCGTAGGGAAGGTCCGCCCCGACGCGTTCCTCCCTGTATTCGACCACGGTGCGGGAGTGGCTGATCCTGGTCTCGACGCGCAGCAGCACCGGGGTATCGTAACGCTCCGAGAGCTCGAGCGCCGCCCTCACCATATCCAGGCATTCCTGGCTGTCCGCGGGCTCCAGCATGGGCACTTTGGACATGCGCGCATAGTAGCGGCTGTCCTGCTCGTTCTGGGACGAATGCATGCCGGGGTCGTCCGCTACAACCAGCACCAGCCCCGCGTTGACCCCGATATAGGGCAGGGTCATCCAGGGGTCCGCGGCCACGTTCAATCCCACGTGCTTCATGGCCACCAGGGACCTGGCCCCTCCGAGGCAGGACCCTATACCGACCTCCAGGGCGACCTTCTCGTTGGGCGCCCACTCGCAATAGACATCGGGCCGGGCTGCCAGTTCCTCCAGTATCTCTGTGGACGGCGTGCCGGGATAAGCGGCGCCGACGCGCACTCCCGCGCACCATGCGCCCAGGGCGATCGCCTCGTTGCCCGAGAGCAGGGCTCTTTTCAAGGCATTACCTCCTTTTCACGCTGGAATTATATCATGGGGAGAAACAAGGCTTTTTATCGAAACGTATGCGTGCCAGGCCAGGCCCGGCTGCGCCGGGACTGGCGCTGGACACTGTTGCGCCGTAGACGGCGCAATCGCTTTCGGGTGCAGGCTTTTTATCGAAACGTATGCGT